>CAWGGL010000022.1:0-322137 GCA_963822085.1 uncultured Pseudomonadota bacterium
GGTCCTGGATAGCGATGACGCGCCGGCGTCGGCCAAACCGAATGTCGACGCCAAGCAGCGATCCATGATGCAGAAGTTGAAGTTCGCGTCGGCGCGCTGACCGAACCCAAGAACGGGAACTAGTATCGATGGCCGGCCGTTTTTCAGCTCGACGCGGTGCCACCGCCGACCTGCCCGTGGTCGACTCGCCGCCGTCCGCCCTCGACAGCGTCGCCTGGACCGTGTTTCCGGAAACGCTGGCCGAGCCCGCCGACGCGGAAGTCGCGGCGCCGGCTGTGGCCGAGCCCGCGGTCGAGTCCGCGTCTGCCGAGCCGGTCGCCAAGACACCCTTGCTGACGTCACAGTCGCTGACGCCGCCGCCGCTGGCGCCGCCACCGACGGCGAGCGCGCTGCAGAGCGAGAAGCTGCTCGACGCCAAGGTGCGCCTGCACCGGCGGCTGATCGAGGAGATCAATCTCTCCGCGCTGGAAAAGCTGCCGGAAGACGAAATCCGCGCCCACGTGCAGGGGCTGGTTTCACAATATGTGCTGGTCGAGCGGCTGGCGCTCAACGCCCAGGAGCTCAACGACTTCGTCTCGGAAATTCTCGACGAGATGACCGGCCTCGGCCCGTTGGAACCGCTGCTCAAGGACCCGAGCATTGCGGATATCCTCATCAACGGCCACGAATGTGTCTACGTGGAACGGCACGGCGTGCTGGAGCCGTTGTCGGTGCGCTTCAAGGACGAGCAGCACCTGCTGCGCATCATCAATAAAATCGTGTCCGCCGTCGGCCGCCGCGTCGATGAATCGCACCCGCTCTGCGACGCGCGCCTGCTGGACGGCTCGCGCGTCAACGTCGCGGTGCGGCCCGTGGGCGTCGATGGCCCGCTGGTCTCGATCCGTAAGTTCTCCAAGAAGAAGCTCGACCTCTCGCGGCTGGTCGAGGTTGACGCGCTGCGTCCGCCCATGGCCGAGCTGCTGGCGGCGGCGGTGAAGGCGCGCATCACCACCATCATTTCCGGCGGCACCGGCTCCGGCAAGACCACCATGCTCAACGCGCTGTCCGCCTTCATCTCGGAGAAGGAGCGCCTGCTCACCATCGAGGACGCCGCCGAATTGCAGCTTCAGCAGCCGCACGTCGGCCGCATGGAGACGCGTCCGCCCAACGTCGAAGGCAAAGGCGAGATCCGTCAGCGCGACCTCGTCAAGAACGCGCTGCGTATGCGGCCCGACCGCATCATCCTCGGCGAGTGCCGCGGCGAGGAAGCGTTCGACATGCTGCAGGCCATGAACACCGGTCATGAAGGCTCGATGGCCACTATCCACGCCAACACCCCGCGCGACGCCATCTCGCGCCTGGAGCAAATGATCGGCATGGCCGGCCTGCCGATGACGGTGGCCTCCATCCGCGGCCAGATCGCCAACGCGGTGCAGCTCATCGTGCAGCTCTCGCGCCAGTCCGACGGCAAGCGCAAGGTCACTTCCATCGCCGAGGTCACGGGCCTCGAAGGCGACATCATCCAGATGCAGGAGATCTTCAAGTACGTGCGCACTGGCACCGGGCCCGACGGCACCGTGCAGGGTCATTTCCAGGCCACCGGCGTGCGCCCGCGCTTCCTGGGCGAGCTCGCCAGCATGGGCATCACCGTACCCGGAAGCTATTTCGATCCGTCGAAGCCGTTGTAATTCCCATGCCCGACTTCAACCCGGTCTATCTCTTCTATCTCCTGATCGGCCTGTCAGCGGCCATGTTCGCCGAGGGCGCCTATCTGCTCGCCTATAACCAGTCGTCCTACCGCAAGAACATCAACCGCCGCCTGCGCGTCATGGACGACAAGCCGGACCGCGAAAGCGTGCTGGTGCAGTTGCGCCGCGAACGCGGGCTGACCGCGGGCGGCGACTACCGGCTGCCGCTTCTCAACATCAACCGGCTCATCCTGCAGTCCGGTCTCACGCTCGGTTTCTCCAAGCTGGTGCTGTTCGACCTTGTCGGCGTGGTGATCGCCTTCGCCGGCACCGTCATATTCACGCATCACCTGCTGTACGCCATCTTGGCCGCGCTGTTCTCCGGCCTGGTGTTGCCGTTCCTGGTCCTGCGCATCTTGCGGTCGCGCCGGCAGAAGAAGTTCTCCTCCCAGTTCCCCGACGCCATCGACGTCATCACCCGTTCTCTGCGTGCCGGCCATCCGACGCCGGTCGCGATTTCCATGGTGGCGCGCGAGATGCCCGATCCGGTCGGCAGTGAATTCGGCATCGTGGTCGACGAGGTCACCTACGGCGCCGATCTCGAAACCGCCATGCGCAACCTGTTCTACCGCGTGGGCACCGACGACCTGCCGCTGTTCGTCACCGCGGTGGCGATCCAGGGCTCCACCGGCGGCAACCTCGGCGAAATCCTGGCGAACCTGTCGCGCGTCATCCGCGAGCGCTTCAAGATGCGCCGCAAGATCCGCGCGCTCGCAGCCGAAGGGCGCGCCTCGGCCCTGATCCTGTCGTCGCTGCCCATCGCCATGTTCGCCATGGTGCAGTTCGTGGTGCCGCAGTTCTACGGCAGCGTCTGGAACGAGCAACTGACCAAGATCATCTTAGCGGTGGCCGTGGTCTGGATGGGCATCGGCAACATGATCATGTGGCGCATGGTCAACTTCAGGATCTAGCATGGACGCGCTGGCCTCCACCTTCGGCTCGATGTTCGCCGACAGCGGCAACATGATGATGGCGCTGCTGGTGTTCCTGGCCGCCGGCACGCTGGCGTTTGCGGTGATGGCCGTCGTGCGTGTGCGCGGCGCGGTCAAGAAACGCGCCTCGCGCATGATGATGGACGAGGGCGGGCATCCGTCGAACCCGAAGCGCTCGCTGCGCCATTCCAGCCGCCAGGCGGCGACCAAGCTCATCGAATACACCACCAAGCACTACGGCGACGGCAACGCCGAGGGCACCAAGGTGCTGCGCAAGCGGCTGATCCAGGCGGGCATCTACGATCCGCGCGCCGTCGCCTATTTCTTCATCGGCCGCACCGCGCTGGCGCTCGGGCTCGCCATCGTGTTGTTCCTGTTCCTGCCGATGTTCGGCGTCCACAATGGCGGCAGCTACTATTGGCTGATGGTGGTCGTGGGCGGCATTGCCGGCTACGTCGGCCCGTCCATGTACATCGACAAGCGCATCAAGGCGCGCAAGCTCGAGCACCGCTCGGGCTTTCCCGATTTCATGGACTTGCTGGTGGTGTGCGCCGATTCCGGCCTGTCGATGGAAGCGTCACTGGAGCGCGTCGGCCGCGAGCTCGGCGACAGCTATCCCTCGCTCACCGCCAACATCCACATGACCAACCTCGAGATCCGTGCCGGCCGCGCCTTGAAGGATGCGCTCGAGCGCTTCGCCGATCGTCTGGCGCTGGAGGAAGCGCGCTCGTTCGCGACCCTCATCAACCAGTCGATCGACCTCGGGTCGTCGATCACCGACGCCATGCGCGTCTACTCCGATGACATGCGCCACCAGCGCCTGTCGCGCGCGGAGGAAAAGGCCTACGCGCTGCCGGCCAAGCTCGCCGTGCCGATGATGGTGTGCATCTTCCCGGTGATCTTCGTGGTCATCCTTCTTCCCGTGTTCGTTAAGCTCTACACCGGCCACTACTGATGCGCGTGCGCCGTTAACCGCGGTTAGCGAAGCGTGAATGGCCGTATTGAGTCGAACTTACGGACAAATTTTTAAGAGGTGTCCCCTTACGCTGCCGGCATGGGGTAGAGGGTTTTGCGGCAGGATTTGTCATGCGTTGTCGACCGGCTCGTGTCCTGATGATCGCTTTTGCCGGCCTGTGGCTGGCCGGGTGCACGAGTTCTCAGAATTTGTCCGGCTTGTTCAAGGCCAATTCCGCGCCCGCCGCCGGGGCCTCCGACGTGGCCGCCGCCGGTGCGGGCGAGAACGCCTATGCCAGCGCGCCGCCGCCGCTCGGCGTGCCGATCGAGTCCGAGGAGAAGGGCCTGCTCGGCAGCGACCCCAACGACAACCTTTCGCGCGGCAAGCGCCAGTATCGTCTCGGCAACTACGGCCTCGCCGAGCAGGCGTTCCGCCACGCCGTCGAACTGCACCCGCGCGACGCCGAGGCCTGGCTCGGGCTCGCGGCCTCGTATGACGAGCTGCGCCGCTTCGATCTCGCCGACCGCGCCTACGCGCAGGCGATCCGTATCGTCGGTCCGACCGTCGCGATCCTGAACAACCAGGGTTATTCCTACATGCTGCGCGGCGACTACAGACGCGCCCGCGCGACGCTGCTCAGGGCCAGGCGCAAGGACCCGCAGAACAAATACGTCGCCAATAACCTGCGGCTGCTCAGCCGCAGCGCCAAGCTGGGCAAGGCGATCGAGTAGGGGCGCACGCCTCGGTTCTCCCCCGAGCAAGCGGGGACCCAGTTCTTCATTTTTCGTGAATTCCTTTCCGCCTCATGCTTCGAGACGCGCGCCTTCGGCGCCCTCCTCAGCATAAGGGCGAAGAAAGGCCGCGTTTTTGATCTTCCAACCGGCCCCTTTCGTCCATAAATGAGGGGAATCCTCGCCCCGGGAGCGACGCCCAGACCACTGACGATCAAGGACCAGACTGCGCCCATGTTCGAAGCTTTTCGCAGATTGATTACCGAGGTCGGCGAAGGCGCCAAGCCCGCCCACCATTTCGACGAGAACGACTATCGGCTCGCCGCCACGGCGCTGCTGGTCCATGCCGCGCGCATCGATGGCCAGTTCGCCGACAGCGAGCGCGCCAAGCTCAGCGCCATCATCAAGAGCCGCTTCGACCTCGACGAGGCCACCGCCGCCGAGTTGATCGCCGAGGCTACCGAGCTGGAGCGAGAGGCCATCGACCTCTATCACTTCACCGCGCAGCTCAACCGCGAGCTCGATGAGAAGGGCCGCGCCCGCATGGTGGAGATGATGTGGCAGGTTGCTTACGCCGACGGCGTCGTCAGCGAGTTCGAGGACAACCTGATCTGGCGCGCCGCCGACCTGCTCGGCATTTCCCAACGCGAGCGCATCGCGCTGCGGAACCGGGTGGCCGAAAGCCGCCAACAGGGCGATTAGCGCATGATCCCAAAAAGCATGTCCTCGACCCTGATCGGGGATGGGAACCGGCTTTCGGATAAGATCATGCGCAAAGGAAATAACTGATGAGCGATCTCCGCCCCGTCACCGTCATCACTGGTGCTTCGGCAGGTATCGGCGTGGCATTGGCGCGTGAGTTCGCCCGCCACGGCCACCCGCTGGCACTGGTGGCGCGGCGCGGCGATCGGTTGAACGCGCTCGCAGACGAGCTCGCGGCCACCGGCGCGCCGCGTCCCATCGTCATCACCGCGGACCTGACCCAAAGCGGCGCCGGCAAGATCATCGGTGACGCGCTCGCCGCCCAAGGCGCCGAGCCGCAATACATGGTCAATAACGCCGGCTTCGGCCTCGTCGGCACCGCCGCCAGCCGCGACCGCGGCGAGCAACTCGCCATGATCGACCTCAACGTGCGCGCGCTCACCGAATTGTCGCTTGCCTTCGTCGACAGTCTCGAACGCCACAAGGGTGGTCTGCTCAATGTCGGCTCCATCGCCGGCTTCCTGCCGGGGCCGGGTGCGGCGGTCTACTACGCCACCAAGGCCTTCGTGCTGTCGTTCTCGGAGGCGCTGCATAGCGAGTTCGCCCGCCGCGGCATCAAGGTGTCGGTGCTCTGCCCCGGCCCGGTGCCGACCGAGTTCGCCGCGGTCGCCGGCGTAAAGGAAGAGCTGGCGCCCGGCCTGCTCACCCGGACGGCGGAGCAGGTCGCGGCCGAAGGCTATCGCGGGCTGATGGCCAACAAGCGCACGGTGGTGCCGGGCTTCATCAACAAGCTGGTCATTTTCGCGATCCGGTTCGCCCCGCGCCGGCTGCTGCTGCGCAAGATCGATCAGCGTCAATCCAAGCGCAGGTCCGCGCAGGGGGCATAGCGGCCCCGGTATCTCGTGCGGCGGATTTGACGGTCCTATCAGCGTGTCGGCGCGTTCTGGATAGGACCGTCAAATCCAAAGCCGCACGAAAAATCAACACGTTGCTAGTGTCCTTTCGGCTCCGATGCGCGCGATGGATCTTGCCGCAATGCGTGGCGCGCATCGGAGCCGGGACACTAGCCGCGGTTTTCAAAACCCGGCGAAGCGATTACTTAAGGGCGGACGCCATGCTGAAGCCCGTCCTCATCATCCTGCACCAGGAACACTCCTCGCCCGGCCGGGTCGGCCAGGCGCTCAGCCAGCGCGGCTATCCACTCGACATCCGCCGCCCGCGTTTTGGCGATCCCTTGCCAGAGACCATGGCCGACCATGCCGGTGCCGTGATCTTCGGCGGTCCGCAGAGCGCCAACGACGAGGACGATTTCATCAAGCGCGAGACCGACTGGATCGGCGTGCCGCTGCGCGACGAGAAGCCATTCTTGGGCATTTGCCTGGGCGCCCAGATGATGGCGCGCCAGCTCGGCGCCGGCGTCTTCCCGCATCCGCAAGGGCGCGCCGAGGTCGGCTATTACCCGATCCGACCGACCGCTGCCGGCCTCGAGATCTGCCCGGAATGGCCCGATCACGTCTACCAATGGCACCACGAGGGCTTCGAATTGCCGAAGGGCGCCGAACTCTTGGCCGAGGGCGAGGACGGCTTCAAAGCGCAGGCCTTCCGGTATGGCAGCGGCTACGGCATTCAATTCCACCCCGAAGTCACCCACGCCATGATGCATCGCTGGCTGGTGCGCGGCGCCCACCGCATGGATACGCCCGGCGCCAAGCAGCGGCACGAACACGTCGCCGACCGCGCCGTGCACGACTACGCCGTGCGCAACTGGCTGGCCTGCTTCCTCGACCGCTGGATCGGCGGCAAAGCGGCCGATATGCCCGAGGCCGCGACCGCTTCCTGACGCGCCGCGGCAGCGCAAATTCTGCGCATTGACAAATCAGCCGGCGTCCCATCGACTTGCGGCGGGAACGGACAAGGGGGAGCCAGGCACGCGCGGAGGCCTGCCAATGCGCGACGCGACTCCAAAATCCCGAGCGACGCCTATGCCTCCGGCCTTGAACGAGATGCTGCGCGCATCCGACGGCATTCTCGACCTGTTGCCGATCGCGACGTTCATCTGCGACGCGCAAGGCGTTATCCGGCAGTACAACCGCCATGCCGTCGAATTATGGGGCCACGCGCCGCGGCCCGGGCAAACTCATTTCGAATTCGTCGAGAACGCCAAGTTCTGGGAATCCGACGGCACGCCGGTCAAGCGTTCGCTGCTTCACGACGTGCTGGCGAACGGCACGTCGGTGCGCGACGTCGAGCGCGTCGTCGAGCGCGACGGCGTCCGCCTCGCCGTCTCCGTCAGCATCGATCCGCTGTTCGACGCAGCCGGCGCGGTGATCGGTGGCGTGCATTGCGTGCAAGACATTACCGAACGCAAGCGCGCCATCGAGGCGCTCGAAGCCTCGCGCCAGCACTTGCTGGAGCAGGAGCAGCGGCTGGCCGCAACCTACGAGCACGCCGCCATCGGAATCTCGGAGATCGATCCCACCGGCCGTATCCTGCGTGTCAACGAGGCGATCTGCAGCATCACCGGCTACAGCCGCGAAGAACTTCAGCAGAGCGTGCTGTTCCGCTTCACCCATCCCGAGGACGTCGATTTCGACCGCGACGCCTTCCGCAAGCAGGTCGCGGGCGATCTGGATTTCTATTCGGTCGAGAAGCGCTTCGTGCGCCAGGACGGCCGCGCCATCTGGATATCGGTGCGCTCCTCGTCGGTGTGCGATGCCGCGGGCCAGCTGCTCTACGTCGTGCGCGTGATGCAGGACATCACCGAGGCGAAACTCGCCGAGCAGCGGCAGAAGCTGTTGATCGACGAGCTCAATCACCGCGTCAAGAATACGCTCGCCACGGTGCAGTCGCTCGCCGCACAGACCGCGCGCCGCGCCGCCTCGCCGCGCGCGTTCAGCGAGAGCTTCGAAGGCCGGCTGATCGCGCTGTCAAAGGCGCACGACCAACTCACCATGCATCATTGGGAGAGCGCCGACCTGCGCGACCTGTTGTCGGGGGCCATCGCACCGCATAGCGGTGATCCGGGGCGCGTGGTGCTGCGCGGCGAGGATGTGCGCCTGCGCCCGCGCGCGGTGCTCACGCTGGCGATGGCGTTCCACGAGCTGATCACCAACGCTGCCAAGTACGGCGCGCTGTCGGAGCCGGCCGGGCGTGTCGAGATCCGCTGGCAATTGATGCAGGACGAAACCGGCCGGCCGCTGCTGCGCATCGACTGGCATGAAGAGGGCGGGCCGGCGGTGAGCGCGCCCGAACGGCGCGGCTTCGGCTCGCGGTTGATCGAGGAGGGCATCGCCGCCGAGCTCGGCGGCAGTGCGCGGCTCAGCTACGAGCCCGAGGGCCTACGCTGCGAGATCGCGATTCCGCGCGCCACCACGGTCGCTGACGGGCGTGGCGGTGAGGGGGAGGATGGGGCGATGTGAGCCACGTCATTCCGGGCTCACGGCCCGAAGGCCTCGCCCTGGAATGACAGGCTAACGAAGATTGGTGGAGCCGAGGGGGATCGAACCCCTGACCTCCTCATTGCGAACGAGGCGCTCTCCCAGCTGAGCTACGGCCCCCCAAAGGGGCGCAACGGCCAAAAAGCCCCGTTGCGCCGAAAATTCGGGCGAGTGGCCGCCATTTAGGGCCAGGGTCTGGGCCTGTCAAGGATAACCCCGGGCCACCCAGCCCGCCTGCCGGACCGGACCGGAACAGGGCCCTTTCCCTTCGCCGTGCAAGCGGTTATTCGTCGCCCCGGGCCAGGGCATGATCCCGAACAGCATGTTCTCGACCCCGATCGGGGGCGGGTACCGGTTTTCGGAAAAGATTGTGCTCAAACAAGACTCTCAAGCGGGATGACAATTCGCAGAAGAGTCATCGCGCTTTAGTACCGCGGACAGGTTACGGAGCAGGCAATGAACCCTTTTCTTTGGCTGGTCGATACGATCATCCAGATCTACATTTGGCTGCTGATCGGCTCGGCGGTGTTGTCGTGGCTGGTGGCCTTCAACGTCGTGAACGTCCGTAACCCGATCGTCCACACGATCGGCGATTTCCTGTACCGCGTGACCGAGCCGTTGCTCCGGCCGATCCGCGCGGTGCTGCCCAATCTCGGTGGCCTCGATATCTCGCCGGTGATCCTGATCATCGGGCTGCTGTTCCTGGAGCGGTTCATCTTCTGGGTCTATCTGAGGATGGCCGTCTAACGTGCGATGACCGAGCGCCCTTGGGTTTCCCACGCGGGCGGCATTACGCTTGCCGTGCGGCTGACACCCAAGGGTGGCCGTGACGCCATCGATGGCGTCGAACAATTGGCCGATAGGCGTTCCGTATTGAAAGTGCGGGTGCGCGCGGCACCCAGCGAGGGCGAAGCCAACGACGCATTGATCCGGCTGATCGCCAAGGTATTGGGGGTGCCGCGGCGCGATGTCGCGCTTGTTGCCGGCGCCACCTCCCGCATCAAGCGGCTCGTCATTTCCGGCGACTGCGCGGCCCTGGCGGCGAAGCTGGAAACGCTTGCGGGATGAGCGGTTTTCTGTCTCTCTCGGCTCTTCCGTATGGTGAAATCTCAAAAATAGTCACGCAGGGAACCAACAAGGGGCGGCAAGACGCTGCAAGGGGCGAGATGAGCGCGACGATAATCGACGGCAAGGCCATCGCGGCGGACTTGCGCAGCAGGATTGCGACCGACGTCGCGCGCGTCACCAAGGCGCATGGTCTCGTCCCGGGTATCGCGGTGGTGCTGGTCGGCGACAACGCCGCGAGCAGCGTCTACGTGCGCAGCAAGACCAAGGCCGTGGCGGAAGCCGGCATGCGCGCGTTCGATCACAAGCTGCCGGCGGATACCAGCGAAGAGGACTTGCTCGCGCTCATCGCCAAGCTCAACGCCGACGACAACGTCAACGGCATCCTGGTGCAATTGCCGCTGCCGCCGCAGATCGATCAGAACAAGATCATCTTCGCCATCGATCCGGCCAAGGACGTCGACGGCTTTCATCCGATCAACGTCGGGCGGCTGTCGAGCGGCCTGCCCGCGCTGGTGCCGTGCACGCCGCTCGGCTGCGTGCGGCTGGCGAAGTCGGTGCATTCATCGCTCGCCGGCATGGAGGCGGTGGTGGTGGGGCGCTCCAATATCGTCGGCAAGCCGGTGGCGAACCTGCTGCTGAGTGAGAACGCCACCGTCACCATCACCCATTCCAAGACGCGCGATTTGCCGGCGGTATGCCGGCGCGCCGATCTGCTGGTCGCGGCCATTGGCCGGCCGGAGATAGTGCGCAGCGACTGGATCAAGCCGGGCGCCACCGTGATCGACGTCGGCATCAACCGCGTGCCGGCGGCCGATGGCGGCAAGCCGCGCATCGTCGGCGACGTGGCGTTTGCCGATGCTGCCGATGTTGCCGGCGCTTTGACGCCCGTCCCCGGCGGCGTCGGGCCGATGACCATCGCGTGCCTGCTGCTCAACACGCTGCGCGCCAGTTGCCAACAGAAGGGCCTGCCGCTGCCGGAGCTTTGACTCTGATCCGTCAGCCTGAGGTGCGGCTCCTAGGTCGAGCCTCGAAGGGCGACGGCCGATCATCCTTCGAGGCTCGCGCATGCGCGCTCTCACCTCAGGATGACGGAGAAAGACTTTCGGCAATGCGACCACAAAACGAAATCGCCGGGACAAGCCCGGCGATGACGGCAAACGAATTGTCGCATGAGCCTCAGCCCTGCCAGGCGTAGGCGACCTTATCGAGGGTCTTCGAGCCGAAGCGCTCCGAGGAGCGGGCGACGGCGCGGCCGCCGAGCGCACGATAGAACTCCACCGCCAACTCGTTGTCGGACAGCGCCCAGACCACCAGGCTCTTCAGCCCGCTCTGGATCAGGTCCTTGCGTGCGGCGGTGAACAGCCGGCGCCCGAAGCCGAGGCCTTGGAATTCGGGGCGCAGGTAAAGCTCGTAGACCTCGCCGTCGTAGAACAGACTGCGCGCGCGGTTGCGGCCGTAATTGGCGTAGCCAGCCACCTGCTCGCCGAACTGCAGGATGGTGATGCGGCTGCCCTTACGGATCGCCGAATCCCACCAGTCCGGGCCGCGCCGGTTGATCAGCTTATCGAGCTCGTTGCCGGGGATGATGCCCTGGTAGGCCGTACGCCACGCCTCATCATGGGTCTCGGCTACCTCCGATGCGTCGGTGGCCTTGGCGCGGCGAATCTCTATCAGGGTCGTGCTCATGGAAGAATTGAAGCAACGAACCCGGCGCCGTTCAAGGCCTATGATTAAGCTTCGGTAAACGGTGTGGATTACTGGTCACAGATCGGTAACAATACGGCCCTAACCGGCCGAAACCGCGCGGCGCGGAACGATCGCGCGCCCGCGATGTCGCGCGCCGTTGTGTCATAATTGGACAAGGACGCGCTTCTACCTCCCCCGCACGACGGGGTGAGGTAAAAAACATCACACCGCTTCGGCTTCCTTCGCGCGCTCGGCGCGCTTGCGGTCGTTCTCGTCCAAGAGCTTTTTGCGCAGGCGGATCGACTTCGGCGTCACCTCGACCAGTTCGTCGTCGTCGATATAGGCGAGCGCCTTTTCCAGGGTCATTTTCATCGGCGGGGTGAGCTTGACCGCCTCGTCCTTCGAGGTGGTGCGGATGTTGGTGAGCTGCTTGCCCTTGATCACGTTGACGATCAGGTCGTTGTCGCGGGTGTGCTCGCCGACGATCATGCCGGTGTAAACTTTCCAGCCCGGCTCGACCATCATCGGTCCGCGATCTTCCAGGTTCCACAGCGCGTAAGCGACCGCTTCGCCCTTTTCGTTGGAAATCAGCACGCCGTTGCGGCGGCCCTGGATCGCGCCCTTGTGCGGCGCGTAGCCGTGGAACAGCCGGTTCATGATGGCGGTGCCGCGGGTGTCGGTGAGCAACTCGCCCTGATAGCCGATGAGTCCACGCGTCGGCGCGTAGAACATGAGCCGCACGCGGTCGCCGCCGGATGGCTTCATCTCCATCAATTCAGCTTTGCGCTCGGACATCTTCTGTACGACGACACCGGAATGCTCTTCGTCGACGTCGATGACGACTTCTTCGATCGGCTCTTCCAGCTCGCCTGCTTCGTTACGGCGAAGCAGCACCCTCGGCCGCGACACCGACAGCTCGTAGCCTTCGCGGCGCATGGTCTCGATCAGGATGCCGAGCTGCAATTCTCCGCGGCCGGCGACTTCCATGGCGTCCTTGTCGTCGCTCTCGCGCACGCGCAGCGCAACGTTGCCTTCGGCTTCGCGCAGCAGGCGGTCACGGATCATACGGCCGGTGACCTTGCTGCCCTCGGTGCCGGCAAGGGGCGAGTCGTTGACACGGAAGGTCATCGACAGCGTCGGCGGATCGATCGGCTGCGCCGGCATCGGAGTCTCGACCGACGGATCGCAAATGGTATGGGCGACGGTCGCGTTAGGCAGGCCGGCCAGGGCGACGATATCGCCGGCTTCCGCCTCGTCGACGGCGACACGCTCCAGACCGCGGAACGCCAGCACCTTGGTGATGCGGCCGTTCTCGACCAGATTGCCCTCGCGGTCGAGCACCTTCACCGCCTGGTTCGGCTTCACGCTGCCCGACCTAATGCGCCCGGTGATGATGCGGCCGAGATAATTGTTGGCTTCGATGATGGTGCCGAGCAGACGGAACGGGCCTTCCTCGATCACCGGCGGCTGTACGTGGCTGAGCACCAACTCGAACAGGGGCTTCATGCCGTCGTCCTGCGAGCCTTCCAGCGAGGTTGCCATCCACCCCTGCTTGGCCGAGCCGTAGAGGATCGGAAAGTCGAGCTGCTCGTCGGTGGCGTCGAGCGCGGCGAACAGGTCGAACACTTCGTTGACCACCTCGGTGGGGCGGGCGTCGGAGCGGTCGACCTTGTTGATCACGACGATGGGTTTGAGGCCCATCTTCAATGCCTTCGACACCACGAATTTGGTCTGCGGCAACGGACCCTCAGCGGCGTCGACCAGCACCAGGGCGCCGTCCACCATGTTGAGGATGCGTTCGACCTCGCCGCCGAAGTCGGCGTGGCCTGGGGTGTCGACGATGTTGATGCGCGTGCCCTGCCAATCGACCGAGGCGGCCTTGGCCAGGATGGTGATGCCGCGCTCGCGCTCGAGATCGTTCGAGTCCATGGCGCGGTCGACCTGGCGCTGGTTCTCGCGGTAGACCCCCGACTGCTGCAGCAGGCGGTCGACCAGCGTGGTCTTGCCGTGGTCGACGTGGGCGATGATGGCGACGTTGCGAAGGTTCATTTTATGCTCTCTCCCGCCCCGTGTTGCTGGAGCGGGCTGGGTGGGGGCCTGAGGCCGGCGGATTGAACTTGTCGGACCTTGATCGAATGCGGCGCTGACGGCCCTGAAACCAAAGCGCGGGCCCATTTTCAGGCCCGCGACGCGACGCTATTGCGGCGCAATATAGTGACGAAACGGCCGGAAGCAACTGGGGTTTGGTGCCCTGGTTACCGTGTCTTCGGGACCGGATAGGCCCCTCAGGCCCCCTGCGCCGGCCCCCAGGGTCCCAAATGGCCGCGCGGCATGGCCTCGCGCACCATCATCATCTCGGCCACGGTCTCGCCGGTGACGAAGCCGATCAGCTTGCCGCCGACATCGACCACGCCGACGGCGGGCACCGATTTCTCCTGCAACAGCTTGAACGCCTGCTCCAGGGTGGCACGGTGGCTGACGGTGGGGAAATCCGGGCTCATGGCCTCGTGCACCCGCGCGTCCGGCCCCAGCGCCTTCAGCGCCTTGATTAGCCCGCCGCGGTCGAGCACGCCGACCGGCCGGCCGGCAGCGTCCACGACCGGGAACTCGCCCTGGCTGGTCTGCAGCAGGGTCTCCACCGCCTCGTCGATGTGGTTCTGCGGCGTGAGCGTTGCGAAGCGCGTCATCATGGCGTGGCTCACCGGCACGCCGTGCGAGACCGAGCGCAGCGCCACCATGTGCGCTTCCGACGAGGCGGCGAGATAGACGAAGATGGCGATGAAGATAAGGATCGGGTTGTACATCAGCCCGATAAAGCCCAACGCGAAGGCGACGAACTGGCCGACATTGGCGGCGATTTCGGTCGCGCGCACGAAACCCATGCGGCTGGCGAGCAGCGCGCGCAGCACGCGGCCGCCGTCCATCGGAAACGCCGGAATCAGGTTGAACAGCGCCAGGAACAGATTGACGATCGCCAGCCGGTCGATCATCGACACCTGCGTGTTGCCGATGGCCGCGGCGTTGGCGGGTGCCAGATTTGCGCCGGCGACGTAGACCAGTAGCAGGGTGATGACGACGTTCACCATCGGCCCGGCAATGGCGATGAGGAACTCCTCCCACGGCTCTTCCGGAATGCGCTCAAGCTGCGCCACGCCGCCGATCGGCAGCAGCGTCACGTAGGGCGTGTTCACGCCGAAAGTGCGGGCGGTGAAAATGTGACCGAATTCGTGCAGCAGCACGCACAGAAACAGCAGCACAATGAACAGCAGCGTGTCCCAGGCGGTGGCGGCGCCGCTCGCGGCATAGCTCGCCGCGAAGATCCAGGCGAGGAACAGGAGGAAAGTCAGGTGGATGCGCACCACCGTGCCCGCCACTCTGCCGATGTTCAACGACCACGACATGCAAAGCCTCGTTAAGGTCTTTAATCCTTAAGGGAGAGATAGGCGCCGGCCGGCGATTTGTAAGGATGGCATGTTGGCCGCAGGCGGCCTTTGTCATGGCTCAAAAGGAATGGCGCAAAAGTGGGCCGAGATTGATACCTTGCGCGGCCCTAAACCGCCGCCCACATAACGCCTATGACCTTCGCCCGTACCGCCTTCTGGCGCGGCAACGCGCAGGACACCGAGCGTCTTATCCGCGACTTCTGGCGCAAACTCGGCCGCGTCGCTGCGCGGCTGCCGTTCGCCGCCGACCTGCTGGCGGCCTATTACTGCGCTTTCGACCGCGATACGCCATTGAAGGTGAAGGCGATGCTGCTCGCGGCAATCGCCTACTTCGTGCTGCCGACCGACGCCATCCCCGATATGATGCCGGTCATCGGCTTCACCGATGACGCCGCGGTGCTCGCCGCTGCGCTCAAGTTGGTTGCCGACCACATCACGCCGGCGCACCGGCAGGCGGCGCGGGACGCTCTCGATCGGCTGAAGGCGTGACGCGGGAACGGCTCACACCTTCAGGATCACCTTGCCCATTACCTTGCGCGACGCAATCGCTTTGAAGGCCTCCGCCGCCCGCTCGAGCGGATAGACAGCATGCACGTGCGGCTTCAGCTTGCCTTCCGCCACCCAGGCCAGAAGCTGCTCGGTGTTGGCGCGGTGGCCGGCTTTGTCGCGCTCGATCCACGAACCCCAGAACACGCCCTGCACGTCGCAGCTCTTCAGCAGCACTAGGTTGAGCGGCAACTTCGGGATTTCGCCGGCGGCAAACCCGATCACCAGGAAGCGGCCGTACCAGGCGATGGAGCGCAGCGCAGCTTCGCTGTAGGCACCGCCGACCGGATCGTAGATCACATCGGCGCCGCGGCCTTGCGTGAGGCGCCGCAACGCATCCTTCAAATCCTCAGTCTTGTAGTCGATGCCGTCGTCGGCGCCGTGCTCGCGCGCGAAGGTGACCTTCTCCGGCGACGACGCGCAGGCGATCACCCGCGCCCCCATCAGTTTGCCGAGTTCGACCGCCGCCAGCCCCACGCCGCCCGAGGCGCCGAGCACGGCCAGCGTCTCGCCCCGCTGCAGCTTGGCGCGGTCCTTGAGCGCATAGAGCGTGGTGCCATAGGTGACGCAGATGCCGGCGGCGTGGTCGTCGTCGACCGCGTCGGGGATCGGCACCAGCCGCTCGGCGGCAATGGCCACGCGCTCGCGCGCCGCGCCAGAAACCATGTAGCCGAGCACGCGTTCGCCGACCTTGACGGAGGTAACACTGTCTCCCAGCGCCTCTACCGTGCCGGCGAACTCCGCTGCCGGCGAGAACGGCATCTCCGGCTTGAACTGATACTTGCCGGCGATGATCAGCGTGTCGAAAAAGTTGAGTGCGGCAGCGGTGACCCGTACCACCGCCTCGCCCGGGCCCGGCTTCGGATCGGCGATGTCGCCGAGCTCCAGATCGTCGGGTGTTCCATAGTGGGTGCAGAGCAGTGCCTTCATGGTGAACGCTTCATGTGGTTTGAGGGGCGGCCGTTGGCCGACCTCTCTAGCATGCCATTGGCCGTGAGTGTGCGCTGAGTCCCCCGTTAACTCTCGGCGCAATTTTCAACGGGACAGCGGCGCAATGCCGCCTTCACATTGCCGACTTTCGTCTCTAATGCGCGTATATTCTAAGCCGAATCCACTGGGGGGCGATTTCAGCAATCGTCGTCAATTCGACCGGTAGGGCCCGATGACTAGGACCTTTTTGCTCCGTACGATCTTCGTGGGACTGGCCGTTTCAGCCTGCGCTTTCGCGATGCCGGCCTCGGCGCAGAAGGCCAAGGAACAGGCCGTTCTGCTGGGGCAGTTCGGCGACTGGGGCGCCTACAAGGCGAGCCCGAACGGCAAGACGGTCTGTTTCGCCTTGTCAAAACCGACCAAGGGGGTGACCGATCCGCCCGGTCGCAACCGCGATCCCGCCTACGCGTTCGTGTCGACGCGGCCGGCGGAGAAGGTGACGAACGAAGTCTCCATCATCGTCGGCTATCCGCAGAAGCCCGGCATCGACGCCTCTCTCACCATCGACGGCAATGCCCGCTACGCCATGTACACCCAGGACGATGGCGCCTGGGTCAAGAATGCCGCCGAGGAGCCGCAACTCGTCAACGCCATGCGCAAGGGCTCCGAGATGGTGATGCGCAGCGTCTCTACCCACGGCACCAAAACCACCGACACCTACTCGCTCAAAGGCATTTCCGACGCCCTCGACAAGGTGGCGTCGGCGTGCAAATAGCCGGGCTGCCCCCTATATTGCCGTCAGACCCGCCGCTGGCGGGTCATGACGGCATGAGCTGATGGATACGACGCTAGAAGCTGCCCCGGCTGCGGCCCCCCTGATCGAGAAAACGCCGCTCGAGCGCTATGTCGCGCCCGAGAAGCCGTCGCTCGTCGGCCTGACCCGCACTCAGCTCGCCGACGCCCTCGGCAGCGCCGGCGTGCCCGAAAAGCAGCGCAAAATGCGCGTGCAGCAGCTCTGGCACTGGATCTACTTCCGTGGTGCCACCTCGTTCGACGCCATGACCAGCGTGTCGAAGGACCTGCGCATGGCGCTTGCGGAACACTTCACCGTGGACCGCCCGGAAGTCGTGGCGGAGCAGGTGTCGGTCGACGGCACCCGCAAGTGGCTGCTGCGCCTGCCGGGCGAGCCCATGAGCAAGCTGCCGCACGAGGTCGAGTGCGTCTACATCCCCGACAGCGAGCGCGGCACCTTGTGCGTCTCCAGCCAGGTCGGTTGCACACTCAACTGTTCATTCTGCCACACCGGCACTCAGCGCCTGGTGCGCAACCTTACCGCCGGCGAGATCGTTGGCCAGGTGCTGGCGGCGCGCGATCGCCTGGGCGACTGGCCTGGGGCTAAGCGCCCCACCGACGGCGTGGTGCCGTCGGGTGATCGCTGCGTCACCAATATCGTGATGATGGGCATGGGCGAGCCGCTCTATAATTTCGAGGCGGTGCGCGACGCGCTTTTGATTGTCGCCGACGGCGACGGCATCGGCATCTCCAAGCGCCGCATCACGCTCTCCACATCCGGCGTAGTGCCGACGATCGAACGCGCCGGCAACGAGATAGGCTGCATGCTGGCGATCTCGCTGCATGCCGTGCGCGACGATCTGCGCAACGAGCTGGTGCCGCTCAACCGCAAATACCCGATCAAGGCACTGATGGAGGCCTGCCGCAATTACCCCGGCGCGTCGAATGCAAAGCGCATCACGTTTGAATACGTCATGCTCAAGGGCGTGAACGATTCGAGCGAAGACGCCAAGGCGCTGGTTCGCCTGTTGAAGGGCATTCCGGCCAAGATCAATCTCATTCCGTTCAACCCCTGGCCGGGTTCGAAATACGAATGCTCCGACTGGGAGCAGATCGAGAAATTCTCGCAGGTCGTGTTCGACGCCGGCTATGCTTCGCCGGTGCGCACGCCGCGCGGGCGCGACATCCTCGCCGCTTGCGGCCAGCTCAAGAGCGCGAGCGAAAAGCTCACCGCGCGCGAGCGCATGGCGCTTAGGGCCATGGCGATGGTGGAGTAGAAAGCTTGGTGCCCCGGACGCGGCGCATCACTGACGTGCTGCGCCGCGCCCGGGACACGGACCGTAAAGGTTTCCATGTCCCTCCTCGGCCGCCTCTTTGTCATCGCGTTCTCGCTGCTCGTGGCGCTGCTTGCCGGCGGCGCGGCCATCGCCTTCGGCTTCATCGGGCCGGGCTGGCATCCCTACAGTGACGGTTTCGGCGAAGGGATCAGCTTCACCATCGCGATGTTCTTCGCCTCGAGTTTCGCCGCGGCGGTCGGCCTGCTGCCGGCAGTGATCCTTATTGCGCTGGCCGAGGCCTTTAAGATCCGCTCGCTCATCGTCCACGCGCTCGTGGGCGCGGTGCTGCTGGTCGCCGGTTATTACGCCAGCGGTCTGGCGCCGCCGTCCTATGAAGAGTCCATCGATAACCCGCCGCCGCCGATCCCGCGCGCGGTCGAGATCGTCGCCGCCGGGGGCGCGGTGTTCGGCCTGGCCTATTGGGCCACCGCCGGCCGTAACGCGGGGCGATGGCGGGAGAAGCGGCTGCCGAGCGCATAGCTGCTTTCTCCGCTCGTCCCCAGTTCCTAAGCTTGTGTCACTGTGGTTCTGGATTCCCGCCTGCGCGGGAATGTACGGAGTTTGTTCTAGCGCTTCCCCAGTCCACGGCCGCTTCCAGCCGATCGTTGCCCCAGAACAGTTCGCCATCGGCGGTGACGAAGCTCGGTGCGCCGAAGATGCCGAGGCGCGCGGCTTCCTCGGTCTGCGCGCGCAGCGCATTCTTGATTGCATCGCTCTGCGCTTCGCGCATCACCGCTTGCGCTTCCTGCCCGAGGAGCCTCAGCACCGAAGCGACCGCGTCGGGCTCGCCGATGTTGCGGCCTTCGCCGAATTCGGCGGCGTAAACTGCGCGGCAGAAATCCTCGCCCCAGCCGCGCGCGAGACCCACCAGCGCCACCCGCGATGCCAGGATCGTATTCTGCGGAAACGCCGCCGGACGTTCGAGCGGCAATCTCAAGCCATCGCAGATGCGTTCCAGGTCACGCCACATGTAGCGGCCCTTGGCCGGATAGAGATTGAATGGCGAATTGTCCCAGCCTTGCGCCTTGAAGATCGGCCCCAGCAGGAACGGCCGCCAGCGTATCGTTATGTCGCGCGCGGCGGCGGCATCGGCAATGCGCATCGCCGCCGGATAGGAATAGGTCGAGGCGAATTCGAACCAGAAATCGAGCGCAGCGGCCATGCGTGCAGAGACCCTGAAAAGCGCCGCCGATCATAGCCGTTAACACCGGCCGCGCCAGCCCGCCGGGGCACAACCTCGCCGCCTTTTCTTTGCCGCCCGGCTCGGCTAGACCGCGTCCACACATGCGAACCAGCACATGAACCGCACCGGCCTCATCATCGCCCTTGCCGTCGGCGCCGTCGTCGGCCTGGTGTTCGGATTCTATCCGCAGCTCGACCTGGCGATCGCGCGGCCGTTCTACGGGATCGTTGACGCCGGCCACAACGTGTTCGCCGTCCGTCTCTGGCCACGGATGATGCTGATACACGAGGTGGCTCTGCGCGCCGGCTTCCTGCTGGTGGTGCCGGCGGTGGTGGCGGTGGCTGTGAAGCTCATCCTGCCGCGGCGCAAGATGCTGATCTCGGGGCGCGCGGCGGTGTTCTTGATCGCGACCATGCTCATCGGACCCGGCCTCGTGGTCAACGTGGCCCTGAAAGATCACTGGGGTCGTCCGCGGCCGATCGACGTCGCGCAGTTCGGCGGCCAGCAGCATTTCGTTGCTTGGTGGGATCCGCGCGGCGACTGCCCGAAGAATTGTTCCTTCGTTTCCGGCGACGTGTCGACGGCGGCCTGGACGCTGGCGCCGGCGGCGTTGGCGCCGCCGCAGTGGCGCGCGGTCGCTTACGGCGCGGCGCTCGTCTTCACCGCGGTCATGGCCGCGATGCGGATTGCCGCCGGCGGCCATTTTTTCACCGACACGTTGTTCGCCAGCGTATTCACCTATCTGATCATCTGGCTGGCGTATGCGCTCATCTACCGGTGGCCGCGCACGCGGCTTGACGACGAGTTGATCGAGCGCGCCATTGGGCGGATCGGTCTTGGCTGTGCCGCCGGGCTGCGCTGGCTGGCCGGCCGCGTCGGCCACGAGATCGCCGGCCCGGAAGAGAAATCCGCCGACGAGGACCCGAGGCGCCGCCGCGGCTGGTGGTGATCCTCGCGCTCTGCCACCGGTCCCGGGCGTCGGCTGGACCGGGCCCACAACGGTGGCGGACAACCCGCGATTCCTCGTGCTAGCCTGCCGGGGCGAGCGTTTTGGCAGGAGGACTCGGGTTGTCGGAGACAGGAGATAACGTCAAACGGCTGCTGCAGATCAAAATGAGGGCGCTGGGCGATCCGGCCCAAGTACTCGCGCTCATCCGCAGCGCCGCCCCATTCTACCGCACCATGGGCGCCGCCAGCTTCCGGATACTGAAGAACGTCGACGACCCGGCCCAGCTTGTCATCGAGATCGAATACGAAGCCGCCGCCGCGCTCGAGCTCAACCGCCACAAGGTGGCGAGCGATCCCATGGTGCGAAGCTTCCTGCAGGGCTGGCGGGCGATCCTGGCCGGCAACGCCGATATGGACGTCTACGAGGACGTGACTGAGTAGGAGGGCTTTGTCCGCTTGCCATAATGATGTCGAACACTGGCGCCACCAGATACCGGATCGGAAAAAGGGATCTGCGATGAAGTTGCGCCTGCTCTGGGTATTGGCCTTGCTGGTGGCCGTCTCCGGCGGTGCTCACGCCGCCGACTCGGGGAAAAAGGACAATACGTCCGATACTGGCAAGAAGACCGACACCACCGACACCGACACCAAGAAGCTGACCATCCCGTCGATGGAGGTGGGCGGCGGCTCGCTCGGCATCAGCACCGACCAGCCCACCGACCCCGACGTGCCGACGCTCAACGATCCGCACCATCTGGACAAGCCCGTCGAGCCGTTCTTTGGCCTGAAGTTCACCAAGCCTCTGGAAGACAAGTAGCCGCGGTTGGCCCGTTGGCCCGCCAGGACCGGCTTCAGCCCGCCTTTCCCGGCTCAGGGGGCGCTCGCGGCCCCCAATCTCGGCCCTAAGCCCCGGCCCATGCGCAACCCCTTGACCCCGCCGGTACGGTAAGGGATTGAACGGGCACGCAAGTTGCCCAGGCCAAGGGGGCCGGGCGCGTCAGGATGTGAGGAAGCGGCGCCGCCGCGGTTTGAGAGCATGGCCACAGCCGACAGTAACAACCCCAAGAAAGTCGTCCTCGCCTATTCCGGCGGTCTCGACACCTCGATCATTCTCAAGTGGCTGCAGACCACCTACGGCGCCGAAGTGGTCACCTTCACCGCCGACCTCGGCCAGGGCGAGGAGCTCGAACCCGCGCGCGAGAAGGCGCTGCGCGCCGGCATCAAGCCGGAGAACATCTTCATCGAGGACCTGCGCGAGGAATTCGTGCGCGACTTCGTCTACCCGATGTTCCGCGCCAACACAGTCTACGAGGGCGTCTATCTGCTCGGCACCTCGATCGCGCGGCCGCTGATCGCCAAGAAGCAGATTGAGATCGCCCACAAGGTCGGCGCCGACGCGGTCTGCCATGGCGCCACCGGCAAGGGTAACGACCAGGTGCGCTTCGAGCTTGGGTATTACGCGCTCGATCCCAACATCAAGATCATCGCGCCCTGGCGCCACTGGGCTTTCAAGGGCCGCGAGGAGCTCTTGAACTTCGCGCGCGACCACCAGATCACCATCACTAAGGACAAGGAAGGCGACGCGCCGTTCTCGGTCGACGCCAACCTGCTGCACTCGTCGTCGGAAGGTAAAGTGCTGGAGGATCCGGCGCAGGAAGCCCCAGCGATCGTCTATCAGCGCACCATCTCGCCGATGTCCGCGCCCGACCAGGCGACCGACATCACCATCGGCTTCAAGAAAGGCGACGCCGTCAGCTTGAACGGCAAGGCCATGTCGCCGGCCACATTGCTCGCCGCCCTCAACAAGCTCGGCCATGACAACGGCATCGGCCGCATCGATTTGGTCGAGAACCGCTTCGTCGGCATGAAGTCGCGCGGCGTCTACGAGACCCCCGGCGGCACCATCCTGCTCGCCGCGCACCGTGCCATGGAATCGATCACGCTTGACCGCGGCGCCGCGCATCTCAAGGACGAGCTGATGCCGCGCTACGCCGAGCTTATCTACAACGGCTTCTGGTTTGCGCCCGAACGCGAGATGCTGCAGGCGGCGATCGACAAGTCGCAGGAGCTGGTCGAGGGCGAAGTGCGGCTCAAGCTCTACAAGGGCAACGTCATCGTCACCGGCCGCGAGAGCGAGGCCTCGCTCTATTCGTCGACGCTGGTGACGTTCGAGGACGACAAGGGCGCCTACGACCAGAAGGACGCCGAAGGCTTCATCAAGCTCAACGCGCTGCGCTTGCGCACCCTCGGCCAGCGCAAGCGCAAGCTAAAACTGTGAGCGGATTGTGGGGCGGCGCAACATCCGACGCGTCGTTCCGGGACGCGGGTCTCTAGGCGGAGACATGCAATGACGAAGAACGTGCTCATGGCATTTGCACTTTCGGTCTTGGCGCTGGGGCTTGTCGCCTGTTCGTCGGACAGCGACAAGGCCGCATTAGCCAATCCCAACGTCTACCCGACCAACTACAAGGGCACGATCGTCGCCACACTGCGCGAGCTGTTCAAGAAGAATCAAACCGCGTGGGTGAGCGGCGCGTTGATTTCGCCGCCGGTGCTGTCACAGGTCGGCAAAGATCAGCTCTATACGCTTTGCGTTCACTATACCGCGCATGGCGGCAGCGGTTACGTCGGTACCTCCACCCGGCGCGGCTATTTTTACGCGGGCCATCTCAATCAGCTCGTGCCTGTCAGCGACGATCAGTGCGCGGGCGTCGCCTATCAGCCGTTCAAGGAACTGAACAGGCTTTGCGCCGGCGACGCGTGCGCGAAATCGCAAAAATCCAAGAGCGGCTGGGGCTTGTTCTAGAACCCGGGGGCGAACGCCACCGGCGTGCGCCGCGCTGCCAGTTCCGGCACCAGCGGCAGATGCCGGCGTTTCTTGGTCTCGATCTCGGCGATGGTTTCGCGCATGTAGACGAAGCGCGCCGGCGAGGTCGGGTGGTCCGTAGTGAGGCGGATGTTCGCCGGCTCCTCCAGTGCAAACGCTCGCCACAGGTTTTCGGCGCTGGAGATATCGTAGCCGGCGCGTGCCGCGTAATAGGCGCCGACGTAATCGGCCTCACGCTCGAATTCGACACTGTAGGCGCGCGCACCGGCTCTTTCGAAGTGCTTGGCGAAGGTGCCGCCGGTGTCGATGCCGCCGAGCAGCAGGCCGCCGTCGATCACCGCGCCGCCGATCTCGCCGAGTAGCGCATTCTCTTGTTTCTTGCGGATATGGCCGAGATTGGCGTGCGCCAGCTCGTGGCCGATAACGATAGCGAGGTCGGCGTCGGTTCGCGTCACCCGCAGGATACCGGACTGGATGACGATCTTGTCGCCGGTGGAAAAGGCGTTAGGGATCGGCGCGGCCTTAAGCTCGATCGTGATCGAACAGCCCATGATCGGATAGAGGGTGAGGGTGCGCGCCGTGCCGTCGCGCCGCGCGGTAAGTGTAATGGGAGCGGTGCGGTCCTTTTTCACGCTGGCTGCAATCCAGCGCGCCGTGCCGGTCGCCGGCACCGGTTCGCCGTTGAGCTTGAGCACGTCGTCGCCAGGCTTGAGGCCGGCGAGCGCCGCCGGTGAACCATCGGCCACCGCGATCGCGCGCGGCGTACCCCAGGTCAGGTTCAGCGCCTGAGCGGCGACCGACCGGTATTTGCGCGGCAGGCTGCGCACGGTGCCGGCGAACAGGCCGATCTGCGCCGCCACCTTGTTCTTGCAGAAGCGCGTGTTGGCCGTGCGGATGCGGAAGGCGACATTGTCGACGCGGCTGAGGTCGCGGTAGTAGGCCCGCGCGGCGGCGAGCTGCTGGCGGTACTGCTCGGTGGCGATATCAGTGGGCGAGGCGGTCGGCAGCTTGCTGACCGGGCCGGCGCAGCCCGCGCTCACCAACGCGCCCGCCAGAACGGCGGCAACCCCACACCCACGCACGGCACAACTCCCCTACACGGGAAGATTGTACTACTTTCGGGCTACAGGCAAGCGGAGGTAGTAGTCCGGCGCCGGCTAAACCTGCCGCTCGACCATGGACTTCTTCAACTCGGCAATCTGCTTGGCCGGGTTGAGGCCCTTGGGACAGGCTTTCGAGCAGTTCAGGATGGTGTGGCAGCGGTAGAGGCGGAATGGGTCTTCGAGATTGTCGAGGCGCTCGCCGGTGCCCTCGTCGCGGCTGTCTTGGACCCAGCGGTTGGCCTGTAACAGGGCGGCAGGCCCGAGATAGCGGTCCGAATTCCACCAGTAGCTCGGGCACGAGGTCGAGCAGCAAGCGCACAGGATGCACTCGTACATGCCGTCGAGTTTCACCCGGTCGTCGTGGCTCTGCTTCCATTCGGTGCCCGGCGTCGGCGACACCGTCTTCAGCCAGGGCTCGATGGAGGCATACTGCGCGTAGAAGTTGGTCAGATCCGGCACCAGGTCCTTGACCACCGGCTGGTGCGGCAGCGGATAGATGCGCACCGGCGCCTTGTTGTCGTCGATCGCCTTGGTGCAGGCGAGCGTGTTGGTGCCGTCGATGTTCATGGCGCAGGAGCCGCACACGCCCTCGCGGCAGGAGCGGCGGAAGGTCAGCGTCGGATCGATGTTGTTCTTGATCCAGATGAGCGCGTCGAGGACCATCGGCCCGCAGTCGTGGCGGTTGACGTAATAGGTGTCGACGCGCGGGTTGCCGCCGTCGTCCGGGTTCCAGCGGTAGACGCGGAACTCGGTCTCGGAGTCGACGCCGGCGTTCTCGGCGTGCGGCCAAGTGCGCCCCTGCGTGACCTTGGAATTCTTCGGCAGCGTGAATTCGACCATGGCTATTTCCTAATAGACCGGCGCTCTTTCGACGCTCGCATCAATAGACGCGAGCTTTGGGCTCGATGTAGGCGATTTCGTTGGTCAGCGTGTAGGTGTGCACCGGGCGATCGTCGAGGGTGACGTCGCCCTTCTCGTCCATCCACGCCAGCGTGTGCTTCATCCAGTTCTGGTCGTCGCGGTCGGGATAGTCCTCGCGCGCGTGCGCGCCGCGGCTTTCGGTGCGGTTCTGCGCCGAATCCATGGTGACCACCGCCTGCGCCAGCAGGTTGTCGAGCTCCAGCGTCTCGATGAGATCGGAATTCCAGATCAGCGACCGGTCGCTGACGTGGATGTCCGGCATGCCAGCGTAGACGTCGTGGATCAACTTGTGGCCTTCATCCAGCACCTCGCCGGTGCGGAAGACGGCACAGTTGTTCTGCATTACCTTCTGCATCTTCAGGCGAAGCTGCGCGGTCGGCGTGCCGCCGGACGCATGGCGGAACTTGTCGAGGCGGCCGAGCGCCTTGTCGGCGGAATCCTTCGGCAGCTCCGGCTGCTTGTCGCCGGGCGTGAGCAATTCGGCGGCGCGGTGCGCCGCGGCGCGGCCAAACACCACCAGGTCGATCAGCGAGTTGGAGCCGAGCCGGTTGGCACCGTGCACCGACACGCAAGCCGCTTCGCCCAGCGCCATCAGGCCGGGAATGACCGTGTCGGCATTGCCGTCCTTCTTGGTCAGCGCCTCGCCGTGATAATTGGTGGCGATACCGCCCATGTTGTAGTGCACCGTCGGCAGCACCGGGATCGGCTCGCGCGTCACGTCGACGCCGGCGAAGATGCGCGCGGATTCCGAAATGCCCGGCAGCCGCTCGTGCAGGATCTTGGGATCGAGATGGTCGAGGTGAAGGAAGATATGGTCCTTCTCCTTGCCGACGCCGCGGCCCTCGCGGATCTCGATGGTCATCGAGCGCGAGACCACGTCGCGCGAGGCGAGGTCCTTAGCTGACGGCGCGTAGCGCTCCATGAAGCGCTCGCCCTCGGAATTGACCAGATAACCGCCCTCGCCGCGCGAGCCTTCGGTGATCAGACAGCCCGCCCCGTAGATGCCGGTTGGGTGGAACTGGACGAATTCCATGTCCTGCAGCGGCACGCCGGCGCGCAGCGCCATCGCATTGCCGTCGCCGGTCTGGGTGTGGGCGCCGGTGCAGGTGAAATAGGCGCGGCCGTAGCCGCCGGTCGCCAGCATGGTCGTGCTGGCGCGGAAGCGGTGGATCGAGCCGTCGTCGAGGTTGAGCGCCACCACCCCGCGGCAGCGGCCCTCGTCGTCCATGATCAGGTCGATGGCGAAGTATTCGATGTAGAACTCGGCCGAATGCCGGAGCGCTTGGCCATACAGCGTATGCAGCATGGCGTGGCCGGTGCGGTCGGCGGCAGCGCAGGTGCGCTGCGCGGTGCCCTTGCCGTAATGGGTGGTCATGCCGCCGAACGGGCGCTGATAGATCTTGCCGTCTTCCTCGCGGCGCGAGAACGGCATGCCCCAGTGCTCGAGCTCGTAGACCGCCTCGGGCGCGTTCTTGCACATGTATTCGATGGTGTCCTGGTCGCCGAGCCAGTCCGATCCCTTTACGGTGTCGTACATGTGCCAGCGCCAGTCGTCCTGGCCCATGTTGCCGAGCGCGGCGGCGATGCCACCCTGCGCCGCAACCGTGTGCGAGCGGGTGGGAAACACCTTGGTGATGCAGGCTGTGCGCAGGCCGGCCTCCGAGCAGCCGACCACGGCGCGAAGCCCTGAGCCGCCTGCGCCGATCACCACGACGTCGTAGGTATGGTCGGTGATGGGATAGGCGCGTCCGTTGGTACCCGGCGCTCCGCCGTTTCCTTTTCCGTTGTTGGCCATGCCTAAACTCCGAACGAGAGCTTGAGGATGGCGAAGGCGCAGGTAAATCCGACCGCGAACACGAAGAAGGTATTGCCCATCAGCGCCAGGAACTTGCGCTTATCTTCGTGCACGTAGTCGACGATGATCTCCTGCATGCCGATCCACATGTGATAGCAGGTGTTGAGAATGAACAGCAGCATGATGACCGCGACGATCGGCGAGCCGAGTATCTGGATCACCGCCGCGTGGTTGCGGCCCATCAGGGCCATCACGATGACGATCAGCGCGATCGACAGCGGAATGCCGGCGACGCCGGTCAGGCGCTGGTGCCAGAAATGGCCGGTGCCGGAACGCGCGGCGCCGAGGCCGCGCACGCGGCGCATCGGCGTGACGATACGGTCGGAGCCTCCGCTCATCGTGCGCCTCCTGCCATCAGATAGCCGATGCCCCAGATCGCGAGCGTGACCGCGATGGAGCCGATCAGATTGACGAGCGCCAGCGTCTCGCGCTCGGCGGGCTCGAAGCCGTTCAGGGTGTCGAAGATGAAATGGCGGATGCCGCCGAACATGTGGTGCACCAGCGCCCAGGTGTAGCCGAACAGGATGAGCTCGCCGATGAAGCTGCCGATGAACGCCTGGAAGGTGGCGTAGGCGTTCGGGCCCGAGGCCGCCGCGATCAGCCACCAGGCGAGAAGCAGCATGCCAAAATACAGCGCCGCTCCGGTAATACGATGGACGATCGACATCGTCATCGTCAGCATGGGCTTGTAGATTTGCAGGTGCGGTGAAAGCGGGCGTGGGCGTCGTGCGCCGGCAGCGCCTTGCGCCTCCATTTCGGCCATCGTCTTTCTCCTCAACGCGCGTGCCCGACGGTGTCGGACAGTGGCGACGGCTTCCTAACTAAACTTGTCTTGCGCCGCAACGCACCTTTCGGCGCAAACGGCTCGCGATCCCGACGGCGAAGCGACCAAGCGTCCTGGCCGGCATTCCTTTCGGTTTCTAAGGTGTCCCGCGTGGTGAAAACGGGTCCGCTCAGCCAACCGGCCGGGCAGCCAAAACGGCCCCAAGCAAGACGATCCCGTGAGACAAATTCAGTGCGGCAACCAGAGCGAAGCGGGCGAAAACGCCAGCCGGCGCCGCGGAGGCGTCAGCTAACTTCTTGATTTGCGAAACATGAGCCTTAAGATACCTCGTTGCAATATGTGTTTTTGATAGTCTGCCTTCGCGAAATAAGAAGGCTGGAGCCATTCCAATGCGCTTCGACCTCACCGACCTCAACCTGTTCCGCCATACCGTAGAGGCGGGCAGCATCACCCACGGCGCCATGCGGGCGCATCTCGCGCTGGCCGCGGCTTCGACCCGCATCCGCAAGATGGAGCTCGCCTTTGGCGCTGAGCTGCTAGTACGCGGCCGGCAAGGCGTGACGCCGACACAGGCCGGTCGCACGTTGCTGCAGCACGCGCGCGCCATCCTGGCGCAGACCGACAAGCTCAACGAAGACCTCACGCCCTATGCGCGCGGGCTCGCCGGCCAAGTGCGCGTCTTGTCGAACACCAACGCGCTCACCGAGTTCCTGCCGGAGACACTGAGCTCGTTCCTCACCGCCTATCCCGACATCAGCGTCGATCTGGAGGAACGGCTGAGCGACGAGATCGTCGGGCTGATCGCCGACGGCACCGGCGACGTCGGCATCGTCGCCGGTACGGTCGATCACGGCGGTTTGCATACGTTCCCCTTCAGGAGCGATCGCTTTGTGCTGGTGGTGGGCAAGAACCATCCGTTGGCGGCGCGCACGCGCATCGGCTTCGCCGAGGTGCTCGACTACGACATGGTCGGGCTCGACCGCGCCAGCGCCATCCAACGCTTTCTCGCCGATAAGGCCAACCGCATCGGTCGACCTTTAAGGCTGCGCGTGCAGCTGCGCTCGTTCGACGCCATCTGCCGGCTGGTGGAATGTAATGTCGGCGTCGGCATCGTGCCGGAGACGACGGTTGAGCGCACCGGCGGCACCATGGCAGTCAAGGCGGTGCGGCTCACCGACCCGTGGGCCTTGCGCGAACTGACCATCTGCGTGCGCGACGAGAAGGCACTGCCGCCCTACGCGCGGCAGTTGGTGGATCATCTCAGGGCGAGTGTGTGAGGCATGATTCGCCTCTCCCCGCATGCGGGGAGAGGGAAATCTCACTTCGGCATCAGTACCCAATAATCCAAATCTAAAATCACCGCCGGGTCGTCCTTGTCGCCCTCTTTGAGAGGAAACGCGCCGCACGGCTTGTCCTTGGTCGCCACCGTCCGCAGCCGCAGCGCGCCAACGTCGTTGCGGCCGGGAATGCCCGCCGTTTCCAGCACCTCCGACCAAGCGAACACAGTGAGCCCGGCGAACAGAGGCGCCACGTGGCGGCCGCCGTTGATGGCGGCGACGTGAAAGGCGTTGCCGAGGCCGTTGAACGACAGCGCGCGCGCCAGCGAGATGACGTGGCCGCCGTAGATCAATCTGCGGCCAAAGCGGCCTTGGCTTTCGGTGAATTGATTGAAATGCACCCGCGCGGTGTTGTGATAGAGCCGGGTGGCGATCATGTGCTCGGCTTCTTCCACGGTGATGCCGTCGACGTGATCGATCTTTTCGCCGGCCTTGTAATCGCCGAAGCGGTGCGGACTACCGGCAAGTTCGTAATTGTAAGCTCCCGTATCGAGAGGCGGACAACCCTCGCCGAGCGCGTCCGGCATCACGACCTCGGGTAGCGCCGGCACGCTTTCCGCTGGCGCCGCTGCTGTCTCGTCGCGCTTTCGCACCATGACCCAGCGCGCGTAGTCGAGAACCGTTTCGCCCGTCTCGTCGAAGCCGCGCGAACGCACATAGACGATGCCGGTCTTGCGGCTGGAGTTCTCCTTCAGCCCGATCACCTCCGACACGGCGTTCAGCGTGGCGCCGGGATAGACGGCCTTCAAAAACCGGCAGTCGGCGTAGCCAAGATTGGCGACCGCGTTCAGCGAGATGTCCGGCACCGTCATACCGAACACCATGTGGAAGACCAGCATGTCGTCGAGCGGCGCTTGGCGGTAGCCGATGGCGCGTGCGAAGTCGTCCGACGACTGGACCGCGAAACGCGGCCCGAACAGCCCGTGATAGAGCGCCACGTCGCCGGTCGTGACCGTGCGCGGGGTGGCATGGCGAAGCTTTTGGCCGAGGCGGAAATCCTCGAAAAAATGGCCTGGATTGGTTTTGGCGGCGGTCGGGTCGATCACTAACTGGCTCCTTCGCGGGCATTCAGCCGGCCCGCCATTCTCACAGAACCGTGAGCCGAACGCCAGATTCCGACAAGGAGACCTGATGAGGGCGTGTGCGGGGGTGCGTGTTAGCCAAATGACCGCAACGTCAAACCTCTGGAGGATCCGTTATGAAGAAAACCGTTCTGCTCTCCGCCATCCTGTCCGCCGCCATCGCTGGTGGCGTGGCGCTCGCGCCGGCGGCTTTCGCCGACAGCATGAAGAAAGACTCGATGTCCAAGAGCGACAGCATGAAGAAGGACGAGATGAAGAAGGACACGATGTCCAAGGATTCGATGTCGAAAGACTCGATGTCCAAGGACAGCATGTCGAAGGACTCGATGTCGAAGAAGAAGTAAGCGTGGTGCGCCGGATCGGCCGGGCTCGGTTAATCCGGACCCGGCCGCCCCGCATATCCTCCCTAGAAGCGATACGATAGACCGTACTGAGAGTTTCAAGGATTCGCCGCCATGACCGTCGAAACCATGAGCGAAACCGCCACTCGCAGCGAAACCATCCATCCCGGCTGGGTGCGCGTCTGCCACTGGATCAACGCCATCGCCATCCTGGTGATGATCGGTTCCGGCTGGCAGATCTTCAATGCGTCCCCGCTGTTCGATTTCACCTTCCCGCGCTCCATCGCGCTCGGCGACTGGCTGGGCGGCGCGCTGCTCTGGCATTTCGCGGCCATGTGGGTGCTGGTGATCAACGGTCTTGTTTACGTGACCCTCGGCTTCGCCACCGGCCGCTTCCGCCGCAAGCTGTGGCCGATAGTGCCATCCGAGATCGTCGCCGATATCAAGTCTGCGCTCACCTTCAAGCTCTCGCACGACGACCTCTCGCACTACAACGCCGTGCAGAAGGTGCTCTATGTCGGCATCCTGCTCGTAGCCGTGGTGATCGTCACCTCCGGCTTGAGTATCTGGAAGCCGGTGCAGTTCCAGGAGATCACCGCCCTCTACGGCGGCTACGACATCGCGCGCTGGGTGCACTTCCTCGCCATGAGTTCAATCGTGCTGTTCCTGGTGGTGCATGTGTCGCTGGCCGTGATCGTGCCCAAGAGCCTGCGCGCCATGGTCACCGGACGCTAGCGCGTGATCCCGCAAAGTGGGAACCGGTTTTCGGACAAGATCACGCGCAGAATAAAGCGAGAAGTACGATGAAAGAACGCAAGAAAATCCCCGGCGTCGATCCCAAGCTTCTGATCAAGGACGCCGCCAAGCTGATGCCCGATACGACGCGCCGTCATTTCCTGCGCGGCGCGGCGACGCTCGGCGCGCTCACCCTGCTCACCGGCTGCGACATCGTCAACGAGGACAGCGCCGAGAACGCGCTGCGCGTGGTGTCGCGCTTCAACGACCGGGTGCAGGCCTGGCTGTTCAACAAGAACAAGCTGGCGCCGACCTACACCGAAGCCGACATCACCCGGCCGTTCCCGTTCAACGCCTATTACAGCCTGGACGAGGCACCGCGCATCGACCCGATGACCTGGAAGCTGGAGCTCGCCGGCCGCATCGAAAACAAGAAGCCGTGGACGCTGGCCGAATTGCACGCGCTGCCGGAAGTCTCGCAGATCACGCGTCATGTTTGCGTCGAAGGCTGGAGCGCGATCGGCTCGTGGCAGGGTGCGCGGCTCTCCGACTTCCTCAAGCGCATCGGCGCCGATACCAAGGCGAAGTACATTTTCGTCAAGTGCGCCGAGGGCTACACCAACACCATCGACATGGAGACCGCGCTGCACCCGCAGACGCAGATGTCGTTCAAGTTCGACAACAAGATCCTGCCACGCGCCTACGGCTTTCCGATGAAGATCCGAATGCCGACCAAGCTCGGGTTCAAGCAGCCGAAATATGTGGTGGCGATGGAAGTAACCAACGTCAACCGCGGCGGCTACTGGTCGAACCAGGGCTACAATTGGTTCAGTGGGCTGTAGCGCGTTGCATGATGCGGTTGTTGGAACCGGGACGAGCGGCGTGTAATAGAAGTTCGCAATCGCTCGATAAAGAACGAAGGCCAACGTAACATTAAATGTTGCTCATGTTTGCGCGCGCCATCGAATGTTGCTTGGAAGCATTCAAAAAACAAAGCTATAAATCCTCCACGAAGAAATATCTAGTGGAGGTTCGCTGTGTCGGTAAATGCGCGAGGGGGCGCACACCAAAGTGATAGAGACATCCTCGGCTACAGCCGGTGGGTTGTCTTCGTTGCCGCCTTCCTGTCGATGGCGGTCATCAGTCCGTACGAATATGCGTGGAGCTCGATGTCGGGGCACATCGGGGGGATCTACCATTGGTCCCACACCCAGATCGGGTGGATGTTCACACTGTTCGTGATCTTCGAATCCGTCGGCACCTTGCCGGGCGGCATCCTGCGCGACAAGTTCGGGCCGCGCTGGGTTACCGCGATCGCCGGTCTGGTTGGCGGCCTCGGCATCTACGCGACGTCGCTCGGGCCGAACTATGGCCTCGTGCTCGTCCTGTGGTGCATCGGCGCCCTGCTCACCGGCTTCGTCTACAACACCGCAGTGACCACCGCGAACAAGTGGTTTCCGGACAAGCGTGGCGTGACCGCTGGGCTAATCGCCGGCGCGTTCTCGTGGGGCTCGCTACCGTTCATCTTCCCGATCCGTGCGATCCCGAAGACCGCGCCCGACGCCACGTTCTTTCACGTCATCTACATCATGGCGGCGATCATCGGCGGCGTGTGCATCGTCGCCGCGCTGTTCATGAAAGATCCGCCCACCGGCTGGCGCCCGCAGGGCTGGGTGCCGCCCAAGCACCTCGAACGCAACACCCAACATCAGTACACCTTGGGTGAAGCGCTCTCGACCTGGCAGATGTGGGTGCTGATCCTGTCCTTCATCCTGATCTCGAGCGCCGGCCTCGCTGGCGTCAGCAAGATCGTGAAGTACTCGAACAGCTTCCACTTCACTGCGGCGGCGGCGACCGCGGCGGCCGGCGGCATCGCCATCTTCAACGGCCTCGGCCGCGTGAGCCTGGGTACGCTGTCGGAGCGCATCGGCCGCGAAAACGCGATGATCATCAGCTACATCCTGACCGGGGTGTTCCTCGCCCTGACCATCGTGGCCGGAACGTCGCACAGCGAGACGCTGTTCGTCGCGACCGCCATCCTGGCCGTTTTCTTCTGGGGGCCGCTGTTCTCGCTGTTCCCGGCGGTAATCGGCCATTACTTTGGCGACATGTCAGCCGGCTCGAACTACGGCCTGCTCTATGCCCTCGCCAAGGGATCGGGCGGCATCTATGGCGGCGTGCTCTCCGCCGTGTTGATCACCCAGCACGGCTATCCGGTCGCCATGGGTGTGGCTGCAATCATGGCCGTGGTCGCCGGTCTGCTGATCATCCCGCTGAAGGCCAAGCCGCCGGTCTGGCACGGCAACGTGCGGACTTTTCCGGGTGCCGCGCCGGCCGAATAGGCCGACACGGTCGCATGTCTGCGATGCCAGCCGCGCCGTCAGGTGCGGCTGGCATTCGCTTGTCGGCGCCGCTCACACCGTCGCGCTGCCTTCGTAGAGGAAGGTCAGCACCTTGGGGCCGGGCAGGTAGCCAGTGTCGACCTGCTCGACGCGGAAGCCCGCCGCCGGCATCTGGTCCACGATCCTGCGCGTCAGATGGCAGCCACCGGAAAGTGGCAGCCAGAACGGCTCCAACCGCTGTTGCCAGCGTTCGACGTTGCCCTCGGGCGCGCGGCCGTGCTCGACGAACAATAGTCGCCCACCCGGCCGCAGCACGCGGCGCATCTCGCGCAACGCCACCTCGATGTCCGGGATGCTGCAGCCGACCCAGGTCATCAGCACCGTGTCGACGCTCTTGGCGTCGAGCGGGATCTGCTCGGCGGACCCTTCGATAAAGGCGGCCGGTACCGACGCGTTCGCCGCCGCCCGCCGCGCCATGTCGATCAGGTGGGGCGAAGGCTCGAGCGCGAACACGCGGCGAGTCTGGGGGCCGTAGTACGGGAAATTGAGCCCGGAGCCGATGCCGATCTCCAGCACGTCGCCTTCGGCGGCGCCGACCACGCGCTGCCGAGCCGGGCGCAGGCGCTTGCTGCGCATCGCCAGATGGCAGAGCCGGGGCATCAGCCAGGATTCGTAGAGCCCCATGAAACCGTCCTTGCGTCTGCGTCTGCCGCGATTGAACCCGGCCACCATGGTGGGACGATGACGGCGCCTTGCCAAGGACGGTGCGGGCCTTTAGCAATCGCCCGACAGACTTAGCGCCGCCGTACGGGCTGGGAAGTGCCCCGTTTGCGGACGGATTTTGCGAATTGGTGAATGAGGTAACGCGTATGGCAACCCATAATCTCCTGCTGCTCCCCGGCGACGGCATCGGCCCGGAAGTGATGGCCGAGGTGAAGCGGCTGATCGACTTCTTCAATGCCAAGAGCTCCAACAAATTCGCCACCGAGGAAGGCCTGGTCGGCGGCGCCTGCTACGACGCCCATCAAGTCTCGGTCACCGACGAGACCGTGGAGAAAGCCAAGGCAGCCGACGCCGTGATCTTCGGCGCGGTGGGCGGACCGAAATGGGACAATGTGCCGTATGAGGCGCGCCCCGAGGCTGGCCTACTGCGCTTGCGCAAGGATCTCGCGCTCTACGCCAATTTGCGCCCGGCGGTGACCTATCCGGCGCTGGCCGACGCCTCCGCGCTCAAGCGGGAATTGGTCGAAGGCCTCGACATCATGATTTTGCGCGAGCTCACCGGCGGCGTTTATTTCGGCGAGCCCAAGACGATCACCGATCTCGGCAATGGCCAGAAACGCGCCGTCGATACGCAAGTCTACGACACCTACGAGATCGAGCGCATCTCGCGCGTCGCCTTCGAGCTGGCGCGCAAGCGGCGCAACAAGGTCACCTCCATGGAAAAGCACAACGTCATGAAGACGGGCGTGCTGTGGAAGGAAGTGGTCGCACAGGTACACGAGCGCGAATTCAAGGACGTCGAACTCGAGCACCAACTCGCCGATTCCGGCGGCATGCAGCTCGTGCGCAATCCCAAGCAGTTCGACGTCATCGTCACCGACAACCTGTTCGGCGATCTATTATCCGACATCGCCGCCATGCTCACCGGCTCGCTCGGCATGCTGGCCTCGGCTTCGCTCGGCGAGAGCGATCCGAAGACGAAAAAGCGCAAGGCGCTCTACGAGCCGGTGCATGGCTCCGCGCCCGACATCGCCGGCAAGGGCGTCGCCAACCCGATCGCCATGATCGCGTCGTTCGGCATGGCGCTGCGCTATTCGTTCGATCTGGGCAAGGAAGCCGATGCCATCGACAAGGCGATCGCCGCCGTGCTCGACAAGGGCCTGCGCACCGGCGACATCATGTCGGCGGGCTGCAAGCAGGTGTCGACCGCTGAAATGGGCGAGGCGATCCTGGCAGAGCTCGAGACGATCTTGGCCTAAAGGCTGCGGTCCGGCATGAGGACAACAAAAAAACGCGGGCCATTGGCCCGCGTTTTTCATTTTGAAATTCCGCCGCTGCTTACCAGTTGAAATCGAGCCAAGGATTGTGCCTGCCGGACAGCGTCCACGGGCCGGGCAGCGCGGTCTGGTCGCTGCCGCCGTACGCGGTGTTGTCGAGCGCGTCGTCGGGGCGCTGGTTCGGCGCCTGAATATAGTCGAGGGTGCTGCGTTCGCTTGGCAGCGGCTCGGTACCGGGATCGAGATAGGAGCGCTTCTGGATGATGATGCGGGTGCGGGTCTTGCCGTCTTCGTCGCGGGTGATGACGACGGTGCGGTCGCGGTTCGCGTAGACGCGCTTGTGCCGCGGGGCGGCATTGGCCGGCGCGGCCGCAAGGCCCAGAACTCCGGCAAACGCCAACGCGGCGGCGATAGTGGTCAAGCGCATGGTGCGTCCTCGCAAGAATCCTTAAATCGCCTACAGTTTAGCCCGCTTCGGCTCCCTGGAACAGCCAAAATCACAGCAAATCGGCCGCGCCGCCCACTAAGTCGCGGCGCGTGGCATGGCGAACACGGTTGCCGTCAGCGGCCGATGCGCCGTTGCGTCAGCCCGTTTTCCACCGCCTTCCACAGCGTGCGGTATTTCGGCGTCGGCGCCAACAGCGGGTCTTGGTTGCCGCAGAACCCGCGCCTGAGCGCGGCATGGGCGAACAGCGCGCCCACTTTGGGCTCGCTGCCCGCCGACAGCAGCGTCAGCCGGTCGAGTGCGCAGGCGAGCGTCGAGCGTTCGACGAGCGCGCCGCCGCGGCAGAAGCGACCGGAAATCTGCAGGCGTGGATCGTCGTACTGCCGCACGAAGCCCAGGCAGTGGCGCGGCGTGCCGTGGCTCGAATCGTAAGCGGCGAGGGCAATCGGCCCAAACTTGGTCATCAGCGGCGCCTCGCTGCGGAGGTTGACGGGACCGAGAAGGGCGGCATCATCGGCAATCTCGGCACCAGCGGCAGCAAAGCGGCTGATTTCGCTGCCCGGGCGGTAGATTTGAACCTCCAGGTAGGGATCGACGCCGTCCACCTCGCCCAGGCTGAGGATGTCCTGGCGGCCGCCGCCTTCGGCGTTGTAGCGGATCGTGTAATGGGCCGGCGCGTCGCCGGCTTCCGGGATCGACAGGGCGAAGGCCGGAAACGGCTTGCGGATGGTGATCCAGGGATCGCGCGGCATTGGTGTCGGCGCCTGGCGCGCGGGGGTGCTCTGAAAAAGTTGCGTCGCGGCCATGGAAAGCAACGCCGCCGCCCCCAGATACGCAAGCATGCGCACCAGGGTGCCGGAGATCTCGTCGCGCCAGGAGTGCAAGGCGGGATGCATAACGCTACCACTCTGCCGCCGTTGGCTTATCGCCGTTGTCTTGGGTGCATTTCTCGCCTAGAAGCCCTGCCGTCGGGTTGCGTTGGCGCAAAACCGCCCGAATAAATTTTCGGAGAGTAAACAATGGGTTACAAAGTCGCCGTGGTCGGAGCCACCGGCAATGTGGGCCGCGAAATGTTGTCCATCCTGGCCGAGCGGAAGTTCCCCGCCGACGAGGTGGTGGCGCTCGCCTCGCGCAAGAGCATGGGCCAGGAGTGCTCGTTCGGCGACAAAACCCTGAAAGTGAAGGCGCTCGACCACTACGATTTCTCCGACGTCGACATCTGCCTGATGTCGGCCGGCGGCTCGGTGTCGAAGGAATGGTCGCCCAAGATCGGCGCGCAGGGCGCGGTGGTGATTGACAATTCGAGCGCCTGGCGCATGGACCCGGACGTGCCGCTCATCGTGCCGGAGGTGAATGCCGACGCGGTCGCCGGCTTCACCAAGAAGAACATCATCGCCAATCCGAATTGCTCGACCGCGCAGCTCGTGGTCGCGCTCAAGCCGTTGCACGACGCCGCCAAGATCAAGCGCGTGGTGGTGGCGACCTATCAGTCGGTGTCCGGCGCGGGCAAGGACGCGATGGACGAACTGTTCTCGCAGACCAAGGCGGTGTTCACGCTCGACGAGGTTGAGAACAAGAAGTTTCCCAAGCGCATGGCGTTCAATGTGATCCCGCAAATCGACGTGTTCATGGAAGACGGCTACACCAAAGAAGAATGGAAGATGGTGGTCGAGACCAAGAAGATTCTCGATCCCAAGATCAAGCTCACCGCCACGTGCGTGCGGGTGCCGGTGTTCGTCGGCCATTCCGAAGCCGTGAATATCGAGTTCGAAAATCCGATCTCGGCCGACGAAGCGCGCGAAATTTTGCGCAAGGCGCCAGGCTGCCTGGTCATCGACAAGCACGAACCCGGTGGCTACACGACGCCGTACGAATGCGTGGGCGAGGACGCGACCTATATCAGCCGCATCCGCACTGATCCGACCGTCGACAATGGACTCGAGATCTGGGTGGTTGCCGACAATCTGCGCAAGGGCGCGGCCCTCAATACCGTTCAGATCGCCGAAGTGCTGATCAATCGCAAGCTGATCGAAGCCAAGAAAAAGGCGGCCTAAGGCGCGGCCTCAAGGTTCGATCTAACCCTCCGCACGTCCCCGCGAAAGCGGGGACCCAGGGCTGCCAATAGAGGCCTTTGATATTTTGGCCCCTGGATTCCCGCTTGCGCGGGAATGACCAGAGATTGCACCCGTCTCCGCGGATCAAGACAGGCCGGCGCGCGTTAGCGCCTTCACCCCACCTGCGCGGGCCGGGCGAAGCGCGGGGCCGTTTCCTTGTCGTCCATGCGCTGCGCCAGTTGCTGGAAGCTGGAGAAGGCGGCATGGCGCTCGTTGTAGAACGCGATCACGCGTTGCGCGGTGTCGGCGCGCAGCTTGTCGAAGCTGCGGCGGGCGGCGTCGATCTCCTGCTGCGGCATGCCGCCCGGGCCGCGCCGCATGATGCAGATCTCGCGCGTGGTCGGCCACGACAGCCCGGCGGCCCGGGTCAGCAGCAGCAGGAAGTCGTTGTCGCCGCGGCGGTCGGCCATGACGCCGGCCACCAGTTCGCGCGGTGTGCGGCAGAGCGCGGCCAGCGCCGCGATGGTGTCGTCGCGGCGGCCGGTGGCGGCGAGCTCGTGCACGATGGCGTCGGGCGGCCGGCCGCTGCCGCGCATGGCTTCGAGGCCCCGCCGCTGCCGCCCGCGGGCGGCGCTTCGACCGCTTGGCCGGTGATGCCGGTCAGCACCGCCTTTACCTCGCGCACCATGTCCGGGTTGGCGGCCACCAGCTTCTCGAACACCACGCGCGAGGCCTTGGAGATCAGCGTCTGGAAATGTTCGCGCGGGATGTCCTTGCGCGAGCCGACGCAGGCCGCCAGCACGTCGTCGTCGATCGAGCGGTTGACCAGGGTGCCGTAGCCGCTCTCGGAGAAGCGCGCGCCGGCGTTGCCGGCGATCGACAGTACGACTTCGCGGTTGCCGCGCGCGACCAGCACGTCGCTGACGGTTTCGCTCAAGCTGGCGCGCTTGGAGATGGCGAGCAGGCGGTCCTGGCTATCCTGGCGCTGGTCGCCGGCGAGTTGCAGGAGGTCCTGCTCGGTGAGCCGCGGTGATTGAGTGAGGACGGGCCCGGCCACCTCGATCGCGTCGTCATGGGCGAGCTGGCGGATGGTGATCGGTGGTGCATTCTCGACCGGGGCCAGCCTTGTGGCGAGTTCGGCGCGCGCGCGAGTTTCGATGCGGTCGGCAAGTCGCGCGATGACGCCGTCGAACAGGTCGATCTGCTCGTCCGAATAGCCCTTGGCGCCGATCAGGAACAGATCGGTGACGTGCCGGAGGATTTCCAACTGCTTCCCGGGCGAGCCGGAGGAGAAGCTGCCCTCTAGATTTTCGATAACCGATCGCTCGACCATGCGGAAAAGGGTTCCGTTGACCTGATCCGCAAGAGTTAGCAGCGGGAACTTACCATCGTGTTAGACGAGTCCCGCGCATTGTTCGTAACAACGCGGAGGGCTGCGACGGTTAACCGTCGGTGTGCAATATCGCGATCTATTGAATAGAAAGCGTTTCGATCACGGGCTCAAAACCGCGGCGCGGCGAAGGCCTTGGCGTGCTCGTCGGCCGCGACCGGCTCGAAGGCGCCGCTTTCCTGGTCGAACACCGAGAGTTCGCCGGTGGCGACGCCGAAATAGGCGCCGTGCAGGGCGAGCCGGCCACGATCGACCAGGATTTTCACGCACGGGAAGGTCATCAGGTTCTCGATCGTCCGGATTACCGAGGCCTGCTCCAGCCGGGTCAGATAGTCGGCGAGCGGCATGTCGCCGCGCGGGCCGACCGCCTCGCCGGCAGGCGCGATCAGCGCCATCCAGTGGCCGATGAAATCGCCCGGCGACAGGGGCGCCGCCTGTTCCGCGAAGGCGCGGATGCCGCCGCATTGCGCATGGCCCAGCACCACGATGTGCTTCACCTTCAGCGCCTGAACGGCGAATTCCAGCGCCGCCGACACGGCGCGCGTGGCGCCGTCCGGTGTATAGGGCGGCACCAGGTTGGCGACGTTGCGCGCGACGAATAGTTCGCCCGGCCGCGCGTCGAAGATCACCTCCGGCGAGACGCGCGAGTCGCAGCAGCCGATCACCATGGTCTCGGGGCTCTGTCCGCGCTCGGAGAGGTCGCGGAAGCGGGTTTGCTCCACCGGCAATCGGTCGCTCAGGAAAGCGGTATAGCCGTCGATCAGGCGCTGGGGGAATTCCATGGCGTCTTGCTCCTCGCGCGCTTTATTTACGCCCAGATCGCCATTGGCAAGCCGTAAGAATCGCATTCAAAGTGTTCAGGGAAGGACGTCGCCTTGCCGGCGTGAATTCGTCGTGCGATGGCAACGCAAACCAAAGCATCGAGAAGGTCGTCAGGGCCAGCACCTTCTGGTGCCGGTCCATTGACGATCGCAGGCGGCAGGCCTTCCGCGATCAATAGTTGTTGACGCAGGAGCAATCCGGGTTCGTGACAGCGACTTTTGACTTTTTTCGGTTCGCCGAGAGGCCGGTCGCCGTTCAGGCGCCAAAACCCGAGTTCCGGATGCGTCTCATAGACGGCGGATACGTAACTGCGGTTCGAGCGCAAGAACCTATCCACCTCAGCCACCTTATCCAAAATATAAAAGCCTTGCTTGGCAAAGGCTTTGCAGTCATCGGACGTTGCTCGGGCGATTTCGCAAGCATGCAAAAAACGCTCGCGGTCATCTGCCGGCTCGGAAGCGATGCTCGCGTCCACAGCCGGTCGAGAGGGAATTCGAAATACGCTCGATTTACGATCGCCGAGTAGCGGGCGGACCGCGCTTTCGGGCAGGCGCCCTTTTTGGGGGCTTCGATCCGGCAGGCCGATCGGCACGTCTATCGCGATAATCGCAGGCCGCTCTTGAGCCATCGCGATTTCCGCAAAGGTCGGAACGACACGCGCGGGAGCGACGAACCCATTGGAGTGGGCGAACACCACAACCCAACCTTTGGAGCAGCCATCCGCCCCGGCCAGCCAAATATCGTCGACGTTGGTCATACTAACGATATTGGCATGCGCATTGCTCGGAAGGTAGGCTGGCAGCCGAGATCCAACGGGAGCGACCTGAATGACCATCCGCCCGCGCCGCAGCGTGCTCTATATGCCCGGCTCCAACGCCCGCGCGCTGGAGAAGGCGAAAACGCTGGCCGCCGACGGCGTCATCCTCGACCTCGAAGACTCGGTCGCGCCCGACGCCAAGGAAGCCGCGCGCGAGCAGGTCTGCGCGGCGGTGAAGGCCGGCGGCTTCGGATCGCGCGAGGTGTTTATCCGCGTCAACGGCATCGACACGCCCTGGCATTCAGACGATCTCGCCGCGGCGTCTGCGGCCGCGCCGGACGCCATCCTGGTGCCCAAGGTGCAGGAGGCCGAGACCGTGGAGATGATCGGCCGCCGCCTGCTCGACATGGGCACCGACCACCGGACGCGGCTGTGGGCGATGATCGAGACCCCGCTCGCCATCTTCAACATTCTCTCGATTGCCGCGCAGGCGCGGGATTCGGAAACGCGGCTGACCGGCTTCGTCATGGGCACCAACGATCTCGCCAAGGAAACGCGCGCGCGCCTGGTGCCCGGCCGCGCGCCCATGCTCGGGTGGCTGTCGACCTGCGTCGCCGCCGCACGCATCCACGGCCTCGACATCCTCGACGGCGTCTACAACGACCTCGGCAATGGCGACGGTTTCCAGATGGAATGCGCGCAAGGGGTCGAGTTCGGCTTCGACGGCAAGACGCTCATTCATCCCAACCAGATCGCGCCCTGCAACGCGACGTTCTCACCGTCGGAAGAGGAAGTGGCGTGGGCGCGCACGATGATCGCGGCTTTCGACCTGCCGGAGAACAAGGGCAGGGGCGTGGTGTCGATCGACGGCCGCATGGTCGAGCGCCTGCATGCCGAGATGGGCCGCCGCACGGTGGCGATCGCGGAAGCGATCGCAGCGCGGGCATGAGCAGTCGCTGTTATCGACTGCATTCCGGCTGAAGTGCCTCTGACCCTTTGTCCCCGCGAAAGCGGGGACCCAGGGCCTCACGGAAAGTCTTGCGATTTCCATCCTGGATTCCCGCTTGCGCGGGAATGAACGGAGAATGTTGTGGCCTGAGTGGATTGAATGCCGATTACGCGAACACGGCTTCCGCCGCGTGCACCGGCACCGAAAAGACCAGTGCGCCCTTCACATCGCGGACCTGGATCTCGGAGCCGGCGCATTCGTCCTTTTCCGAGCAGGCAAGATCGAGGGACACTGATTCTGCCATGTCGCGGGCTTCCTCGGCAGTCCAGAAGTAGCGTCCATGAAAGTCGTGGGTGCACGCGGCGTCGCGCACAATGTCGAAGAAATATCGCGTCATGATCGGCTGCCTTGAGTATTTCCGTTTACGCGCTTTCGAGTCCTAAACGTGACTCATTGGCAGCCGGTTATCGCGTTGCGTCGGATTTTAGTTGGCTAAAGACAATTCAAAAACGGTTCGAATTGCAATGATCGCGATCAATGCGGATCGCGACGAAGTGAGCAAATCGCGGAGCGTCATCAGCCGCGAAAGCGGATGATCCAGTAACGGCCGGTGCTCGCGAGCAATCGACAGGTCTTGAAAACTGAATGGCCCGCTTTCGCGGGCCATGGCAGCAGGGATTGTGCGGACTTAAACGAAGCGCTCACGCCCACGGTCGCGCTTCCGCGACCTTCTTCTCGTAGGTGACGATCTGGTCCTGCTTCTGCTTGGTCAGGCCGATGTCGTCGAGGCCCTTGAGCAGGCAGTGCTTGCGGAACGGATCGATCTCGAACTTGACCGTGCCGCCGTCGGGGCCGCGGATCACCTGCTCTTCCAGATCGACGGTCAGCGTCGAGTTGGCGCCGCGGTCGGCGTCGTCGAACAGCTTCTCCAGATCTTCCGGCGAGACGCGGATCGGCAGGATGCCGTTCTTGAAGCAGTTGTTGTAGAAGATGTCGCCGAACGAGGTGGAGATCACGCACTTGATGCCGAAATCCATCAGCGCCCAGGGCGCGTGCTCGCGGCTCGAGCCGCAGCCGAAGTTGTCGTCGGCGACCAGGATCTTGGTGTTGCGATAGGCCGGCTTGTTGAGCACGAAATCCGGGTTCTCGGAGCCGTCGTCCTTGTAGCGCATCTCGGAGAACAGGCCCTTGCCGAGGCCGGTGCGCTTGATGGTCTTCAGGTACTGCTTGGGGATGATCTTGTCGGTGTCGACATTGATCATCTTGATCGGCGCCGCGACGCCCTCGAGAACCGTGAACTTTTCCATAGTCGCTGAACTCCCGGCCGCCTCAATGAATAAACGGCCACTGTTTCTAAATCACCCGCCGGAAGGGTCAATAGCGTCCGTCCGGCCGGCTGACATGCGCAAGCGCGCTGGCAGGGCGCATCACTCCGCCTGCGCCTCGATCGCTTCCATGTCGTCGTCGGAAAAGCCGAAATGGTGGCCGATCTCGTGCACCAGCACGTGGGCGACGATGGCCTCCAGGCTGTCCCCGCCATGCACGCTGTCTTGGCGCCAATAGGCCAGGATCGGCCGGCGGTAGAGCCAGATCATGTTGGGCATCAGGCCGGAGACGCCGGTCTCGGGCCGGAACGGCAGGCCGATGCCCTGGAACAGGCCAAGCAGGTCGTAGGGGCTCGAAAGCCCCATGTGCGCCAGCACCTCGGGGCTCGGGAACTCGTCGACCCGGATCACCAGGTCCTCGCACAGGGCACGGAAGGTGCCCGGCAGCCGGGCGAAGGCCCGGGCCGCCATGGCTTCGAAATCGGCGAGCGACGGCGCTGCCGGATGGCCGTGGGGGCCGGAAGGACGATGGATGCGCTCGTGTGGCGGGCTCATTTGCCGCTCATGTAGGGGCTCCCGCGGCCGCCACCAAGCGGTTGACGGCAAAGCCGGAATGCGCGACGTTAACCATAATTATGGCGCGTGTTTTGGCGTAAATCCCGTGGTGAGTGTGATGGTGCGTAGCCCCAACCTGTTCGGCCCCTTGGCCTTTTCGGCCCTGATCGGCATTCTTGTGGTCGCCTTCACGGCCCCCGCCTCGGCGGAATTCTTCACCTGCAGCCAGCGTCCGGGCCAGCTCCTCTACAGCTACAGCGGCACGCCGGACCAGTATGCCGGCCGGCGGCACCACTACAGCGCGCCGCGCTACTACAGCCGCAGCGCCAGCCGCTACTACCGCGCCGGATCGTCGCGCTACCGCCGGCATGCGACCTACTACAGTGACCGCCGTTATTGGAATGGCCGCTAGTCGCTGTTAGGGTCGCGCGACCTGATTAGGAAGGCGCGCGATGTCTCGAATGAAGTTCGGTCTGGTTCTGTTGGCGTCGGCGGGAGTTTCCCTGGCCGGCGGCTCGCTGCCGGCCGCGGCTCAGAACACGCATCGCACCACCGAACAGCTTGCCGCCCAGCGCCGGCCTGAGATCGTCATTCATCCGCGCCACCGGCTCGGCCCCAACGCCACGCGCCATTGCGTTTCGTGGCTGGCGAAGGAGAACTGGCCGAACGGCCAGGTCGTAATCACGCCGCAGAAGCGCTGCTGGTGGGAGGATTAGCCCGTAGGCCGCGCGCCGTCTGCGCTTCACGAAGCTCTTGTCGACGATCGTGCGGAAACTCTGGCGCTAAGTCTTCGGGCTTAGGGGACAACGGAGGGTCGACCATGTCGAAGCGGAAAGCGTTCGTCGTCGCTGCCGCGCTCGCTGTCGGCCTTGCAGTGGTGCTCCCGGGTGCCGCACACGCGCAGCCCTGGCAATCCGGTGGTGGCGCGCCCAGCGTCGCCCTGGGTGCCGCGATCGGGTACGACGCGGTCTACAAGACTTATCCGCCTTCCCACTACCGGCCGCCGCGCTGCGCCTGGGTGACCGAGCGTTACCGGCGCAACGGCCGCTGGCATTGGCATCGCGTGTGGCGATGCCGGTGACTCGTTCATAATCCCTCCCCCGCAAGCGGGGGAGGGATTAAGCAAGCTACTTCCACTCCCGCACGTCGACGAAGTGGCCGGCGACCGCCGCCGCCGCCGCCATCGCCGGCGACACCAGATGCGTGCGGCCCTTGTGGCCCTGGCGGCCTTCGAAGTTGCGGTTGGAGGTCGAGGCGCAGCGCTCGCCGGGGCTGAGCTTGTCCGGGTTCATGGCAAGGCACATGGAGCAGCCCGGCTCGCGCCAGTCGAAGCCCGCGGCCTTGAAGATCTTGTCGAGACCTTCGGCTTCCGCCTGTTCCTTTACGAGGCCCGAGCCCGGCACGATCATGGCGTTGACGTTGCCGTTGACGTTCTTGCCGTTCACCATGCGCGCCACTTCGCGCAGGTCCTCGATGCGGGCGTTGGTGCACGAGCCGATAAACACGCGGTCGATCTTGATGTCGGTGACCTTCTCGCCGCCCTGCAAGCCCATGTAGGCGAGCGAGCGTTCGGCGGCGTGGCGCTTGTGCTCATCCATGATATCCGAGGCGACCGGCACGCGGCCGCTGATCGACGCGACCTGCTCGGGGCTGGTGCCCCAGGTGACCAGCGGCGGCAGCTCACTGGCGTGCAGCCTGATCTCGTGGTCGAAATGTGCGCCGTCGTCGGAGCGCAGCGTCTCCCAATAGCGCATCGCCTGGTCCCAGAGCTTGCCCTTGGGCGCCTTCGGCTTGTCCTTGAGGTATTCGTAGGTCTTCTGGTCAGGCGCGATGAAGCCGGCTTTGGCGCCGCCTTCGACCGACATGTTGCAGACCGTCATGCGGCCTTCCATCGACAGGTCACGGATCGCCTCGCCGGCGTATTCCAGCGCGTAACCGGTACCGCCGGCGGTGCCGATCTCGCCGATGATGGCGAGGATGATGTCCTTGGCGGTGACGCCGTTCGGCAATTTGCCTTCGACGACCGCGCGCATGTTCTTGGACTTGGACTGGATCAACGTCTGCGTCGCCAGCACGTGTTCGACTTCCGAGGTGCCGATGCCGTAGGCGAGCGCGCCGAAGGCGCCATGCGTCGCCGTGTGGCTGTCGCCGCACACGATGGTGGTGCCGGGGAGCGTGAAGCCTTGCTCGGGCCCGATGATGTGAACGATGCCCTGGCGCTTGTCGAACTCGTTGTAATACTCGATGCCGAATTCCTTGGCGTTCTGATCGAGCGCAGCGATCTGCGTGACGCTTTCCGGATCGGGATTGGGCGTATTCTTGCGGTCGTGGGTCGGCACGTTGTGATCGACCACCGCGAGCGTCTTCTCCGGCGCGTGAACCTTGCGTCCGGCCGTGCGCAGGCCTTCGAAAGCCTGCGGGCTGGTTACCTCGTGCACCAGATGGCGGTCGATGTAGAGCAGGCAGGTGCCGTCGTCCTGCTCGTCCACCAGATGGTCTTCCCAGATCTTGTCGTACAGCGTGCGCGGTTTCATGATGAGATACTTTCGAAGGCTATGGCTTGACGTAAAGAAAGGTGGGGGGCGCGGCGTGCGCCGCACGGGCGCTCAGAGCGTGGCTTGCGCGCACACCGCCAGCCGGCCAAAGAAGCGCCAGGGCAGCCGCATGTGGTCGGTCAGGACCACGCGCCGCAGGCGGCTCGGGGCAGGCCGGCCGAAGGTCGCCTTAGCCATGCTGGTCAGGAATAACGGCCCGGTCATGAGCCACCTATAGCAATTCCAAATTTGGCGAACAATGCGGAGATTACCGCCGGTCCGGGGCGGGCCCCCCGCACCCCGTGGGACTTAGAGCTGGGTGCGCAGCTCCCACAGCTCGGGGAAGAAGGAACGCTCCAGCGCGGTCTTGAGAAAGGCGACCCCGGAGGAGCCGCCGGTGCCGCGCTTGAGGCCGATAATGCGCTCCACCGTCTTCATGTGGCGGAACCGCCATTGCTGGAACCAGTCCTCGACGTCGACCAGTTCCTCGGCCAGCTCGTAGAGATCGAAATGCTCCTGCACGGCGCGGTAGATTGTCAGCCAGATGTCGCGCACGGCCGGATGGCTTTCGTACGGCAGGCTGAAATCGCGCTCCAGCACCTCCTTCGGCACGGCAAAGCCGCGCCGCGCCAATAGCCGCAGCGCCTCGTCATAGAGGCTGGGCTCGTGAAGCGCCGTCTCCAGCCGCGCATGCTGTTCCGGCGCGTTGCGGTGCGGCAGGACCATGCGCGCATCCTTGGCGCCCAGGCGGAATTCGACCAGCCGGTACTGGAACGACTGGAAGCCCGAGGCCGGGCCGAGCGCGTCGCGGAACGCGAGATAATCGGCCGGCGTCATGGTCGAGAGCACGTCCCAGGCGCGGATCAGTTGTTCCTGGATGCGCGTGACCCGGGCGAGCGCCTTGAAGGCCGGCGGCAGGTCGTCGGCGCGAATGGAGGCGATCGCGTGTTCGAGCTCGTGTGCCACCAGCTTCAGCCACAGCTCCTGCACGTGATGGATGACGACGAAGAGGAGCTCGTCGTGCTCCTGCGTCAACGGACGCTGCGCGCTGAGCACCTGGTCGAGATTGAGGTAGGCGCCGTAGGTCAGCTTGCCGCTCAGGTCGAGATGCATGTCCGCCTCGACGCGGCTGGTGGGGCCTTTCGCTTTGCTCATGCGGAGTTCTCCTCGGGCGCCTGCGGGCGCGCCGGTTCGACAGGACCGATAATCTATTTTACACTTAAAATTGTTTGGATGGCACTAGACACGTTCATCGAAACGGCGAACGTGTCCAAGTTTTTGTTTTGCCGCGTTTCCGGACGGCGAACCGGCTTCCACTTCGCCTGGAAACGCTCCAGTGAGATCGGCACCAGCGAGATTGCAATGGCCCGCTCCGTTCCCCTCGACCTCACCGCGGCGTTCTCGCGTTTTCGCGCCGCCGATCCCAGCCGGCTGCATTTTGCCGCGCACAGCCATCATTTCTGGCCGGACGTGACCTTCGAGGCGCAACAGGCCGCCTGGACCGAGGCCGCCCGCCGCGCCGACGACAAGTGGGACTATGTGCTGGGCGAGGTGTGGCCGGCGGTCGCCGCCGGCATCGCCCGCCATCTCAATCTGCCGGACCCGGCGACGCTGGTGCCGGGCCCCAATACGCTGGACTTCGCCAACCGCCTGCTGTCCTGTGGGCCGTCCGAGCGCGCCATGCGGGTGGTGACTACCGATGGCGAATTTCACTCGTTCCGCCGCCAGATCGCGCGCCTGGCCGAAGACGGGCTGGTCGCCCTGACCGTCGTGCCGACGGCGCCGTTCGATACGCTGGCCGAACGGTTGATCGCGGCGGCGCGCGTTGAGGACGCCGACCTCGTCTATGTCAGCCAGGTGTTCTTCAATTCCGGGTTTGCGCTCACGCATCTCGCCGCGCTGGTTGACGGGCTTTCGGCGCCGCAACGGCTCGTCGTCATCGACGGCTATCACGGCTTCCTGGCGCGTCCGACCGACCTCGGCGCCATCGCGGATCGCGCTTTCTATATCGCCGGCGGCTACAAATACGCCATGGCCGGCGAGGGCGCTTGCTTCATGCATTGTCCGCCCGGCTTTGGCCCAAGGCCGCGCAACACCGGCTGGTACGCCGGTTTCGGGAACCTCAGCGGCGCGCAGACCGGCGTGCCCTATCCGGCCGACGGATTTCGTTTCATGGGCGCTACCTTCGACCCGTCCGGCCTGTTTCGGTTGCGCGCGGTGTTCGACTGGCTGGCGGAGGAAGGAATCGACGCGGCGCTCGTCCACGCGCATGTCGAGGCGCTACAGGCCCGCTTCATGGTGGCGATGGCGGAGAAGCCCTGGGGCCCGTTCAGCGCGGAGCATCTGATGGTGCCGCTTGATGAGCCCGCGCGCGGTAACTTCCTCACCTTCGAGGACGCCGAGGCGGGTACCTGGTATCAAAGGCTGCGCGACGCCGGCATCGTCACCGACGTGCGCGGCACGCGCTTGCGCGTCGGCTTCGGGCTCTATCACGCCGCCGCCGACGTCGATGCGCTGATCGCGCGCTTGCGCACCTTGGGCTGAAAAGCAAAAGCCCCCGGAGCGGCCGGGGGCTTCGCAATCGATGAATGGCGTCGCGTTTATTTCGCGGCCGCCCCGGCGGCGGCGCCGGTGGTGCTGGTGGCCTCGGCGATGCGGGCCTTCTTGCCGCGCAGGTTGCGCAGGTAATAGAGCTTCGCGCGGCGAACCTTGCCGCGGCGCACCACCTTGATCGAGTCGATCATCGGCGAATAGAGCGGAAACACGCGCTCGACGCCCTCGCCGTAGGAGATCTTGCGCACCGTGAAGTTCTGATGAAGTCCGCGGCCGGACCGCGCGATGCACACGCCTTCATAGGCCTGCACGCGGCTGCGCTCGCCCTCGACGACCTTCACCGCCACGCTGACGGTGTCGCCCGGGCCGAACTCCGGAATGGTCTTGTTGGCCGACAGCTTTTCGACCTGCTCTTTTTCGAGCGTCTGAATAAGATTCATGGGAATATCTCCCTCGGCAGCGCCAGCATCCGGCGCGCGGTGCTTGATCTAAGATCCTGAATGGGTCGGGCGGGCTTCTAAAGCAAGCCGGCGGATTTGTCATGCGTTTTATTGGGTGAATGCGGCCGGGCCGGGGCGGGCTCCGGGGGCCGGCTGCGGGCAGGCCGGATTTGTCGCAGATCAAGCCCGGCGAGGCCCCCCAGTGCTAGCAAGCGGAACCAGAGGATTTCTCATGTTCAAACGCAAGTTGCTGGCCCTGGCGGCCGTCCTGACCCTCACTCTGCTCGCAGCGGAGCCGGCTTTCGCCCGATACCGCGTCTGTAACCACTCCGGCCAGCGGATCGATGTGGCCTTCGGCTACCCGCACAGCCATTTCGGCTGGACCTCTGAGGGCTGGTGGACCATCGAGCCCGGACACTGCCGCACCATCATGCGGGGGCCGCTGACCAACCAGTACTACTACCTCTACGCCACCGGCTCGGGCGGCGGCATCTGGCAGGCGCGGAAAGGTCAGGAGGGCGGCTTCTTCTGCACCCAACACGAGCGCTTCGTGTTCCATAACCGCAACCACATGCGGGACGGCGTGCTTAACTGCGGCGCTTCCAACCTCCAGACCAAGCAGTTCCTCAAGGTCGATACCGGAGGTGCGCCCAACTACATCCACAATCTAACCGAATGAGGCGCGGGCGGGGCTTTCACCTCCCCCTCCCAGGGGCGGGTGAACATTAGTCCGGCTTCCGTGCTCGATAAGCCGCCCACAAGTCCGGGCGCCGCTCGCGTGTGAGCCGCTCGGCCTCACCCCGCCGCCAGCGGGCGACCTTGGCGTGGTCACCCGACACAAGCACGTCCGGGATCGGTTCTCCCTCGAACACCGGTGGCCGCGTGTACTGCGGATATTCGAGCAGGCCGTCGGCAAAGCTTTCTTCCGCGGCGGACGCCTCCTTGCCCATGACGCCGGGCAAGAGCCGCACGCAGGCGTCGATCAGGGCCAGCGCGGCGATCTCGCCGCCGGAGAGAACGAAATCGCCGAGCGAGACTTCCTCCAGCTTGCGCGTCGTAATGAGCCGCTCATCGACACCCTCGAAGCGCGCGCAGACGACGATCGCGCCTTGCCCGTAGGCCAGTTCGGTGACGCGCGCCTGCGTCAGCGGCTTACCGCGCGGGCTCATTAGCAGCCGCGGACGGGTGTCATGCGGCACGGCATCGAGGGCACGCGCCAATATGTCGGCCTTCATCACCATGCCGGGCCCGCCGCCCGCCGGTGTGTCGTCGATGGTGCGGTGCTTGTCGGTTGCGGCGTTGCGGATGTCGTGGGTATCGAGCGACCAGATGCCGGAGGTCAGCGCCTTGCCGGCCAGGCTCACGCCGAGCGGCCCGGGAAACATCTCCGGAAAGATGGTCAGCACCGATGCGCGCCACATGGTCCGTGACCTTTCAGTCTTCGCGGGCTTCGACTTCGTTCGGCAACGCCACCACGATGCGCCCCGCCGCAAGGTCCACCTCCGGCACGTTGGCGCCGGTGAACGACAGCATCAGCGGCGCGCCTTCGGCCGGGGCGATCTCGATGATGTCGCCAGCACCGAAATTATGCACCGCCGTCACCCGGCCAAGCGCCTCGCCTTCCGCTGTCACAGCGGTGAGCCCGATGAGGTCGGCCACGTAGAACGTATCGTCCTCGTCGATCGCCGGCAGCCGCTCGCGCGGCACGTAGAGCTCGACGTTGCGCAAGGCTTCGGCCGTGTTGCGGCTATCGACGCCCTTCAGCCGCGCGACGAGGTGATCCTTCGCCGCGCGCAAGCTTTCGATCTCGAAACGCCGCGTGCCGTCTTCGGTTTCAAGCGGCCCATAACCGGCGACCGCTTCCGGATCTTCGGTGAACGACCACAGCTTCACCTCGCCGCGCACACCGTGCGCGGCCCCAATGCGCGCGACGCAGACCATATTGTCCGCAGCTGGCCTCATGGTGAGGAGCGTCGCGGAGCGGCGCGTCTCGAACCATGAGGCCGGAAGGCTGTGCGCCGTTGCGACAACAGGGACAGACGTTGGAAATCTCCAGCCATCAGCGCCTCTTTCTTCGCCCGCGACCAGCCCTTGACCTTTCGTTCCGCTGCGATCGCATCGACGATCCGGTCAAAATACTCGCTGTACGCAAGTTCAACGGGGCGGCGCCTCGATGTGAAGCCAGGAAAGTGACCCGACTGATGCTCTCCAATCCGATGGTCAAGATCGCCCCGTGCGGTCCCGGTGTAATAGGAACCGTCTGCACAACGCAGAATATAGAGCCAAGCGCCCATCTGCCCGCCTCGTCCTTCGAGACGGCCGGCTGAGCCGGCCTCCTCAGGACGAGGCTAACACATGCGGACTTCTGCAGGCGATCAGCTCGCCGCCGGCGCGGCAGCCGGTGCCGCCGCGGCGGCCTTGGCGGCCTCCTCGGCCATGGCCTTGCGTTCCTTGCGCGGGATCGCCTTGTTCGGATTGTTGCGCGGCGTGCGCTTGGCGACGCCGGCGGCGTCGAGGAAGCGCATCACGCGATCGGACGGCTGCGCGCCCTTCTTCATCCATTCCTGCGCCTTCTCGACGTCGAACTTGAGGCGCTCTTCCTTGTCCTTCGGCAGCAGCGGATTGAAATAGCCGAGCCGCTCGATGAAGCGGCCGTCGCGGGGGAAGCGCGAGTCGGCGACGACGATGTGATAGAACGGCCGCTTCTTGGTGCCGGCGCGGGCCATGCGGATGACGAGCATTTCAGGTTTCCTTTCTCGGTATTCAGCTTGATTCAGTTTGAACGCGATTGATCGTGATGCGTCACCTTTGGCGGCTCGCCGCTCCGGGTGACGCGAAAGCTCATTTCTTCTTTCCCAGGCCGGGAAAGCCCGGCGGCAGCTTCGGCCCGCCCAGGCCCGGCAAACCACTTGGGCCAGCACCAGGGAAGTTCGGCGGCAGGTTGGGCATTCCGGGCATACCTCCGGGCATGTTCTTGGCCATCTCCGCCATCTGTTCCGGCGATGGCATGCCGCCGCCCATACCGCCACCCAGGCCGAGCATCTGGCCGAGGCCCGCCATCGGGCCGCGCTTGCCCTTGCCCATGGCCTTCATCATGTCGGCCATGGTCCGGTGCATCTTCAGAAGCTTATTGATCTGTTCCGGCGAGGTGCCGGAGCCGGCGGCGATGCGCTTCTTGCGGCTGGCCTTGAGGATATCCGGATTGCGCCGTTCTCTTGGCGTCATCGAGTCGATGATCGCCATCTGCCGCTTGAGGATCTTTTCGTCGAGGCCGGCATTGGCGATCTGGTTCTTCATCTTCGCCACGCCGGGCAACATGCCCATCAGGCCGCCGATGCCGCCCATGTTCTGCATCTGCATGAGCTGTTCGCGCATGTCGGCCAGATCGAACTGACCCTTGCGCATCTTCTCGGCGGCACGCATCGCCTTTTCGGCGTCGATGGTCTCGGCCGCCTTCTCGACCAGCGCGACGATGTCGCCCATGCCGAGGATGCGGCCGGCAATGCGCGACGGATCGAAGTCTTCCAGCGCATCGAGTTTTTCGCCGGTGCCGATCAGCTTGATCGGCTTATGGGTGACGGCTCGCATGGAGAGCGCGGCGCCGCCACGGCCGTCGCCGTCGACGCGGGTGAGCACGATGCCGGTGAGCCCCACGCGCTCGTCGAACGAGCGCGCGAGATTGACCGCGTCTTGGCCGGTGAGGCTGTCGGCGACCAGCAGCACTTCGTGCGGATTGGCGGCCTTCTTCACATCGGCCGCTTCCGTCATCATCGCTTCGTCGAGCGTGGTGCGGCCGGCGGTATCGAGCATCACCACGTCGTAGCCGCCGAGGCGCGCGGCATCGAGCGCGCGCTTGGCGATCTGCGGCGGCGTCTGGCCCTTGACGATCGGCAGCGTGTCGACTTCGGCGTCGCGGCCGAGAATGGCGAGTTGTTCCATCGCCGCCGGCCGATTGACGTCGAGCGAGGCCATCAACACTTTGCGCTTCTGCCGGTCGGTCAGCCGGCGCGCGATCTTGGCGGTGGTGGTGGTCTTACCGGAGCCCTGCAGGCCGACCATCATGATGGCGACCGGCGGCGCGGCGTTGAGATCGATGCTCTGCTGGTCGGAGCCCAGCATGGCGACCAGCTCGTCGTTGACGACCTTGACCACCATCTGGCCCGGCGTGACCGACTTCATCACCTCGACGCCGACCGCCTTCTCCTTCACCTTGGCGGTGAAATCGCGCGCGACGTCGAGCGCCACGTCGGCCTCGAGCAGCGCCCGGCGGATCTCGCGCAAGCTCTCGTCGACGTCGGCCTCGGTCAGCGCGCCGCGCCGGGTGAGGCGGTCGAGAATGCCGCTCAGGCGATCCGACAGGCTATCGAACATCCGGACTTCCTTGTCGCCCTCGGGGGAGGGAAAACCTCAAACACGAATGGCGCCCGAGGGCGCATCGCGCTGTCGGGCGGGGACCTCCGGCCTCTCAAGGACCGGTCGGCGGAGCTTGTATTCCTGTCTCTATCGAGAACGCGCGGAACCTAGGGTTGGGGCGCTGGTAAGTCAAGGAAAAGCGGCGGCGGCACAACGCCTGCTACCGTCATGGCCGGGCACTCGCCCGGCCACCCAAATATCTGATTCTACGTAGTTTTTAGGTGTGACGGCCTGCGAAAAGTGCGGGCATAACGGGAGGCGGCCGTCGGCTTACTGCCCCAGCTCGTAGCTCACCGTCACGGTCGCCCGCAGCATCTGCTCGCCCGGTGCCACCGGCACTGCGCCGCCGCTGGCGCGCAGGGCTGCCTGGAAGGGGCGCGGCGGCGGGCTGGAGCCCTGCTCGGTGATTGCCACCACTTTGCCGACCTTGGCGCCCGCGGCCTTGGCATAGAGCTCGGCTTTGCGGTGAGCGTCGGTGATGGCGTCGGCGCGAGCCTCGTCCAGCAGCTTGCTTTCCTCCGATACCAGGAACTCGATACCGGACATTTCGTTGGCGCCCGCCGAGATCGCCTTGTCGAGCACCGCCGGCAGGTTGGCGATCTTGCGAATGCGTACGGTGACCCGGTTGGTCACCTGGAAGCCGAGCAGCCGGTTGGTGCCGCCCTTGGAATCGTATTGCGGCTGCAACGATAGTTGCGAGGTCTGGATGTCCTTCTTGGCGATGCCGCTCTGCTCGATGGTGCCGATCACCTTGGTCATCTGTTTGGCGTTGGAGGCGCTCGCGTCGTGTGCGGTCTTGCCCTGGGTGGTGACCCCGATGCGGATCATGGCCGTGTCGGGCGCGACCGCCACCATGCCGTGGCCGGTGACGGTGATCAGCCGCTCGGCGGCCTGCGCCGGCAGGGCCAGGGAGACCGCCACAAAGGCGGCGAGGGCGAAGGTACGGGGGTAATTCATGGTCATTTCACCGGCAGATATTCGTCACCAACATAGACATAAACGATCGATTTGTCCGCACCCGGCGGTGAGCGGGCCGCTTATTCTACGCTGCGGGCCCCAGTTGGGTCCGGACCCCTGTCTTTTCGGGCCCAATCGCCATATAAGCCGGGCCGAACCCGGGCCGGGTGGTACAGTCCAATTTTAATGCAATTCAGCCTTAACGGGCGATGGTTCCAGACAGCAGCGGATCGATGAGCGTGCTCGCCAATCATGCTTTCGTGAAGATGAACGGCATCGGCAACGAGATCGTCGTTGTCGACATGCGTGCCGACGGCGCCAAGGGGACCACGATCGCGCCCGAGGAGGCGCGGGCGGCGGCCGCCCCGGGCGGCGCGCCCTACGACCAGCTCATGGCGATCTACCCGGCGCGCCTCGCCGGCACCGACGGCTATATCCGCATCTTCAACAACGACGGCTCCGAGGCCGGCGCCTGCGGCAACGGCATGCGCTGCGTCGCCGACTACGTGGTCAAGCACGGCGGCAAGGACACCCTTTGTTTCGAGACCACGAGCGGCATCGTGAATTGCTGGAGGGGTGAAGGCGGCCTGTTCACCGTCGACATGGGCAAGCCGCGCTTTGCCTGGAACGAGATCCCTTTGGCGGAGGAATTTCGCGACACCCGCATGATCGAGTTGCAGGTGGGGCCGATCGATGATCCGGTGCTGCATTCGCCGTCGGTCGCCAACATGGGCAACCCGCACGCCATCTTCTGGGTCGACGACGTCAATGCCTACGACCTCGAACGCTTCGGGCCGCTGCTCGAAAACCACCCGATCTTTCCCGAGCGCGCCAATATTACGCTCGCGCACATCGTCGACCGCGAGCATATCGTCATGCGCACCTGGGAGCGCGGCGCGGGGCTGACCAAGGCCTGCGGCTCGGCGGCTTGCGCCACCGTGGCGTCGGCGGCGCGGCTGAAGCGCACGGAGCGCAAGGTGCACGTCACGCTGCCGGGCGGCGAGCTCACCATCGAATGGCGTGCCGACAACGATCATGTGCTGATGACCGGCCCGGTGGCGTTCGAGTTCGAAGGCAAGTTCGACCCGGCGATCTTCGAGAAAGCCGTCGCGCCGTGAGCATCGACGTCGTCACCTTCGGTTGCCGGCTCAACACCTACGAGTCGGAAGTGATCAAGCGCGAGGCGGGTGCCGCCGGCGTGCAAGACGCCGTGGTGGTCAATACCTGCGCGGTGACGGGCGAAGCCGTGCGCCAGGCGCGGCAGACAATTCGGCGCTTGAAGCGCGAACGGCCCGACGCGCGCATTGTCGTTACCGGCTGCGCCGCGCAGACCAAGCCGGAAGACTTCGCACAGATGGCGGAAGTCGAACGCGTCATCGGCAACGAAGAGAAGCTCGACGCGCGCGCCTGGGGCGCGGACGAGAAGGTTGCCGTCTCCGACATCATGGCCGTGCGCGACATGCGCGCGCATTCAATCGACAGCATCGACGGCCGCGCCCGCGCCTTCGTGCAGGTGCAGAACGGCTGCGACCATCGCTGCACCTTCTGCATCATCCCGTTCGGCCGCGGCAATTCGCGGTCTCTCTCGGTGAGCGACGTGGTGGCGCAGGTGCGCCGTCTCGTTGAACGCGGCTATCGCGAGGTGGTGCTGACCGGTGTCGACATCACCAGCTACGTCGACGGCGATATGCGCCTCGGCGCGCTGGTCAAACGAATCTTAAGCGAGGTGCCGGAACTGGCGCGCCTGCGGCTTTCGTCCATCGACTCGGTGGAAGCCGACGCCGACCTGTTCGACGCGCTCGCCAATGAGCCGCGCCTCATGCCGCATTTGCATCTGTCGCTGCAGGCCGGTGACGATCTCATCCTGAAGCGCATGAAGCGCCGCCATTCGCGCGATCAGTCCATTGCTTTTTGCGACCAGGTGCGGCGTTTGCGTCCCGACGTCGCCTTCGGCGCCGACATCATCGCCGGCTTTCCGACCGAGACCGAAGATATGTTCGCTCGCTCGCTCGATCTCGTGGATGCATGCGGGCTCACCACGCTGCATGTCTTTCCGTTCTCGGCCAGGCCCGGCACGCCGGCCGCGCGCATGCCGCAGGTCAACCGCGCCGTCGCCAAGGAACGCGCGCGCCTCTTGCGCGAAAAGGGCGAGGCGGCGCTGCGCAGTCATCTCGCCGGGGAAGTGGGCGCCACCCGCCGCGTGCTTGCCGAGCAGGCCACCCTCGGCCGCACCGAGCAGTTCACGCCCGTGCGGTTTGCGGCGCCGGTGGCGCCCGGTGAAATTTTCGATCTCACCATCGCCGACCACGATGGCCGGCAATTGCTTGCCGCTTAGGAAGGGCCTTCGCATGAGCGATCATCTGCTGACCACCGTTGAGCAGCTCGAAGCCCATTACGGCCATGCCCGCGGGCCCGCGGTCATCAAGGAGATCGACCACATCAACGACAGCTATCGCAAGCTGATCGAGGCCGCGCCCTTCGTTGCCATCGCCACCAGCGGACCGGAGGGGCTCGACTGCTCGCCCAAGGGTGACCCCGCCGGTTTCGTCCACGTGCTGAACGAGAAGCTGTTGGCGATCCCCGACCGCCCCGGCAACAACCGCATCGACGGCTTCCGCAACATCGTACGCGATCCGCGCATCGCGCTGTTGTTCCTCATTCCCGGCGTCGGCGAGACCATGCGGGTGAACGGCCGCGCGACGATCTCGATCGATCCCGAGCTGCTGCAACGCTTCCCCGTCAACGGCAAGTTGCCGCGCAGCGTGATGCTGGTGGAGGTCGAGACGGCTTTCGTGCACTGCTCCAAGGCAATCGTGCGCTCGAAGCTGTGGGACGAAGCTACCAAGATCGACCGCAGAAACGTGCCTTCGCTCGGCGCCATGATCACCGAACTCAGCAGCGGCGAACTGGACGGCGCGGCCTTCGATCGCGCAGCGCCGGAACGGATCAAAGCGCAACTTTACTAGCGCGTGATCCCGATAAGTGGGAACCGGTTTTCGGGCAAGATCATCCGCTTAGTAGAGAATCTAATTTTCGCCGCTCCACCCGCATGCGCTCAACAATTCGCGCATGTGTTTCGGCACCGGCGCGGTGACTGTCACCGGCGGCTTGTTCTTGGAGATCGGCACCGTCACCTCACGCGCGTGCAGGTGTAGCGGCGGCCCGCCATCGCGCGCCGACTTTTCATTGCGCAGGCCGCGTAAACTTGCCTGTGTGCCGTAAACCGTATCGCCGACGATCGGAAAGCCCATCTCTGCGCAATGCACGCGCAGTTGGTGCGTGCGCCCGGTGAGCGGCTCAAGCGCGAGCCAGGTGTGGCCGGTGCCGTCGCGCCCCATCACCTTCCACGTCGTCACCGACGGCAGGCCGTGCGGGTCGGCCTTCATCCACCAGCCGCGGCTCTCGTCGCGTTTCGACAGCGCGATGTCGATGCGGCCTTCGTCGGCTTCCGGCCCGCCATCCACCACCGCCCAGTAGGTCTTGCCCACCTTGCCGTCCTTGAACAGCTTGCCGAGAGCGGCAAGCGCCTTGCGGTGGCGCCCGAGCACCAGGCAGCCGGAGGTGTCGCGATCGAGCCGGTGAGCGAGCGCCGGCGACCGCGGCAGGCCGAAGCGCAGCGCGCCGAAATAATCCTCAAACGCCTCGCCGCCGCTATCGCCACTTTGCGGGCCGCGGTGCACGGCAAGGCCCGCCGGCTTGTCGACCACCAGCATCAGCCCGTCGCGGTAGAGCAACGGGCCAGCATCTCTTCCGCTGTCATAATCAGTTACCAAATAGCGCCGAAGCGGGTATCAGGGGCTTGGGCGCAAGGACCTATCATGGACGAAACGACACAGAAAACGAGCTGGTGGAAGCGCCTGAGCGGGGGCCTCAAGCGCACCTCGTCGTCCCTCGGCGCCGCCATCACCGGCCTGGTCAGCAAGCGCAAGCTCGACGCCTCCACCCTCGAAGAGCTCGAAAACGAGTTGATCCGCGCCGATTTCGGCATTGATGTCGCCGACCGCATCGTGGAAACCCTGCGCACGGGCCGCTACGAGAAGGGCATCGCGCCCGAGGAACTGCAAACCCTGCTCGCCGATGAAATCGAGAAGGTGATGGCGCCGGTGGCGAAACCGCTCGAGGTCACCGCCAAGCCCTTCGTGGTGCTGGTCGCCGGCGTCAACGGTTCCGGCAAGACCACCACCATCGGCAAGCTCGCCGCCCGTTTCCGCGCCGAAGGCAAGTCGGTGATGATGGTTGCCGGAGACACGTTCCGCGCTGCCGCCACCGAGCAACTCAAGATCTGGGGTGAGCGCACCGGTGCGAGCGTCGAAGCGCGCACGCAGGGCGCCGATGCCGCAGGTTTGGCGTTTGACGCCATCGCCGCCGCTAAGACGCAAGGCGTCGACGTAGTGCTGATGGACACTGCCGGCCGCCTGCAGAATCGCGCCGAGCTGATGAGCGAGCTGGAAAAGATCGTGCGCGTCATGCGCAAGGTGGAGCCCGACGCGCCGCACGCCGTGCTGCTGGTGCTCGATGCCACGGTCGGACAAAACGCCCTCAGCCAGGTCGAGATATTCCAGAAGACGGCGGGCGTCACTGGATTGGTCATGACCAAGCTCGACGGCACCGCGCGCGGCGGCATTCTCGTCGCCATCGCGTCCAAGTTCGGCCTGCCGGTGCACTTCATCGGCGTCGGTGAGAGCGTCGAGGACCTGTCGCCCTTCACCGCACGCGAATACGCCCGCGCTATCGTGGGATTGGAGTAGCAAGCACGCCATGGCCGAAAAACAGAAGCTTAACCCCACCCTCAAGCTCGTGCTCGACATCGGGCCGCTGGTGCTGTTCTTCGCCGCCAATGCGCGCTTCGGCATCTTCGCCGCCACTAGCGTCTTCATGGTGGCGGTGCTGGCCGCGCTTGTCTTCGCCTACGTGAAAACGCGGCGCCTCGAAATCATGCCGCTGGTCACCGCGATCATTGTCGCGGTCTTCGGTGGGCTCACGCTGTACCTGCACGACGCGGAATTCATCAAGATCAAGCCGACCATCCTCTATGTGTTGTTCGGCGGCGTGCTGCTTGGCGGGCTCGCGTTCAACAAGCTCTGGCTTTCCATCCTGTTCAATTCGGTCTTCGACTTGACCGACGAAGGCTGGCGCAAATTGACTTGGCGCTGGGTGATTTTCTTTTTCTTTCTCGCCGTCGTGAACGAGATTGTCTGGCGCAACTTCTCCACCGACGTTTGGGTCAGCTTCAAGCTGTTCGGCGTGGTGCCGCTCACCCTTTTGTTCGGTGCGCTGCAGTATCCGCTGCTGATGAAATATGCGCCGAACCCGGAACCGGAAGAAGCGCCGAGCGGTGAGGGAGAGTAGGCGCGATTATTTTTTCGCCAGCGCCTTCTCGACCGCCGGCATCACCGCGCCTTGCAGGTTCTGCGGCATGAGCGGCCCCACCAGCTTGTAGATGATGGTGCCCGAACGGTCGATCACGTAGGTTTCGGGCACGCCGTAGACGCCCCAGTTGATCGACTCTCGCCCGCTGCGGTCGGCGCCGACGGCGGCATAGGGGTTGCCGTAGCGGCCGAGGAAACGGCGCGCGTCGTCGGGCGCGTCCTTGTAGTTGATGCCGACGAGTTGGAAGCGCTTGTCGTGGGAGAGTTGCTCCAGAAACGGCACCTCGTCATGGCAGGGCACGCACCACGACGCCCACACGTTCACCAGCGTTACCTTGTCCTTGAAGGTCGCGTCGCTCAGCCCCGCGACCGGCTTGCCGTTTTGCGTCAGCCCCGCGATCGGCGGCAGGTCGGTCTTCGGCATGTGCTTGCCGATCAGCGCCGAGGGCAGCAGAGAAGGATCGCCCGAGTGCAGGCCCACGTAGAACAGCGCCGCCAGGGCGAGAAACACGATCAGCGGCAGCAGCACCAAAATGCCGCGCCGCAGATTGCTCGGTCGCCGTTCGTCTTGCGCCGTCTCTGTCATGATTCGTCCGTCGTGCGCTGCGAGCGCCGGCTGACGCCGCGCGCCTCGAGATCGCCGAGAATGCGCCGCTGCGCCGAATAGTCGAGCACCACCCAGGCGATCAGCACAGCGACCACGAATGCCGTCACCGCGTAGGCCGCGACGATGAAGCCGGCTTCCTGCGCGAAGGTCATCGTCATGCGATTCTTCCTTTGCGCATGATCTTGTTCGAAAACCGGTGTCCACTTTTCGGGATCATGCGCCGGCCTCCGCCAGGTCTTGCGCCTGCATCAACTGCATGGTGCGCACGCGCCGGCGCAATATCTCGTTGCGCATGGCGGCAAGATGCAGCGTGACGAACAGGAAGGTGCAGGCGACCGCCATCACCAGGAGCGGCCACAGCATGGACGGCGCAATGGCCGGACCGCCGCGACGGAAGATCGACGAGCCCTGGTGCAGCGTGTTCCACCAGTCGACCGAGAACTTGATGATCGGCAGATTGATGGCGCCGACCAGCGACAGGATCGCCGCTGCGCGCGCGCCGCGGCCGGGGTCTTCCGCCGTCCAGTAGAGCGCCATGACGCCGAGGTAGAGCAGGAGCAGCACCAGCATGGAGGTCAGCCGCGCGTCCCACACCCAGTAGGTGCCCCAGGTCGGGCGGCCCCACAGCGAGCCGGTGACGAGGCAGATGAAGGTGAAGGCCGCGCCGATGGGCGCTGCCGACTTGCCGGCGACGTCGGCGAGCGGATGGCGCCACACCAGCGTGCCGAGCGCGGCGGCGCTCATCACCACCCAGCCCATCATGCCGAGCCAGGCGGCCGGTACGTGCAGGTACATGATCTTGACGGTCGCGCCCTGCTGGTAGTCGTCGGGAGCGTTGGCCGCGCCGTAGAGGCCGATCACCAGAAGCACCACCGTGATGGCGATTAGCCACGGCAGCACGCGGTGCACCAGGCGCAGGAAGCGCGTCGGATTGGCGAGATCGATCAGGGCCATCGGCGGTTACTTAGTCCCAGGAGGTTCATGGGGCAATTCGGCTTTTCGCCCTCATTCCAGACCATGGCGCAGCGCGGCCGCCGCCGCCACCGGCCCCAGCACCAGGCTCATCAGGGTCAACGCGCAAAGAATGGTGAAAGGAGGGCCGAAAGGGGCGATTTCGTCGATGGCGGCGCTGGCCGCGGCGACGCCGAAAATCAGCACCGGAATGGTCAGCGGCAGCACCAGCACCGCCAGCAGCAGCCCGCCGCGCCGTAGCGCCACCGACAGTGCCGCGCCAATGAGCCCGATGAACGTAAGCGCGGGCGTGCCCACCAGCAGAGTCAGCATCAGCGGGCCCATGGCGCGGGGCTCGACATTGAGCAGCAGCCCCAGCACCGGCGTGACCAGCACCAGCGGCAGCCCGGTGGTGAGCCAGTGCGCGATGGCCTTGGCGCCGACCGCGAGTTCCAGCGGCACCGGCCCGGTCATCAGCAGATCGAGCGAACCGTCGTCGTGGTCCATGGCGAACAGCCGGTCGAGCGCAAGCAGGCTCGCCAGCAGCGCTCCCACCCACAGGATCGCCGGGCCGATCTGCGCCAGCAGTTTCAAATCGGGGCCGACCGCGAACGGCACCATCACCACCACGATCAGGAAGAACAGCGCACCCATCAGCGCGCCGCCGCCGTGGCGCATCGCGAGCCGTATGTCGCGCGTGAGGAGGGCAGTGAATGCGGTCATTGGGGCCCGATCCGCATTTCCCGCGGGGCTTCGAGCCCGATCGGCCCGTGGGTGGCGGCGACGATCATGCCGCCGCTCGCCAAATGGTCGCGCATCAGCCCGGTCAGACGCTCCTGCGAGGTGACGTCGAGCGCCGAGGTCGGCTCGTCCAACAGCCAGATCGGGCGCTTCACCGCGATCAGCCGCGCGATCGACAGCCGCCGCCGCTGGCCGGCGGACAGATACGCCGCCGGCAGTCCGGCGAGCGGCTTGAGCGCCACCGCTTCCAGCGCCGGTTCGATGTCGCCGGCGGCATTGCCGAGATAGGCCGCCCAAAATTGCAGGTTCTCGGCCACCGACAGCGCTGGCTTCAGTGCGTCCTGATGACCCAGATAGTGGACTTGCTCGCCGATAGCGGCTTCCGGGTCGCCACCCTCCAAGCTGAGCTTGCCCTCGGCGAGTCGCACCAGTCCGGCAATCACCCGGAGCAGCGACGACTTGCCGGCGCCGTTGCGGCCGGTGATCAGCAAGGCCTCGCCATCCGCCACACTGAAATTCAGGCGCGCGAATACCACGCGGCCGCCGCGGATGCAGGCCAGATTGTTGCCGGCAAGTTGCATCAGGCCTCTTGCGTCCCGGACGCGGGCCCGCGGTAAATTTCAGCGCCTGAAAAGCCCAAATCGCTGCGCATAGCTGGAACAATCCCAAGAAAAGTGGCGTTGGCGGCCAAAAGACCTTATAAGCCCGGTCCGGCGGCGTTACCTAAATCGAATTCGCGCGCGTGTCTCGTCTGGCGACAAAAATTATGTGACGCCAATGATTTAGGAGGAGACCGCGGCAATCCACCTGCGCGGGAAATGGAACATCCGATCATGACTTCGCTCGACAGTTTTCGTTGCTGCAAGACGCTCAAGGCCGGCGGCAAGACCTATGCCTATTACAGCCTGCCGGCCGCCGAGAAGAACGGCCTCAAGGGCATCTCGCGCCTGCCGTTCTCGATGAAGGTGATCTTGGAGAACCTGCTGCGCAACGAAGACGGGCGTACGGTCACCAAGGACGACATCAAGGCGGTCGCCGAGTGGATGAAGACCAAGTCGTCCAACCATGAGATCGCGTTCCGCCCCGCGCGCGTGCTGATGCAGGATTTCACCGGCGTGCCGGCGGTGGTCGATCTCGCCGCCATGCGCGACGCCATGGAGCACCTCGGCGGCGACCCCAAGAAAGATCAATCCGCTCATTCCGGTCGACCTCGTCGTCGACCATTCGGTGGCGGTCACCTTCTTCGGCGACAATCAGGCCTTCAAGAAGAACGTCGAGGAGGAGTACCGGCAGAACGAGGAACGCTACAAGTTCCTGAAATGGGCGCAGCGCTCGTTCAACAACTTCCGCGTGGTGCCGCCCGGCACCGGCATCTGCCACCAGGTCAATCTCGAATACCTGTCGCGCGTGGTGTGGTCCAAGAAGGACAAGGTCAAGCCTGACCCCAAGAACGGCGACGGCAAGGAGCAGGCCATGGAAGTGGCCTATCCGGACACGCTGGTCGGCACCGATTCGCACACCACCATGGTCAACGGCCTGTCGGTGCTCGGCTGGGGCGTCGGCGGCATCGAGGCGGAGGCGGCCATGCTCGGCCAGCCGCTGTCGATGGTGCTGCCCGAGGTGATCGGCTTCAAGCTCACCGGCCGCATGAAGGAAGGCGTCACCGCCACCGACCTGGTGCTCACCGCCACCGAGATGCTGCGCAAGCGCGGCGTGGTCGGCAAGTTCGTCGAGTTCTTCGGCCCCGGCCTCACCCATCTGACGCTCGCCGACCGTGCCACGCTGGGCAACATGGCGCCGGAATACGGCGCCACCTGCGGCTTCTCGCCGGTCGACGACGATACGCTGGCCTATCTGAAGAATACCGGTCGTCCGACCGAGGTGATCAAGCTGGTTGAAGTCTACGCCAAGGCGCAGGGCATGTTCCGCACGCCCAAGACGCCGGACCCGCAATTCACCGACGTCCTCAAGCTCGACCTTTCCACCGTCGAGCCGTCGCTCGCCGGCCCCAAGCGCCCGCAGGACCGCATCGCGCTCAAGGACGTGAAGCCCGGCTTTGCCGCCTCCATGGACAAGGAGTTCCACAAGGCCAACGAGATGGGCAAACGCGTGCCGGTCGAGGGCAAGAACTACGACCTCGGCCACGGCGACGTGGTGATCGCAGCCATCACTTCCTGCACCAACACCTCCAACCCGAATGTCATGATCGGCGCCGGTCTTTTGGCGCGCAAGGCGGCGGCCAAGGGCCTTTCCGCCAAGCCGTGGGTGAAGACCTCGCTGGCACCCGGCTCGCAGGTGGTGGGCGAATATCTCGAGAAGGCCGGCCTGCAGAAGGACCTCGACAAGATCGGCTTCAATCTGGTCGGCTATGGCTGCACCACCTGCATCGGCAATTCCGGCCCGCTGCCGGAAGAAATTTCGCAGTCCATCAACGACAACGATCTGGTGGCGGCCGCAGTGCTCTCCGGCAACCGCAACTTCGAGGGCCGCGTCAACGCCGACGTGCGCGCCAACTATCTGGCGTCGCCGCCGCTGGTGGTCGCCTATGCGATCGCCGGCAACATGAGCGTCGACCTTGCCAAGGATCCGCTCGGCACCGACGACAAGGGCAAGAAGGTGTTTCTGAAGGACATCTGGCCGTCCAACAAGGAGATCGGCGCTTTCGTCGCTAAGAACGTCACCAAGAGCATCTTCGCCAAGAAGTACGCCGACGTGTTCAAGGGCGACACGCACTGGCGCAAGATCGCGGTCAAGGGCGGCCTGACCTACACCTGGGACGACCGTTCGACCTACGTGCAGAATCCGCCCTATTTCGAGGGCATGGAAAAGCGCCAGAAGCCGCTCGAGGATATCATCGAGGCGCGCGTGCTGGCGCTGCTGCTTGACTCGATCACCACCGACCACATCTCGCCGGCGGGCTCGATCAAGCAGGACGGCCCGGCGGGCGAATACCTGCGCGACCACCAGGTGCGGCCGAAGGACTTCAACCAGTACGGCACGCGCCGCGGCAACCATCAGGTCATGATGCGCGGCACCTTCGCCAATATCCGGCTGAAGAACCAGATGGTGCCGGGCGTGGAGGGCGGATTCACGATCCACTATCCGTCCAAGCAGCAGATGACCATGTACGACGCGGCGATGAAGTACAAAGAGGAGAACGTGCCGCTCGTCATCTTCGCCGGCAAGGAATACGGCACCGGCTCCTCGCGTGACTGGGCGGCCAAGGGCACCGTGCTGCTCGGCGTGCGCGCGGTCATCGCCGAGTCTTTCGAGCGCATCCATCGTTCCAACCTGATCGGCATGGGCGTTATGCCGCTGGTGTTCGAGGAAGGCACCTCCTGGGAGTCGCTCGGGATGAAGGGCGACGAGCAGGTCACCATCCGCGGCCTGCAAGGCGAGCTGCGGCCGCGCCAGCGGCTGATTGCCGAAATCGTCATGGGCGACGGCACGCTCAAGCGGGTTCCATTGCTCTGCCGCATCGATACCGTGGACGAGCTCGATTACTTCAAGAACGGCGGCATTCTGCAGTACGTCCTGCGCCAGCTCGCGAACTGACGCCATTCGCCGGCTCAATCTCCTTTCGCTGGCCACTCACTGTGAAGTGAGTGGCCAGTGAGCGTTTATGCCTCTTATATGCAGTCTGGGCAGGGTTCGGGCAGAACTCGGGCAGGACCGGCATGACGATTCGTCCCATCCTCTTTGCGGCAATGGTCGCGCTTGGCGCGGGCACGTTGGGCGTGGGCGCGCCGTCGGCGCTCGCCGCTGAGCCGCGCGCCGTCATCGAACTGTTCACCAGCCAGGGCTGTTCCTCCTGTCCGCCGGCCGACCGCTTGCTCGGCGAACTGGCGGAGGATCCCTCGCTGATCGCGCTCAGCGTGCCGGTCGATTACTGGGATTATCTCGGCTGGAAGGACACCCTGGCGCTGCCGGTCGATTCCACGCGGCAGCGCGACTACGCCATCGCGCGCGGCGACCGCGAGGTCTACACCCCGCAGGCCGTGATCAACGGGATGGTGCATGCGCTCGGCAGCAACAAGGACGCTATCGAGGACGCCATTGTGAAGACGCACCGTGAGAGCGATCCGCTCAGCCTGCCGGTTAGCGTGAAGGTTGCCGATGGCGTCATCACCGTCGGCGTGCCGGCCGCGACCGGAAAGCATCGCAGCGGCGAGGTGTGGCTCTGCCCGGTCACCGGCAAGGCGCGGGTGTCGATCGGGCGCGGCGAGAACCGCGGCCGCACCATCGTCTACCACAACGTGGTGCGGCGCTGGGTGAAGCTCGGCGACTGGCACGGCCAGGCCGCGAGCTTCCGCGTCAAGATCAGCACGCTGCCCGATGCCCGCTTCTCGATCGCCGACATCGACCGCGCCGCGGTGCTGCTGCAGAGCGGCAGCCCGAAGAGGCCCGGCATGATCCTCGGCGCCGCCATGACGAAGGTTCCCGCCGCCAAGGTGCGGTGAGCCTCTCTCGCGTTCCAACATATGTGAATATGATCATGCCATCCTGAGGTGCGCGCTTGCTAGCGCGCGATCGCACCTTTGGATGACGGGTTGACCGCACAAAAAAATCGGGCCGGCAGATACTCGCCGGCCCGAAGGGTACTTAGGGGATTGAATCGTACGCGGTACTCAAACGGCCCGGCCGACCGAGCCCCGGGGGGCTGGGGGGCTGAGGAATCCGGCGCTCAGATCGACCGGGCCTTGAGGCAACGATCGCTTTTTCCCACCCCACCATGTCGGGTAATTGACAGAATTTGGGCCTTTTGGTGGTGGGTATTGACGTGTTCGTGATCGAACGCGCCCGTTTCGCCGGGCTCCGCGCGACCTTTCCACCAAAGAGGCTCTTGCCGTCGACCGCCGAGGGCGCGATCATTGTCACACAAACGCAAAGGAGGCGCCGCATGACGTTCGGTCCCGGCGAAGCTGATGATCCTAGCCAGTCCCTTGAGGGTGGCTCCCAGGCGCGCAGCGCGCCCGCCGCCCTCAACCGGGTTACCTTTACCCGCCGCGAGCTCAACCGCATTCTCGATCTTTACGGCCGCATGGTCGCAGCCGGCGAATGGCGCGATTACGCCATCGATTTTCTGAAAGACCGCGCCGTATTCTCGGTGTTCCGCCGCGCGTCGGAAGTGCCGATATACCGCATCGAAAAAAACCCGAAACTGGAACGCCGCCAGGGCGCCTACAGCGTGATCTCGGCGACCGGGCTGATCGTGCGCCGAGGCCACGAGCTCGACCGCGTGCTGCGCGCGATCGACAAGTTGCAGCTTTCGGTGGTGAACTAGGCGGACGCCACAATTTCCGGTGTCGTCCTCCGCGAAGGCGGGAGCCCCGTACCCGCCGTGTTGCCGGGGTTGCTGGATTGCCCGCATTCGTGGGCAATGACGGCTGAAATTGAGGGCCGGCCCCACTCTTGCCGCCCCGCGTCCCCGTCTATAATGAGCCTGACAAAGCCCTGCGGCCGTCCGCGGGCGCCGGAACCAATCCTCGGGAGTCTCCTGAAATGTCACAGGCAGCCGCATCGCGCGCGCACAAGCCCACCATGCTGAAGGACTCCGCCTTCGTCTGGGAAGATCCGCTCGATATCGAGCACGACCTCACGGAAGAGGAGCGCATGGTGCGCGACACCGCGAGCGGCTTCGCGCAGGACTATCTGATGCCGCGGGTCATGGAGGCTTACCGCGACGAGAAGTACGACCCCGACATGATGCGGGAGATGGGTAAGCTCGGTCTGCTCGGTCCCACCATCCCCGATCAATACGGCGGCGCCGGCCTCGGCTACGTGGCTTACGGCCTGATCGCGCGCGAAGTTGAGCGTGTCGACAGCGGTTACCGCTCCGCCATGTCGGTGCAGTCATCACTCGTCATGCATCCGATCTACGCCTACGGCACGGAAGCCCAGCGCATGAAGTATCTGCCGAAGCTGGCGAGCGGCGAAATGATCGGCTGCTTCGGCCTGACCGAGCCCGACCACGGCTCCGATCCCGGCTCCATGGCGACCCGCGCCGAGAAGGTCGATGGCGGCTACAAGCTCAACGGCGCCAAGACCTGGATCTCCAATTCGCCGGTCGCCGACGTCGCCGTGGTGTGGGCGAAGCTCGACGGCGTCATCCGTGGCTTCGTCGTCGAGCGCGGCACCAAGGGCTTCTCCACGCCTAAGATCGAGGGCAAGCTTAGTTTGCGCGCCTCCATCACCGGCGAGATCGTGCTGGAAGACTGCGTCGATCCCCGAGGAAAACCTGCTGCCCAACGTCAAGGGGCTGAGCGGCCCGTTCGGCTGCCTCAACAACGCGCGCTACGGCATCGCCTGGGGCGCCATGGGCGCGGCGGAATTCTGCTGGCATGCGGCGCGCCAGTACACGCTCGACCGCAAGCAGTTCAACCGGCCGCTCGCGGCCAACCAGCTCGTGCAGAAGAAGCTTGCCGACATGCAGACCGAGATCGCGCTCGGCCTGGCGGGCGCGCTCCGGCTCGGCCGCATGCTGGAAGAAGGGCGCGCCGCGCCGCCGTCGATCTCGCTGATGAAGCGCAACAACTGCGGCAAGGCGCTCGATATCGCGCGCACCGCCCGCGACATGCACGGCGGCAATGGCATTTCGGAAGAATATCACGTGATGCGCGTGGTCTCGAACCTCGAGACCGTGAACACCTATGAGGGCACGCATGACATCCATGCGCTGATCCTGGGGCGCGCGCAGACTGGGATTCAGGCATTCTTTTGATGATGAGCCGTCATGCGCCGGATAAGCTCGCGCACGACGGCTTTACTTTGTGTCGCCCGCCGGGAATTTGAATTTCGTGTTGTCGATCCACATCCTCCTGATGCTGTTCGGCAGCGGGCTCGTTGCCGGCGTCATCGCGACAATGGTCGGCGGCGCGGCGGTGGTGACCTATCCGGCGCTGATCGCCGCCGGCCTTTCGCCGCAGGTGGCGGCCATCGGCAATCTCGCCGCCATGATGCCGGCCGCCATGCTGGGGGCATTGTCCGACCGTACGCAGCTGCCGCCGTTCAATCGCGCCTTCGCCGAGCTGGTCGCGTTTTCGCTCATCGGCGCCGGGGCCGGTGCCGCCTGCCTGCTGCTGACGCCGGAGCGCGTCTTTGTCGGTCTTGTGCCGCTGCTGCTCGCCTTCGCCACGGTGCTGTTCGCCTACGCCGAACGCATCAGCACATGGATGCGTGCGCGCGCCGAAAAACGCGGCCGCCCGATCGGATTCAGTGTCGGCAGCCTGAAGGTCCTGGTGCCGGTGGCGTTCTACGGCGGTTATTTCGGCGCCGGCGTTGGCATCCTGATGCTCGGCGTGTTCTCGCTGGCGACGGGCGGCGACTACCGTTCGGCCAACGTGGCGAAGAACTTCGTCTCCAGCCTTAACTGCCTGGTGGCGACGCTCATTTTCGCTAGCCAGGGCGCGGTGCCGTGGGCGCAGACGATACCGCTGACGGCTGGCACCATCCTGGGCGGTCTCGCCGGCGCCTATTTCGCGCGCATCGTGCCACGTCCGCTGATCCGGGTGGCGGTGGTGCTGGTCGGTCTGTCGCTTTCGATCTGGCTCGCGCGCCGCTACTGGTTTTAGCGCTCCCAGCGAGAATTTCCGGTTCTGATGATCCGAGGTCGCGGGCCCCGCGCGGGCCGGTCAGCGCTTGTCAGCGCCCGCGCAAGCCGCTCATGAATCTCGGGCCAGCTCCGAAAACGTCTCCCTGAAAAATCCCGATGAAGGGGCTGGACAAACGCGTCCTGCTATTGTGGTATTATGTATACCAAGGGGCCAGACTTTGTCGCTCCGGCCAGCGACGCCTTGCCGCAACGCACCAGAGGGGTTAACCCACCGTCGGCCCGCATCCTGCGGCGCCGGACCCCCAAAGCGAGAGATTTCCAACCATGGCGCGTAAAAAAATTGCGTTGATCGGCGCCGGCCAGATCGGCGGCACGCTGGCCCACCTCATCGGCCTCAAGCAGCTCGGCGATGTCGTCATGTTCGACGTCGCGGAAGGCATCCCGCAGGGCAAGTCGCTCGACCTTGCCGAATCCTCGCCGGTCAGCGGCTTCGATGTCGCCTTCACCGGCACCAACAGCTACGAGGCCATCGGCGGCGCCGACGTCTGCATCGTCACCGCCGGCGTGCCGCGCAAGCCCGGCATGAGCCGCGACGACCTGCTCGGTATCAACCTCAAGGTGATGGAGCAGGTCGGCTCCGGCATCAAGAAATACGCCCCCGACGCCTTCGTCATCTGCATCACCAATCCGCTCGACGCCATGGTGTGGGCGCTGCAGAAGCACAGCGGCCTGCCCCAGAACAAGGTCGTCGGCATGGCCGGCGTGCTCGACAGTGCGCGCTTCCGCTATTTCCTTGCCGACGAATTCAATGTCTCGGTGCAGGACGTCAGCGCGATGACGCTAGGCGGCCACGGCGACGACATGGTGCCGATGATCCGTTATTCGACCGTCGCCGGCATTCCGCTGCCCGACCTCGTCAAGATGGGCTGGACCACGCAGGCGCGCCTCGACGCCATCGTCGAGCGCACGCGCAAGGGCGGCGGCGAGATCGTCAATCTCTTGAAGACCGGCTCGGCCTTCTACGCGCCGGCGGCCTCCGCCGTCTCGATGGCGGAAAGCTATCTGCTCGACAAGAAGCGCGTGGTGCCCTGCGCCGCCTGGCTCAACGGCGAGTTCGGCGTGAAGGACATGTATGTCGGCGTGCCGGTTGTGATCGGCGCCAAGGGCGTCGAGCGCATCGTCGAGATCGAATTCAACAGTGCCGAGAGTGCGGCGTTCGAGAAGTCGGCCCAGGCCGTCCAGACGCTGATCGAGGCCTGCAAGAAGATTGCACCGAACTTAGCTTAATCGGTGCATGTTCCGGACGCGATGCGGCGCGTGCGCGGCGCATCGCTGATCCGGGGCGAAGGAGCGAAACGAAAGTTTCGGGGGTGCCGCGCATCGTTTCCGTCGCGCGCTGCGTCCGGGACGCGAGGTCAGGGAACGGTCGAATGAATATCCATGAATATCAGGCCAAGGCGGTCCTGCGCGAATTCGGCGTGCCGGTACCGCGCGGCGTGCCCGCGTTCAGCGTGGACGAAGCGGTCAAGGGCGCAAACGAACTCGGCGGTCCGATCTGGGTCGTGAAGGCGCAGATCCACGCCGGCGGCCGCGGCAAGGCCGGCGGCGTCAAGGTGGTGAAATCCGTCGACGACGTGAAGAAAGAGTCCGAGCGCATCCTCGGCTCCACGCTCGTCACGCATCAGACCGGCCCGCAGGGCAAGAAGGTCAACCGTCTCTACATCGAGGAAGGCTCGGCGATCGACAAGGAGTTTTATCTCTCTGCGTTGATCGATCGCGAGACCTCGCGCGTCGCGTTTGTCGTGTCGACCGAAGGTGGCATGGACATCGAGGAAGTCGCGCACAAGACGCCGGAAAAGATCATGACCTTCTCGGTCGATCCGGCGACCGGCTTCATGCCGCATCACTCGCGCCGTGTTGCCAAGGAGCTTGGTCTCACCGGCGATCTCGCCAAGCAGATCGGCGCTCTCATGCCCAATCTATACGCCGCCTTCACCTCGAAGGACATGAGCCTGCTCGAGATCAATCCGCTGGTGGTGACCAAGGACGAGAAGATCATCTGCCTCGACGCCAAGGTCGGCTTCGACGACAACGCGCTCTATCGCCATCCGGACATCATGGAGCTGCGCGATCTGACCGAGGAAGACGCGAAGGAAGTCGAGGCTTCGAAATACGACCTCAACTACATCGCGCTCGATGGTTCCATCGGCTGCATGGTCAACGGCGCCGGCCTGGCGATGGCCTCGATGGACATCATCAAGCTCTACGGCATGGAGCCGGCGAACTTCCTCGACGTCGGCGGCAGCGCCACCAAGGACAAGGTGGCGGCGGCTTTCAAGATCATCACCTCCGATCCGAACGTGAAGGGCATCCTGGTCAACATCTTCGGCGGCATCATGAAGTGCGACGTCATCGCCGAGGGCGTGGTGGCCGCGGTGAAGGAAGTGGGCCTGCAGGTGCCGCTGGTGGTGCGGCTCGAAGGCACCAACGTCGACCTCGGCAAGAAGATCATTGCCGACTCCAAGCTCAACGTTACCTCCGCCGACGATCTCGACGACGCCGCGCAGAAGATCGTCAAGGCCGTGAAGGAAGCCGCCTAATGTCCATTCTCATCGACAAGAACACCAAGGTCATCTGCCAGGGCTTCACCGGCAAGAACGGCACCTTCCACTCCGAGCAGGCCATCAAGTACGGCACCAAGATGGTCGGCGGCACCTCGCCGGGCAAAGGCGGCCAGAAGCATCTCGACCTGCCGGTGTTCGACACCGTGGCGGAAGCGAAAGAAAAGACCGGCTGCGACGCCAGTGTCATCTACGTGCCGCCGCCGGGCGCTGCCGACGCCATCTGCGAGGCGATCCAGGCCGAGGTCCCGCTCATCGTCTGCATCACCGAAGGCATCCCGGTGATGGACATGGTCAAGGTCAAGCGCGCGCTGTCCGGGTCCAAGTCGCGCCTCATCGGGCCGAACTGCCCGGGCGTAATGACCGCCGGCGAATGCAAGATCGGCATCATGCCGGGCAACATCTTCAAGCCGGGCAATGTCGGCATCGTGTCGCGCTCCGGCACGCTGACTTACGAAGCTGTGTTCCAGACCACCCAGGAAGGCCTCGGCCAGACCAGCGCCGTCGGCATCGGCGGCGACCCGGTCAAGGGCACCGAGTTCATCGACATGCTGGAGATGTACCTGGCCGACGACAAGACCGAGTCGATCATCATGATCGGCGAGATCGGCGGCTCGGCCGAAGAAGACGCCGCCCAGTTCATCAAGGACGAGGCCAAGCGCGGCCGCAAGAAGCCGATGGTCGGCTTCATCGCCGGCGTCACCGCGCCTCCGGGCCGCCGCATGGGTCATGCCGGCGCCATCATCTCCGGCGGCAAGGGCGACGCGAAGTCCAAGACCGCCGCCATGGAGGCGGCCGGCATCCGGGTGTCGCCGTCACCGGCGCGGCTCGGCAAGACCCTGGTCGAAGTGCTCAAAGGCTAACGAGGGGCCTTGGCGCCCCTCTGACGCGGAAGCCGATCACCCAGACTGCGCTTCCTGACTTGAGAGGAGGGCCTGCCGGCCCTCCTTTTTTCTTTTGCCCTTTTCAAGCGCGCCGCGCCTCTTGCTGCCCAGCCTGGCGACAGCGATGGCGAGCCATGCATCACAATCCGAGTGACATGCGGCCGGCCTCGATGGGTCCGGCTGATGGCGCTGGACGTCACCCTTGTTCCGGTTTGCCGGCTGCTCGGCGCCATGGCTTTCGCCGTCCTGTCATCGAAAAACTTCAGCAAAGGTACCCGGAGTTGATCATGAACTGGTTGCGCGGCGCACGCGTTAGTGCCAGTAGAGCGCGATATGAAAGGCCACAATTCTGAATTCAGATTCATTATTAGGTCTTTCGTAGCCTTACGGGTGTCATAAATTGGTTTCGTAGTGAGATTTGCGGCTGGGGGCGGCCGTTCGGGCTCGAGGCCGGCAGTTCCGCCGGCATCGGCCAGCTGCGATCGGCGCGAAACGCGCCACTGGCGGCACGGACCGTGCAAGGAATGCCGCGCATGAGAAACCGCGCCATCTAGACCGCGCTTCAAGGGAATTGGATCGCCATGTCCCGCCAGGACGCCAACGCTGCCTTCGCCCGCACCTCCTTCCTCTACGGCACCAACGCCGCGTTCATCGAAGAGCTCTACGCCCGCTACGAGAAAGACCCGACCACGGTCGACGCCGAGTGGCGCGAGTTCTTCCAGAGCCTGAAAGACGACGGCGCGAGCGTTGCCCGCGAGGCGCGCGGGCCCTCCTGGCAGAAGCCGAACTGGCCGATCCGGCCCAACGGCGACCTGGTCGCCGCCCTCGACGGCCAGTGGGCCGAGACCGAGAAGGCGATCGGCGAAAAAATCTCCGCCAATTTGGCGCAGGCCAAGGGCGTCGAGCTTTCCCCGACCGATGTCACCCAGGCCACGCGGGATTCCATCCGCGCGCTGATGCTGATCCGCGCCTACCGCATGCGCGGTCATTTCCACGCCAATCTCGATCCGCTCGGGATCCAGGAACCTCCGAATGAGGAAGAGCTGGAGCCGACCTCCTACGGCTTCACCGAGGCCGACTACGACCGCCGCATCTTCCTCGACATGGTGCTCGGCCTCGAGTTCGGAACCCTGCGCGAAATCATCGCCATCCTGCGCCGTACCTACTGCCAGACGCTGGGCGTGGAGTTCATGCACATCTCCAATCCGGCGCAGAAGGCCTGGATCCAGGAGCGCATCGAGGGCCGCGATAAGGAGATCACCTTCACCCGCGAGGGCAAGCGCGCCATCCTCAACAAGCTCATCGAGTCGGAAGGCTTCGAGAAGTTCCTCGACGTCAAGTACACCGGCACCAAGCGCTTCGGCCTCGACGGCGCCGAAGCGCTTATTCCCGCCATGGAGCAGATCATCAAGCGCGGCGGCAATCTCGGCGTGCAGGAAATCTGCATCGGCATGCCGCACCGCGGCCGTCTGAACGTGCTCACGCAGGTGTTGGCCAAGCCGCACCGCGCGCTGTTTCACGAGTTCAAGGGTGGCTCGTCCACGCCGGACGAGATCGAAGGCTCCGGCGACGTAAAGTACCATCTCGGCGCCTCGTCGAACCGCGAGTTCGACGGCAACAAGGTGCACCTGTCGCTCACCGCCAACCCCTCGCATCTCGAGATCGTCGATCCGGTGACGCTCGGCAAGGTGCGCGCCAAGCAGGACCAGCACGGCGCTACGCCGGAAGAGCGCACCATGGTGCTGCCGGTGCTGCTGCATGGCGACGCTGCCTTCGCCGGCCAGGGCGTGGTGGCGGAATGCTTCGGCCTGTCGGACCTGAAGGGCTATCGCACCGGCGGCTCGATCCACTTCATCGTCAACAACCAGATCGGCTTCACGACCTATCCGCGCTATTCGCGCTCGTCGCCTTATCCGTCCGATGTCGCCAAGATGATCGAGGCGCTGATCCTGCACGTCAACGGCGACGATCCGGAAGCGGTGACGTACGCGGCCAAGATCGCGACCGAGTACCGCCAGCAGTTCCAGCGGCCGGTCGTCATCGACATGTGGTGCTATCGCCGCTTCGGCCACAACGAGGGCGACGAACCTTCGTTCACCCAGCCGTTGATGTACAAGAAGATCCGCGCGCATCCCTCGACGCAGGACATCTACGCGAAGAAGCTGGTGGCCGAAGGCGTCGTCACCGACGGCGAGGTCGACAAGATGAGGGCCGACTGGCGCGCGCGCCTGGAGGCCGAATTCGAGGGCGCTGGAGGCTATAAGCCCAACAAGGCCGACTGGCTCGACGGCCGCTGGTCGGGACTGAAGCCGGCGGTCGAGATCGACGATCCGCGGCGCGGTATCACCGGCGTCGACGCGGCGGTGCTGCGCGACATCGGCGAGAAGATCACCACCGTGCCGGAAGGCTTCAAGGTCCACCGCACCATCCAGCGCTTCCTCGACCATCGCGCCAAGGCGATCGAAACCGGCGAGGGGATCGACTGGGCGACCGCCGAGGCGCTCGCCTTCGGTACGCTCGTGAAAGAAGGCCACCCGGTGCGGCTGTCGGGCCAGGATTCGGAACGCGGCACCTTCTCGCAGCGCCATTCGGTGCTGTTCGATCAGGAGACCGAAGAGCGCTACACCCCGCTCAACGAGCTAAGCGGCGACCAGGCGCGCTATGAAGTGCTCAACTCCATGCTGTCGGAAGAGGCCGTGCTCGGTTTCGAGTACGGCTATTCGACCGCCGAGCCCAACGCGTTGACGCTATGGGAAGCGCAGTTCGGCGACTTCGCCAACGGCGCCCAGGTGGTGTTCGACCAGTTCATTTCCTCCGGCGAGCGCAAGTGGTTGCGCATGTCGGGCCTGGTCTGCCTCTTGCCGCACGGCTACGAAGGCCAGGGGCCTGAGCACTCCTCGGCACGGCTCGAACGCTATCTGCAGCTCTGCGCCGAAGACAACATGCAGGTTGCCAACTGCTCGACGCCGTCGAACTACTTCCACATCCTGCGCCGCCAGCTTAACCGCGAGATCCGCAAGCCCCTCATCCTGATGACGCCGAAGTCGCTGCTGCGCCACAAGCGGGCCGTCTCGCGGCTCGACGAAATGGCGACCGGCACGACCTTCCATCGGCTACTGTGGGACGACGCCCAGCTGCGGCCGGACGAGCCGATCAAGCTCGTCGCCGACGACAAGATCCGCCGCGTCGTGCTGTGCACCGGCAAGGTCTACTACGACCTCTACGAGGAGCGCGAGAAGCGCGGTGTCGACGACATCTACATTCTGCGCGTCGAGCAGCTTTATCCGTTCCCGACCAAGGCGCTGGTGGCGGAGCTCTCGCGCTTCAAGCAGGCCGAGATCGTCTGGTGCCAGGAAGAGCCGCGCAACATGGGCGCTTGGTTCTTCGTCGACGTGTTCCTGACCTGGGTGCTCGACCAGATCGGCGCCAAGCACCGCCGCGCGCGTTACGCCGGCCGGCCCGCCGCGGCCTCGCCCGCGGTCGGCCAGATGTCCAAGCACCTCGCCCAGCTCAAGCAGTTCCTGGAAGAGGCGCTGGGATAGATTTTTGCACTCCGTCATGCCCGCGCTTGTCGCGGGCATCCACGTCTTGATGGAGTGTCCGACTAAGAAGGCGTGGATGGCCGGGACATTTGCAAGAAGACACACTTCGCGCATTTACCCGGCCAAGACGATTTAGCGATTTAGGAAGAACATTATGACTGACATCCGCGTCCCCACTCTCGGTGAATCGGTCACCGAAGCGACCGTCGGCAAATGGTTCAAGCAGCCGGGCGAGGCCGTCGCCGTCGACGAGCCGCTGGTGGAACTGGAGACCGATAAGGTCACCCTGGAAGTGCCGGCCCCCGCTGCCGGCGTGCTCGGCGAGATTGCGGTCAAGGATGGCGAGACCGTCGCGGTCGGCGCGCTGCTCGGCCAGATCACCGATGGCGCCGGCGCCAAGCCTGCCGCTGCTGCCGCCGCCAAGCCGGCCGAGGCGCCCAAGCCCGCACCTGCCGCTCAAGCACCGGGGGACATGCCGGTCGTGCCCTCGGTACGCAAGATGGCGGCCGAGAGCGGCATCGAGCCGTCGACCGTGCCGGGCAGCGGCAAGGACGGCCGCGTCACCAAGGGTGACATGATGGCGGCCATCGAGCGCGCGGCCTCGGCGCCCACGCCGGTGCCGACCGCGCAGATGCGCGCGCCGTCGCCGGCCGACGATGCCTCGCGCGAAGAGCGCGTGCCGATGACGCGGCTGCGCCAGACCATCGCGCGCCGGCTGAAGGACGCGCAGAACACCGCCGCCATGCTGACGACCTTCAACGAGGTCGACATGACCGAGGTCATGTCTTTGCGCAATCAATACAAGGAGCTGTTCGAGAAGAAGCACGGCGTGAAGATGGGCTTCATGGGCTTCTTTGTGCGCGCCTGCATCCAGGCGCTGCATGACGTGCCCGCCGTCAACGCCGAGATCGACGGCACCGACATGGTCTACAAGAACTACTACCATATCGGCGTCGCCGTCGGCACCGAGAAGGGCCTGGTGGTGCCGGTGGTGCGCGACGCCGACCAGATGTCGCTTGCCGGCATCGAGAAGGCCATATCCGGTTTCGGCAAGCGCGCCCGCGACGGCCAGCTCAAGATCGAGGACATGCAGGGCGGCACCTTCACCATCTCCAACGGCGGCGTCTACGGCTCGCTGATGTCGACGCCGATCCTCAACGCGCCGCAGTCCGGCATCCTCGGCATGCACAAGATCCAGGAGCGGCCGATGGTGGTCGGCGGCAAGATCGAGGCGCGGCCGATGATGTATCTGGCGCTCTCTTACGATCACCGCATCGTCGACGGCCGCGAGGCGGTCACCTTCCTGGTGCGGGTGAAGGAATGCCTGGAAGACCCAGCGCGGCTGGTGCTGGATCTCTAGTCCGCTTCATCCTGAGGAGCCCGCCGAAGGCGGGCGTCTCGAAGGATGAGGCGGCCCCATGCTTCGAGACGCGCTTCGCGCTCCTCAGCATGAGGCCGATCTGGCATTGCGGCGAGCAAAATGGCTTTGGAGAATTGATTGATGCCTTCCTACGACCTCATCGTTATCGGCACCGGCCCCGGCGGCTATGTCTGTGCCATTCGCGCGGCGCAGCTCGGCCTGAAGACCGCGGTGGTGGAGAAGAAGAGCTTCGGCGGCACCTGCCTCAATATCGGCTGCATTCCGTCGAAAGCGCTGCTGCACGCCTCCGAGCTTTACGAGGAAGCCGGGCATTCGTTTGCCAAGATGGGCATCGGCGTTTCCGCGCCGAAGCTCGATCTCAAGACCATGCTCACATTCAAGCAGGATGCCGTCGATGGCAACGTCAAGGGCGTCGAGTTCCTGTTCAAGAAGAACAAGATCGACAGCTATATCGGCGCCGGCCGTATCGCCGCGCCGGGTAAGGTCGAGGTGACGGGCGCTGACGGCAAGACGCAAACGCTCGACACCAAGTCGGTCGTCATCGCCACCGGCTCCGATGTGGCGCGCCTCAAGGGTATCGAGATCGACGAGAAGCGCATCGTATCGTCGACCGGCGCGCTGTCGCTTGCAAAAGTGCCCGACCATCTGCTGGTGATCGGCGCCGGCGTCATCGGCCTTGAGCTCGGTTCGGTCTGGCGCCGCCTCGGCGCCAAGGTGACGGTGGTCGAGTTCATGGACGGCGCGCTGCCCGGCATGGACGGCGAGGTACGCAAACAGGCGCAGCGCCTGTTCGAGAAGCAGGGCATGACCTTCAAGCTGTCGTCCAAGGTGACGGCGGTCGATGCCTCGGGCAAGAAATTGAAGGCGACCGTCGAGCCCGCCAAAGGCGATGGCAAGGCGGAAACCATCGAAGCCGATATCGTGCTCGTGTCGACCGGCCGCGTGCCTTACACCGACGGTCTCGGCCTCAAGGAACTCGGCGTGAAGATGGACGAGCGCGGCCGCGTCGTCACCGATCATTATTACGCGACCAGCGTGCCCGGCATCTGGGCGATCGGCGACGTGATCACCGGCCCCATGCTTGCCCATAAGGCCGAAGACGAAGGCGTGGCGGTCGCCGAGATCCTGGTCGGCCAGGCCGGCCACGTGAACTACGACGTCATCCCGGCAGTCGTTTACACGATGCCGGAGATCGCCTCGGTCGGCAAAGGCGAGGAAGACCTGAAGGCCGCCGGCGTCGCCTACAACGTCGGCAAGTTTCCCTTCACCGCCAACGGTCGCGCCAAGGCCAACCAGCAGACCGACGGCTTCGTGAAGATACTGGCCGACGCCAAGACTGACCGCGTGCTCGGCGTGCACATCATCGGTTCCGACGCCGGCAACATGATCGCGGAAGCGGCGGTTGCCATGGAATTCGGCGCCGCGGCCGAAGACATCGCGCGCACCTGCCACGCCCACCCGACGCTGCCGGAAGCGGTCAAGGAAGCCGCCATGGCGGTCGACAAGCGCGCCATTCATATGTGATTGCGTCGCTCGGCCTCATGCTGAGGAGCGCTGCAAAGCAGCGCGTCTCGAAGCATGTGGCCGCCCCATCCTTCGAGACGCGCCCTACGGGCGCTCCTCAGGATGAGGCAGATGCCTTCGCGCGCTAAAACAAATGCACCGCGTGCGGCGCCCACAGGCCGATGGCGGTGAAGCCGAGGCCGGCGACGCCGAGCAGGCCAGCGAGCCAGCCGAGCGCGGTCATGGCTGTGATCACTTCCGCCGACGCCAGGACGATCCCGATCTGGAACGCGGCCGACGCCACCTCATAGTGGTGATAGCGCGCCATCGTGAGGTCGCGCTTTTCTTCGGCGACCTTGGCCTTGGCGGCGAGCTCCTTGCGCCCTTCCTTGCCGACCGGGTCGCTGTTGTAGCGCGTGACGGTCTTCTTCCAGTCGGCGATGGTCTTTGTGAGCCGCGCCTTGACCGCCGGATCGGTCGTACGATCCGCTTCGATCTGCATCTGCTCGCCCGCCGCGCTCAGGATCGTCTGGCGGATATGCTTGGCTTGGTAGAAGGCCCACAGGTCGCTGGAAGCGACGTTGTAGCTGATGGCGGACGTCTGCGCGCTCTTGCCCAGGGTTTCCGAGAACGCCAGGAACAGCGCCAGGACCGAGATCAGCAGCGCGATCTTCTTGCTGGAACTGGACGCATGCTGGGCGTGCTCGGCATGTTCGAGATTTTCGTGCGCGGACATGGCCGCCATCTCCATTTTCGGGGAGCGCGAGCTTGAATACCAATTCTTTGAAGCAGGCAAGAGAAATAGACGGGCGATGGCCCTATGCCCGTGGATGGGCGCTCGCATAAACGTCGAGTAAACGCTCGGCGTCGACCTCGGTGTAGACCTGGGTGGTCGACAGTGACGCGTGGCCGAGCAGCTCCTGGATGGCCCGCAGGTCGCCGCCGCGTGCCAGGAGATGCGTCGCGAAGGAATGGCGCAGGGCATGTGGCGTCGCGCTGTCCGGCAGGCCGAGCGCGCCCCGCAGGCGCGCCACCGCCAATTGGATGATGCGGGGGCTGAGCGGCCCGCCCTTGGCGCCGACGAACAGCGGGCCGTCGGGCGGGAGGTCGTAGGGGCAGATCGCGACATAGGCCGCAACCAGATTCCCGACCTGCGGCAACAGCGGCACCATGCGGGTCTTGTTGCCCTTGCCGGTTACGGTGATGACGTCGCGCTTGCCGTCGATGTCCCGGCGTTTGAGGCCGAGCGCCTCCGAGATGCGCAGGCCGCAGCCGTAAAGCAGGCCGAGCACGGCGGCGTCGCGCGCCAGCACCCAGGTTTCGCGGTCCTCACCGGCGCGCAGGTCTGCGTCGGTCATCTGCTTGGCGGCGCTGGCGGGAAGCGGCTTTGGCAGGCTCTTGGGCAATTTCGGGCTGCGCACGGCGGTCAGCGCGCCGACCTTGCCCTTGCCGTTGCGCTCCAGGTAGCGCGCGAAAGAGCGCACCCCGGCGAGCGAGCGCATCAGCGAGCGGCTCCCGAGGCCGGCTGAGCGGCGCGCGGCCATGAAGGCGCGGATATCGGCCGGCGTCAGCTTGGCGAGCTGGCGCAGCGAGGGCGGGCTGCCCAGATGTTCGGTCAGGAAGGTGAGGAACTGGCCGACGTCGCGCCGGTAGGCCTCCAGGGTCTTGCCAGACATGCGCCGTTCGGCGCCGAGATAGTCCAACCAGCGGACGATTTCGGCCTGAACGTCGGCGGTGAAGGGCAATTCGTTCATGTCGGCCAGACTGGCAGGAATCCGTTAATCTTCCTTAGCTGGATGGATTCGGTCACATCATTCAACGCCTGATCCCGAAAAGTGGGAACCGGTTTTCGGATAAGATCAGGCGCATTAGAAAGCCCCATGAGCCCACGCGTTGTCGATGTCCTGGTGCCGGTGGCGCTCGATCAGGTCTATTCCTATCGGGTGCCGCGGGAGCTTGATCTTGCGCCCGGCGACGTGGTGACGGTGCCGCTTGGCGCGCGCGACACGCTGGGCGTGGTCTGGGCCGACAATCCCAATCCGAATCCGCGCCTGCACAACCGGCTCAAGGACGTCGACGACAAGCTCGACGTGCCGCCGCTGAAAGACGAACTGCGCCAGTTCGTCGACTGGGTCGCCAGCTACACATTGTCGGCGCGCGGCATGGTGCTGCGCATGGCCTTGCGCATGGGCGCCCATCTCGGGCCCGGCCGCGAGCGCGTCGGGGTGCGGCGCGCCGGCCCGGCGCCGCAGCGCATGACCGCGGCGCGCGCCCGCGTGCTAGCGCTGTTCGAGGATGGCCTGACACGCGGCAAGGGCGATGCTGCCCGCGAGGCCGGCGTCAGTGCAGGCGTGATCGACGGGCTGGTCGATGAGGGCACGCTGGAAACGGTGGTGCTGCCGCCCGAAAAACTGATGCAAGCGCCCGATCCCGATTTTGAGAAGCCGGAATTCGCGCTCGGGCAATTGGCGGCGGCGGACGCGCTGCGCACCACCATCGACCAGGGCGGCTATAGCGTCTCTTTGCTCGATGGCGTCACCGGCTCCGGCAAGACCGAAGTCTATTTCGAGGCGGTGGCGGAGAACATCCGGCGCGGGCACCAGACGCTGATCCTGATGCCGGAGATCGCGCTCACCGCGCAGTTCCTCGACCGCTTTTCCGGGCGCTTCGGCGTGCGGCCGGCGGAATGGCATTCGCAGTTGTCACCGCGCACGCGCCAGCGCACGTGGTTGGCGGTCGCGGAGAATGAAGTGCCGGTGATCGTCGGCGCGCGTTCGGCGTTGTTCCTGCCCTATGCCGACCTCGGCCTCATCATCGTCGATGAAGAGCACGACCCGGCTTACAAGCAGGAGGACGGCGCGCATTATCACGCCCGCGACATGGCGGTGGTGCGCGGAAGCATTGCCAAGATCCCGGTGGTGCTGGCCTCGGCGACGCCGTCGGTCGAGTCGGAAGTCAACGCCCGGCGCGGGCGCTATCGCCATCTGCATCTGCCGGAACGGTTTGGCGGCGCGCACCTGCCGCATGTCGAACCCATCGACCTGCGCACCGAGGGCCCGCCGCGCGGGCGCTTCATCGCGCCGCGACTGGCGGAAGCGGTGCAGATCACGCTGGAGCGCAAGGAGCAGGCGCTTCTTTTCCTCAATCGTCGCGGCTACGCGCCGCTGACATTATGCCGTGCCTGCGGTTTCCGCCTGCAATGCCCCAACTGCGACGCCTGGCTGGTCGATCATCGCTTCCGAAAGCGATTGGTCTGCCATCACTGCGGCTTCTCCATGCCGCCGCCGGCGGAATGTCCGAACTGCCACGCCACCGAAAGCTTCGCCGCCGTCGGCCCCGGTGTCGAGCGGCTTGAGCAGGAGGCGGCCGAATTGTTTCCCGGCGCGCGCATTCTCGTTCTCTCAAGCGATCTCGTTGAATCGGTCGAGCGTCTGCGCTCGGAGCTGGAGGATGTGGCGGAAGGCCGCTTCGACCTGGTCATCGGCACGCAGCTGGTCGCCAAAGGCCATCATTTCCCGCGGCTCAATCTGGTGGGCATCGTCGACGCCGATCTCGGCCTCGGCAACGGCGATCCGCGCGCCGGTGAGCGCACCTTCCAACTGCTGCATCAGGTGGTCGGCCGTGCCGGCCGTGAAGCGGGCCGCGGCGTCGGCTATTTGCAGACGCACCAGCCCGAGCATCCGGTGATGAAGGCGCTGATCTCCGGCGACCGTGAGGCGTTCTATTCGAGCGAGATCGCGCTACGCGAGGCCACCTCCTATCCACCGTTCGGACGGCTGGCGAGCCTCGTCATCACCGCCAGCGAACGCCATGCGGCGGAATCCTATGGCCGCTCACTGGCCACGCACGCGCCGAAGGATGAGCAGGTGCGGGTGCTGGGCCCGGCGGAAGCGCCGATCGCGGTGGTGCGCGGACGGCACCGCCAGCGGCTGCTGGTGAAGGCACCGCGCAATTTCGACCTCTCCGGCTATTTGCGGGAATGGCTGGCCAAGGGGCCCAAGCCCAAGGGCAACGTGCAACTAGCGGTCGATGTCGACCCGCAGAGTTTCCTGTGAGGTGAGCGAGCCCTCGCTCCGGCATTTCGACATGTTTCAACCCCCGCCCCGGCGGACTTCGGTTCGGACCTGACGCGGCTAGGGTCAGAGCCTCCCCGGCTCGCGACCCTGCCGCTTTCGGGGGAAGGCCGCCGGGGCGCCGTCCACCGAAAGTCTAAACCCGCCGGCACGCTGCAAATTCAGTCCCGGGAGGCAAATTGCGTCGCGGCGCCCGTGTTGCACCGCGTTGGCCGCTGTGTTAGCTAGCCGATCGATTTATGGGGCTTATCCGCGGGCACCCGCGACGTCCCCGATGATCGGAATTCCCTCTTGAATTCCAATAGCTTGGCGCCGCCTACTCCGCGACGGCGTCCGACCTGTGAACGAAGTAAAAAAACGGGCGTCTCTCGTGGCAGGCAACACCTCGATTATTTCCGGCATGGCGGGCCGCTACGCCAATGCGCTGTTCGAGCTCGCGCTCGAAGAGAAGGCTATCGACGCGGTAAAAAGCGACCTCGAAAAGTTCGATGCGCTGCTCGCCGCCAATGCCGATCTGCACCGCCTGGTGCGCAGCCCGGTCTACGGCGCCGACGAGCAGCTCAAGGCGCTGTCGGCGATCCTCGACAAGGTCGGCATCGGCGGGCTCGCGGCCAATTTCCTCCGCGTCATCACGACCAACCGCCGCCTGTTCGCGGTGCACGGCATGATTCGGGGTTTCCGCGCGCTGGTCGCCAAACACCGCGGCGAAGTCTCGGCGGACGTCACCGTCGCTGAGGCGCTCAACGGCAAGAATCTCGAGGCGCTCGAGAGCGCTCTCAAATCGGTCACTGGCGGCAAGGACATCGATCTCGACATCAAGATCGACCCCGCCATCATCGGCGGTCTGATCGTGAAGGTCGGCAGCCGCATGGTCGATAGTTCGCTCCGCACCAAGCTCAATGCGATCAAGTTCGCGATGAAAGAGGCACGCTGATGGACATCCGCGCCGCGGAAATTTCCGCCATCCTGAAGGATCAGATCAAGAATTTCGGCCAGGAAGCCGAGGTCTCCGAAGTCGGCCAGGTGCTGTCGGTCGGCGACGGCATCGCGCGCGTCTACGGCCTCGACAACGTCCAGGCCGGCGAGATGGTCGAGTTCGAGAACGGCACGCGCGGCATGGCGCTGAACCTCGAAATCGACAACGTCGGCATCGTTATTTTCGGTTCCGACCGCGAGATCATGGAAGGCCAGACCGTCAAGCGCACGGGCGCCATCGTGGACGTGCCGGTCGGCAAGGGCCTGCTCGGCCGCGTGGTCGACGCGCTTGGAAATCCCATTGACGGCAAGGGCCCGATCCAGTCCGACGAGCGCAAGCGCGTCGACGTGCGCGCGCCCGGCATCATCCCGCGCAAGTCGGTGCATGAGCCGATGGCCACCGGGCCTCAAGGCGGTCGACGCCCTGATCCCGATCGGCCGCGGCCAGCGCGAGCTCATCATCGGCGACCGCCAGACCGGCAAGTCGGCGATCATCCTCGACACCATCCTCAACCAGAAGCCGCTCAACGCACAGCCCGACGAGAATAAAAGGCTTTACTGCGTCTACGTCGCGGTCGGCCAGAAGCGCTCCACCGTCGCGCAGTTCGTGAAGGTGCTGGAGGAGCAGGGCGCGCTCGAATATTCCATCATCGTCGCCGCCACCGCGTCCGACCCGGCGCCGATGCAGTTTCTGGCGCCGTTCGCCGGCTGCACCATGGGCGAGTACTTCCGCGACAACGGCATGCACGCCGTGATCTGCTACGACGATCTGTCCAAGCAGGCCGTCGCCTATCGGCAGATGTCGCTGCTGCTGCGTCGCCCGCCGGGCCGCGAAGCCTATCCGGGTGACGTGTTCTACCTGCATTCGCGCCTGCTCGAGCGCGCCGCCAAGATGAACGATGACAACGGTTCCGGCTCGCTCACCGCGCTGCCGGTGGTCGAGACCCAGGCCAACGACGTGTCGGCCTACATCCCGACCAACGTGATTTCGATCACCGACGGCCAGATCTTCCTCGAGACCGATCTGTTCTATCAGGGCATCCGCCCGGCGGTGAACGTCGGTCTGTCGGTGTCGCGCGTCGGCTCCGCCGCGCAGACCAAGGCGATGAAGAAGGTCGCCGGCAAGATCAAGGGCGAGCTCGCGCAGTACCGCGAGATGGCGGCGTTCGCGCAATTCGGTTCCGATCTGGATGCCACCACCCAGCGCATGCTGGCGCGCGGCGCGCGGCTCACCGAGCTCCTCAAGCAGCCGCAGTTCTCGCCGCTGAAGATGGAAGAGCAAGTTTGCGTGATCTACGCCGGCGTCAACGGTTATCTCGATCCGTTGCCGGTCGACCGCGTGCGCGCCTTCGAGAGCGGTTTGCTGACGCTCCTGCATGGTCAGCACGCCGGCCTGCTCGACAGCATCGGCAACAGCGGCGATCTGTCGGATTCCGACGGCGCCAAGCTCAAGGACGTGGTCGACGGCTACGCCAAGGCTTTCGCTTAAAACAACAACGTTTATGGCCGGGTGCTAAGCCCGGCCATGCCTCCCGAGACGAGCGGTTCGATAACGGGCGACTGAGAAAGAACACATGGCCAGCCTCAAGGACATGCGCGTTCGCATCGCCGCGACTAAGGCGACGCAGAAGATCACCAAGGCCATGCAGATGGTGGCGGCCTCCAAGCTGCGCCGGGCGCAGGCCGCGGCGGAAGCCGCGCGGCCCTTCGCCGAACGCATGGACCGCGTGCTCGGCAACATCGCCGCCGGCATGGCCGGCCGCGAGGGCGCGCCCAAGCTGCTCGCCGGCACCGGCTCCGATAAGGTTCATCTGCTGATCGTCGCGACTGGCGAACGCGGTCTGGCCGGCGCCTTCAACTCTTCGATCGTGCGGCTTGCCCGCGAGCACGCCAACCGGCTCATGGCCGAAGGCAAGGACGTCAAGATCCTCACCGTCGGCCGCAAGGGCTACGAGCAGCTCCGCCGCCTGTTCGAAAAGCAGATCATCGATCGCACCGACCTGCGTGGCGTGCGGGCCATCGGCTTCGAGCATGCCGAGGACATCGCCAAGAAGGTGCTGGCGCTGTTCGAGGACGGCCAGTTCGACGTCGCGACCTTGTTCTACGCCCAGTTCAAGTCGGTGGTCTCGCAGGTTCCGACCGCACAGCAGGTGATCCCGGCGAAGCCGCCGGAAGGCGCTGCCGCCGGCACGTTCTACGACTATGAGCCGGAGGAGGAGGAAATCCTCGCCGAGCTGCTGCCGCGCTACGTTGCCGTGCAGGTGTTCCGCGCACTCCTGGAAAACGCCGCGTCGTTCTACGGCTCGCAGATGAGCGCCATGGACAACGCCACGCGCAATGCCGGCGAAATGATCCGCAAACAGACTTTGACCTACAACCGCACGCGCCAGGCGATGATCACCAAGGAACTGATCGAGATCATCTCCGGCGCGGAAGCGCTGTAATTCGCTTAACGAGGACGATATGGCCACACCCAACGCAGTCGGAAAGATCACCCAGGTCATCGGCGCCGTCGTCGACGTGCAGTTCGAGGACCACCTGCCGGCGATTTTGAACGCTCTGGAAACCCAAAATGGCGGCGAGCGCCTTGTGCTGGAAGTCGCCCAGCATCTCGGCGAGTCGACGGTGCGCACCATCGCCATGAGCGGCACCGACGGCCTGGTCCGCAGCCAGAAGGTCACCGACACCGGCGCGCCGATCTCGGTGCCGGTCGGCCCCGAGACGCTCGGCCGCATCATGAACGTGGTCGGCGAGGCGGTGGACGAGGTCGGCCCGGTCAAGACCAAGGACCTGCGCGCCATCCATCAGGATGCGCCGGCGTACATCGAGCAGTCGACCGAATCGGAAATTCTGGTCACCGGCATCAAGGTCGTTGACCTGCTCGCGCCTTACGCCAAGGGCGGCAAGATCGGCCTGTTCGGCGGTGCCGGCGTCGGCAAGACCGTGCTGATCATGGAGTTGATCAACAACGTGGCCCGTGCCCACGGCGGCTATTCGGTGTTCGCCGGGGTCGGCGAGCGCACCCGCGAGGGCAACGATCTGTACCACGAGATGATCGAATCGGGGGTCAACAAGGACCCGAAGAAGGGCTCGGTCGAAGGCTCGAAGTGCGCGCTGGTCTATGGCCAGATGAACGAGCCGCCGGGCGCCCGCGCCCGCGTCGGCCTCACCGGCCTGACCGTCGCCGAATACTTCCGCGACCAGGGCCAGGACGTGCTGTTCTTCGTCGATAACATCTTCCGCTTCACGCAGGCGGGCTCGGAAGTGTCGGCGCTGCTCGGCCGTATTCCTTCGGCCGTGGGTTATCAGCCGACGCTCGCCACCGACATGGGCGCTCTGCAGGAACGCATCACCACCACGACCAAGGGCTCGATCACCTCGGTGCAGGCCATTTACGTGCCGGCCGACGACTTGACCGACCCGGCGCCGGCGACCTCCTTCGCCCACTTGGACGCCACCACCGTGCTGTCGCGCGACATCGCCGCCAAGGGCATCTATCCGGCGGTGGACCCGCTCGACTCCACCTCGCGCATGCTGTCGCCGCTGATCCTCGGCGAGGAGCACTACGCGGTGGCTCGTTCGGTGCAGGAAGTGCTGCAGCGCTACAAGGCGCTGCAGGACATCATCGCCATTCTCGGCATGGACGAGCTGTCGGAAGAGGACAAGCTGGCGGTCTCGCGCGCGCGCAAGATCGAGCGCTTCCTGTCGCAGCCGTTCTTCGTCGCCGAAGTGTTCACCGGCTCGCCGGGCAAGCTGGTCGACCTGGCCGACACCATCAAGGGCTTCAAGGGCCTGGTGGCCGGCGAGTACGATCATCTGCCGGAGGCTGCCTTCTACATGGTTGGCACCATCGAAGAGGCGGTCGAGAAGGGCAAGAAGCTGGCGGCGGAAGCCGCGTAACGGCAGGCATCCAATGGCCAATTTCCACTTCGAACTGGTATCGCCTGAAAAGCTGGTGTTCTCCGGCGACGTCGATCAAGTCGACGTGCCGGGCGCCGAAGGCGATTTCGGCGTGCTGGCGGGCCACGCGCCGTTCGTCACCACGCTCAAGCCGGGCATCCTGACCGTTCACGGCGCGGGCGGCGAACAGCGGATGGTCGTGCTCGGCGGCTTCGCGGAAGTCTCGGCCGACGGCCTGACCATCCTCGCCGAGGTGGCGGAATCCATCGAAAAGATGGACCGTGAAACCATCGCCGCACGTATCCGCGAGATGGAAGCCCGCATCGAGAAGATGGAGCCCGGCAACGAGCTCGACAAGGCGATTTCGCGCCTCGATCACTTCAAAGAAGTCGATCATCATCTCCAGACGACGGCGTTGTAACGAAATCCCTTTCGCGACCCCGTCGGGGTTGCGGACGGTTTGCCGGCACTCGAGCAACGGAGGGGCGCCTCATGAGCACCCATCACGAATTGCCGGCGCGCGTTGGGACCGTCCAATGGGGCTTCTATGACGCGGCGGTCCCGCCGGTCCTGACCATCGCCTCCGGTGATACGGTCACTGTCGACACGCTCTCCGGCACGCCCGACGACCTGCCGCCCGCCAATTCAGGGTTTACGGTATTGCCCGACCATCGCGCCGTGCTCGAGGGCACCGAGCGCGGACCGGGGCCGCATCTGTTGACCGGGCCGATCGCGGTCGAAGGCGCCGAGCCGGGCGACTCGCTCAAAGTCGATATCCTCGACATCAAGCTGCGCCAGGACTGGGGCTTCAACCTGATTCTGCCGCTGCTGGGCGCGCTGCCGGAGGATTTCCCCGACCGGCGCTGCATCCATATCGCGATCGACCGCGAGCACGGCCGCATCCGCATGCCGTGGGGCCTCGAGTTCGATGCCGCGCCCTTCTTCGGCTGCATGGGCGTGGCGCCGCCGGCCGGCTGGGGCCGGCAGAGCTCGATCCAGCCGCGCGCTTTCGGCGGCAACATGGACAACCGCGATCTGGTTGCCGGCACGACGCTGCACCTGCCGGTGTTCCATCCGGGCGGCCTGTTTTCCGCCGGCGACGGCCATGCCGCGCAAGGGCACGGCGAGGTCAACGTCACCGCGGTCGAGAGCGCGCTCACCGGCACGTTCCGCATTACGCTGGAGAAGGGTGCCAGCACCGGGCTGCCGTGGGCGGAAACGCCCGGTCACATCATGAGCATGGGCTTCGACGAGGATCTCGACGACGCCGCCAAGCAGGCCCTGCGCGCCATGATCGCGCTCATCCGCCAGCGCACGAATTTGTCGGCGGAAGACGCCTATACGCTGTGCAGCGTCGCCGCCGACCTCATCGTCACGCAGGTGGTCGACGGCAACAAGGGCATCCACGTCATGCTGCCGGAATGGGCGCTGGCGGCGAAGGGTTAGCTGAAGCGTAGACCCAAACTCCGCTCATTCCCGCGCAAGCGGGATTCCAGAGCGGCACCACCAGCGTCTGCGATTTTGGCTTCTGGGTCCCCGCTTTCGCGGGGACGAGCGGGTGAGATGTGTTAGCCGCCCGCGAATTTCTTGAATTCTCGCACCACCCGCTCATACGTCGCGCGTTTGAACGGCACCACCAGGTCGGGCAGTTCGGGCATGGCGACCCAGCGCCAGGTGATGAATTCCGGCTTGTGCGCGCCGCCGCCGGGTGTTGCGACGTCGATCTCGCTGTCGTCGCCGGTGAAGCGCAGCGCGTACCATTTCTGCGTTTGCCCGCGATACTTGCCGCCCCAGGCCTCGCCCATGATGTCTTGTGGGATGTCATAAGCGAGCCAGTCGACGATCTCGCCCAGCTTCTCGACCGAGCGGATGTTGGTCTCTTCGTAGAGCTCGCGCAGCGCCGCCTTATAGGGATCTTCGCCATCGTCGATGCCGCCCTGCGGCATCTGCCAGACATGGGTGGCATCGATGTGCTCGGGGCCGCTGGCGCGGCGGCCGACGAACACCAAGCCGTCGCGGTTGAGCACCATGATGCCGGCGCAGGGACGATAAGGCGGGGACTCGAGGGGGGGCATACGCGCTCCGTCATTCCACTTTTCGCGCTTGGCCAGCGCCGCGGAATGACTACGACGATTTCGTCTTCACCGCCACCACGGTGATCGGCACCAGCAGGATGCCGCGACGCTCGGCGCCCTTCGCCCATTTGCTGATTGCCGCAATGGAGCTCTCCTGGGCCGAGGCATAGCCCACCGCCACGCCTTTGGCGCGTGCGGTCATCTCCAGTCTTCTCAGCGCGTGTTCGATCTCGATCGGCGTCGGCACCGAGTTGAGCACGCTGTTGGCCTTGGCGAAGGGCAGGTCGAGCGTGCCGGCGATCTGCCCGGCGATGCTGCGCGCCGACGAGCCGTCGTCGAAATAGACCAGTCCGCGCTTGGCGATCTCGCGCAACACCGGCGTCAGCGCCCGGGTGGAGGCGGTGAAGCGTGCGCCCATGTAGCTCGCGAGCCCCACATAGCCCGCCATGCGGCCCATCACCCAATGCAGCCGCTTGATGTTGTCCTGGTTGCTCAGCGAGGTCAGCAGCGTGCGCGGGCCGGGGTCGTTGTTGGGATAATCGAGCGGCTCCATCGGCACCTGCAGCAGCACCTCGTGGCCGGCGTCGCGCGCGCGCGCGGCCAGGGCTTGAAGGTCGTGGCCGTAGGGCGCGAAGGCCAGCGTGACCGACGGCGGCAGCTTGGCGAGCGCCGCCGCGGTGTCGGTCTTGCCGATGCCGAGATCGCCGACCACGATGGCGATGCGCGGGGCGTCCTTGCGGTTGGCCGGCACCTTGAAGGGGCTCGCGTAGCGCACGAACGCACGGCTGCCGCCGTCAGCCGCAATCTTCGGGATCGGTGCGGCCTGGCTCTTGTGCATGAGGGCATGGCCGTTGGCCCGGTTCGGTGCCGATCCGCCGCTGCCGGGTATGACCACGTCGTGATGCGCGCCCGAGGAACCGTCGATGATGGTAATCGTCCGTCCGTCCGCCGGAACGGCGGCCTTCGCCGTCGGCCCGGGAATGGCGGCGCTGGCCATGCCTTGCTGCTGTCCGGGCTTGCCGCCCTGGCGGCCCGCGCCCATGTCGGTCGGCGTGGTGGCGACCACCGCCACGGGCTGCCCGCCGAGTGGGTCGTTGCCGAACATCGCCCAGCCGATCGCGACCAGCCCAAACAAGCCGAGCGCGCCCGCCACGATCTGCGGCGCGGCGACCGGCAATTGGTGCCTCTTCTTCTTCTTTTTCGGGTTCTGGCCGAGTGGCGCGTTCAGATCATCTTGTGCCACGGCCCGGATCCTCGCGAATCATCGGCCGAGTCTAGCACCGATGGTTTCAGAGGCGTTTACGGTGCAGCCGCCAGCGCGTTTCCAGGCGAAGTGGGAACCGGTTCGCCGTCCGGAAACGCGACAAAACAAGATTTAACCCCCTTCGCCGTTCCTGTGAAACGGTGAAGGGGGCTAGCCCGAAAAGCGAACGGGGCGGCCCTTGAGAGGCCGCCCCGCCCGTAGGTTCGGTTCGGAATGCGCCGTCCTCAGTTCGGCACTGGCGTCTTCGGGCTCGGCGGGAAGGCGGCGTTCTTCACGCTGCCGCGCAGCAGGTCGTCAGCCATGATCAGCGCCTTGTCCTTCTTCGGATCTGACGGAACGTAGGCTTGCGACCCCTTCTGCTCCTTGCCGGAGGCCGCCTTGAGGTGGCCGCGCAGCGAAGACTCGGCCATCGACCCGATCTTGCCCTTCAGGTCGGCGGGGACGTCCTGCACCACTACCACGTCGGGCTCGATGCCCTTGGCCTGGATCGACCGGCCCGAGGGCGTGTAGTAGCGCGCGGTGGTCAGTCGCAGCGCGCCGTTGCCGGCGCCGAGCGGGATGATGGTCTGCACCGAGCCCTTGCCGAACGAGCGGGTGCCGATCAGCGTCGCCCGCCTCAGGTCCTGCAGCGCGCCGGAGACGATCTCGGACGCCGAGGCCGAACCGCCGTTGATCAGCACGATCAGCGGCTTGCCGTGGGTAAGGTCGCCCGGGTGGGCATCGAAGCGCTGCGTCTCGTCGGGATTGCGGCCGCGGGTGGAGACGATCTCGCCCTTGTTGACGAACGCGTCGACGACCGAAATCGCCTGATCGAGCAAACCGCCCGGATTGTTGCGCAGGTCGAGGATGTAACCCTTGAGCTTGTCCTCCGGCACTTTCGCCTGGATCTCCGCGATCCCCTTCTTCAGGCCTGGGGTGGTCTGCTCGTTGAACTGGGTCAGGCGGATGTAGCCGATATCGCCACCCTCCACATGCCAGCGCGCCGAGCGCACGTGGATGATGGCGCGCTTGATGTCGATCTTGAGCGGCTTGTCGACGCCCTTACGCAGGATGGTCAGCTTGACCGGGCTGCCGACCGGGCCGCGCATCTTCTCGACCGCCTGGTTCAGGGTAAGGCCCTGCACCTGTTCGCCGTCGAGCTCGGTGATGAGATCGTTGGCGAGGATGCCGGCCTTGGCGGCGGGCGTGTCGTCGATCGGCGCCACCACCTTGATCAGGCCGTCCTGCATGGTGACTTCGATGCCGAGCCCGCCGAACTCGCCGCGCGTCTGCACCTGCATGTCGCGGAAGCTCTTGGCAGTCATGTAGCTCGAATGCGGATCGAGTCCGGCCAGCATGCCGTTGATCGCGGTTTCGACGAGCTTGTTGTCGCTCGGCTTCTCGACGTAGTCGGCGCGCACGCGCTCGAACACGTCGCCGAACAGGTTGAGTTCCTTGTAGGTGTCAGAGGCCGCTGCCTTGGCGCTGGCACCCACGAAGATCAGGCGAGGCTGTGTCACCAGCAGGGTGAGAGCCGCGCCGGCCGCCGCACCGAGAACAATCAGGGAAGTCTTGCGCATCATCCGCGAACCTTTTCACCTTCGCCAGCAGCCCACCATGGGCCTGGATCGACGGGGTTACCGTCCTTTCGAAATTCGACGTAGAGCACCGGTTGGCTGGAACCTGCCGCGAGGATGGCGGCGACGTGGGACCCGTTTCCCATCACTCCAACCGGCTCTCCCGCCAGAACAAACTGGCCAAGATCGACCGATATCCGTGCCATCCCAGCAAGCAAGATATGATACCCGGCGCCGGCATTAAGGATCAAGAGTTGCCCGTATGACCGGAACGGGCCGGCATAAACCACCCAGCCGTCCGCAGGCGCCGTGACCTGGGCGCCGGCGCGGGTGGCGATGGAAACGCCCTTTTCCGACCCCCCGACACCGTCCGGCTGCCCGTAACCTTTGATTTTGATGCCGTTAACCGGAATCGGAATCTTGCCGCGCAACGAGGCAAAGGATACCGCCGGCGCCATGCGGCCGGGATCGTGCAATGCCGCCAGCGCCGCGCCCGGGCTGGCCGGCGCTGATTCGCGCGCGCTCTTTTCGGCAATCCCGAGATCCTGTTCCAGCTTGGCGATCAGATCCTGCAGGTTGCCGGCCTTTTCCGCCAGCGCACGCGCCTTGGCGCGCTCCGCTTGCAGTTTGCCCTCGCGTTCCGCCTGCTGCTTCTGCCGCTCGGCGACGAGCGCCGACAGGCGTGTGCGCTCCTTGTCGAGCGAGGCCACTTGGCTCTGCAGGCGGTCACGCTCGGCCGCGATCTTCTTGCGCACGGTCGCGAGATCGTTGAGGTCGGCGAGGAGCGCCTTCACGCGCCCCTGCATCTCCGGCAATACCGCGCCGAGCAGCATCGCGGTGCGCACCGCCTTGAGCGCATCTTCCGGCCGCGCGATCAACGCCGGCGGCTGATGATGGCCGACGCGCTGCAGCGCGGCCAGGACTTCCGCGATCACAGCGCGGCGGCCTTCCAGCGACTTGCGGATGCCGGCTTCTTTTTCGTCCAGCGGCTTGAGACGCGTCTGCGTCGAGGCCACTTCGGCCTCCAGCTCGCGCAAGGTGGCGGCAGTGTCGATCAGGTTCTGGTTGAGCTTGCGCCGGTCGGTGCCGAGCGCCTCGATCTCGCGCTTGAGTTCGGCTTCGGTGTCGGCGGACTTGCTCTGCTGCTTGCGCAGCTTCTTGAGTTGCTGGTTGTGCTGTTCGAGGACGTCGCGCTTGGCCGGCTTGTCTTGCGTCTGCGCCGCCGGCTGTCCCTGCGCACGCGCCATGCCGCCGAGCGCGGGGGCCAAGGCGAAGCCTAGTCCTGCGATCAGCGCGACGCGCGGATCAAGACGATTGAACCCCCCAAGGCAAATCATTGCATCCAAGTTACGTCCGCCGTCTAGTGCCGCCGATTTGACGTTCCTGTATCACTTGCCGCGATCGCATTCAGGAACTTCAAATCGAAAGCGGCACTGGAATGAAATTCCTGCTAGTGCCCCTTTGCTTTCGAAGTTCGTGTCAGGGTGTGCGAAGACGTATCACGAACTTCGGAAGCGGGGCACTAGGTCGACAAGGGTATTGTGATCGGGCGTCATTGCGACTGGATTAAGGCCGACGGGCGGGTTCCTGGCGGCCGGTTCACGCGCGATGGTAGGGGTGGCCGGTGAGGATGGTGGCGGCGCGATAAAGCTGCTCCAGCAGCATCACCCGCACGAGCTGGTGGGGCCAGGTGGCGGCGCCAAAGGCGAGCCGCAGTTCGGCCTCCTCGGTCAGCGTGGACGCCAGGCCGTCCGGGCCGCCGATGACGAAAACCACGGCCGGGCGGTCGTCCCTGCGCCACTGCGCCAGCCGGCCGGCCAGCGCCGGGCTGTCCAGGCTCTCGCCGCGGGAATCGAGCAGCACCAGGGCGGAACCTGCCGGTATGACGTTGGCGAGCGCGATCGACTCCTCGATCATGCGCTTTTCCGCCTCGGCGGCGCGGCTCTCTCGGATTTCGACGATTTCGACATCGCGAAGGCCAAGACTGCGGCCGGTTTGCCCCGCGCGTTTGGCGTAGCGGGCGGCGAGCTCGGTTTCCGGGCCGCTTTTCAGGCGGCCGATGGCGGCGACGATAATGCGCATCTCGCCATTGATATCAGCTCGCGCGCTTGCGGTCGCCCTTTGTGCCGGCCCACATCTTTTCCAGGTCGTAGAAATCCCGCACTTCCGGCTGGAACACGTGAACGATGACGTCGCCCGCGTCGATCAGCACCCAGTCGCCTTGTTGCTTGCCTTCGACCCGCACGTGCTTGATGCCGGCCTGGTGCAGGTCCTTGACCACGCGCTCGGCCATGGAGACGACATGCCGGCTCGAGCGGCCGGACGTCACCACCATGTAGTCGGCGATCGAGGATTTGCCGGAGAGATCGATGGTCACGCTGTCCTCGGCCTTCATGTCGTCGAGGCTGGCGAGGACGATGCGGAGCGCCTCCTCGGCGGTCGGCCGCGGGGAGGCGGGCTTGGACGGCGCGCGGGCCGTCCGCGAGTGGGCGGATGTGGGCAGGGGGCTCTTTCCTTCGTTGCCGTTCAATTCCCGGTCGGTTCGTGGCGCAAGGCCCGGCGCGAGCCGGGGTTTCCGTAAAGATAGCTATTCCCGGCTGCATTTTCCATCGGCGCGCTCATTTCGTTAGTCCGCCCGACGGCCGCCGTCAGGGCTTCTTGCCGCGCTGGGCCCGGAGCTCGGTCGACGACAGTGGCGACTTCAGCCCGTGGACGAACGCCCAGGCCGGCGCCTTGCGGTCCGGCAGCGTGGCGGCGGCGTGTTCCGGCAAGCGCGCGTGTGCCAGGGCCAGGCTGGCGGGGCTCGCCGCTGCGTAAAGGCTCGGGCCCAGGCGGTCTATCACCACCATCGGCACCAGGTTCGCGATGCCGCGCCATCGCTGCCAGCGGTGAAAACTCCGCAAGTTGTCCGCGCCCATGATCCAGACGAAGCGGACCCCCGGGCAGCGGGCGATCAACCAGGCGATAGTGTCATAGGTGTATCGCGTGTTGATGACGGCCTCGAGGCCGGTGACGTCGATGCGCGGATGGTGGGTCAGGGCGCGCGCGGCGTCGATGCGCTTCTGAAGAGGGGCGAGCCCTCTGGTGTCCTTGAGCGGATTGCCCGGTGTCACCAGCCACCAGACGCGATCAAGCTTGAGCCGCTTGAGGGCAAGCAGGCTCGCGCCGAGATGCGCCTCGTGCGGCGGATCGAAAGTTCCGCCGAACAGGCCGATCCTCATGCCGGGCGCATGAGGCGGAATCAGGCGCTCGGCGGGGGCGGGACGTTGCGAGTTCACGGACGAGTCTGACCAGTGCCGCGGATGCGGTATTTGAACGTGGTGAGTTGTTCGACGCCGACCGGCCCGCGCGCGTGCAGCCGTCCGGTGGCAATGCCGATCTCGGCGCCGAATCCGAATTCGCCGCCGTCGGCGAATTGCGTCGAGGCGTTGTGCAGCACGATGGCCGAATCCACTTGGCGAAGGAAGGTGTCCGCGGCGGCGGAGTCGCCGGTGACGATGGCGTCGGTGTGGTGCGAGCCGTAACGCTCGATATGGGCGATGGCCTCGTCGACACCATCGACCACTCCTGCGGCGATGATGGTGTCGAGATATTCGGCCGACCAATCCTCTTCGGTCGCAGGCTTCACGCGTGTGTCGATCGCTTGCACCGTCTTGTCGCCGCGCACTTCGCAGTCGGCGGCGAGCAGCATCTCGACCAAGGGCTTGAGCAGGCGATCGGCACCGGCGCGATCGACCAGCAGCGTCTCGGCCGCGCCACACACGCCAGTGCGTCGCATCTTCGAGTTCAGCACGATCGATCTTGGCCATCTCGAGATCGGCCGCCTTGTCCACGTAGACATGACACACGCCTTCGAGATGGGCGAAGACCGGGATGCGCGCCTCGGTCTGCACGCGCGCGACCAGGCCTTTGCCGCCGCGCGGCACCAGCACGTCGATGTTGCCGTCGAGGCCAGCGAGCATCATGCCGACGGCGGCACGGTCGCGCGTGGGAACGAGCTGAATGGCGGCTTCCGGCAGGCCGGCGGCGCGCAAGCCCTCGGCGAGCGCTTCGACGATGGCGCGGCTGGAGCGCAGGCTATCGGAGCCGCCGCGCAGGATCGCGGCGTTGCCCGCCTTGAGGCACAGGGTGCCGGCGTCTGCGGTGACGTTGGGACGGCTCTCATAGACGATGCCGACCACGCCGAGCGGCACCCGTACCCGTTCGATGGTCATGCCGTTGGGCCGGGTCCAGGAGTCCATGATATCGCCGACCGGGTCCTTGAGGCCGGCGATGGTTTCGATGCCGGCCGCCATGCCCTCGACGCGGCCTGCATTGAGGGTCAGCCGGTCGATAAAGGCGGGCGTGCTGCCGGTGGCCCTGGCTTCAGCCACGTCCTCGGCATTGGCCGCCAGAATCGTGGATTCATGGGCCCGAATGGCCGTCGCCATGGCCCGTAGCGCCTCGTTCTTCTGCGCCGCCGGGGTCGACGCCAGCGTGCGCGCGGCCGCCCGCGCCCGGCGGCCGATATCCGCCATGGCCGCGGCGATATCGCCGGTTCCTTCGATGCTCTTCAGCGGCGCCGTCATCGTCGCAAAATGCCCCCGCAAAATGTCCCCGGAAAGCCCCTATCGGGGTGATTTCCTACCACGTCGGGGGGGCCGGGGCGAGGTGGCCTGCCCTCATGTCTGCCCATCGGTTAACTGGGGATAGCGTGGATAAACGGCCATGGGGTGGAACCGACCAATTGGCGTTCACATTGATACGGCAGGGTGGTGGCGTAGCAGGAGAGTATCATGGCGTCCGTTACCACTGGTCTGCCCAGCCGGTTTCCGGTCGGCACGAAGTTCGTGATCGAAGGCCGTCCCGGCGGCAAAGGCCGCGTGCATAGCCGCTATCTGGAATTCCCCGACGGGACCCGGATTTGTTTGCCCAAGCACGGGGAAGAGCCGAAAGCGGCAGCGCAGCCGCCACCGCAGCGCCGCCCGCGTACCCGGCGCGCCTAAGCCGACGCGGCTGGCCGGCGCATTCGATCTGCCGAAAAGACGGCGGTTCGCCAACCCGGCCAAACCACAAAGATCTAAAAAAAAGGGGCCCGAAGGCCCCTTGGGGGATAGTCGTGACCGCCGGCATGGAACGGTACCGTCGGCCGCATCCGCAGCGTATGACCGGGAAGGGGTGCAGGAAGAATGCGTGACCCGGTCGCTACGGCTTATGCATCACAGTCAAAGCCCGTACGCGCTCCCAAACAACCTGCCAAATCGTCACGTGAGCCATTAGGTCGCGGCGGCAACCGAAAGACCATCGGTCTCTTCGTCGTCATGCCCGGGTCGAGTCCGGCCATGACGGGCCTTGCCGAAATCGACAATCTCATTGGCAGCACTTTCAGTCGGACTCTTACGCCCCGCCCAGCACCAGGTCGTCGCGGTGGATCATGGCGGCGCGGCCGGTGTAGCCGAGGATCAGCATGATGTCGGCGGACGGGCGTTTCTTGATCTTGTTGGCGTCGGCGGCATCGTAGGCGATCAGCCCGCGGCCAATCTCCGCGCCGTCCGGCCCGCGCACCAGCACCGCGTCGCCACGCTCGAACTTGCCTTCGACCTTGATGACGCCGGCCGGCAGCAGGCTTTTGCCGCTGCGCAGCGCCTTCACCGCGCCGGCGTCGATGGTGAGCACGCCGCGCGGTTCGAGCGACCCGGCGATCCATTTCTTGCGCGCGGTGACCGGATTGGCCGGCGTCAGGAACCAGGTGCAGGCCGCGCCCTCGATAATGGCGCGTAACGGATGGGTCACGCGCCCGGACGCGATCACCATGTGCGTGCCGCCGCTGGTGGCGATCTTGCCGGCTTCGATCTTGGTTAGCATGCCGCCGCGCGCGGTTTCGCTCGCGGACGCGCCAGCCATGCTCTCGATCTCGCGGGTGATGCGCGGCACCACCCGAATGCGCTTGGCGCCGGAGCCCTTGCCCGGCGGCTTGTCGTAGAGCCCGTCGACGTCCGAGAGCAGCACCAACAGGTCTGCGCTCATCATGGTGGCGACGCGGGCGGCGAGGCGGTCGTTATCGCCGTAGCGAATCTCCGACGTCGCCACCGTATCGTTCTCGTTGATCACCGGCACGCAACGCCATTCCAGCAGCTTGGCGATGGTGGAGCGGGCGTTGAGATAGCGCCGGCGCTCCTCGGTGTCGGTCAGCGTCACCAGCACCTGGCCGGCCTCGACATCGTGCGCGCCCAGCGCCTCGGCCCAAGCTCGCGCCAGCGCGATCTGCCCGACCGCGGCGGCGGCCTGGCTGTCCTCAAGCTTGAGCCGGCCCTTGGGCAATTTCAGCATGGCGCGGCCGAGCGCGATAGCGCCGGAGGAGACTACCAGCAGCTGGCGCGCCGCGCCCGATTCCCCGTTGCGCAGCGCTGCGATGTCGGCGGCCAGGCTGTCGAGCCACTCGCGCTTGAGCCGGCCGGCGGCGGCGTCGACCAGAAGCGCCGATCCGACCTTCACCACGATGCGGCGGAAGTCGGTGAGCGCAGGGGTCTTGAGCGCAGGAGCTTTGGGGGTGGCGGCTTTCGGCATGGCCCGGCGGGGAAGGTGAAATGTGCCGGGGGTTTAGCATGGGGCTGGGACGGCGTCATGCGCCCTCGGTCATCGCTTGGCGCGGCGCTGCTGGAGGGGATAGCGGGAGGTCCGCGAGGCGAGCTGTTCAAGCGTCCCGCGATCGACGATCTTGACGTGCCGGCGATCCCTGATGCGGATGATGCTACGCTCGGTTAGATCGCGAAAGCCGCGGCTCACCGCCGGCAGCGACATGCCGACGAACTCCGCGATGTCCTTGCGATCCATCGGCAGATAGACTTCGGCCACCGGATTTTCGCCCGTCGTCTGGAGATGCTCCTGCAATTCCAGGAACATCGCCAGCTTCGTCAGGGCATGGCGTTGCGCCAGCAGCAACGCATGGCGCTGTGCCTGCCGCAACTCGTGGCAAAGCTTGGCGATGACGTGGAATTCGAGCTCGGCGTCCTTCGACAATTCGCGCCGCAAGGCCGGCGTCGGCAGCGCATAGGCGGTGACCGCCGTCACCGCCACCGCCGAATTGGCGTAGTGCCCTTCCTCCAGGAGGCCGACCAAATCCTGCGGGTAGAGGAACGCCGTAATGTGATCGGTGGCGTTGGACGTGTAGGCTTTCACGACGCCGCTGACGATGTTGAAGATGGTGCGGGCGCGCTCACCTTGCGAATAGATCTGCTCGCCCTTTTTGAAGCGAACGATTGACGAGATGGTCGCCAATTGCGCGCGCTCTTCGTTGCTCAGCAACTGATGCAGCCGTCGCGTCGAGGGATTGCCAGGCAGCCAGGGATCGACGGCGCGAATGGCCGGACCACCCGGAGAGTTCGTGCGTGCATTCGTCATCGCGGCCTCCCGTCCGCGTCATGCGACAAATGACGATCGCAAAATTGCGTTCAAACGCGATTTCGATCAAATCATCCGCTAAGAATTTACTCTGCCGGCGAACGGATGAAAGGGCGTCGCACTACGGTACGGTCGCACTATCCGTCAAAAATTCGCACCGAGATTTGATCATGATCAAAAACGGGCGGCCGGTACGACTGGTGATTTCAGTCGTGTATTCATAGCCTTGGGCCTGTGAAGGGGGACGAAATTCGAGACCTTTGAGGGGTGACCGTCAAGCGCCGCCAAACGGGCGCGGTACACGTGGGGATGTCACTATGAAATCGGACATAAACACGGCCATCCGGATGGTGCACCAGGCCAATATCGGCCGCTACCGGCGTCTTCTGAGCACCCCTCTGACCGATCACGAACGCCGGTTCATCGAGCGGCGGCTTGCCGAAGAGGAGGATGCATTGCGCAACGTGGCCGGCCAGGGCCCTCCCTTCGACCTCGCCGCGGATTGAATGATGCATTCCGATTTTGGCGTGCGCGCGGGCGCCATTTCACCAGTCGCATTGCGCGCCGGCGCGGCGCGGCCATTTTATGATAGATTTGGGGTACCGATGAGCGGACCGCCGCCAGCAGAATCAGAACAGCGAAACTGAATGGTCCGAAGCCGGCTCCTCGGGAGGGGAGAGCCGGTGCCATATCTGCGGCGGCCGGCTCGACCTTCTGGTTCACGTCGAGCCGCAGACCAATGGCCGGCCGGTGACCTATTATGCCTGCGAGCGGTGCGACCAGGTTCTGGTGCGGAAGAGCTAGGCGCAGCCATGAGTTCTTCTCCGCGTACCATCATCGAGCTGAACATCCGGCACTTCCGTGAGCTGCTGGAGACGGAGCAGGACCCGGCGAAGCGGGACATGATCGAGCGGCTGCTGGCGGAGCAGGAACAGAAACTGGCTGTGCTGATCAAGAAGCAAGGCGGCTGAGCCGTCCAATCGGCCCTCGTTCGGGCTCACTCCGTCCATTCACGCCAGTGCGTCGGGTCGACGTCGATCAAGCGGCCGGTTCTGGCGTGCGCCCATTGGTTACCCTTGCGCCGACATGGGAACACGAGCGAAAAGACCTCACCGTCCTCGATGACGCTGAGGTGCAGGTCACGATCGCGTGGTGCCGTGCCTATAGGACGCCAGTCGTGCAAGGCCTCCCCCTCCTTCGCCGCCCGTGGCCAAGAGACAGGGTATGTTTCAGGGGCGGATCTGGGTTGCGTTAGATCAAAGGTCCCACAAATTTTCAGTCGGGCGGTCTGGTTGCGTTATACGAAGAGTTCTTGAAAAATCGCGGTTCGCCGGTCGGCTCATAGCTTTGAGAGTAACGGGCTCGTCGGCGTTCGACTGGATGTGGGCGAAGGATTCCCGCCATGAAGACCTATGTCGGCAAGCGCACCATCGACGGGCTGGTCGTTACCGTGAACGGCCAAACGCTCGCCGAGCGCTATGAGCTCAAGCGCTTCACCAAGAACGGCTTCGAATGGGCCTATGAGGGCGACAGCCCGCAGCAGCTCGCGCTGGCGATCCTGGCCGACCATCTCGGCGACGACGAGCGGGCGGTGCGGCTGTCGGGGCCGTTCATGAAGGCGGTGGTGGCCAATCTCGACAACGACTGGGTACTCTCGGGCGCCGACATCGATGCTGCACTGCAAGAGGTTGCCGGCTGACGGCGCTTGGCAGGCCGGCACGGGGGACGATAGATTTTCAGGACGTCAGCCGCGGAACCGCCGGGACCCGCGCGCGACCGGGGGAGGGTGGCCATGATCGGCAAGCGGCAGATCGACTTCCGCAACGAATATCGTTCGCGGATTGTCGGCTGGTACAACGGCTATTTCCACATCGTGCTGATCTACGCCATGGGCGCGGCGGTGTTCTATGTCTACGTCTCGCACATCCAAGACGTGACATGGGCCGAATGGCTGACCGTGCCGTTCACCTTCCTGTTCACCAACTTGTTCGAATGGGCCGTGCACAAGTACGTCATGCACCGGCCTGTCAACATAAAGGGCCTGCGGGCGGTCTATGAGCGGCACACGCTCAACCACCACCAGTTCTTCAGCGACGACGAGATGCGCTTCCGCGACGACAAGGACTGGCGGGTGACCGTGTTCCCACCCTATGCGCTGGTGGTGTTCACGCTGATGTCGATCCCTTGCGCCTTCATCCTCGGCTGGCTTTTCACGCCCAATGTCGGCTGGCTGTTCATGTGCACCACCACCGGCATGTACCTTATCTACGAGTTCATGCACTTCTGCTGTCACGTCGACGAAGGCTGGTTCGTCAAGCACTGCCCGTTCGTCAACACGCTGCGGCGCCATCACACCGCGCATCACAACGCGCGGCTGATGATGGAAGTGAACATGAACCTGACCTTCCCGATCGCCGACTGGCTGTTCGGCACCTCCGATCTCGATCGCGGTTTCATCGGCCATCTGTTCAACGGCTACGACACGCGCTTTCTGAAGAAAAAGCTGCGCGCGCGGCCGAAGGGGCCGGAAGAGGCGGCGACAGGGCCGGTCGGGGTGAATTGAAGGCGAAACGGGGACAAGACACATGCCGACCGACGTCAAGGCGATCGTTTCCGCCGTGGTGATTCTGGTGGCGCTCGGGCTCATCTATTGGGCGGGCTCACCGGTGCATGCCGACAAGATGGTGCTGGTGATCGCCGTGTTCTTCGTGGTGGCGATGTGGGTCTTCCCGGAAGCCGGCGGCAAAAAGCGCGCGGCCAAGAAATCGTGATGTCCTAGAACCGGCCGCTTGCGAGGCCGCAGCTCAGCGCCTCGCGCACGCGCGCGATCACGCCGTCGAAGCGGCGCGTCTCGTCCTGCCGGAACAGGCGTGCGGTCGGATACCAGGGACTGGTCTCGCGTTCGAGCAGCCAGCGCCAGTCGGGGATATAGGGCAGCAGCAGCCACACCGGCTTGCCGAGCGCGCCGGCGAGATGGGCGACGCTGGTATCGACCGTGATGACGAGGTCGAGCGCGGCAATAAGCGCCGCGGTGTCGGCGAAATCCGCGAGGTGCCGGCCGACCTGCAGGATGTCGCTGCGGCCGGCGAGCACACTGGCGTCGGCCGCGCGCACGTCCTTCTGCACACTGACGAAGCTGGCGTCGAGCTCGGTAAGCGGCAGCAGCGCTTCCAGTGCGATTGACCGTTCGGAGTCGCGCAAGTGGTTCGGGTTGCCCGACCAGGCGAGACCAATGCGCGGCCGGCGCTTGTCGCCGAGCCGTTCGTTCCAGCCGGCGATGTCCTCGGCCTGCGCGTGCAGATAGGGCGTGACCGACGGCACCGTGTCGAGCTGCGTGCCGAAGGCGAGCGGTAGGCTGAGCAGCGGGCAATAGGCGTCGAACGCAGGGACAGCCGAGCCTCTGGCGATCACCTCGATGCCGCCGGCAAGGGGCGTCACAAGCGTCGTCATCAACCGTTGCAGTGGCGCTTCCACCTCCAGGATCACGCGCGCGCCACGCGCGGCCAGCGCCGGTGCATAGCGGCAGAACTGGATGCTGTCGCCGAAGCCCTGCTCGCTGTGCAGCAGCACGGTCTTGCCTTCGACGTCTTCGCCACGCCAGAGTGGCTGCGGAAAATCGCGCTTGCTGCTGGCCATCGTCTCGCGCTGCCAGCGCCATTCGTATTCGGCGAAGCCACGGGCGTAGTCACCGGTGATGAGGCGCGCAGTCGCCTGGTTCCAGTGCACCTCCGGCAGGTCGGGTCTGAGCGCCAGCGCGCGGTCGAAGTCGGCCAGCGCTTCGTCGAGACGCTTCAGATTATAGAAGGTGGTGCCGCGGTTGCCGTAGGCGTCGGCAAAGTCGGGCTTGAGTGCGATGGCGCGATTGTAGCTTGCCAGAGCTTCGTCATAGCGCTGCATTGCGTCGAAGGTAGCGCCGCGATGGGTCAGCGCTTCCGCATAGTCGGGCCTGATCGTCAGCGCGCGGTCGAAACATTCCAGCGCTTCGTCGTCGCGCCCGAGTGCATGCAGGGCGACGCCGCGGTTCGACAGTGCTTCAGCGTAATCGGGCCTGATCGAAAGCGCATTGTCGTAGCTCGTGATCGCGTCTTCGTGGCGTTTGAGGTCGTCGAGGACGCTGCCACGGTTGAGATGCGCCTCGGCGATGCCGGGCGCGCGCGCGAGCGCCGCGTCGAGACTTGCGAGCGCTTGCTCATGCCGCTTCAGCGCGTGCAGCGCGATGCCGCGATTACAATAGGCCGGCGCCAGGTCGGGCTGCAAAGCCAAGGCTTGGTCGTAGCTCGCGATCGCCTCTTCGAAGCGGCCGAGGTCTTTCAGCGCGTTGGCTTGGTTGAACAAGGTGCCGGCGTTGTTGGGCTCGAGCGCCAGCGCCGCGCGGTAGCTCGCCAGCGCTTCTTCATGGCGCCCGAGATTCGACAGCAGCACGGCGCGATTGTTGTGGGCCTGGGCGAAGCTTGCATCGAGCGCGATGGCGTGCTCGAAGCTCGCGATCGCTTCATCGGGCCGCGCCAGCGCGTTGAGCGCGAGCCCGTGATTCAGCATCAGAAAAGCCGACGGCGGTCCGGCGCGCATGGCGGCCGCCACCAGTCGCAGTGCCTCGGCCGGCTGGCCGGTAGTAAGGCGAATGAGCCCCAGAAAATGCAGCGCGTCCGGATGATCGGGCCTGGCCGCCAGGATGGCCGAATAGAGCTGTTCCGCCTCGGCCAGCTCGCCCTTCTCATGCAATGCGATGGCCTGAGCCAGCGTGGACGCCAGATCGAGCGGCTCGGCTTGCGGCTGGTGCGATAATGGCAAGGTCGGCGAGGCCTCCCGAAGGTCTCGCCGAGAGGTAAAAGAGTCGCACCCCGCCGTCTAGTGCGGCGGATCTGACGTTCTCATCAGCGTTGCCCCGAATCCCCCACGGGAACGTCAGGCTTTCCGCTTGATTTGGGTCAATGTCGTTGGCGGTTCGTTGCTGTCAGCTGACCTGCACCTGGAATGCAGGGCGACGGACAGGAGCGATCCAATGCGTGCGGGTTTGGTTTCGACGGTTGTTGCGGCGCTGGCGCTGGCGGCAGGATTTGCGGTCACGGCGGCAAATGCGCAAAGCCGCGTCTGTCATCGGCTGTGGGTCGAGCGCAACCAGATCTACAAGGACTACGGCTATTGCTTCAAGACGGAGCGGGCCATCAGGTATTTCGGCAATCGTGGCTGTCGCTATGAATACCAAAACGATGTCCCGATATCGCGTCGCGATAGCGCGCGCATCAATCGGATCCAGGCCGAAGAACGCGACAACGATTGCCGCTGAGGCGCCACTGTCAGAGGATCAGCCGCGCATGCCGAGGAGCTCGGGGCGGTACTCGAAGTGCATGGTATCGTAGTGGTACCACTTGCCGCCCCAGATGAAGCCGTGGCGCTCGAAGATGTCGACGATCTGCTGCGGCATGCGGTTGTGGTAGCGCAGCGGATGTTCGTTGCGGCGCCAATACCAGTAATCCGCATAGCGCGTGTTGAGGTCGATTGCCGCGCCGTAGCTGTGCACGCTCGGCTTGCCGGTGTCGGCCACGGCGCGGCACACGTAGGTGCCGCCGATCGGATAGGCCGCGCGCTTGATCCGCTCCGGCAAGGCGTCGATCTCGTTGGAGACCGCCTGCAGGCGGCGGGCGACGCCGTTGACGCGCGTCACCGTGATGCGCCGGCCCCAGGTGTGCGGCAGCCAGACGATCGACACCAGATGGCGCCGCACCTGCCCTCTGCGGCAATCGCCGTATAATTTGCTGAAGAAGGCTTCATTGCGGAAGCGGCCGGGATCGTCGTTGACCGGTGGCGGGCGCGTCAACGGGCCGCGCGGATAGGGCTGGCGGAGCTGGTCGAGGATTGAGGCGTTGCGCAGGAGCGCCTCGAACGACTTGTGCGGCCTGCCGTTCGAGACCGGCATGCGCGTGCCGTCGCGCCAGTAGATGTAATGGTCGTCGTGGCGCACGAGCGCGTGCGGGTAGGCCGCCACCAACGCATCGAGCGCGACCGAGGCCGATTGCGCGCGCACCGGCCGCGACGGTGCGATGACGAGCAGTGCCACGGCCAAACCCGTCGCTGCGATTGCCCATAAGCGCGGTGGTACGATGGGACCTGCGTCGTCGTGCATGATGCGCCGTCCATGATTCGTCGTCTGCAACGAGAATATTACGGGCCGGCACGAGCGCAAGTTGCGGCAGTCAGGGGCAGCCGTCGCGCAACTGTTCGTTCATCGTGAGCGCGGCGCAGACGATAATGATATGGGCGCCGTTGTAGCGGTTGACCACGGCGGGGATGGCGCGGTCTTCACTTCGGTGCGCCATGCGACGTGGCTGCGTGAGGTTCGCGCGCTTGAAATGCGGTGGTGTCAGCTTGGCATGTCTTACTGGCTGCGGCAGTGCGGTCGGCCTGGATTGCGTAACCAAGGATGTGGGCTTCGCTGTCGGCAACTTCATCGATGCGGGTGGGATGGATGCCGTGACGTCTGCCGTGGTCGTAAGCTTGGTCCGAACTTTTTTCGTTGCCGTGCGTTGGATCGCTACCGGTGCCTGTTCTCGCGCGCCGGGATCTACTGCCGTTGCGACTGCCGATGCCCGTGCTTCATGCGGCGCCGGGCGCGCCACATAGGCCATCCAGACCAGGGGCGTCATGACGCCGACGGTCATCCCGGCAACGAACAAGAAGCGATGTAGCATGGCGCATTCCGCATGTTGGCCCGGCTTTCGGGCCGGGAACCTTGTCGTCGACGACATCGACGGCAAGGGTCGCGCAAAAAGCGACAGCAGAACATGGCGCTTCTATGCGCGGATGCAGAAATCCACAGCGTCGTTGTCGGTACTCAGTTACGTCCGCCGCGAGAACGTCAGCCGTGCACGACCGAGACCGTGACCGGCGCGAGACCGGAGAAGCCGAGCGCGTGGGCGCCGGCCGGTGTCAGGTCAATAACGCGGCCGCGCACGAAGGGACCGCGGTCGTTGATGCGCACAACGATGCTGCGGCCGTTGCGCCGGTTGGTGACGCGCACGCGCGTGCCGAAGGGCAGCGTCTTGTGGGCGGCGGTCAGCGCGCGGACCGAGACGTGTTCGCCGTTGGCGGTGCGGCCGCCTTTGTAGCCGTAGACGGACGCGACGCCGGTTTGGGCGTTTGCAACAGGAACGATGGCAAGCATCAAGAACGCGCTGCAGAGCGCGGCGGCCAGGCGCATCATCATTATAGGTAGTCTCCTTGATCGGCCCCCAGGCCCGCGGCGCCTGATAGAGGCCGGATGTGCCCTTTCGGGGCGAGAATGCGGTGATTTCGAGGGGGAGGCGCGCAAAACGACGCAGGTATGCGCATGACAGGGGCGCGTCCGCATAGGTATTCCGTTAAATTTGTGGTAGCCGGGGCAGCGCTATGCCAACCAATGCGCTATATGTTTGCCGCACAGCACGAGAACATTTGTTCTGGTCGTCGCCGGGTCCGCCTGGAACATGGGGTTCACGCCGACGTTACCAACCGGAAGTGTAGAGTATGCCGGGAAGAGGTATGTCATTCATCTTGTACGTCGTCGTGCTGGTCGTGTCCGTCAGCAGTGTCATGATGGGACTCGACTGGTTGTCGACGCCGCCACCGCCGATTCCCAAATCGGTGCAGACCGCGAGCGCGCCGGCCAAACCGGCCATGCCCACGGCGGCGACCAAGATGGCAGCAGCGACCAAGCCTGCTGCGACGACGACCGCGGCAACCAAGACCGCTGCGACGAAGCCCGCGCCGAAACCCGTCGTTGCCACGACGGGCGAGGCGAGCCCGTCTCACGCTGCTCAGGCCATCGCGAAGGCCGATGCCGCGCAGCAGCCCGATACCGCCGTCCCTCAGCCAAACATCGCCGATAATCAGGGCGCCGGCACGTCAGACGACACGCTGAGCATCATCGCGAACGAAGCGGATGGCGGCGGCACGGACGGGCAGGCCAACGCCGGGCCGCGTTGCGACGTGCAGGCTTGCGCGGCGCATTACCGCTCGTTCAATCCAACCGACTGCACCTATCAGCCATTCGACGGGCCGCGCCGTCTCTGCACGGTCGGTAGCCCGCCAAAGCAGGCAAGCGACGCAGCCGCGGGCATGCAGGCGTCCGACGCGAGCCCGCCGCCGGCTTCGTCCTCCTGCAATGTCGACGCTTGCGCCGCCGCCTATCGTTCGTTCGATCCGGCAACCTGCACCTGGCAGCCCTTCGACGGCCCGCGCCGGACGTGCGAGAAGTAGGCGGCTTTTTCCCGTCGTTTAGTAGACCACCACACTGCGGATCGACTTGCCTTCGTGCATCAGATCGAAGGCGTCGTTGATCTTGTCGAGCGGCATGGTGTGGGTGATCAGATCGTTGATGTTGATCTTGCCCTCCATGTACCAGTCGACGATCTTCGGCACGTCGGTGCGGCCGCGCGCGCCGCCGAAGGCGGTGCCCTTCCAGACGCGGCCGGTGACGAGTTGGAACGGGCGCGTCGAAATCTCCTGGCCGGAGCCGGCGACGCCGATGATGATGCTCTCGCCCCAGCCGCGATGGCAGCACTCCAGCGCCTGACGCATGGTGTGCACGTTGCCGATGCATTCGAAGGAGAAATCGGCGCCGCCGTCGGTGAGATCGACGATCGCCTGCACCACCTTGTCGCGGCCGACCTCGTCCGGGTTGACGAAATGCGTCATGCCGAACTTCTCGGCCATGGCGCGCTTTTCGGGATTGAGATCGACGCCGATGATCTTGTCGGCGCCGACCATCTTGGCGCCCTGGATGACGTTGAGACCGATGCCGCCGAGCCCAAACACCACGACATTGGCGCCCGGCCACACCTTGCCGGTGTAGATCACCGCGCCGATGCCGGTGGTAACGCCGCAGCCGATGTAGCAGATCTTGTCGAAGGGCGCGTCCTCGCGGACCTTGGCGAGCGCGATTTCCGGCAGCACGGTGAAGTTAGCGAAGGTCGAGCAGCCCATGTAATGGAAGACGGGATCGCCGTCGCAACGGAAGCGCGCTGGTGCCGTCCGGCATCAGGCCCTTGCCTTGGGTCGCGCGGATCGAGGTGCACAGGTTCGAGCGCTGCGACAGGCAGGTTTTGCACTGCCGGCATTCCGGCGTGTAGAGCGGAATGACGTGGTCGCCGACTTTGACGCTGGTGACGCCCGGCCCCACCTCGCGCACGATGCCGGCGCCCTCATGGCCGAGGATCGCCGGGAAGATACCCTCCGGATCGGCGCCTGACAGCGTGAAGGCGTCGGTATGGCAGATGCCGGTGGCCATGACCTCGACCAGCACCTCGCCGGCCTTCGGGCCTTCGATGTCGATGGTCTCGATGGTGAGGGGCTCGCCGGCCTTCCAGGCCACCGCGGCGCGGGTCTTCATGAGGCTGTCACTCCAGGGTTGTTTGGCGCTTTCTAGCAGTGACATCCTGCGCTGTCATTCCGGGGCGCGGATGAAGCCCGATCACGGATGCCAGGCTTCTTCCTTCGGCGCCGGCTCTTCTTCTTCGGACGGAGCCCTTGCCGGGCCAATGACTTCGACGAGCGCGCGCAGGGCCTCCGGCACACCTTTTCCCGACGCTGACGAGAGCACCAGCGGCGTCGTCTTGCAGGCCTTCTTCAGCTTCGCCGCCTGCTTCTTGATCTCCTCTGGCGTGAGCGCATCGATCTTGCTCAGCGCGATGATCTCCGGCTTGTCGGTGAGGCCCTGGCCATAGGCTTCGAGTTCACCGCGCACGGTCTTGTAGGCGGCGCCGGGATCCTCAGCCGTGCCGTCGACCAGATGCAGGATCACGCGGCAGCGCTCGGTGTGGCCGAGGAAGCGATCGCCAAGGCCGACGCCTTCGTGCGCACCTTCGATCAGGCCGGGCAAGTCGGCGAGCACGAACTCGCGATTGTCGACGCGCACGACGCCCAATTGCGGATGCAGCGTGGTGAAGGGGTAGTCGGCAATCTTCGGCTTGGCCGCGGTAACTACCGACAGGAAGGTGGACTTGCCGGCATTGGGCAGGCCGACGAGGCCGGCATCGGCGATCAGCTTAAGCCGCAGCCGGATGGTCAATTCCTCGCCCGGCTGGCCGGGATTGGCGCGGCGCGGCGCGCGGTTGGTCGAGCTCTTGAAGTAGGCGTTGCCGAAGCCGCCATTGCCGCCGCGGGCGATTGCGACGCGCTGGCCCACTTCGGTGAGGTCGGCGAGCAACGTCTCGCCGTCTTCCTCGTAAACTTGCGTGCCCACCGGCACCTTCAGCACGGCGTCGGCGCCATTGGCTCCGTGGCGGTCCTTGCCCATGCCGTGGCCGCCGCGCTTGGCCTTGAAGTGCTGCTGGTAGCGGTAGTCGATCAGGGTGTTGAGCCCGTTGACGGCCACCACCACAACGTCGCCGCCGCGGCCGCCGTCACCGCCGTTCGGCCCGCCGAATTCGATGTACTTCTCGCGCCGGAACGACACGCAGCCGTTCCCGCCCGCGCCGGACATGATGTAGACCTTGGCCTCGTCGAGGAATTTCATGGCCTCGATATAGTCTATCGGGGCCCGTCCCGCACCCTTTCCTTGGGCCTCAGCGCGCGTGCAGGAAGCGGGTGGTGCCGTCCTGCTTGATGCGGTCGATGAGGTCCACTTCCCAGGACAAATAGGCATTCATGGCGGCCTCGTTGTCATTCGGCCGCTCGTAGGGCTTGAGCCAGACGTCGACCGGCTCGTCGGCCAGGCGTTCGGCGGTGGCCATCGGGAACCCGGCAGCGGTCCAGGCGGCGTTGCCGCCCTTCAGCCAGTGCACCGGGCGGTCGGTGAGCGCCTGGGCGTCGGCGACGGCGAGGCTCGCCAGCACGCCGTCCTCGGACGTCAGGATCACCGCGCCCTTGGGGGCGATGGTCTTGAAGGCGTGTTCGAGCCGCGAGCGGATGGCGAACCAGGCGCCGGGGATGTGCCCGCGCCGGTAGCGCGGGCTGGGGGAGAGATCGATCACGGTGACATCGTCGATGGCAATCGCCGCCGACGGCTCGACCGAGCGCGGTGACGGCGTGCCGAGCAGCACCGGCGCCGGCCAGCCTTTCTCAGTCCCCGCTTGCGACAGCACATGGACCTCCTGCCAGCCCATCTGCCTCAGCCACGATGCGGTCATCAGCGCGCGCGCTTCCTTGTCGTCGCTGACCACGATGCGCGCGCCCAATACGCCGGCATAGAGGTCGGTCGCCTGCACCAGTTGGCCGCCGGGCGCGGAGATGGCGCCGGGATAATGGCCGGCTTCGTATTCCGCCGGTTCGCGCACGTCGAAGACATAGGTGGTGCGCGTGGTGTCTGCGCGCCACTTTTCGACCGTGGCGGCATCGGTGCGTTCGACGCCGTATTTCTTCGCCGCCGCTTTGGCATGGGCTTTCGCCCAGGCCAGGCCCTCATCGGTGAAGCCCGGCGTGCCGCCGGTCTTGCCGCTGTCGCAGGTTAATCCTGCGAGATGCCAGCCCATGGTGCCATTGCGCAGCGCCATAACCTTGTTGGGGACGCCGGCGTTGATCAGCGATTGCGCGCCGATGATGCTGCGGGTGCGGCCGGCGCAATTGACGATAATGGTCGTGTCGGGCGAGGGCGCGATGTCGTGGACGCGCAGCACCAGTTCGGCGCCGGGAACGTTGATGCCAGAGGGAATCGAGACGCGCGTGTATTCGTCGAACGGGCGGCTGTCGAGCACCTTCAGGTCGGCGCCCGAGCGCATCAGCGCGTCGAGCTCTGTGGCGCTGATCGAGGGCGTGCCGCTGTCGTGCTCGACGAACTCGCCGAACGCCTTGCTGGGCACGTGCACGCCGGAGAAGGTGATGAAGCCGGCCTTTTCCCAGCCCGGCACGCCGCCGTCGAGATAGGTGATGTCGCTATAGCCGGCGCGCGCCAGGACTTCGGCGGCGCGTTCCACCAGCCCGTCATTGCCGTCGACCAGCACGATGCGCGTGTCTTTGCGCGGCACCAGCGTAGCGAAGCGCAGCTCCAGCCGGCTCAAGGGCACGTTGCGCGCCCACAACAAATGGTTTTGCGAGAAGGTCAGCTCCTCGCGCACGTCGACGAGCGCCAGTTCCTGGCCGTCGCCGAGCATGGCTTTGACGGTGGCGGGGGCGACGGGGCGGAGAGATTTATTGTTGGGCATGGTCACCACAAACTCCTCTTCACCTCTCCCCGCAAGCGGGGAGAGGTCGACTTCCGAGTGGAACGAGGAAGTCGGGTGAGGGGGGCGTTGAAAAAAGCGCGCGACGCCAAAGCCCCTCACCCGGCTCGCTTCGCTCACCACCCTCTCCCCGCTTGCGGGGAGCGGGAAAGAAAAGATTACGTCGCCTGCTGCGGGGTCATCTGATCGACCGTGCCGGTCGCAGGGTCGATCTTGATGCGGGTGATCTTGTCGAGATTGGTGCCGGTCACGCGCACGAAGCGGGAATAATCGGGATAATCGATGGAGTGGATGTCGCCGTCCTGATAGATGCCGGCCTTGCCCGGTGTCAGGCGGTATTTGGTCTTCAGCTTCAGCTTGGCGTGCTTGGGATCCTTGCCGTCGTCCTCGCGCTCCCACTCGGACATGTCGGTGTATTTGGTGGCTTGACCGTAGATCGCCCACGAGGCGCCGTGGTCGTGCGGCGGCGACACCCGCGCCTTGTCGTTGATGTGGGCGAGCACCTGGAAGCCGAGCTTGGGATCCTCGTACAGCACCTTCAGCCCGCGCGGCTGGTCGTCGCCGCAGTAGTCGCGGATGAAGTCGGGGTTGGCGAGCAGCTTTTCGAGGTCGAGCCGCACCTGCTCGCGGCCGGCGGGGCCGGGATCCTTGCTGAGCGCGGCGCGGGTGTCGGCGATGAATTGGTCGAGACCGTATTGCGTTTCTTGGGCCATGGGGTCCTCCCGAAAGCTTTGCCATGGCAATTTTCGCGCAAATTGGCGGCGGGCGCCAGTGGCCTCACGCGCGGGTCGCCAGCGAGAAATCTCGTGGTGGATTCGTTGGCTTTGGGTGTATAGCGATCCGCCGCCCGAGACCTTTCAATGACCACCACCGCCGCGCCACTACGCTCCGCCGTTATGGCCGGTATCGGCCTGATGTTGATCGGCATCTTCTTCTTCGCGTTGAACGACGCGTTGGGAAAATTCCTCCTTTCCACCTATTCGGTCGGTCAGTTGCTTCTGGTGCGTAGCGTCGCGGCGCTCGTTTTGCTCGCGCCATTCGCCGCGCGAGGCGGCTTGGCGGCATACCGCAATGCACCGCGGCCCGGGTTGCAATGGCTGCGCGCGGTGTTTGCAACGCTGGAGCTCGCGCTTTTCTATTGGGCGCTCGCCCATATGCCGCTCGCCGAGGTGATGACGTACTATCTCGCGAGCCCGATCTACGTCACCGCGCTGTCGCCGCTGCTGCTCGGTGAGCATGTCGGCTGGCGGCGCTGGTTGGCGGTGCTCGCCGGCTTCGTGGGCGTGTTGGTGGCGCTCGACCCGTCGGGACAGAGCGTTTCCTGGCCGGCGCTGATCGCCATTGCCGGCAGCCTCTGCTTCGCGCTGCTCCTGATTTGCACGCGGCTGGTGCGCGGCACCCCGGATACTGTGCTGGTGACGGCGCAGATGGTGGCGGCCCTCGTTTTCGGCCTGGTGCTGGCGCCCTTCACCTGGGTCCCGCTCACCTTGAAGGCAGTCGCGCTGCTCGTCGTGCTGGGCGTCGTCGCCACCGTCGCGCACCTGTGCATCAATCGCGCGCTGAAGCTCGCGCCGGCCTCGGTCGTCGTGCCCTACAACTACACGACCATCGTCTGGGCGATCGTGTTCGGCTATGTGTTTTTCGGCAACGTTCCGCGCGTCGCGGTGCTGGTCGGCGCCGCCATCATCATTGGCGCCGGCATTTACATCTTCATTCGTGAGCAAGTTTGGCAAAAGCCGGCGACTTTCGCCGACCCGCCGTAATCAAGGCAGGCCCCTCACGTCGTCTTTCCGCGTTCTGCAACCGCCTTCGCCATCGCTTCCGCCTCGGGCCCGCTGCCGCGCAGTCCCGCAACCACACCGGCTTGATCGACCGCCGGCCTGTTCTGGCTGACCTTCCACTTTCCTTCGATGCGAGCGATCGGAATCTCGAGTCCAACGATGCCCTTTATCTGCATCGCCACGAAGGCTTCGGGCGCGTCATCAACCGCCCACGGAGCGGCGCGGGATTTCTCTTTGTGTCGCGTCAGGTCATCGATTTGGCGCCGGAGCCAGCTCGCATCATCGATCACCCGCGGGCGACCCCAGGCGTGCACGGTGATGTAGTTCCAGGTCGGTACCACCTTCCCGGTCTCGCGCTTGGTCGCATAGAGCGAAGGGCTGATGTAGTGCTGCGGTCCTTGGAACACGACAAGGCATTCCGTGACGGCCGTCAACTCCTGAGCCTGCGGATTGGCGCGCGCCAAATGGGCGTGCAGCGTGCCGTGCTCAGGATTCTCGGCGTCGATCAGAAACGGAATGTAGTTCGCCTGCAGACCGCCCGGGCCGGCCGTGATGAGCAGCCCGAGCGAATGCTCGCGGATCAGCGCATGCTGAACCGCGAGCCGACTCTCCACGAAGTGCGGAGGTTGATACATGACTTTGCTCCAGCCGCCGCCTTACGACACCCGCTTCATCCGGCCCCAGCCCTTCAGCGCCGACCAGATTCCCCGCTCGAGCCGGAAGCGGTCGATCGGCGCCGACGAGTTGATGGCGCGGATGCGGTAAAGGCCGACACCGGTCCACTGGAAGCCGCATTTCTCCAGCACCCGGCGCGAGGCCGGGTTCGTGACGCGTGCGCCCGCGTGCAGCGCCTCGTGGTCGAGGTCGGTGAAGGCGTAGTCGATCACTGCGTGCAGCGCTTCGGTGCAGTAGCCCTGGCCCCAATAGGGCGCGCCCAGCCAGTAGCCGACCTCCGGCGCGTCCTCCAGCATGGCGACGCCGCAGGCGCCAATGATGGTGCGGTCGCGCAGCGTGATCAGGAAAACCGTTTCGCCGCCCGCCTTGTTCGCCTTGTCGATGAAACTCTCGGCATCCGCGTGCGTATAGGGATGCGGAATGCGCGCCGTGTTTTCGGCAATGCGACGATCGTTGGCGAGCATCGCTACCGTTTTTGCGTCCTCGAGCTGCGGGGCGCGCATAGCAAGCCGCTTCGTTTCGAGGACGGGGATACTCGCCTCTCGGAATTCCCTTCCGGGCAGTTCTTCGCAGAGTGTCATGGCTCAGGCTCCAATTGTGGCAGCGGAAGTGCTGCCAAATAGAAAGAGGGGGAGCCGGCATCCCGTCTCCCCCTCTCGGAACCCAATGAGCCCCGCCGGTTTGACTGGATACCGGCGGACCTCGAATTTAGTCCACCGTTTACTCGGCCGCTGCCTCCGTCATCGGTACAACCGACACGACTTTGCGGCCTTTGGCTTTGGTAGCGAACTGAACTTTTCCATCGATAAGAGCGAACAGCGTGTGGTCCTTGCCGAGTCCGACATTGCGGCCCGGATGCCATTTGGTGCCGCGCTGGCGCGCAATAATATTGCCGGCGATACAGGCTTCGCCGCCATAAAGCTTCAACCCAAGGCGTCGGCCTTCCGAGTCACGGCCGTTACGCGAAGATCCGCCTGCTTTTTTGTGCGCCATCGTTTGCTCTCGAATTCTGCTCTAACGTTTACACCGATTCCGTGACGGAATCATCTCACTTCTTCTTACCTTTTTCGCCAGCGGCCGCGGTCTTGCCCTTGGCAGCCGGCTTTTTGGCGGCCGGCTTCTTAGCCGCGCTGGCCTTCTTTGTGGCCGTAGCCTTCTCGGGCTTGGCCTCGGCCGTGCCGGCTTCCTCGCCCGCGGCCTCTGCTTCCGGCTTCGGCTTTGCCACGCGCTTGACTCGCGCTGGCGCGGTGTCCGCGGGCTTGGCCCCGTCGGTCAGAATCTCGGTAATGCGGATCACCGAAAAATCGTGCCGATAGCCGCGCTTACGGCGCGAATTCTGCCGCCGACGCTTCTTGAAGGCGATAACCTTGTCGCCGCGGGTGTGCTCCAGCACTTCCCCCGCGACCGTCGCACCGGCCACCGTCGGGGCGCCCAGCACCGGGGTGTCGCCACCCACCATCAAAACGTCACCGAACGCGACCACCTGGCCGGGTTCTGACGCCACCCGGTCGATCCGGATCACGTCTTCCGGGGCAACGCGGTACTGCTTGCCGCCGGCTTTAATGACTGCGAACATCTTTTTGTCCTCGTGTTCGGTCCCCGACGCTCGGAACTGACCGTTCCGGATCGGCTTCTTTCAGTCGAAATGTTGTTGACTTTGAAGGGCTTAAGAGAGCCCAGCAAAAAACACGCGGGCCCGAAGGCCCGCGGCCGGTGAGGTTATGGCGATCCCGGGCGCGGCTGTCAAGGAAAGGGCCGGCAACGGCGCCAAACGGGGCCCAAACGGCTCGCCAAGCGCAGGCCGCTGCCGTCTTTGGCGCTGGCCGCCGCCCGCGCTGGTGGCCGACCCCCGCTTGCCTCGCCGCGCCTTCCTCTTCAAGCTGCCGCCCTCAAAGCCGCGCCATAAGCGGCTGATGCGAGCAGCAAAACAAAGATTCAAAAGGGAGGGACGCGATATGCTGCACAAAAGGATTCTGCCTGCACTGGCGGTGCTCGGGCTGTTCGGGATGACGGCGGGCGCGTCGGCGCAGCAGCCGATCGCCATCGCCACGCCGTCCGCGGGCTCGATCTACAATTCTACCGCCTCCGCCATTGGCAAGGTCCTGTCCGAAAAGGCCGGCCTGCACATGACTCTGCAGGCGCTCGGTGGTTCGAGCCAATACTTGCCGGTCGTCAACGCCGGCGAGGTGCCGTTCGGCATCGCCAACGTTTATGAAACCGCCCTCGGCGTCGAGGGCGAGTCTTATTTCAAAGGGCGTCCGACCAAAAACATCCGCGCCGTCGCCGTTCTCTACCCGCTACGCAACACCATCTTCGTCAAGAAGGACAGCAAGTATAAGACGCTGGCCGATCTGAAGGGGACGCGGGGGCCCATCGGCTTCACCGGCCAAAAGACGCTTACCGCCGTGACCAACGCCGCGCTGGCGCCAGGCGGCATCACGCTGAAGGATATCCACGGCGTTCGCGTCGCCAACATCATCGCCAACGCCAACGCCTTCAAGGAAGGCCGCACCGACTGGTTCGTGTTCGCACTTGGCGGCGCACCGGTGCGCGAGGCCGACGCCACCGTCGGCGGTGTGCGCGCCCTGTCGGTGCCCGAAAAGACACCGGAGATCGTGGCCGCGATAAAGAAGCAGGTGCCGGTTGCGTACTTGCGCTACGAAAAGCCGGGACCGGCGAATTTCGGTCTGCTCAAGCCGGGTTACCTGGTGAGCTACGGCGTTGATCTGTTCGCCAGCACCAAGACGCCGGACGACGTCGTCTACAAGGTGGTTAAGGCGCTGCACGATCACGCCAAGGAGTTCGGCAAGATCTTCCCACCGCTGCGGTTATTCAAGGCCGACGAGATGGCGCAGGACATCCCGGGCGTCGAGTACCATCCCGGTGCCATCAAATATTACAAGGAGATCGGCGAGTGGCCGCCGAAGAAGCTATGACAAGCGTACGGTCGTCCTGAACGCGCGCTGCATGTATGAACGAAAACCAGACGAAACATGGCGTGCTGCCTTCCTCCGGGAAGGCAGCGCTTCCCTATCCGGCAAAACTCGTCGAGTTGCTGGCCGTGCTGTTGACGGTCGGCGCTATCGGTTGGGCGCTCGACATCTACAACCGTGTCGGACTCGCCCTCTACGACCAGCAATATCTTGCCGGTATGGTGGCGATCGCGCTGGCGCTCGCCTATTTGAAGTTGCCGCTGAAGGGCACCGAGAAGACGTCGCTTCCGTGGTATGACGTCGCAGCCGCCGTAGCGGGTTTCGCTGCCGCCACCTACCTGGCGATATTCTATCCGCGCATTTCTGATCTCATTTATCTGCGGCAGGCCGACACTGTCGTCATCAGCGTCATCATTATCGTGCTGCTGATCGAAGCGCTTCGCCGCGCCACCGGCCCGGTGCTGCCGATCCTGGTAATGGTCTTTATCTTCTATGGCTTGTTCGCCAATCACTTGCCGGGCTCGGGCATCGCGACTGACTGGCGCAAACTCTCAATCGAACTCGCCGTCAACACGACCGGCATCCTCGGATTGCCGGTAAAGGTGGCCACCACGATCGTTATCGTTTTCGTGCTGTTCGGCGCCGTGCTTCAGCACACCGGCGGCATGCAGTTTTTCACCGACGTTTCGATGTCGCTGATGGGCCGCTTCCGCGGTGGTGCCGCCAAGATCGCCGTACTTGGCTCCTGCCTGTTCGGTTCCATCTCTGGCAGCGCCGTCGCCAATGTCATGGCAACTGGTGTCGTCACCATTCCGCTTATGAAGAAGGCCGGCTATCCGGCGCACAAGGCGGGCGCGATCGAATCCGTCGCCGCCACGGGTGGGCAACTGATGCCGCCGGTGATGGGCGCCGCCGCCTTCCTCATCGCCGAATTCCTGCAGACGTCTTACACCTCGGTGGCCATCTCTGCGATCGTGCCGGGGCTGCTGTATTACATCGCGCTGTTCATTCAGACCGATCTTGAAGCGGCCAAGGAAGGCATACCGCCGCTTGAGCGCCACGCGATCCCGCGCGCCGGTCCCGTGCTGCGCACCGGCTGGTTCTTCCCGCTGACCTTCGCGGTGCTGATCTATGGCCTGTTCTTTCTCAACTATCAGGCCGAAAAGGCGGTGCTGTTGTCGATCGTCGCCCTCATTGCCGCGACGGTCATCTTCGGCTTCAACGGCAAGCGGCCAGGCTGGCGCCAGCTGCTAGGCGCGCTGAGCGAGGCCGGGCATGGCTCGCTCGATCTCGTCCTCATCACGGGCGCCGCTGGGATCGTGATTGGCGTGCTGTCTATCTCCGGGCTCGGCTATCAGCTCACGCTCGGCCTGGTACAGATCGGCCAGGGCCATCTGTTTCTGCTGCTGTTGCTGTCGGCCATCGTGTGCATCATTCTCGGCATGGGTCTGCCCACTGTCGGCGTCTATGTGCTGCTGGCGACACTGGTCGCGCCGTCATTGATCGAGGTCGGCGTCAAACCGATGGCGGCCCATTTTTACGTCATGTACTTCGGCATGATGTCGATGATCACGCCACCGGTGGCGCTCGCTGCATTTGCCGCCGCTTCGGTGGCGAGAGCCGACCCAATGCGCACCGGTTTTGCGGCGACGCGCTTCGGATGGACTGCGTTCATCGTGCCGGTGCTGTTCGTCTATTCGCCGACCTTGCTGCTAATCGGCGCGCCGCTCGCGATCGTCATCGCGGTCGTGACCGCGATCTTCGGCGTCTGGCTGATGTCGGCCGCCAGCGTCGGCTATTTCATGCGCGCGATGAATTGGCCGATGCGGCTCATCTTCGCCGCAACCGGTCTCGCAGCGCTGATACCGGCCGATGCCGTGCCAGGCGGTTATCTGCTCGACGTCATAGGCGTTGCCGGCGGCGGGGCGGCGATTTTCTTTGAATACACGGCGGTGACACGGCTGCGGCTCACTCCGGCCACGGAGGCGGACGAGACCCGCGCCTGACCGGCCCCGGCGCATGGACGCTACGGCTGGCCGGCCGGCGCCGCCTCGCTGCTGGCGGTGCTGCTGCCGTCGTTCTCGCCATCGCCGTGCGCCAGCCGGTAGCCGACGCCAAGCTCGGTCATCAGGATGCGCGGCGAATCCGGGTTCGGCTCGATCTTCTGGCGCAGCTTGCGCACGAAGATACGCAGGTAGTGGGTATCGTGCATGTGCACCGAGCCCCACACTTCCTTCAAGAGATGCTGATGCGTGACCACGTTGCCGGCGTGCTGCGCCAGCACCTGCAGCAGGCGGTATTCCTTCGGCGTCAGCGCCAACCGCTTGCCGCTGAGCAGCACCGCCCGGGCGGCGAGATCGATGGTGAGCGGGCCGATCTTGAGCGTGGGTTCGCCGCTTGCCACCCGCATCTGCCGGCGCAGCGCGACGCGCACGCGCGCGAGCAACTCCGCCATGCCGAACGGCTTGACGACGTAGTCGTCGGCGCCGAGCTCGAGCAGGCGGACCTTTTGCGCCTCGGTGGCGCGCACCGAGAGCACGATGATCGGCACGCTCGACCACGAGCGCAGACGTTCGACCACCTCGGCCCCATCCATGTCGGGCAGGCCGAGATCGACGATGACGAGATCGATCGGCCGCAGCGTCGCGGCGTGGATCGCCTCGGCGCCGGTGCCGGCCTCCTGCACGTTAAACCCGTTGAGCTCGAAGCCGGTTCGCAGGAAGCGCCGGATTTGAATCTCGTCGTCGACAATGAGAACGACCGGAGGATTTTCATTCATCTTCGTCGGTTTCCAGTTGCGGAACCACGGCTTGTGTCGCCGGAAGTTCGATCGTGAGGGTCGCGCCTTGGCCGGGACCGGCGCTTGTCGCGCTCATGGTGCCGCCGTTAGCTTCGATGAAGGCGTTGGCGATCCACAGCCCCAGGCCCGAGCCGCTGGTCATCGTGACGTGGCGCTCGCCGCGTTCGAAGCGCTGCCACATGCGCTCCTGCTCGGGCGGCGTCAGCCCGCACCCTTGATCGCTGACGTTGATGGCGAGGCTCCCGTTGCGGGCATGCGCCGATACAGTGATGGTCGAGCCCGGCGACGAATATTTCACCGCATTGTCGAAGATCTGAGTGAGGGCCTGCTGCACGAGCACCGGATCGACCTGGACCAGCGGCAGATCGGCGGACAGGTCGCTGAGGACGGCGCGATCGGCGAGCCGGCGGCGGCAGCGGTCGAGGGCCGAATTGATGATGTCGGAAGGCTCCGCCCATTCGATATGGGGCCGGAGACCGTTGCTGGCGATGCGGCTGGCGTCGAGCAGGTTTTGGATATCGTTGTTGAGCCGCTCGGCCTCGTCGCGCACGTCCAGCGCCAGCGCCTTGAGATTCTCCTCGCCGTTCAGCGCCGGCGCTGCGCTCAGCACGGTCGCGGCGCCGAGGATCGACGCCAGTGGCGTGCGCAGTTCGTGACTGACCAACTCGATCAACGCCTCGCGCAACTGATCGGTCTGCGAGCGCATGCGCGCCTCGCTAATGGCGCGCGCGATGTCGAGCCGCTCCAGCGTCGCGGTCGCGTCGGCCAGCACGGCGTCGACGCGGCTGCGCAACTCGCCGCCGCGTTCGCCGGTGCCGCTCTCACGGTCGAGATTGATGGCGATGACGCCGAACTCCGCGGTCTTGGGCGAGACCGCGCGGACCATCCAGGTATCGCCATTCTCCGCGGTCACCGTGTCGTCGCCGGACGAAGCGTCCCGGGCGGACGCCACTTCGATCACCTTGGCGAGAGCCGGCTTCGGCACAGTGAGCTTGGCGGTCTTGCCGTTCGCCGCGTCGGCGGCCTCGCGGGCGTTGGCGAAGAGGACGACCTGGTGCTGGGTAACGGTGGCGAGGTGATCCTCGATGGCGGCATGGATGTCCGACACCGCGAATGCGCCCGCCAGGCGGCGCATGAAGTCGTAGAGGTTGCGGGTTTCCACTTCGCGCCGGCGCGCGAGCTCGAGCTGCCGCTTCAGCCGGCTGGCGAGCTGGCTGACCACCACCGCGACAAAGACATAGAGCAGCAGGCTGATGACTTCCTGCGGATCGCGAATGCGCAGGTCGTAGAACGGCGGAAAGAAGAAGAACGCCGACGCCATCATGCCGGCGACGGCGGCGACGAGCGCGGAGATGAGGCCCCATCGGGTGGCAGCCAGCAGCACCGGAATCAGGAAAAGGACCGTGCCGCGGCTGTAGCCGATTTCGTAGATCAGCAGGTCGACCGCCACCGTGGCGACGGCGACCGCGACCAGGGTCAGCGCGATACTGCGCAATTGTCCACGAAGACGGTCGCGTCTCAGAGCGATTGGCATTCGGTGCCCGGCTTGGCGGTTCCTCTGCTTTACCTTGGCAGCATATGCCCGCCGCCCTTGTTTGTCTCGGCTCGCTTGGTTACATAGCCTCCGTCCGATTGGGGCTTTTTCAAGCCGATCCGGGCTTTCGGAGAGGTGGCTGAGTGGTTGAAAGCACCGCACTCGAAATGCGGCATACGGGCAACCGTATCGGGGGTTCGAATCCCTCCCTCTCCGCCATCAGCAACTAAGCATCTGAAAAACTTGTATTCTTGAGGTCGGCGGCTGGCCCACCGGCCGCTTTGCCGCGCCCGCCGGGCGGAAACCGGGACCCGCGGCGGACGGCGGGCTGGTGTCGTCCCCCGAAGCGCGCGCGGCGGCGCCGGCTGCACCCCGGCAAGGCAGGTGCGCGCCTCGATCCGGGCCGGATGAGCGCGCCAGCAAGGCCCGCCGGGGCTCTTCATCAATCGAATTCTAGCGAATGTATTGACCAAGGTGCGGCCCACCGGGCGCGCGCCACCGGCGACGGGCGCAACCGGACGCCGCCGGCACCGCCGAGCGCTGACAGAAATAGCTCAGCCGAATCAAGCGCCTCGGTTTTGATAGCCTAGATTAATATCCGATCCCTAGGTTTCAAAAATCTACCGCCAGCGACGGACTTTAGCGGCCCGTATTAACCATTCCGCAAGTGCCTGCGCCGCAATTTCGGGATGGGAGAATTCGCATTCCTCGGCGGTCCACTCGATTTCACACGTCTCAGAGCGGGTTATCAGACACATGACCGATCCAGCTGTCGATCCGGTGCCCAACGGCGCCGCTTCTGTCGAGCATGGCCCAATGGCCGCTGACAGCGCAGCGCATGCCGAGACGATCCCCAGCCAGCTCATCAGCTTCGCCATCGGCGACGATCAATACGGCGTCGACATCATGGCGGTGCGCGAGATCAAGGGCTGGACCGACATCACGCCGCTGCCGCGTCAACCGCAATACGTTCGCGGCGTACTCAATCTTCGCGGTATCATCGTCCCGATTGTCGACCTGCGTTGCCGGTTCGGCCAGGGACTGACGCAGGCGACCCCGCTTCACATCGTGATCATCGTTCATATCGGCAACAAGGCGGTCGGTCTCTTGGCCGATCGCGTGCTCGACATCGTCGCGGTCGACGCGAACGAGATCAAGCCGGTCCCGCGCGTGGCGCAAGCCCAGCGGCTCAACTTCCTGTCCGGGCTGGTCACGACCGAAAACGCGATGATCGCGCTGATCGATCTTCCGAACCTGTTGTCATTGCCGGTCGACGACGTGGCCGACAATGCGAATGTCGCCTACGCCGCCACCGCCTGAGCCTTTAGGGGATTGCGATGATTACCTTTCGTAAAGCGAATGCTCGCGGCGCCGACAGCTCCGCGAACATCGAAAAGCAGAAAGCGATAATCGCCGACAAGGTCGCGTCAGCGCTCATGATGATCGATCGCGATTTCATCGTGACCTATGTCAACGAGTCGACGCACGAATTGCTGAAGCAAAACGAAGCTGCGTTCCGTGCGACATGGCCCGATTTCCAGGCCGACAAGATCGTCGGCACCTGCATCGACGTGTTCCACAAGGATCCGCAACATCAGCGCAAGCTGCTGGCGGATCCCAAGAACCTGCCGTACCGGACCGAGATCAGCGTCGGCGACATCCGGATTTCGCTGCATGTCAACGGTTGCTTCGACGCCAAAGGCGCGTTGACCGGCCACATGCTGGAGTGGCGCGACGTCTCGAACGACGCACTGCTCGACGCCGTCGACAAGACGCAGGCCGTCATGGAGTTCCGTCTCGACGGCACCGTGATCACGGCAAACAAGAAATTCCTGAAGCTGCTGGGTTACACATTGGACGAAGTCCGTAACCAGCATCATACGATGTTCGTTTTTCCGGATTTCCGCGGGACCCCGGAATACAAGGCGTTCTGGGACGGCCTTTGTAGCGGAAAAGGTATAGCGTACCCGTACAATCACATGGCCAAGGGCGGCGCGGAGATCTGGCTGCAGACGAACTATACCCCCGTCCTCGACGCCAGCGGCAAGCCCTACAAGATCATCAAATTCGCGAGCGACATCACCGCGCAAAAGCGAAGGGACTCCGATCTTGGTGGTCAGATTGCGGCCGTCGGCAAGGTGATGGCGGTGGCCGAATTCGGTCTCGAAGGCAAGGTCATAACCGCGAACGAGAATTTCCTCACACTCTTTGGCTATACGATCGAGGAGGTGCGCGGCCAAGATCGAAGCATATTCTCCGAACCGTCATCCGACGGTGGCGCCAAGGGTCAGGCGCTCTGGGAAAAGCTTTGCCGCGGCGAGCACGATGCGGGTCAGTACAAGAAGATCGGTAAGGGCGGCAAGGAGGTCTGGCTGCAGGCGAGCTACAATCCGATCCTCGACGACGACGGCAAGCCATTCAAGATTGTCGTGTTCGCGACCGATATCACTGCTCAGCTGCGCGCCAGCGAGGCGCTGCAGCAGGCGGTGCAGCAGACGCAAACCGTGGTCAAGGCGGCTGAAGCCAGCGATCTCACGCAGCGTATCCCGATGGACGGCAAGTCGGGTGAGGTTGCTACGCTTTGCGCCGGCGTCAACGGCCTGCTCGAAACCATGTCGACCGTAGTCAAGCGGATCAAATCCGCGGCGCGCGAGGTCTCCAACGCGTCGGCCGAGATCGCCGCCAGCACCACCGACCTGTCACAGCGCACCGAGGAACAGGCAGCGAGCCTGGAACAGACCTCCGCCTCCATGGAGGAAATGGCCGCGACCGTGAAGAAGAACGCGGAGAACGCTACGCTGGCCAACCAGTCGGCCGGCGAGACCAACGAAGTCGCCGACCGTGGCGGCCAAGTGGTCGGCAAGGCCGTGGAGGCCATGGCCCGGATCGAGGAATCCTCGGGCAAGATTGCGGACATCATCGGTGTGATCGACGAGATCGCCCGCCAGACCAACCTACTCGCACTTAACGCCGCGGTGGAAGCCGCGCGCGCCGGCGACGCCGGTCGCGGCTTCGCCGTGGTCGCCTCCGAAGTGCGCAGCCTGGCGCAGCGCTCCTCGCAGGCCGCCAAGGACATCAAGGACCTGATCACCAACTCGGGCGGTCAGGTGAAGGAAGGTGTGGACCTCGTCAACCGCGCCGGATCGGCGCTGACCGAGATCGTCGGCTCGATCAAGAAGGTTGCCGATCTTGTCTCGGATATCGCGACCGCCAGCACCGAACAATCGACCGGCATCGAGCAGATCAACCGCGCGCTTACCCAGATGGACGAGGTGACGCAGCAGAACTCGGCACTGGTCGAGGAAAACGCCGCCACCGCCAAGACGCTCGAGCTGCAGTCGAACACGATGACCACCGAGGTCAGCGTTTTCAAGGTCGGCGAAGACGAGCCGCAGATCATATCGCCGCTTCAAAGGCGGCCCGCAGCGGCGCCGAGAGCCGCCGTGCGTGCCAAGCCCGCAAAGGCGGCCAAGGCGGTAAGGCCTGCTGCGTCGGCCAAGCCGTCGAACGCGACGCCCGATCCGGCGCCTAAGTCGCCGGCTACCGTGCAGAGCAGGGCCACCGTCGGCCAGATGCAGACGGCGCTTGCCGCCGCTTACGAAGATCCGGAGTGGAAGGATTTCTAAATGGGGGCGGTTCGTGGTGGCGAAGCTCGTACGCTTGAAGACGATCAACAAGTCGTCAGTGCGGGCAGGGAGTTTGTGTTTTCGGAGGCCGATTTCCGGCATCTCGTGCAACTGGCCTACCAGTATGCCGGCATCTCGCTGAGTGAGAGCAAGCGCAACCTGCTTTACAGCCGGCTGTCGCGCCGGCTGCGCATCCTCGGCATGGCGACCTTCGGGGAGTATCGCGATCTGCTGGAGAGCGATCAGCGCGAGGTCGAGAACTTCATCAACTCGATCTCGACCAACCACACCAAGCTCTTCCGCGAGGCGCATCACTTCGACCATATGCGCACGCACGTCGTCGTGCCGTTCGTGCAGAAGGCGGCCCAGACCGGCAACCGGCGGCTGCGCATCTGGTCGGCCGGCTGCTCGAGCGGCGAGGAGCCCTACACCATCGGCGTCGTGCTCAAGCGCGAGATCCGCGACTTCGGTGGCTACGACGTTCGCATCCTCGCTACCGACATCGACACCGACATCCTGGCCAAGGCCGGTCGCGGCGAATTCGCCAGCGCCACTGTCGACGAAGTGCCGAAGACCTATGCCGAATATTTCAAGCGCGCCGGCGACAAGGTGGTCGTGGACGCGGAGGTCAAATCGCTGATCGCGTTCCGGCAGCTTAATCTCATGAACGACCCGTGGCCGTTCAAGGGCATGTTCGACGTCATCTTCTGCCGCAACGTCATGATCTATTTCGATGGCCCCACCAAGGCGAAGCTGATCCAGCGCTTCGTTCGGCAGATCAAGCCGGGCGGCTGGCTCTATATCGGCCATTCCGAGTCGCTGATCGGCGCCCATCCCGGGCTGCAGTCGGCTGGCCGCACCATCTACCGGAGGGACGATTGACCGTCGCCGTCGCACTGAAGGACGCGTCTGACGTCGGAGACAGCCTGCAGGCTGTCGCCGGCCGCCGCGTGTTCGACGCGGCCAGCGAGATGTGGATGGTCAAGCTTTTCCCGGGCGAATTCTACATCACCCGCAAGGCTGACGAGATGATCGTCACCGTGCTGGGCTCATGCGTCTCCGCCTGCATCCGCGATCCGCAAGCTGGCATCGGTGGCATGAACCATTTCATGCTGGCGCAGCATACGTCCGGCGGCTGGGGCAGCGACCTCCGTTCGGCGCGCTTCGGCAATTTCGCCATGGAGAAACTTCTAAACGAACTCATCAAGGGTGGCGCCCGGCGCGAGCGGCTGGAGGTCAAGGTGTTCGGCGGCGGCAACGTCACCGATTCCTCGAACGCTGTCGGCACCGACAACGCCGAATTCGTGCTGCGCTACCTGCAGGCCGAGGGCCTGCGCTGTGCGGCGCAGGACCTCGGCGGCTCGCATCCGCGCCGCATCCACTATTACCCGCAGACTGGCCGCGTCGTGCGCCGGCTTCTCGGCGTCGGCGAGTCCTACCTCGTTCGCCGCGAGGAGACCGACTACGAGAAGCGGTTGCAGGCCGAGAAGAAGACGTTCGGCGACATTGAACTGTTCGGAGACGACTGATGACAAGATTAGGTGGACCGGTGCGGGTGCTTGTCGTGGACGATTCCGCGGTCATGCGGCAATTGCTGTCGACGCTGCTGTCGGCCGACCCGGAAATCGAGGTCGTCGGCACTGCCTCCGATCCCTATATCGCGCGTGACCGCATCAAGGCGCTGAACCCCGACGTCGTCACCCTCGACGTCGAAATGCCGAAGATGGACGGGCTCACCTTTCTGCACAAGATCATGACGCTCAGGCCGACGCCCGTGGTCATGGTCTCGACGCTCACGCAGGCAGGCACCGAGGTGACCCTCGAGGCGCTCGAGATCGGCGCCGTCGATTTCGTCGCCAAGCAGGCCGCTGACGCGAACCGCGAGAATTTCGCCCTCGAGATTCAGACCAAGGTCAAGGCCGCCGCCCACACCCGCGTCGGCGTGCGCCGCGCGGCACCGGTCCCGAGCGCCCCGCAGCGAAGCGTGCGACGCGTCGGAAACCGCATCGTCTTCATCGGTGCCTCGACCGGCGGCGTCGAGGCGCTCAAGCGCGTCCTGGTCGGCATCCCCGGCGACTGCCCGCCGATCCTCGTCACCCAGCACATGCCGCCGCGCTTCACCGACGCCTTCGCCCAGCGCCTCAACCGGGAATTGGCGATGGGCGTGTGCGAAGCCAAGCATGACCAGCCGATCGAGCCCGGCAACGTCTACATTGCGCCCGGCGCGCACCACCTGGAGATCGCCCGCCAGGGCACGCATTACCGCTGTGTGCTCTCCGACAGCGCGCCCGTCTCCGGCCATCGGCCGTCGGTCGACGTGCTGTTCCGCTCGGCGGCGCGGGTCGTCGGCCACAACGCCATCGGCGTCATCCTCACCGGCATGGGCAAGGACGGGGCCGAGGGGATGCTCGAATTGCACAAGACCGGTGCCGTCACCCTGGGCCAGGACGAAGACTCTTCGCTGATCTACGGCATGCCGCGCGCGGCGTTCGAATGTGGTGCGGTCGGCCAGCAATTCTCCCTCGACCGCATGGCGTCGGCGATTCTGGATGCCTGCGAACGCGAACCCCACCGCGCGTCGGCATGACGGGCCATTCGACCGATGTCGCATAACCGCCGGACCAAAAGATTGAAGCCGAGACAGAGAAATTGACCATGCAGGGCGCCACCGATTCCCCGTTGAAGTTGCCGTCGGTCCTCGATCTGGCTGCATCCGAGGCCTTGCTCGACACCATGCGTCAGGCCTGCGACGCGCAGACCGCGACGGTGGATGCCTCCGGCGTCGACGTGCTGACGCTGCCTTGCATGCAGGTCATCATGGCCGCGCTCAAGGCGAACCCGGGCATGCGGATCGAAAAGTCGTCCGCAGCGTTCGTCGAGGCATTCGCGGACTTGGCCCTCGATTGGCGCCAAGATGGCCAAGAAGACGACAAAGAAGACGACAAAGAAAACACGCAAGACGCCGCTGCGCCGGTCGCCCCGATCAATCCGGAAGACGCGACGGAGGCGGCGTTCCTGGCAGCGGCCCAACAGTACAGCGTGGTCGACGACGAGCCCGCCGATCAATCGGAAGGCGCGCCGGACGATCAGCCCGAACCGCCCGCCGAGGTGTCGGCGGCGGCCGCAGATATTGTCGAAGACGATTCCAGTGCCACATCCGATACTCAAACGGACGAGGCTTGTATGGCCAAGCGCATCCTGACGATCGACGATTCGAAAACCATCCGGGACATGCTCAATCTCACGCTGTCGGAAGCCGGCTTTGAGGTGCTGCAGGCCGTTGACGGCGAGGACGGCATCGACGTCCTGGAGAAGCAGCAGGATCGGGTCGATCTCGTCATCACCGACATCAACATGCCGAAGATGGACGGCTACGGCGTCATCCGCCACATCCGCGGCCAGCAGCGTTACAACGGCATGCCCGTATTGGTGCTCACCACCGAGAGCGAAAAGGGAAAGCGCAACGTCGCCCGCGAAGCGGGCGCGACTGGGTGGATGGTCAAACCTTTCGATCCTGAGCGGCTGATCGCAACGATCAATAAAGTCGCACCCTGAACTCTGTTAATCGACTGAAAGCGCGGCACCCATGTCAGGCTTGGACGAACTGAAGCAGACCTTCTTCGAAGAATGCAGCGAGGCGCTGCAGCAGCTCGAAGTCGGCCTCACCGAGATCCGCGAAAGCGGTCCCTCCGACGACACGATCAACGGCGTGTTCCGGTCGGTGCATTCGGTCAAGGGCGGCGCCGGCATTTTCGGCTTTGACGACCTGGTCAACTTCGCGCACGTCTTCGAAACGGTGCTCGACGAGATGCGCGCCCACAAGCTGGAGCCGACACACGACAACGTCGATCTGCTACTGACGGCCAACGACATTCTCAGTGATCTGATCGGGATGTCGGGCTCCGGCGAAGCGATCCCGCCCGACTTCGGCGCCGAATGCCGCGCGGCACTCGAGAAGCTGCTCGGGGGCGAAGGCGGCGCCGAGGGCGACGACAACGCGCCGGCGGCGGCCGACTTCGAGGGCCTCGATTTCACGCCCGTAACGCTCGCCGACATGGACGAGGGCGATGCGAGCGGCAAGCGCGTCTACAACATCGTATTCCGGCCCAAGCCCGATCTCCTGAAGAAGGCCAACGAACCGCTCTACATCGTGCGCGAGCTGAAAAAGCTCGGCGAGCTGTCGCTGACCGCCGATGCCAGCAGCCTGCCGCCGCTGAGCGAGCTGGAGCCCGACTGTCCCTATGTCGGTTGGACCGGGACGCTGACCACCGAGGCAAGCCGCGAGCAGGTCGAGGACGTCTTCGAATTCGTGAGCGACGACTGCGACCTCGAGATCACCGAGGACAATGCTGCGCGGGCCTCGATGCCGGCTCCGGTGCCGTCCGCCGAAGCAGATGCGCCGGCGGCAGAGGCGGCCCCTGCAGCTGCAGCGGTCATTCCCGCCGCCGAGGCGCCCTCGATCGTGCCGGCTGAGGCTGCGCCGATGGCCGCTGCCGCCGGCAAGGACGCGCCGGCAACGCCGCGGGCGGCGCCGACGAAAACGGTCGCCACCACCATGCGCGTCGAGATCGAAAAGATCGACCGCGTCGTCAACCTGGTCGGCGAGTTGGTCATCGCCCAGGCGATGCTGGGCCAGGTAGTGCACGGCCTGGAGGAGGAGACCACCGGCCGGCTGGTGCAGGTGCTCGAGGAGGTCAGCCACCACACCCGCGAGCTCAAGGATAGCGTGATGTCGATGCGCGCCCAGCCCATCGGCGCCGTCTTCCAGCGTATGCCGCGGCTGGTGCGCGAGCTCGCGCACAAGACCGGCAAGAAGGTCAAGCTAGAGATGCACGGCGAGGGGACCGAGGTCGATCGTTCCATCATCGAGCGGCTGGGCGATCCACTCACCCACATCATCCGCAACTCGGTCGACCACGGCATCGAGGCGCCCGACAAGCGCCGTGCCGCTGGCAAGGGCGAGGAAGGCACGATTCGCCTGCAGGCGGAGCACCGTGGCGGCCGTATCGTCGTCGAAGTTATCGATGACGGTGGCGGCATCAATCCGGATCGCGTGCTTACGAAGGCACGCGAGCGCGGCATCGTCAGCCCCGACGCGGTGCTCACCGAGGACGAGATCAACAACTTGGTCTTCGCGCCCGGCTTCTCGACCGCCGAGACGGTCTCCGACATTTCCGGCCGCGGCGTCGGCATGGACGTGGTTCGCCGCAACATCCAGGATCTCGGCGGCCGCATCACGCTGAAGTCGGAGCGTGGCAAGGGCATGACGCTGCAACTGGCGCTGCCGCTGACGCTCGCCGTCATGGACGGCATGGTCATCAAGGTCAACGCGGAGACCTACGTGGTGCCGATGTCGGCGATCGTGGAGTGCCTGCGTCCGTCGCGCTCGGACATCCATAACCTGCTGGGCGGGCGCGGCATGTTGCGATTGCGCGGCAACCTGGTGCCGCTGGTGCACCTGTCCGATCTACTCGACGTAGGCGCGGAGCCCGACGACGGGGCCGAGCGGGTCGTGATCATCGCCGATTCCGGCGACGGCACCAATTTCGGCATCATCCTCGACGAGCTGTGCGGTCACCAGCAGGTCGTAGTCAAGAGCATGGAGGAAAGCTACGGCACGGTGCCCGGCGTCGGCGGCGCGACGATCCTCGGCAACGGCCGGGTGGCGCTCATCCTCGACGTCGACAAGCTCTCCGAGCTTGCCACCAGTCAGCAGAATCCCGTCGCCGCGGCGTCCGCCTTCCTTGGCGAACCGGCGGCCAGCGCAAGCGTTAACTGAGGTCCGCAGCGACCCCTTGTAGGAGCGGTGAAATGCCGAACGTAGCAACCCTGAAAGTTCTCATCGTCGACGACCAAAAGAGCGTCCGGCAGGTGACACGCATGACGCTCGAGGAGATCGGCGTCCGCCACATCCACGAAGCCGAGAACGGCGTTAAGGCGGTCGACACCGTCTCGTTGCAGCCGCTCGACCTGATCATCTCCGACTACAACATGCCGGAGATGGACGGTCTCGGCCTGCTGCGCGCGGTGCGAGGCCATCCGGCGGCGCGCCGGGTGCCTTTCATCCTGGTCACCGGACGCGGCGACAAGGAGCTGGTGGTCAAGGCGGCGCAGGCCGGCGCCAACAACTACGTGGTGAAGCCGTTCACGGCGGACATTCTGAAGCAGAAGATCGAACAGGTAATCGGGAAGCTGTCGTGACGCGTGCGGAGTCTGTTGCTGAAGTTCCAGTCGAGTCCGCCGAGCGATCGTCGCCAAGATCGCCGGATGAGATCCAGACACTCCTGGCCGCCCTTTCGACCGTCTTGCATGAGACGGTCGCGGCGTTCGAGCTGACCGTCAGCCGCATCACCGAAATCGCGATGTCGCGCCACGGCCGCGCCGACCGCGAGCTGGTCGTCGCGCTGCAGGATTTCGACCGCCTTCAGCAGGAGTTCGCGACGCTCGGGCAGATCCTGGCCAAGCTGTCGATCAAGGCGGAGCCGGGGGACCCGGAGGCCAAGAACGGCCATGAGGCGATTGCCGATATCTCGCTCGCCGATCTGAAGGACCGCCTGGCCCATCATTTGATGGTGCTGACGTCGGATCTTCCGGACGTGCCGCAGGACGACGTCGAGTTTTAAGGCGTTTCCAGGCGAAGTGGGAGCCGGTTCGCCGTCCGGAAACGCGACAAGACAAAAACCTAGCCCGCGCGCCGGCTCAGCCCGGCGACGTGCTGACGTGCTGGAGCACGCGGCGCAGGCCGGCGATCAGTTCGGGCACCTGGTCCGGTTTCAATCCGCGATAGGGCTGCTGCCGCGCCAAAAACAACGCATCAACGTGGCAGGAGATTGATTCCCTGTTGAACTTCGCGCCGGCCGCCATCTCGTCGAGAACCTCGCACAGCGAGCTGGCGACATAGGTCAAAAGCTCCGAGTCCATGGTGGTGCCGACGTCGCGCAGCTGCCGGGCATGGTCGTTGATCGCATCGATCCAGCCGCGCGCTTGCCCGCCATCTTCCGCCTGGTGAACGGCTTCGGCCAGCGCCTGCAGCTCCTTGTCGAGCCAGTCGTCGAATTCGGGTTTGAGTTCTTCGATCCTGGTCGTGGCGTATTTTATGGCGCGGTCGCGCGGAACGCCGCCCGGACGGCGCGCAAATTTTTGAAACGTCGTCTCGACGTCGAAGACGCGTACGTTGTTGTCATTATTATTGTTGTTGTCGTCCGCCATCAGTCCTTCCCCATGCGGGCAGCGCTGAACAAGTTGTCGATGTCGTCCTGTTCGAGCGCGGGTCCCGTTTCTTCGGCCACGTCGAGCGCGTTGTCGCCTTTGCGGCGGCCGACGCCGCCCGGATAGCCTTCGATCTTGAACCGGCGGTCGGGGCCGAAATAGGTGGGCGCGTCGACGAACTGGCGCGGCGTCAGGGCGACCCAGGCCAGCCGGTCATAGAGGCTGGCGGGCGAAATCGGCTTGGCGATGACCATGTTGGCGCCGGCGTCGCGCGCCTGCTTGATCGCAGTCTCGCGCGTGTCGCTGCTCATCAGCAGGATCGGGATGGTGCGGTTTTCGTTGTCGACCTTGCGGCGGATCATCTGCGTCACCATCAGTCCGCCGAGCGGTGGAAGATTGGCGTCGCAGAGCAGGACGTCGATCTTCTGGTCGGTCAGGGTCTGCAACAGCTCGACTGAGGTCCGGCATTCCATGATCTTGTTGGCGCCGAAGCCGCGCAGCATGCGGTGGATGATCGTCGATAGGTAGGAACTCGAGTCGGCGATGAGGATAACCAGATCGCGAAGATTGATGGTGTGTGTCGCCATGCGTTGACTGTAGGCTTCGCGATAAAGTTGGCCGGACGCAAAGCACAAGACGCATTTCGTTCGGGCAACTCGTGGGCTCGGCGCTGCCGTGAGGCCGCGTCCGGCAGGTTTGCGATGGGACGTGTCCCACGCGAAAGGGCGGGTGCCGAACGAACGAAAGTGTTCCGGCCAATGAAGCCGATAAACTCAATCGAGCGCACAATGGTCATCCGATTCGCCAATCGTAGCCCAGAAAATTTCCCTTAATATGAAATGATAATATATATTATTAAAATACTTGCATATAAATTGTTGATATTGCGACGGGAACTAAGATTCCAAGCTTGCGTGTTAGGGTAGTAGAATAATGTGGATCAATAAAAAGGATTGAGCCAAGATGCCTTTACCCATGTCATTCCTGTAATTATTTTTCCAATGGGGCGATTCGCGCATCGAAGTAATAACTTTTGGCTTCGGAACAATAGTATTTCTATAAATATCGCGCATAAATGGTATTGCGCAGTCGCGTGTCGGGAAGGTTTGGGCCGGCTTTTTCTTCGGCCTTGTTCCGCGTTGCTTGTCCACGGTGTTGGGTAACTTCATGGGGCGCGGCATTCGGGTGCCGAACCGATCGTGAGAACGAACTCCGATGAATAGCCAGGTTGAGCTTCGTGCCATTGACAACGTTCGTCAGGGTTCCGCTGCGGGGGAATTCGGCTGCAAGGTGTGCGCCGCGCTCGACGCCAATGTCTGCCAGTCGCCTAACGTGGAGACGCCGCCGCCCGCGCGCACGCTGCCGGTTCGTCAGACGTTCCAGGCCATCCCGGCGCGGCGGATCGTCTGCCGCGGCCAGGACCTGAGCGACACCGTTCCCATCATCTGCAGCGGCTGGGCCGCCATGATCGTGATGTTGTCGGACGGCAGCCGGCAAATCGTCTCGTTCCTGCTGCCTGGCGACATGATCTCGACGACGTTGTTGTTCGAGTCCGCGCCCTACTACCAGGTGGAGGCCATCACCGACGTCAATGTCCGCTTCTTCAATCGAACCGATTTGAAGACGCTCCTGCGTGAGAGCCCCAGTCTCCTCGACACCTTCTTAAAGGCGTGGGTGGAAGAAAAGACGCGCACCGACCAGCTCATCGTCGACCTCGGACGCCGGACGGCGGACGAACGGATCGCGCGGCTGATCCTCGGTCTGGCGGAGCGGCTGAGCAAGCGGGACATGGCGCGCCGCGGTCCGACCGAGTTCGAGTTTCCGCTCCGCCAGCATCACATTGCCGACGCCACCGGCCTGACGCCAGTTCACGTCAGCAAGGTGCTCAGCGAATTCCGCCGCAACGGCCTGATCAATATCAGCGAACGGTCGATAACGATCCTCGATCCGATCGGGTTCGACCGCGTTGCTAATATGCGCTAGCGCATGATCCCGAAAAGCGAGAACCGGTTTTCGGATTAGATCATGCGCGAAAAAATGTCAGTGACGCAGAACGGTTGGTCTGATTTGTTCTTGCTCTAGGGCGCGCGTCTCAGACGATCTGCGGCTGTTGCAGCCCGCGCTTGCGCTGAAAGTCGAGGACTTGACGCGCCGTCGCCGACTTCATGCGCGAGAACGTCCCCATGCAGTTTTCGAGTGTCTGTGGGGAAACGCCCTGTCCGTTGCGCCTGAGCGCCAGCACGCTCTTGACCGTGGCCCAGGTGAGCCCCGCTGCCTTGCCCAGGATCAGGATGGTTTCCGGCCGGTCGCCGGCCATCGCCGTTTCGATGGTCTCCAGCGGCATGTTGCACAGCCGTGCCAGCGCCACCGTGGCCTCTTCGGGCTGGCGCGCCTTGGCGAAGGTGGCGATGGCGGTTTCGTCGAGCTCGCCCGCGGCCTGTAGCGCGTCCACGCAGCGCTCGGCCGCTTCGTAAGTGCGCGCCGCTTGGTTGGTCATCGCCTGCAACGACGTCGTGGCCTCGGCGACCGCGGCCTTGACCGCGCCGTTACCGGTCTCGTCATCGCGCTCGAGATTGCGGCGGGCGGCGTCGGATGCCTGCGCCAGCAGCTTCAGCAGATGACGGCGCGGCAGCTCCTTGCGCGAGCCGATGCAGGCGGCAAGTTCGTCGTCACCCTTGGCCCGCGCGATGATGGTGGTGAACCCGAAATCGGAAAACTGAGCGCCCGGGTTGCGCGCGGTGCTGAGTAGCACCTCGCGGTCGCCGCGATCGATCAGGACGTCGGTCACCGAGCGGTCGAGATAGTCCCTGAGCGAAATGGCGAGCAGATGCGCCTGGCTCTTGGTGCGCGCGAGCTCGGCGAGTGTCACGCCACTGAGCCGCGCACAGTGCCTGAGTACCGGCGCCGCCACGTCGATGGCGTCGTCGGCTGCCAGCATCCGGGCGAGCGCCGGCGGCGCGCGCCGAATCGGCGCCAAGCGTGCCGACAGCGCCGCACGTGCCGAGGTTTCGATGCGCGAGACGAGCCGCACGAAGACGTCGTCGAACACCGCGATCTGGTCGTCGGAATAGCTGTCGGCACCAAGCTGGAACAGATCCGCGAGCCTTTGCAGGATCGTGGTGTGGCGAATCGATCCCCCGGCTGACAGGGCGCCGTCGAGTTCCGCCAGCAAGGCAGCATAGGTGCTCATCGGGGCGTGAAACCGGGTTTGCTCGCTGCGTGGCCGCCCCGGCCGCCGCGGGCCGGGCTTCTGACGCTACTGCCCGCCCTTTTAAGTATCGGTGAAAAGAATGGGCAAAATGGATTGCTATTCATGCTTGTGGGTGGCGCAACAGTCGAATTTGAGGACAATTCGAGCGGTTTCGAGATGGCCGGATGCTTACCGGGACACCGCCCGTTTGCCACGAAAAGCCCCGGGCCTGAGAACCCGGGGTCGTTGCAGCCGGACCTCTGAGGAGGGACGAAGGGCCTAGCGTCGACTTAAATTCATGCCACCCTGAATCGTTCCGGGCGGCGGCCGGCATCGGGACGGCGACGCGGCGCCTGCTAACCGTTGAGGAACGCGGACCGATGGTTTCGTTTTTCGACCTCTTTGCCATCCTCCTGCTGCTGACCGCGGCGTTCGGCTGGTTCAACCAGGTGTTCTTCCATCTGCCCACCAATATCGGGCTATTGCTGATGGGCGTCACCGCGGCGCTGGTCGTGCTCATCGTCGATCTCCTGATCCCCCACATTGCGGTGATCAACGATCTCGCCGACCTCCTGCGCAAGATCGATTTCTACGAAGCGGTGATGCATGGCATGCTCGCCTTCCTGCTGTTTGCCGGCGCGCTGCACGTGGACTGGCCGCGGCTTCGCAAGCGCCTCGTGTCGGTGACGGCGATGGCGACGTTGGGCGTGGTGATCTCGACCGCCGTCGTCGGTTTCGGCATGTGGGGCCTGAGCCTGCTCTTGGGGCTGAATCTGCCGCTCGCCTGGGCGCTGGTGTTCGGCGCGCTCATCAGCCCGACCGATCCGGTGGCGGTGCTGAGCCTGCTCAAGCAGGTAAGCGTTCCGCAGCTCTTGGAGACCGAGATTTCCGGCGAGGCGCTGTTCAACGACGGTGTCGGCGTCGTGCTGTTCACCATGCTGGTGACAATGGCGACAGCCGGCAACGACGCGATCTCTTTGCTGGATGCAGTCGGCTTGTTCCTGCTCGAAGCCGTCGGCGGCGGGCTGATCGGACTGGTCACCGGCTACGTGGCCTATCGCGCCATGCGCCAGGTCGACGAATACGTGATCGAGGTATTCATCTCGCTGGCGCTGGTCATGGTCACCTATGCGCTTGCCGACAGGCTGCACACCAGTGGGCCCATCGCCGTGGTGATCGCCGGCCTGTTAATCGGCACGCGCGGGCCGGACGACGCCATGAGTGAAACCACCCAGCGCTATTTGTTCGGCTTCTGGACTATGATCGATGAATTGCTCAATTCGGTGCTGTTCCTGCTGATCGGCTTGGAGTTGATCGTCGTCGGCGTCAATCTGCGCTTCGGCTGGCTCGCGCTTGCCGCCATTCCGCTGGTGCTGATCGCGCGCGCAGCGTCGGTGGTGATTCCGGTTACGGGGCTGAGCTATTTCATGCGCTTCATCAAGGGCAGCATCCCGGTACTTATCTGGGGCGGCGTGCGCGGCGGCATCTCGGTGGCGCTGGCGCTGTCACTGCCCTATGGAGAAGAACGTTCGATCATCCTGACCGCGACCTATGCGGTGGTGCTGTTTACCATCGTCGTGCAGGGCCTGACCTTGAAGCGGGTGATTCGCCGTACCGTGCCGTCGTCGCGCAACGCGCCGGCGGAGGGAGGCTAGACAAAGGCCGCTCAGCCGCCCATCGCCGACTTGTGCGCCCAGCGCGTGCGGATGGTTTCTTCCCGCTCCATGGTGTCGAGCTGTTCGTCGACGTGCTTGATCGCTTCTTCGACTTCCGGCAGCAGCACCTTCTCCAGCGCCTGCGCGCGGCGCTCGGTGCGCCGGTATTCCCGCGCCAGCCGCTGCAAGTTGCCGTTACGCACGCCAATGTCGGCGGCCATCGTCAGCAGCCCTTCGAACGCCTGCGCGGCAGGCTTTGGCTTCCGGCGAGGGATCGACCGCGGACGGCGTCGGCCGTACTTCGGGTGACGCTTCGCCCGCCGCCAGCATGGTGATGCCCGAGGAATAGGGTACGGGTGTTGTCGGGGATATCCGGCGCTTCCGGCGCCGGATAGACCTGCACGCCATCGAAGCCGTGCCGCTCCACCGCCTGCGCCAGCGCCTCGGCGGCGTGTTTCATCGCTTCGTTGAACAGCGCGACGCGCTCCTGATAGAGCCGCAACTGCTGCAACATCTCGGTCGCCAGCAGCGTGCGCTTCTCGTCGAGGAACTCGTAGCCCTGGCGCATCAGCTTGCGCTCGTCGGCAAGCTCCAGCGCGGCCGAGCGGGTGGGCGCCACCTCACGCATCGGCATTCTCTTCTTGCGCGATGTATTGCGCGATCTGCGCATCCGACAGCCGCGCCAGCTCGCTCTGCGGCAACAACCGCAAGCACCGTCCAGCCCGCATTCATGCTGTCTTCCAGCGTGCGGCGGCCGGACTGGCTGATCAACGCGTGCTCAAACTGATCGGCGAAGTCGAGATATTTGATATCGAGCTCGGTCAGCCCGTCCCGCCCGACCACACTCGCCAGCACCCGCACGCGTACGGCTTTCGCGTAAGACGCAAACAATTGATTGGCGAGGCCGGGATGATCGGGATGCGAATAGTCCTTGCCGATGCCCTGGTCCATCAAGCGCGACAGGCTCGGCAGCACGTTGATGGGCGGGAACACACCCTTGTGGTCGAGCGCGCGGTCGAGCACCACCTGGCCCTCGGTGATGTAGCCGGTCAGATCAGGAATCGGATGGCTGATGTCTTCCGCCGGCATGGTGAGGATCGGCAGCTGCGTCACCGTCCCCTTGGCGCCGACGATGCAGCCGGCGCGCTCGTAGATGGCGGCGAGATCGGAATACATGTAGCCGGGATAGCCCTTGCGGCTCGGCACTTCGCCGTGGCTCGCAGACACTTCGCGCAGGGCTTCGCAGTAGTTGGTCATGTCGGTCATGATGACCAGCACGTGGCGGTCTTCCTCCGCCGCCAGGTATTCCGCAGCGGTGAGCGCGAAGCGCGGCGTCAGCAGGCGCTGCGTCGAGGACTCGCTGGCGAGGTTCAGGAACATCGCGGTGTGGGCGAGGGCACCGGAATCCTGCATGGCGCGGCGGAAGGTTTCCGCCGTGTCGTGCGAGATGCCGATGCCGACGAAGACGATGGCAAAGCCCTGCTCGCCGGCGCGGCGCAGGCGCGCGTGCTGGGCGATGTCGCTGGCGATGCGATCGTGCGGCATGCCGCCGGCCGAGAACAACGGCAGCTTCTGGCCGCGCACCAGACTGTTCATCAGGTCGATCGCGGTGACGCCGGTCTCGATGAAATCCTCCGGCAGCTCGCGCTGCACTGGGTTGATCGGAACGCCGTCGATACGCAAGCGCTTGCGCGCAGCCACCGGCGGGCCGCCGTCGGCCGGCTCGCCGACGCCATTGAACACGCGGCCCAGCAGCCCGGGTCCGAGCGCGAAATGCAGCGGCTCGCCGAGGAAGCGCACGCGTACGTCCTTGAGCCCCAAGCCGATGGTCGATTCCAGCACCTCGACCACCATTGACTCTTCGTCGAGCGCGGCGACGCGGCCGAGCTTGGGCGGACCGTCGGAGCTCAATATCTCGACCGCCTCGTTGAGGCCGACCTCGACATTGCGCCGCAGGAACAACAGCGGTCCGTCGATAGCGGTGGCGGTGCCTTGGGTGGTGAGGTCAGGCCGCATGAGACCCCGCCTTTTCCAGATCGCCGATGGCGGCGTCGAGGGTCGCGCGCAATTCGGAGAACTTGTCCAACGCGTCCTCGCCGATCTCTTCGCCCATGCGCTGCAGCCGGCGCAGCACCGGCAGCTCGGCGATTTTTTGCGGCGCCACGCCGTTGCCGAGGGCTGTTTCGGCCAGCTTGATGAAATGGAGGATGAGGTTGAGCATCGCCATCTGCCGCTGCGGCGAGCAGTAGCGGTCGACCTCGGAGAACGCCGACTGGCGCAGGAAGGCTTCGTTGATCAGTTCAGCGCACAGCAAGGTGAGCTGCTGCGCCGGCGGCAGTGCGTCCTTGCCGACGATGCGCGCCATGCGCTCGAGATCGGCCTGCTGCTCGAGCAGCGAGAGCAGCTTTTCGCGGTGCGTGTGCCAGTCCGGGTTGCCGCGATCGGTCCACCACGCGGCAAAGCGCACGGCATTTTCCGAATAGGACTGCAACGGATGGATAGCCGGATAGAACCGCGCTTGCGCGCGCTCGCGGTCGAGACCCCAGAAGCAGCGCACGTAGCGCTTGGTGTGGCTGGTCACCGGTTCGGAGAAGTCGCCGGCCGGCGGCGATACCGCGCCGATGATGGTGAGAGAGCCTTCCTGGCCGCCAAGCGTCGTCACCTTGGCGGCGCGCTCGTAGAACTCGGCGAGCCGCGAGCCGAGATAGGCGGGGTAGGCGGCCTCGCCCGGCAGTTCGCCGAGCCGGCCGGAGACCTCGCGCAGGGCTTCGGCCCAGCGACTGGTGGAATCCGCCATCAGTGCAACATGCAGCCCCTGGTCGCGGAAGTATTCGCCGACGGTGACGGCGGTGTAGATCGAGGCTTCGCGCGCGGCCACCGGCATATTGGACGTATTGGCGATGATGAGCGTGCGCTCCATCAGCCCGCGGCCGGTGCGCGGGTCGGAGAGCTTGGGGAATTCGCGCAGGACTTCCGCCATCTCGTTGCCGCGCTCGCCACAGCCGACATAGACGATGACGTCGGCGTCGCACCATTTCGCCAGCGTCTCCTGCAGCACGGTCTTGCCGGTGCCGAAGCCGCCGGGGATCGCCGCTTGGCCCCCGCGCGCCACGGGGAAGAGCGTGTCAAGGATGCGTTGGCCGGTGATCATGGGCGCGTCGGCGGGCATGCGGCGGGTGACCGGCCGCGCCTGGCGGATCGGCCAGCGCTGGAAGAAGCCGATGTCTCTGGTTTCGCCGTCGGCGGTCCTGACGGTGCAGAGCGTGGCGTCTGCGGGATGGCTCCCTTCGGTAACGATACGCCCGACCGTGCCGCTCACATCCGGTGGGCAAAGAATGCGTTGCTGGATGCCGTCACCCGGCAATTCGCCAATCGGCATCCCGGGCGTCAGTTCATCGCCCTCCTTTACCAGCGGCTTGAACGCGAATTCGCTTATTGTGTCCTGTTCGAGCGGACGCAACAGGCCGTCGAAGATGCGGCCGAGCAGCCCGGGCCCAAGCCTGACCGACAGCCCGGCGCCGGTGCCATTGACGGCGTCGCCGGGCTTCAGGCCCGTGGTGTCCTCGTAGACTTGGCCGACCAGTTCGTCGCCTTTCAGGCGGATGACCTCGCCCGGGCGCCGCTGCGGCCCGACTTCCAGCGCCTCGCCGACGCGGAACTCGCCCTGCGTGCGGGCATAGAGCACCGGCCCGCCGACCCAGCGGATGGTGGCCTCACTCATGCCGGCGCTCCTTTGGTCAATTCATCGAGCAGCAGCGCGGCGATGGTGCGGGTGTCGGCCAGCAGGCCGTCGGGTGTGGTGTCGAGGATGGCCTGGTCGGCGGCGATGCGCAGGCCTGCCGTCACGTCCTTGTCGACCTGGAAGCTGATGCCGTCGGTCCCGCCGACCGCATCGGCAAAGCCTTTCTGATCCTCGGCGCTCCAATCGGCGGGGTGCGCGACCTGCCAATCGCCGCGCTGCAAATGCTTCGCCGCCAGTTGCGCGACCGCGGCGGTCCATTCCTGGCGCGCTTCGCCGTCCTGCCAGCGCGTCTGAAGGGCTTCGCGCAACAGCGGCATGGCGTCGGCCACCGCGCGCGCGGATTGCCGCTGGGCTTGCGTGCGCAGTTCAGAGTCGAGTTGCGCGTGGGCGCGCGCCAACCGCATCTCGCCTTCGCGGCGCAAGTCGGCAATCGCTTCGTGCAGGCGCCCGCGCGAGACCTTGCGCGCCTCGGCCACCGTCACCGCAGCCTCATTCTCCGCCGTGGCCAGGATGGCCGCGGTCTCGTTCTTGAGCTGCTGCTCGATCTCGCGGGCGAGCGCGTCCGACTGCAGCCCGGGAATGAGGCTCGCGGTGGTCATGTTTCGATCCCCAGCACGCTGCGCAGCTTCTTGCCGAGATCGGGCGGCTCGCCGTGGAACAGCACGTCGGGCAGGATCGCCAGCGTCGGCGCTTCCGCCAGCATGGCCGCTTCCAACTCGACGGCCGGTACGCGCGCGGCCAGTTCGGCAGTCATGATCACCAGCCCGGCGCGTTTGCGCGCATCGTCGAGCGCCGCGCGGGCGTTCTCGGGCGCGGGCACCATCGTCTCGATGCCAGTCAACCGGAAGCCAGCCGCGCTCAATTCGTCACCGATGAAAATGGCGTTGCTCATGTCAAATGCGATTCAAGATGAGCACCGCGACGATCAGCCCATAGATGGCGATACCTTCGGCGAGACCGACGAGAATGAGCACGCGACCGAGCAGCTCGGGCTTCTCCGCCAAAGCGCCCACCGCGGCGCTGCCGACCATCGCCACCGCGTAACCGGCAGCGAGTGTCGAGAGGCCCGCTGCGATTGCGGCTGCGATCATGGCGTAAGGCGCCACCGCACTGTTGGCCGCGGCGCGCACCGGCTCGGCGGCCCCCGCCGGAACGACCTGGAAGAACAGCACGGTGACGCCGATGGCGATCACGGCCGCCATCGCCAACACCAGCGCCGACAGTCGTACATTCGGTCTCATGAGGTACCCCCAAAAGTTGGCTCGGAAACGTTGTGGATCGCGGGCGGCGGCAACGGCTTGAAGGCGCGGCCGGCGCCGGTGAGGAAACGGATGAAGAACTCGAACAGCAGCAAGCGCGTGGTCTGGATGCTGACCACCACGCCTTCGAGCGCGATCACCAGCACGTTGCCGACGATGAACACCGGCCAGTAGCCGATATGCCCGCTCGCCGTCGCCATCTCGATGATGGCGACCGACAACCCGGCGTGGGCCAGCGCAAAGGCGCCGATGCGCGCGAACGATACGGTGTTGACGAGCAATCGCATGGCCTGCTCGATGAACTCGGCGATTGCGGCGCCGAGCGCAGCGAGCCGGCCTTCGTGTGTGACGATGGCGGCGCCGAGAATGAACCAGAGCGCGCCGGCGGCGGTCACCAGCAGGCCGTCGCGCCATAACGGTGCGATCATCAAGCCGATATAGGCGACGACCAGGCCGGCGCGATGTCCCCACCAATGCAGGTGCTCGCCGCGCCAGTGCATCTGCACGGCGTCGAGCACGAGGCCGATGGCGATGATGCCCATGCCGGCGATGATCCCCGCGATCAGCAGCGTGATCGGGTCGTGCAGGGGATTCATCCACAGCGCTGGCACGATATCCTCGCGGCAGAACACGCTGCCGAACAGGATGCCGAAGATGATCGCCATGATGCCGCCCGGCACCATCAGGCCGGTCAGCGGATAGCGCCGGCGTAGCGCCAGGCCGGCGATCAGCACCACCGCGCCGTGGCCGATGTCGCCGAACATGAAGCCGAAGATCAGCGAGGCGATGACGGCGACGATCTGGCTCGGGTCGCTCTCATGGCGCCCCGGCGTGCCGAGCATCTGCGCGAATACCTCGAAGGCGCGCGCCCAGCCCGGATTGCTCAGCACCAGCGGCGGGCTCAGGCCCTCCGGGGCCTCCGTCATGCGCAGGATGTAGCGCACGTCGCAGGCTTCGAGCGCACGGCGCAGGCGCTTGCCCGCGACGTCGCTGGTCCAGCCGGTGACCCAGGCGAGCCGGTCGCTGCCGCGCAGGTCCTTGGCGTGCTCGTTCAGCCATTCGACCAGCGCCACGTCGCCGAGCGCTTCGGCAATGTGCAGCTGCTCGCGAGAGCGCGGCGAGGTCGCTCTTGAGTTCGTCGCGTTGCTTTTCCAACGCCGTCTGCCGTTGCGCGACGGCGGTCACGGCTTCCTGCGGCGAGGACGGCAGCCATGCGGGCAGGGGCACCAGCCGCCCCTTGAGGGCGGGAAGTTGCGCCTCGACCTCGGCGATGTCCGCGGGCCGCCCGAGCATCAGCGCGTAATTGGCGTCCGGCGTCTGCCACGGCTTGTAGAGCACCAGCGCCGGCACCTCGCGCAGCATCGTGCCGGCCGGCAATGTCAGCACGCGTACCTGCAATTTCGGCCCGGCGCCGGCGAGCAGGTGCAGATCGGGAAAGCCGTCGGCGGCGGTCGACAGCGCCGCGTGCAGTTGCGCTAGGTCGGCGGTTTCCTGCGCGAGCTGCTCGAGCTCGGCGATGAGCGGGTTGGCGGAATCGGTCCAGGCCGCCAGCCGTGCCAGCGCGGTCTTCAATGTCTCGCTCAAAGGTTCGGACGCGCGGCTCTCGATCGCGGCGGGCACCGGCGCCGGCCAATAGGTGTGATAGCGACGCGCGACCTCGCGCTGCGCCTTCAGCGCCTCTTCGACGTCTGGAAACAGCAACCTGTCGGCGCTCGAGCGTGCTTCCAGCTCCACCGCGCCGGTGCGCGACAGGCATTCCATCACCCGCGTCAGCTCCCGGTGCACGGTGACGAGCTCGAACCATTGCGCGGGCGTCGGACGCAGGCTCATGCCGCTTGCCTCCGTTGCGTGGAGACGAACAGGCGTCGTCGCACCAAGCCGCCGCGCAGGCGTTCGAGATCGAGCGCGGTGAGCACGAGGTGGCCGAACACCGCGGTGGGTGAGGCGTCGTGGCGGCGGAACAGGCGCGTCGCGGCTTTTTCCAGATCGTGGCGATAGGTCTCGCTGGTTTCCTGCGCAGTGGCGTGGGCGAGGTGTTCAATGTGGGTTTGCACCGCGTGCGCCAGGGCGTTCAAAGCGCGCGCACCGGCGGCGCTCTGCTTCGGCCACAAGCCGCGCCAATGCCGCGCCCAGCGCGCGCCGAGCCGGGCGGTCTCGCCTTCACGCGGCAGCAACGGCGCGAAGGGTGACGCCTGCAACGCGGTGAGCCGTTGCGCGGGATCGGATTCGGTGAACAGCGCCAGCGCCGGATCTTGGCTGACCCAGGCCGGCATCTCGCCTTTCAGCAGGGCATCGATCACCGGCAGATCGGGCAGCAATGCGGTCCACGACACCGCCGGGCGCCAGGCGTCCGGCAGCCAGCTTGCGATCTCGTTGACGTAATCGCGCCAGGCGCCGCGCAGCACGCGCTCCATGGCATGCGGGTTCATGACCGCGTTCACCTTTTCGGTGAAGCGGGCGAGCGGCGTCGCCCGCGCGCGGTCGAGGAAAGCATCGGCCGTCTGCGCCGCTTCGAGCGCGTGCCAGGCGGCCTCGGCCAGGCGGTCGCCGTGGCGCGATTGCAGCCGCGCCTGTACATAGCGCCAGTGCGGGTCGGCGCTCATGACGCCACCGTCAGCCGCGCGGCGATGCGCTCGGCCGCCGCCTGCAACGCGTCGCGTGTGTGGGTGGCATCGCCGTCGCTCGTCGCCGGTCGCGCCGCGTTCAGGCCTTCGACCTCGCGCTCTATCTTCTGCAGATAGGCGGTGTGCAGCCGGGAAATGCAGTGGTCGGCGCGGCGGGCGATGCTTGCGGCTTCGGCGCGCGCCTCGGCCAGCAGATGTTGGGCCTGCTCTTCGCTGCGGCGCAACGCCGCGACACCCTCGCGTTCCGCCTTCAGCACCCGCTCAATGGCGGCCACCGTGTCGTCGCTTTGCGGGGAATCTGGTTGCCGTGGCATGCCCGTCCGATCCGGTCAGCGAATGGCGAAGGGCCTCAGGGAGATTGCCCCGGAGCCGTTGAACTCCGCCAGTTAAGCCGGGCGCGTCACCTCAATCATTGCTTCAAATCAATTCATCGGCACGACACAAATACCCGCCACGCGGCCCCGAACGGGCCGGCGGGCCGGTTGTTGCAGCGCCAATTAAGCTAGCGCCGGCCCGCCAAGTAGGCCGCCACGGCTTGGCGCTCGTGCTGGTGAAGCGCGCGGCGATCGGCCCCATGACGGTCGCCTGGCGCTTGCCAGTGGCGAATGCGTCAAGCTGCTGCACGGTGTAACCAGCGTGCTGGCCGAATAGGCGGGGCACCAACGCGGTGTTTCCCATCATCCCGCCACGCATCATGCCTCCGCCCATCATGCCGCCGCGTCCGCCCATCATCCCTGGCCCGTAGCTGCCCGGACTGTGACAGGCGGCGCAGGCCAGCACGCGGCGGCCCGGATGAGTGAAGATACGCCGGCCGAGATCGGCGAGATTGCGGTCTTTGACCGTATCGGGCTTGACCGACTGGCGGCTGTAGAGGCGCGCAAGCTCCGCGATCTGCTTGTCGGACAGCGGCTTGGCGATCGGCGACATCACGTCGGACTTGCGCCCGCCGTACTTGAAGCCGCGCAACTGAAGCTCGAGGTAACTCGCCTTCTGCCCGGCGATCTTGGGATACTGTGGGTCGGGGCTATTGCCGTCGGGTCCGTGACAGGCCGAACACAAGCCCTTGGCGAGCGCTTGACCAGTCTGCGCCTTGTCGGACGCCGATGCCGGTGGCTTCTGCACGGTTGCGCCGGATTGCGTTTGGCTGCGGGCGGTCAGCCCGGATGCCAGCACAACAAGCGTGGCGGCGCCCGAGAGACAAACAAAGCGAAATGAAAAATACGACGTCATGAGCCGTCTCCGCCCGGCCGCTATCGGCAGTCAAGCATATGATGACACAAGGCGGAAGTCTCATGCGCCGGCGCGACGAACTTGCGGCCGTCACGCCAGCGCATCACTCAATGACGGGAGTCACTTCACCCAAGGATGCCCTGCCTTCGCCCAATCTCCCATGTTGACGACGACGGCGATTGGGTTCTTGAAGCCGATCTTCTTCAGGCTCGCCGCCGCCAAGCTGGCGCGGCCGCCGGTCTGGCACTGCACATAAATCTTGCGGCTGGTGTCGACCTTCTTCGGGTAGCCGAGTTCCTTGTAGATGCGGAATTCGAGCACGCCGCGCGGAATATTGACCGCGCCCGGCACGTGCCCAGCGGCGAATTCGGCCGGCTCGCGCACGTCGAGAATCATCGCGCCCTTGGGGTCCTTCACGACGGCGAGATAGCCCTTCATGTCGACCGTTTTTACGGTCTTGCGCGCCGCCATGAAATGCTTGGTCACGATCGGGGGCCAGTTCGGCGCCGCGAGCGCTGGCGCGGTAATGGCGAACGCCCCGAAAAAGACGATGGCGAAACGTAGCTTGCGGTTCATGGCACTCGGCTCCTTTGGCGAGGTGGTATTGCTCTTGCGTCAATCTCGCCGTTGGGGCGGAACAATCATTGACCTGTGTCAACGCGTGCGAGCGTCTGGCGGACCAATTCAACCGTATTGGCGTTGTTAGGATGACAGGCAGCGGGGCGGCGATCTTCAGTCGACATTGAGGAGTATTGTCATGATCGAGCATTTGAAGGAATTCCCCGATAACGTCCTCGCCTTCGTGTGCCGGGGCCGGGTGACTAAAGAAGATTACGAAAAGGTGTTGGTGCCCGCCGTCGTCGAGGCGCTCAAGGGCAACGATAAGCTGCGCCTCTATTACGAGACCGCAGGCGATTTCGGCGGCATCGAGCCCGGTGCTGTGTGGGAGGACTTCATGGTCGGCATGGAGCATTTCACCCGCTGGGAGCGGATCGCGCTGGTCAGCGACGTCGACTGGATCAAGCACACCATGCGCTTCTTCAGCTTCCTGATGCCGGCCCAGATGAGGATATTCTCCACCGCCGAGGCGAGCCGAGGCGCGCTCCTGGATCGTCGGCCAATAAGGGGGGGTGCCTGCGGCAGCCTTCCGTTGACCTGCATCAAGGACGCTCCCGTTCGTTTCCCGCACATTCCGCCTGCGTTTCATTCGCAGGAAGTTCTGGACGTTCCATGGGTTCGACCATACGCCCGTTCTGGCACCCGCTTACCGCCGGCATTGCGCTCGGGCTGGTGCTGCTGCTGACCTTTCTGCTCACAGGCCATGGGCTTGGCGCGAGCGGCTTCTTCACTCGCCTCACCGCCTGGTTCGGCGCCGAGCTCGCCCGTTCGGCCACCGAGGCCAACAGCTATCTCGGGCCGTTCATCAAGGGCGCGCGCGGCGTGCTCAATCCGCTGGCGAGTTGGATTAGTTGGGAGATCGTCGGTCTCATCGTCGGCGCGTTGATTGCTGCGCTCACCAGCGGCCGTTTCCACGTTCGGCTCGATGGCGCGAAGAACCTGCCCGGCGGTAGCCGCATGGCGCTCGCCGTCGGCGGCGGCATCCTTACCGGCTTCGGCGCCCGGCTCGCCCGCGGCTGCACCAGCGGCATCGGCTTGTCGGGCGGCGCGCCGCTGGCGGTCGCCGGCTTCCTGTTCATGATTGGCTTTTTCGTCGCCGGCGTCGTGGTTAGCTTCTTCATACGAAAGGCCTGGGCGTGAGCATCCCGCTTTACGACAACGGTGTGGCGTCGGGCCTGTTGAGCGGCGTGCTGTTCGGCTACGTGCTGGAAAACGCCGGTTTCGCCAGCCCCCGCAAATTGACGGCGCAATTCCGGTTCACCGACTGGTCGGTGTTCAAGGTGATGCTCACCGCCGTCATCGTTGCCGCCATCGGGCTTTATGGTGCGATGGCGCTCGGCCTGATGCAGCCCAACGGCATCTACATACCTACGACATTTTTCTGGGCAACGCTCACCGGCGGCGCGTTGATCGGTGCCGGCATGGCGATCGGCGGTTATTGTCCGGGTACTTCGGCGGTAGGCGCGGCGTCGGGCCGGCTCGACGGTCTATTGTTCATCGTCGGCATGGTGATCGGCACTGGCTTATTCGCGCAAGTGTTCGAACCGATCAAAGATTTCTATCTGGCGGCCGCTGGTCCGCGTGGACAGACGCTCACGCAATTGTTTGGTCTACCGGCCTGGGCGGTGATCGCCGTCTTGATTATGATCGCGGCCGGGGGATTCGCGCTCGGCAACTGGTGCGAGCGCAGATTCGGTGGGCCACTGACCGCCGACGAGTTGAATCGGGGCGATGGGGGAGAGGGCGCGATCGTCGAGGAGATCGAGATCGTGAGCCTGCGGACCAACTAGAAACCCAAAGAGGAGACGCTTCCCCATGCAATCCAGGCGTATCAAGACCGCGCTTCTCGCCGGCAGCCTGTCGACCATCGCAGCCGCCGTTGCGGTGACCGCCGCGGCACCGACGCCCGTTGCGGCGTCGCCAATGCAGCAGATGGCGCAACGCGGCCAGAGCCCGTGCAGTCCCTGCGCGCCGGCCGGCGGCCGCGGCGGCAAAGGTCAGCAGAGCACCAGCCCCTGTTCGCCCGCCGGCAGCACCGGCGACAAGACCGCGTCGCCGTGCAGCCCGTGCAGCCCCTGCGCGCCCGCCGGCGACAGTGGCGGCAAGGCGTCCTCGCCGTGCAGCCCGTGCGCGCCGGCCGGCGGTCGCGGTGGATCGTCCTCGCCCTGCAGCCCCTGCGCACCCTCCAAATAGCAGAGGGGACTGAGCCGGTGACGGTGGTGGAGCAGGATCGGCTGGTCGATCGGCTACGGCAGCTGACGCGCGACGAATTGCTCGCGATGTATGCCGCCGCCGCCGACGTCACCGAATCGATCACGGCGCTTGCCGACGCCGGCAAGAATCCGGTCACCGAAGTGCTTGGCGGCGCCGACGTGGTCGAGGAATGGGCACACTTTCCGCCCGGCGACGTGTTCGATGCTGCGACGCAGAGCCAGTACTACTACCACGCCCACGCGGCCGAGGAGCGTGTCGCAAACGAGCACGGTCACTTCCACACTTTCGTGCGCCCGCAGAAGCTCGACTCCACGCTCACGCCCGTTGTGCTCTCGGGAAACGCCAACGCGGACGACCCGGCCTCGTGGCTGATGCACCTCGTCGGCATTTCCACCGACGCTTCCGCCGGCCTCATCCGGCTCTTCACCACCAACCGCTGGGTGACGGACGAGGCCTGGTACGACGACGACGATGTCATCGGCATGATCGACTATTTCGACATGACCGGCGATACGCCGTCATTCGCGCTCAACCGCTGGGTCACCGGCGTCATCGGCATGTTCCATCCGCAGATCGTAGACCTCGTTCGGTCGCGCGATGAAGCGGTCGCTCGCCACCGCGCGGCGCACCCCGACCGTGACGTGACGGAAGACCGTGCCCTGCAGGTCACGTCCGAAATTCCGATCGATTATCTAGCCCAGGTGCGCGCCATCGAGGCCGCCTTGGAGTCGCTGCCGAAGTCTTAAGAACAGATCCGAACGGGAGGGCCGCATGGACCGTCGAACTTTCATTGCCGCGAGCTCAACCGCGCTCATCGGTAGCGTGCTGGGCGGCATCTCGCCGTCGCACGCGGCCGCATCCTTGTCGGTGCGCCCGACCAGCGGCGGCCCGCTGGTCACGCCCAACGGCACGTTCTTCCTTTATTCGCAGATGCGCTATCCAGCCAAGCTGCCGCAGGGCGTGCAGATCGACGGCCTGGTCAACACGTCCGCGCGCTACAGCCTCGACGACCTCGCCAAGGTACCGCAGGTCAAGAAGACGCTGACGCTGGAGTGTTTCGTCAACACCGCCGGCGGCGCGCTGATTTTCAATACGCCATTCGAGGGCGCACCGCTGCCGGCGCTGCTGCAGAAAGCGGGTGTCAAGCCGGAGGCGAAGGCCGCGCGCATCGAAACCATCGACGGCCATCCGCCGTTCGTGCTGCCGCTCACCGAATTGATGCGGCCTGAGACCATGCTGGTCGGCAAATTTGGCGGCCAGCCGGTACCGATGCAGCACGGCAGCCCCTACACGCGGTTATTCATTCCGGGCGCCGGCGGCAACCATCATCCCAAATGGGTCACCCGCATCACGCTCATCGGACAAAGCGGCCCCCGAGCATCCGGCGCCGCCGATGGCCGGCTTCCTCAAGCCCACGCCACCGACGGCGCGCGCGCCGCTCTCCGGTGTCACGCTCACCGGCTACGCTTTCACCGGCGCGGAAAAGGTCGGCAAGGTAGAGGTGAGCACCGACAACGGCACCACCTGGCGCGCCATGCCGCTGCCGTCGCAGCCGGACCAGGACGTCTGGATCACCTTCGACCTCACCTTCGTGCCGCCGGAGAAGGGCTTCTACGTGGTGAAGGTGCGTGCCACCAGCGCCAGCGGCCGCAAGCAGGATTTCCCGGGCGTCATCGGCGTCGAGGTCGTGTGACATGGGAGCGCTCGTCCAGGACCTGCTCGGGCAGTTGCGAGCCTTGCGCGGCGCGCTGCTGACGCTGGCGATCCTGTTCTTCATCGTCATGGTGATAGAGGTCGATCTCGGCCACCGCGCCGCGCTGCTGAGCCACGATTCCTGGCTCGCCTTGATCCCGGTGGTGTGGCTGCCGATTTCGCTGGTCGCCCTGATGGCGGTGCAGGCCGCCCCCTCGAAAGCGATCTCCTATGTCGCCATCGCCGTGATGGCGGTGACCGCCGCCGTCGGCATGCTCGGCTCCGGCCTGCACATGATGGCGGCCGGCGTCGACTTCGGCCATCTGCACCGTATCTTCTCAAGCTCCGTGTGGGGCGGCCATGAATCGCCGAACTGGCCGGTCGCCATCACGGTGGCAGCGGTGCTGGGCCTCGTCGCCGCCATCGACGCCGGTCGCGATCCGCAGACCCTGCCGAAGGGCGCGTTTCGTCCCGTCACCGTGATTGCTTTCATCCTCATCATATTGGGCTGCGCGCTCGCCGCCGTTCCCGACCTGGTGACGCTCAGCGCCGCCAGCCTTGCGGTTGCCGCGTTGCTGCTGCTGGCCGTCTTGATCGGCATGCTGACGAACGCTTTGACAGAAAGGACCGTGCCATGATCCGCAACGTCGCTTTGGCGCTCGCCGCGATAATCGTCATCGGCGCGGGCTTCGTCATCACCTTCGCGATGTGGCATAAGGCCGACAGCGCCAAGGCCTTTTCCATGGGCGTGCCCTTCACCGAGTTCAACATGAAGACCGCGCACGCGCTCGAGCGCGGCTGCAACGCCTGCCACGGCGACCATCTGGCGGAGGACGTCAACCGCCTGCTCACCGCGCGCGCCAAGCCGAAGCTGCACGGCATCTTCCGCACCAGCTACGGCATCCCGATGCGGGCGGAGGATTGCCTGATCTGCCATAACACCAAGACGAAGCTGGCGTTCGCCGGCAGCATCCACTCGCTGCATCTGCATTCCGCCGGCTTTGCCAATATGGGCGGCAGCTGCAATTCCTGCCACGGCACCACGCTGCGCGGAAAGCACGTGCTGTGGGACGACGAGAACCGCTACAACATCATGAACGGCGTCAGGTACGACCGCACGCCGGCGTTCACCCAGACCACCGCCAGCGATGCCGTGCGCGACCTCGCCAAAGAAGCCAAGGTGGAGTGAGCCATGCTGGGCCGCTTCCTCATCCTGATCGCAATGATGCTGTTCGGGCCGCTGTTGATCGAGGTCTATCTCTATCACCCGCTGCCCGCACTCGAGAGCGATCAGATCGCGATCGTACCGCAGATCGCGAGCCCGCTGGCGCTGCTCGCCGGCTTCCTGCTGCTGGCGGCGGACACTCGGCTGACCGCGCTGCTGTTCGGCCTGGTCTGCGTCATTGAGATCGGCGTCGGCGTCGTCGGCACCGCGATTCATCTTGCCATCCACGCACCGTCGCTGATGGGTCTTATCACTGCGCCGCATGTCTGGCTCGGCGAGCCGCCGCCTTTGGTGCCGCTGTCGTTCGCCGCTGCCGGTTGCCTCGGTTTGATCCCGCTGGTGGTCAAAGGCCAGCGCAAGCTTGAGACGCCGCCGGTTGCCATCGCGCGCATCCTCTATGGGCTGGCCGCGCTGTGCGGCCTGGTTGGCGTCGTCTATGGCGCGCAGGTCTATGGCGGCACTATCACCCTGTTTGCGGTCATCGCCGCGCTCGGCTTCGGCTCGTTCGGCTTCATCGCCGAAGTGATCGTGCTGCTTTATCCGCTGGCGCGGCCTTATCTGCCGCAGCGGCTGCGCGCCATACTGCCAAGCTGACCAAGCGCCTCCCGCCAGCGCGGCGGCGCACCCTCCGGCATGCGGTGACCCCGGCCGTAACCCTTTGATTCAGCTCCCCTGGACACCCCCTGCCGGCGACGGCATGGTCGTGCCGATGCCGCCCGAACCCCTGCAAGCGATCCCTCGTCTCACGCCGCTGCCGACAGTGCTGGAGCTGATCGCGCGCGAGGTGACGCCGACAACGCCGCGCGCCGTCGATCTCGGGGCGGCGGCTGGGTGCGTGCTCGCCGGCGACGTCATGGGTTCGGTACGCCCCTCGGCGCCGTTGGCGCTGATGGACGGCTGGGCGGTCAATGCCGAAGCGACCCTCGATGCCAGCAGCTATGCGCCGGCGCTGCTTGCCATGGTGCCCTCGCGGGTCGAGGTCGGCCAGGCCATGCCGCCCGGCACCGACAGCGTGGCGCCGCTCGACGCGGTGCAGGTGGAAGACGGCCGCGCAGCCGTGCTCAGCCCGGTCAGCCCCGGCGACGGCGTGCTGCCCGCCGGCGGCGACTGCATGCCGAGCCCGCCGTTGCGGCTTGCCGGCGAGCGTCTGCGCGGCACCGATCTCGCCGCCTTCGGGGCCGCCGGCGTCACCCGCCTCGCCGTGCGCCAGCCGCGCCTGCGCGTGGTGCCGCTCCGGCTGAACAGCATGGGCATGGCCGCGGCGCACCTGATCGCCGGCGACATCGAGCGGCGCGGCGGCGTGGCGCGGCTCGACGAGAACGGCGATCTCAGCGTCGCCATGGTGGCCGAAAACGTGGACGGATTCGTTGCGCTGGGCGGCACCGGCATCGGTCGGCGCGACACCACCGTCACCACGCTTCGCCGCGACGGCAAGGTGGCCGTGCACGGCGTCGCGCTCACGCCCGGCGAAACCGTTGCCATCGGCTTTTCCGGCCGGCGGCCGGTGCTGCTTCTACCGGGCCGGCTCGATGCCGCGCTCGCGGCCTGGCTGACGGTCGGCCGCCGTATGCTGGCGCATCTGGCCGGCGCCGATATCGCCAAGCTCGAGGACGTGCCGCCCCGTCTGCCGCTGGCGCGCAAGGTCACCTCCGCCGTCGGCTTGGCGGAGGTGGTGCCGGTGCGCCGCGTCGGCGACAAGGTGGAGCCGATTGCCCACAAGTATCTGCCGCTTTCGGCGCTGACCCACGCCGACGGCTGGATTCTGGTGCCGGCGGAGAGCGAAGGCTATTCCGCCGGAGCCTCGGTTTCGGTATGGCCCTTGCCATGAGTAATTTGAGCGAGCAGCCCCAATTCGAGCCCGGCGACGAGGCCGCCCTGCTGGCGCGCGTGCGTGCCGCCGCCCGCCAGGAGCAGTTCCTGGAAGTGGTGACGGCGGAAACGGCCCGCGCGCGTTTCGCGGCCGCGCTCGATCTAACGCCGCTGTCGAGCGTCATCGTGCCGCTGGCGCAATCGCTGCATCGCGTGCTCGCCCGCGACGTGGTGGCCGGGGTCGACGCGCCGCCGTTCGACCGCTCCAACGTGGACGGCTTCGCCATCCGCGCCGCCGACACCCACGGCGTCAGCGAGAGCAGCCCCAAGCTGCTCACGCTCAACGGCGAGGTCATCGCCTGCGGTCACGCGGCGATGCTGGAGGTCAAGCCCGGCACCGCCACGGCGATCGCCACCGGCGGGGTCATCCCGCGCGGCGCCGATGCGGTGGTGATGCTCGAACAGACCGAATTGATCGAAGAGGGTCAGCCTGCGATCGAGCTGCGCCGCGCGGTGGCGCCGGGACAGTTCATTTCATATGCCGGCTCCGACATCGCCCGTGGCGAGACCTTGCTTCGGCGCGGCACGCCCATCGGCTCGCGTGAGATCGGCATGCTGGCGGCCTGTGGGCTTGCCGAAGTCGAGGTGGTGCGGCGGCCGAAGGTGGCGGTGCTCTCCACCGGCGACGAACTGGTGCAGCCGGGCGAACCGCTCAAGCCCGGCGGCGTTTACGACAGCAACGGCGCCATCCTCGCCGCGGCTATCGACGAGGCCGGCGGTGAGGCGGTGCAGGTCGGCGCCTTTCCCGACGACGAGCCGGCGCTGGAAAAAGCCGTGCGCGCCGCGCTTCAGAGTCTGCGACATGGTGGTCCTGTCGGGCGGCACCTCGAAGGGCGCCGGCGATCTGTCGCACACCATCGTCTCGCGCCTCGGCAAGCCCGGCATCGTGGTGCACGGCGTCGCGCTCAAACCCGGCAAGCCGCTCTGCCTCGCGGTCGCTGACAAGAAGCCGATTGTGGTGCTGCCGGGCTTTCCGACCTCCGCCATCTTCACCTTCCACGCCTTCGTCGCGCCGGTAATCCGCGCCCGCGCCGGCCTGCCGCCGGAAGCCGCGCAAACGGTCAACGCGCGCGTGCCGGTGCGGGTCGCATCCGAGATGGGGCGCAAAGAGTTTTTATTGGTGTCGCTGGTCGGCGGCGACAGTGGCCCTCTGGCATATCCGACCGGCAAGGGCTCGGGCTCGGTGACGAGCTTCTCGCAGGCCGATGGCTTCATCGAGATTGACCAGCTAGCTGCCGCGCTCGATGCCGGCAGCGCGGTGCAGGTGACGTTGATCGGCAATGCGGCGCGCGCGCCCGACCTCGTCATCATGGGCAGCCACGACGTCGCGCTCGACGTGGTGGTGAGTGCGCTCGCCGAGCAAGGCTTCTCGGCGCGCACGCTCGCGGTCGGCAGCCTCGGTGGCGTGGCGGCGGCGACCCGTGGCCAATGCGATGTGGCGCCCGTGCACCTGATCGATCCGCTGACCGGCAAATACAATGTGCATCTGGCGTCGCCCGAGCTCACGCTGGCGCCGGGTTGGCAACGCATGCAGGGCATTCTCTTTCGCCCGGGCGACAAGCGTTTCGAAGGCAAGGGCGCAAAGGAAGCGCTCGCCGCCGTGCTCACCGACCCGAATGCCCTCATGGTCAGCCGCAATGCCGGCGCCGGAACCCGCGTGCTGATCGATCAATTGCTCGATGGCGCTCGGCCGCCCGGCTACGCCAACCAGCCGAAATCGCACAACGCGGTGGCGGCGGCGATCGCGCAGGGTCGTGCCGACTGGGGCTTGGCCATCGAGCCGGTGGCGAAGCTCTATGGTCTCGGCTTCCTGCCCGTTTCGCCGGAGCACTACGATTTCCTGGTGGTCGAAAAGCGCAAAGATCGCCCGGCGGTGCAGGCGTTTCTCGCCGTACTGCGCGACGAAAAAGTGCGCGAGCGCATCCGCGCCATCGGCATGGAGCCGGCGGAACAATAACATTCGGAAGCCTTTACCTCCTCGCCACCCGCTGATGCTCGCGGGGGGAGGGGAGAAGAGAGGGTTCAGCCCGCCTCATAATCCTCTAAATTGCCCGTCTCACTTGGCGCCCGTTATGTCCGGTTGGATCAAACGCCTGAGCCTCGCCTTCGCTGTGCTGACCCTGGTCGGCGGCGCGGCGCAGGCGCAATTGCGCGGCCACGGCGGGCCGGTGCGCGCGCTCGCCATCTCGGCGGACGGCGCCCGCGCCGTCTCCGGCAGCTTCGACACCTCGGCGATCCGCTGGTCGCTCAAGCGCAACGTCGCCATGCAGGTGATGCGCTTCCACGACAACGCGGTGAACGCGGTCGTCTATCTCAAGGACGGCCGCATCGCCACCGGCGGCGCCGACGCTCATATCGCCATTTGGACGCCGGGCAAGCCGCATCCCGACACCGTGCTCGACGGTCACACCGGACCTATCGCCGCGTTGGCCGTGTCGCCGGACGGCTCGCTGCTGGCTTCCGCCTCGTGGGACAACACCGTGCGGCTGTGGCCGCTCAAGGGCGGCGAGCCGCGCGTGCTCAAGGGCAACGAGCAGAACGTCAACGGCGTCGCCTTCACGCCTGACGGCAAGTCTTTGATCAGCGCTGGCTACGACACCACCATCCGCATCTGGCCGCTCACCGGCAACGGCGTCGATGTGCGTCATCTGCCGACGCCGCTCAACACCGTGGCGGTCGCGCCCGACGGCGAGATCGTCACCGCCGGCGCCAACGGCAAGGTCTATTTCCTCTCCCCGCAGGGGAAGGTCCGCGCCGACGTGCAGGCCTCGCGAACGCCGATCATCCAGGTCGCCATCTCACCCAATGGCAAGCTGGTGGCCGCCGCCGGCATCCGCGGCTCGGTGGCGATCATCGATCGCAAGGCCCGCAAACTAGAACGCACGCTGGTCGGCCCCGGCCTGCCGGTGTGGGCGGTGGCATTTTTTCCCGACAGCAAGACGCTGCTGACCGGCGGCGCCGACCGCATGATCCGGCGCTGGAACGCGGTCACCGGCGAGCCGGTAGACGCCGTCATCGTCGGCGCGCCCGACGATCCGCTCAAACAATACGCAAATGATCACGGCGCCCAGGTGTTCCGCCATTGCGTCGCCTGCCACACGCTCAAGCCCGGCGAGATACAAAAGGCCGGCCCGTCGCTGTGGCACGTCATGGGCCGCCGGATCGCGACGCTGAAGGGCTACAATTTCTCGCCGGCACTGAAGAAGCTGGACATCGTCTGGTCGAAGAAGACGATCGCGAAGCTGTTCGAGATCGGCCCGGCGCACTACACGCCCGGCACCAAGATGCCGGAGCAGACCATCGGCTCGCAGAAAGAGCGCCAGGAACTGGTGGATTTTATTGCGAAGGTGACGAAATGACGTTCGTCATTGGCTCTTTATCAATTCCAGAACCGCATCGGCGAATTCCCGCGGCGCTTCCTGTGGCGGATTGTGTCCGATGCCTGGCAGCACACGGCGCTCGAACCGGCCGGTGAACCGGCGGTCCTGTCCGGCAAACGCGGTTGGCGGCTGGACGCCATCGACCGCACCTTGCAAGGCGATGGTCGGCACGCCGATTGCCGGCTGCGCCGCCAGTTGCCGCTCGATCTCTTCCAGCGCGGGATCGCCTGGCGCGTTGCCGTAGCGGTGCCGGTAGGACTGGATCGTCACAACGACGAAATCGGGATTGTCCCACGATGCCGCGCTCGCCGCGAAGCGGGCATCGTCGAAGGCCCAATTCGGCGACCACAGGCGCCAGAGCAGCCGAATGAAGTCGCGGCGGTTCTGTTCGAGTCCGGCGCGGCCGCGCTCGGTGTGGAAATAATACTGATACCAGTAGCGGTGCTCCTGCTCGGGATCGGCCGGCGCGTTGGCGTGCGCAATGTCCTGGATGTTGTAGCCGTTGCCGGTGACGAGCCCGCGCACACGTTCGGGCCACAGCGCCGCAACGACGCAGGCCCCGCGCCCGCCCCAGTCGTAGCCGGCGAGCACCGCGCGTTCGATACCGAGCGCGTCCATCAGTTGCTTCAGATCGTGACCGAGCGCGGCCTGCTGGCCGGAGCGCGGCGTGTCGGCGGAGAGAAACCGCGTCGGGCCAAAGCCGCGCAGGTAAGGCACGATCACGCGGCAGCCGGCGGCGGTGAGCAGCGGCACAACGGCGTCGTAATCGCGCACGTCGTAGGGCCAGCCGTGCATCAAGAAAACGGCGGGGCCGCCGGCCGGGCCGCTTTCTTCGTAGGCGATGTCCAGGACGTCGGTGTGGATATGCCTGAGCGGCGCGGCGGTGTCGTTTGTCATGGCGGCATTGTTTGCCACCGGAAGGCGGCGCGCAATGCTTTGCCGCGATCGCCGCCATTCAAATTGCTGATGCGACCGATCTAACGATGCAATCGATCAGGGCTTCTCTTTGTCGGGCGCGGCGTTCTCCCGCTCGCGCAAATAGTCGTCCGTCGTACGCACGTTCGGCCGCTGCGGCGCGCCGAAGGGATCGAGGCTTTCTTCCATGGCGGCAGCGGCGCGGCAGTCGGCGCACATCTTGACCAGGTCGAGCCGCTTCTTGGAATCCTTGAACATCCAGTGCTTGCCTTCGAGCGCCGCCACCACGCGCTCGACCGAGCTCTTGACGCCGAACGGCGTGCCGCAGCGGATACACTGGAACGGCTCTTCTTCCTTGATCACGCGCGACTGCGCGGTGGCGCTACGGAAGTCGATCTGCGGTCTGATCGCGATCACCTTCTCGGGGCAAGTCGCCTGGCACAGCCCGCATTGCACGCAGGCGTCTTCCGCGAAACGCAACATCGGGCGTTCCGGATCGTCGCTCAATGCGCCGGTCGGGCAGGCGGACACGCAGGCGAGGCACAGCGTGCAGCCCGCGACGTCGACATCGACGGTGCCGAAGGGCGCGCCTTCCGGCAGCGCGATGACGTCGACCGGCGCCGGCGCCACGCCATGCAACTCGCGCAAGGCGAGCCGCACCAGGTCGCGCTTCTCGCCTACGGGCGTGAACGTCGCCGGTTTGGCGGCGCCGTCCATTGTGCAAATGGCGCGCAAGGTCGCTCCGAGCGCGTCGGGATCGTCGGTCTCGATCGTTTCGACACGCGCGCCCTTGAAGCCGAGTCCTTCGAGCACCGGCTGCGCCAAGGCAATCGTCTTGTGCAGGCCGGAGAGATCGTGGCGCGGCTTGGCGCGGGTGACGAAACGCACCGCCACCGCGCCGTAGGCGAACGCCGCCGCCACCGCCTCGATGCCGACTTGCGTAATCTCGTTGACCGCGACCGGGAGCACGTTTGCCGGCAACCCGTCGCCGTAGCGCGCCAGCGCGTCGATCAGCGGCGCGCCCTGTTCGCCGTCATGGAAAAGAATGCACCGCCTGCTTGCCGCCGAGCGCGCGATAGGTCGAAAGCAGCGTACGCAATTGGCCGAGCAGCGCGTCCGACGGCGGCAGCGCGTAAGCCGCCGCGCCGGTCGGGCACGCGGCGGCGCACTGGCCGCAGCCGGCGCAGATATGCGCGTCGATCGCCACGTGATCGCCGGCGGGCGCAATGGCGCCGGTCGGGCAGAGATCGAGACAGCGCCGGCAGCCAATGAGGCCCGAGCGCGCATGCGCGCACAGGTCCTCGGTCATGGTCACGTAGCGCGGCTTGTCGAAGGTGCCGGTAAGATCGCGCGCCTTCAGGACGGCGCGCAGGATGGCGGCGGGATCGCCCGGATCGGCGCGCAGGTATCCGTCGCGCAGGTCGGCGGAGGGAAACAGCGCCGCGCCGCCGCTGATATCAATCAGGACGTCGCAGCGCATCGTCACGTCCTTGCGCGGCGGTCCGAACGCGAGCGCATCGCGCGACGACGGCGCGGCCACCGCGAAATCGTCGAGCGTCAATTCGAAGGCGCCGAGATAGCCTTGCGCCGCGCGCACCGTGCCCTGCAGCAGCGCGAAGGCGGTCACCGCTTGCGGCGGCACGTCCGCCGGCGGCTTGATCAGCACGGTGACGTCGAGATGATCCTTCAAGAGCCGCGCGGCTTCAATGGCGCGCTCGTCGCTGCCGTAGATGGTGCAGGCGCCGCCGCTGGTGAATCCGACATAGGCCGGCTCCGGCACCGTCTCCAGGCTGGCCGCGATCAGCGCCGCCATCTTCGGCCCGGCATCGCCGGCGTCCTTCGACCAACCGGCGGTCTCTCGGATATTGACGAAGGAAAGGCGCGTGCCTTCCGTGTCGCCGGCGTCCGCCGCCAGTTCCTTGAACAGCGGCGCTTCCTGGGTGCAGGCGATGGTGAGCGCTTCGTCGCCGGCAAGCGCGTTCTGTACGCGCGAAAGCTCCGCACGGCACAGGTGCCGGCCGGCCACCACCTCGGCGCTGCCGCACGCCCGTCGCACGGCGTCGGCGTCGAGCGGCATGGTGTCTTCGCAGGAGCACACCAGGATCTTACGCGGGCTCTCGGCCATCATGCTCTCAATCGCGGTTGTCGTTTGCCCGCCTCAATTCCGTCGCAAGCGTTTGAGGCGCCTCATTTCCCGGCATTAATCCCGTCTGGCCGTCGCACTAGCCTCGGGTCCTTCGAACCTATAATTTGAACCTATAATTATTGGCATTCAAAGAAGAAAGGGTGGTCGGAGGAACCATGGCGTTGCAGACGCGGCCCCGCCCGCTTGATCAGGCGCCGGAACCGATGCTGCCGCCGCTCTATACGGCGGTGCGGCTGCGTGAGGTGGGCGACGCCTTTGCCCACGCCGCGGCGATCGCGGCCGACAGCGGCGCCGGCACCCTGGTGCATGTGGGCCGTTTCGACGTCGCCGAATTCGCCCTGGTGCTGGAGCCGGAGGAGCCGCTCAAACATGCGCGGCGCGCGTTCTATGCCGGCATGGTGGCGCTCAGCGATGCGCTGATCAGCGCCTCCGAGCCGGAAACCATGGTCGAGATCGACTGGCCGGATGCGGCTCGCGTCAATGGCGGGCTGGTGGGCGGCGGCCGGTTGGCCTGGCCGCACGGCGTTGCCGAGGACGATGTGCCGCCCTGGCTGGTGTTCGGCGCCATGATCCGCCTGCACCCGGCCTCCGACAGCGAGCCGGGCCACGATCCGGGTGTCACCAATCTCGCCGAGGAAGGCTTCGGCGGCTTGGCGGAAGAAGGCGAAAGCGGCCTTGTGTCGCAGCGCTTGATCGAGAGTTTCGCCCGTCATTTCATGGTCGCGGTGGATTCCTGGCAGGAGCGCGGTTTCGCCGCGGTGGCGAAGAGCTACGTGGAGCGCCTGACGCCGGCCAAGGGCCTGCGCCGCGACATCGACGACAACGGCGATCTGCTGTTGCGCCGCATGGCAAGCGACACGACAAACGACTTGGCCGAACGCCGCTCGCTGATCGAAGCGCTGGCTCATCCCGCTTGGCGCGATCCGGTAACGGGAGCGCCGCGCGGATGAAACTGTTGCGCACCATCCGGCTCGATCCGTCGGATACATTTGTATTTGAGCACGCCGCCGAGCCGGGCGAATGGGCGGTGTCGGGAGCGTTTGCCTTCTGGGCGAGCGACCCGACAGCGCTCGCGGGCAAGGCACGCTCGGCCTTCCGCAGCGGGTTCCTCGGGGTCGATACGATGGGCTGGTCGACCCTGGTGCAGATCGTGGAAGCAAGCCGGGCCGACCGCGCCAACCTGGTGGAGACGCTTGCCAAGCGGCTGGTCGCGCATTTCGGCGCACCCGACATGGACGCCGCCCGCGCCGCCGCGGAAGAAGAGGTTGCTTTCGCCGAATCCCTGTGCGAGCCGCCGCAGGACACGCTGATCGCGGTACATCGAACCTACGAGGAAGGCGAGCTGCGCGAATCCTTCCGCACCCTGCAGCCGCGCGAAGGCCCCAAGCCGGCGCGCGCGTTCTCGTTCCTTGAGGTCGAGGGCGAAGAGGATGAGGAGCCGGGGGAGGAAGTGAATTTGATCCATCTCGTGGAACGGGAGCGTAAATGACCGATTTCTGGCTCTCCTGCGGCCATCATCTGCTCGACCGCGACGAAGGCGGCGGGCTCATGGTGACCGACGATTTCCTGAAAGTGTACCTGGCGCGGCCCGAATTGATCCCGCCGCCGGAAGCCTGCGCGGTCGAACGCACGCTGCACGGCGCGCTACTGGAAAATCCGCAAATGCCGGTGTCGGCCGCCGACATAGCCGCCATCGAGGACGAGGACGCGCGCGAGAACTGGCAATTGCTGATCGCCTTCCGCGATCACCTGCTGCGTCACAAGACTCTGGAAGCCGCCTACACCGAGCTGGTGCGGCACGGGCTTGCCGGCACGCCGCCCTTGTTCATCAACCAGCTCGTGCACGTCATCCTGCGCAACGCGCTCGACGGCGTCGAGGAGCCGCGTGTGCTGCGTGCCGCCGAGCTGTTCTTCCGCACCCAGCGCGTCACCGTCCACGACGACTCGCTGATCGCCGCCGACGAGGAAACCATCGGCGGCGACAACACCTCGCCGGTGTCGCCGCTCGTCTCCATGCTCGGCCTGCCGGCGGAAGCCGAGATTGACATCATCAATGATGAAAACGCCGCGAGCTATTGGGAGCGCAGCGACCAGTTCGATATGGCGATCGACCTCACCGCCGGCCGCGCGGGCCTCGTCGCGCTCGCCGAGGTGATGGAGCACTGGATCGCGCATCTTCTCGGCGTGTCGACGACCGTCGAGCCGCTCACCGAGCTGCGCGATGCCATGCTCACCTGGTACGTCGGGCTCGACGCCGACGCCACCGGCATCGGCGACCAGTTGTGGAACGACGAGGAGATCGACGACGCCACAATGAGCAGCGTGGTCGGCCTGTTCCGGCTCACCTTCGACAACCCGGAGGTGATGCTCGACAACGTGCGCGGCGAGCCGGTCTATCTGATCCTGGCCATGACCGCCGACAACAAGATCCACATGAAGCCGCAGAACCTGGTCACCGGCCTGCCCATCCGCCATCTCGAGGCGGTGAGTTAGGGCGTGCTGTCTTGAATGGGCCGAGAGTTCGGTATTTGGCGACAGGCGGATATTGCTCCAGATGCGCGCCGATGTTCGCTGGTTAGCCCTCGTGGAGCGAATTTGGCATCTGATACCCGTTTGCGGCGCTCCGCTCATCAAATGTCAAATTCAAAGCTCCACTAGCTGAGTCCAGCGATTCTACCTCCGGCTCGTTGTCGACCCCTCAAGTATCCAGTTCTTGGGCTGAAACGACGCCGCGCCGGCAATTATATGTTTACAACAATAGTTGTTGACAACAAATAAAAGAGCTGCCACGATCGCGGCCATGAAGAAGGACGCGAAAAGGCGCATCCAAACCGCATTGGACGACGGATCGACGCCGCAAAGCGACGTCACGGTGATGACCGTCCGGCTCGGCAACTTGCTGACCGCGGAAGGGGATGCCTTTTTCCGGAACTGGGGGATTACCCTCCATCAGTTCAACGTGCTGCGCATTCTTTATGTGCGCGACCCCGACCGCCAAGGAATCTCGCGCGGCACCATCGAGGCCCGGCTGATACAACGTGGGCCGGACGTCACCCGCCTGCTCGACCGGCTGGAATCAGCCGGCTTGATCGCGCGCCATCGCCCCAAAGAAGACCAGCGCACTGTGCTCGCCAGCCTCACCGACAAGGGCTGGGACCTCGTCGAAAAGTCGCACCAGCCGCTGCTCGAACTCAATCGCGATCAATATCCGAATTTCAGCAAGGCCGAGCTCACGCAATTCATCGCCTTGCTGAAAAAAGCCCTCGACCGCCCGGCGCAATTGACGCCAGCCAAACCGGCCAACCGGAGACGATAATCATGCATGCCGTGGTCAATCACTTGCCGATCAAGCCGGACGCCGACTGGGCGACGCTCGCCGCCAAGGTCGATGCTTTCAATGCCACGGTGGCGCACACGGATTTTCACGGGTTCAGCCTGATCCGCGCCGGCGATAACGAAGCCATTATGCTGGCGCTCTTTGCCACGCGCGCGGCGCTTGACGAAATGTCGCGCGATCTCGCCGCGCCCTGGTTTGGCGAACACGTCAAGCCTTATCTGGCCGGTCCGGTCAGTCGTTCGACCGGCGAGATCGTTGCCGGTGCGCTTCGTGCGCAGTCATAGAACAAACCATAGAGGGGAAAACGCCATGACCATGAGCTTCGATCTCAACCTGCTCGCCCGCGTTCTGCTCACGCTGGTGACCTTTGGCTACGGATTTGCCACCATTCGCGCAGACTTCAACAAGACCCATGCGACCAATCCGAAATGGACGCCGCATGCCCGCTTTCATGTGGTCTGGCAGATCACCAGCTATGCCGGCTTTGGCACGCTGGCGCTGGCGCTGATCTGGTGGCCGGGTCCCTATGCCACCGAACGGCTGGTGCTGGCCGCGATCATGGCCGCGATTGTCTATGCGGCGTTCTTCGCCGCGCTGATCGCCATGCCGATCTATGGCGGAGAGGCCTATGACGACAATGGCTATCTGCCGTTCGCGGCGCCCGTGCCGCTGATCGCCAAGCGCTGGGACCTCAATATCACCGTCTTCACGGTTTTTTCGGCGCTGTTGATTGCCGGTGCCCTGTCGATCGTCGGCGCGCATGCCGGTTGACCCCTCTCCATCCTCGCCGCTAACGTCAGTCCGCAAACAAGGCGAGATGAAGAACCGATGCGCGATCAGGGCCTGAGCGAGGCGATTCGCGCCGTTGGCGGCGTAAGCGAGCTGGCGCGCCAGATCGGCATCTCGCAGCCGTCGGTGTCGAACTGGACGCGGGTGCCGGCCGAACGCGTGGTCATCGTCGAAACCGTTACCGGCATCGACCGCGCAACCCTGCGCCCGGACCTCTACGGCAACGAAGCCGTGCGCGAGGCCGACGAGATCGACGCCGCGCGCGCCCAGGAATATGCGCTCATCGGCGCGCTGCTGCTGCACGCGCCGAGCGCCGAACTGCTGAAGAGCCTTTCCGAGCTGAAGGGCGCCGCCACGCCGCTGGGGCTGGCCCATGCCGCGCTAGCAGACGCGGCGGCTGAGGCGAGTGTCGAAGCGGTCGAGCGCGAGTATTTCAACCTCTTCATCGGCATCGGCCGCGGCGAGCTGATGCCTTACGGCTCGTACTATCTGACCGGCTTCCTGCACGAGCGCCCGCTGGCGCGCCTGCGCGACGATCTCAACGCCATCGGCATCGCGCGCCAGGAAGGCGTAGTGGAGCCTGAGGATCACGCCGGAATTCTGTGCGAGATCATGGCGGGGCTGGCGAGCCGCGGTCTGCCGGCGCCGGCCGATGCCGAGCGCACCATCTTCGAAAGCCACATGGCGCCGTGGATCGGCCGTTTCTTCGCCGATCTCGAGAGCGCCGAATCCGCCGATTTTTACCGTCGTGTCGGCACCGTCGGCCGGATTTTCGTCGATATCGAAGCGCAAGCTTTTGACATGCCGGCTTGAGGCAATCCTCGATCCCGGCGCCAACGAGGAGGAACTGACGATGCAGGACCAGGACAAGAGCAAGCTCGCCCGCCGCGATTTCCTGCGCGTGATCGGCCTCGGCGCCGGTGTCGCCGCCGCTGCCGCGTCGCTGATGGCGACCGAGGCGAGCGCCACCGAATCGGCGTCGGACGCGAAAAAGACGCGCTACAATGCGAATGCCCCGGACGTGAAGAACTACTATCGCGTCAACGGCTATAAGGTCGAAGGCTAGTGGTCCGATTCCGGCATCCGATTCTCGTGGCAGCAAGCTCCGGAGCAAATGTCGGAATCAAAGGGCCACCAGCAATTCGATTCTAGTGGAGCTTTGAATTTGACATTTGATGAGGCGCCCGCCGCAAGTGGGTATCGAATATCAAATTCGCTCCACTGGTAAGCGGGCGAACGAGCGCGCCCGCTGCCGTGATTGAGCGCACGCAGAAAGGACCGCAGCATGCCAACCGCCGACGCGGTCATGCCCATTAGCGTCGTCGTCGAACGGCGCGATGCCAAGAATCCTTGGGGCGGCCAACTGTGGCGGCCGCTTGGCATTTTGCCGCCTGCCGCCGCCGCTGAACCCGGCAAGCTGCTGGCTGAGGGCGAAGGCTGGGCGCACTACCAGGGTGGCCGGTTCGATATCGAGCTGTTCAAGCGCGAGACCGAAGGCTACCTCACCAACCTGTCGCAGGAGCCGCCGCGGGTGTTCGTGGTGCTGCGCCGGAACGAGGATGCCGAGGGGCAAGGGGAACAAGGGGGACTTGAGTTCGAGCCCTTCATGGTCACCGTCTGCCCCTATGAGGCGTCGAAGTATACCGAAGACCAGGACGAGGTGGTCGAAGGCGTGCCCATGCCGCCCGACGTGTTGGCCTGGGTGCAGGATTTCGTGAGCGCCTATCATGTCGACACGCCATTCGTGAAGCGCAAGAACCGGCCGAAAGACGAGGGCGAACGTCGGCCGCCGCCAAGCGTGCAGCGGGGACTGTCGTGAGCGAGGAGCGCAAGGTCCTGTCACGCTGGTCGGAGCGCAAGGCCGCCGCGCGGCGGGGCGACCTGCCGCCCGAGCCGGCGGATGAAGCGCTACCGCCTGCCGCTACCCCGGACGAGGCCGCGCCCGCCGACGATGTGGCGGCGTCTGCCGACGAAGAGATGCCGGTGCTGCCGTCCATCGACGAGCTCACCGCCGAATCCGACTACACCGTGTTTCTGGGCGAGAAGGTGCCGGAGCAGTTGCGGCGCGCGGCGCTGCGCAAGCTGTGGACGAGCGATCCGGTGTTCGCCACTCTCGACGGCCTCAACGACTACGACGAAGACTACAATCTGGCGACCACCGTGATCGGTGCGGTCCAAAGCGCCTGGCAGGCCGGGCGCGGCTATGCCGAGGAAGTCGAAGAAAAGATCGACAAGGTTGAGGAGGCGCTCGACGGTTCCGCCGGCGTGCAGGACGAACCGCAGCCGGACGAATCGCAGGCGACATTCGAACCGGTGCACGTCTCACAAGCCGACGACGCACTGGGCGAAAGTGACGCAGCCGGGGACAATTCTGCCGATGCGCCGCGGCGTGTCGCTAAGGTGGCGCCGGACGGATTACCCAAACACCGCAGCAAATGAAGCGATTGCATCCATGCTGCACCGCAGTGTGTGAATTGTTGCGCGTGCGAATACATAAACATTCTGTAGATTGAAAATTATTTGTCTTCCATAGGCTGAGGCTATAGCCTCTAATTATTCCAATGCTGGGTGGGCGCCCCAAGAATTGGCTCGGTAAGAGCCAAAGGGGAGGGAGATGGTTAGCCGAACTGCAGCTCGCGAAGAGCTCTTGCGCGCGCCTTCATTCGGTCGCGCACAGCGGCATCTTTCTATCCCGCATTCCACCGCGCGGCTGATCTCTGCCGTGGCTGCGGCGGCATCTCATCACCCCATTCACAACGCAGGTCGCGGCCTCGGGGCCGGATCGCGCGCGCTCGTTTCACCGGAGGACTGACCATGCGCCAGCACAACAAGCGCACCGAGAGATCGCCGCAAATCGACCGCCGTCGTCTTCTGACTGGTGCGGGGCTGGCCATCGGCGCGGCCGGCGCCAGCGCGGTTTCGGCTGTCACGCCCGCCGCGGCCAGCGAGCCCGCTGAGCCGCAGCATAACGGCTATCGCGAGAGCGAGCACGTCAAGACCTACTACCGCCTCGCAAGCTTCTGACCGTTCCGCATCGTTCCCGCGCCCGCGCTTGAAGCGCGTGAGACCAGCGCCGACCCGAATTCAGGAGGACGTCATGCTCAGGAAGAAATCGAGTGGCTCCGCAAAATCCGCAACCTTGCAGCAGGCGCTGGCCGCCAATGCCGGCAGCACCATCGACCGCCGCTCGTTCCTGGCCCGCTCCGGCCTCTTGACCGGCGGCGTCGCGCTTGCCGGCGCGCTGCCGCTCGCCACGGTGAAGAAGGCGCAGGCCGCTGAGGCCGGCCCGCTCACCGCCGGCGCCACCCGCATCAAGTCGGTGTGCACGCACTGCGCGGTCGGCTGCACGGTGATCGCCGAAGTGAAGAACGGCGTCTGGGTCGGCCAGGAGCCGGGTTACGACAGCCCGATCAATCTCGGCTCGCACTGCGCCAAGGGCGCTTCGGTGCGCGAGCACGCTCACGGCGAACGCCGGCTGAAATATCCGCTCAAGCTGGTGAACGGCCAGTGGACCCGCGTGAAGTGGGAAGACGCCATTAATGAGATCGGCGACAGGATGCTGGAGATCCGCAAGAAGTCGGGTCCCGATTCGGTCTATTGGCTCGGCTCCGCCAAGTTCTCCAACGAGCAGTCCTATCTGTTCCGCAAGTTCTACGCGCTGTGGGGGTCCAACAACGGCGACCACCAGGCGCGCATCTGCCATTCCACCACGGTCGCGGGCGTCGCGAACACGTGGGGCTACGGCGCGATGACCAATTCCTTCAACGACATGCACAACTCGAAGGCGATGTTCCTGATCGGCTCCAATCCGGCCGAGGCGCATCCGGTCGCCGTGCAGCACATCCTGCGCGCGAAGGAGTTGAACAAGTCGAAGCTGATCGTGGCCGATCCGCGCTACACCCGCACCGCGGCGCACGCGGACGAGTTCGTGCGTCTGCGGCCCGGCACCGACATTCCGCTGGTGTGGGGCATCCTCTACCACGTCTTCAAGAACGGCTGGGAAGACAAGGAATACATCAAGCAGCGCGTCTGGGGCCTCGACCAGGTGAAGAAAGAGGTCATGAAGTGGACGCCGGAAGAGGTTGAGCACGTCACCGGCGTGCCGGGCGCGCAGGTCGAACGCGTCGCCAAGATGCTGCATGAGAACAAGCCTGGCACCATCGTGTGGTGCATGGGCGGCACCCAGCACACCATCGGCAGCAGCAACACCCGCGCCTACTGCATCCTGCAGCTCGCGCTCGGCAACGTCGGCGTCGCCGGCGGCGGCGCCAACATCTTCCGCGGCCACGACAACGTGCAGGGCGCCACCGACTTCTGCGTGCTGTCGCACAGCCTGCCCGGCTATTACGGCCTGTCGGCCGGCGCCTGGCACCACTGGTCGCGGGTCTGGGATCTCGACTACGAATGGGTCAAGGGCCGCTTCGCCAGCCAGAAGCTGATGCAGTCGGCCGGCATCCCGGTGTCGCGCTGGTTCGACGGCGTGCTCGAGGACAAGAAGAACATGGACCAGCCGGACAACGTCCGCGCCATGGTGTTCTGGGGCCACGCGGTCAATTCGCAGACCCGTCTGCCCGATATCAAGAAGGCAATGGAGAAGCTCGACCTGATGGTCGTGGTCGACCCGGTGCCGACCTTCGCCTCCGTCATTCCCGACCGCAAGGACGGCATCTACATCCTGCCGTCCACCACGCAGTTCGAAACCTACGGCTCGGTCACGGCGTCGAACCGCTCGCTGCAATGGCGCGACAAGGTGGTCGAGCCGCTGTTCGAGTGCAAGACCGACCACGAGATCATGTACTTGTTCGCGAAGAAGCTCGGCTTCGACAAGGAGCTGGTCAAGCACATCGCGGTCAAGAACAACGAGCCGCTGGTCGAGGACATCACCCGCGAGTTCAACAAGGGCATGTGGACCATCGGCTACACCGGCCAGTCGCCGGAACGCCTGAAGGCGCACATGGCCCACCAGGACAAGTTCGACTACACGACGCTGAAGGGCAAGGGCGGGCCGGTCGACGGCGAATACTACGGCCTGCCGTGGCCGAGCTGGGGCACGCCGGAGATGAAGCATCCCGGCACGCCGGTTCTCTACGACACCTCCAAGCCGGTCGCCGAGGGAGGCCTCACCTTCCGCGCCCGCTTCGGCGTCGAGCACAACGGCGAGAATCTGCTCGCCGAGGGCTCCTATTCGGTCGGCTCGGAGATCAAGGACGGCTATCCCGAGTTCACCATGGCCATGCTGAAGAAGCTCGGCTGGGACAAGGACCTGACGCCGGAAGAGACGGCGACCATCGAGAAGATCGCCGGCGACAAAACCAACTGGAAGGTCGACCTCTCCGGCGGCATCCAGCGCGTTGCCATCAAGCACGGCTGCGCGCCCTTCGGTAACGCCAAGGCGCGCACCGTGGTGTGGACCTTCCCGGATCCGGTGCCGCTGCACCGCGAGCCGCTCTACACCCCGCGGCGCGACCTGCTGCCGAAATACGCCACCTACAAGGATCGCCACTCCTACCGGCTGCCGACGCTGTTCGAGTCGATCCAGAAGAACGACCACTCCAAGCAGTTCCCGGTCATTCTCACCTCCGGCCGCCTGGTCGAATACGAGGGTGGCGGTGCCGAGTCGCGCTCCAACAAGTGGCTCGCCGAGCTGCAGCAGGACATGTTCTGCGAGATCAACCCGGCCGACGCCGGCAAGATCGGGGTCAAGGACGGCGGCAAGATCTGGGTGCACTCGCCCGAAGGCGGCAAGGTGCTGGTCACCGCCATGGTGACCCCGCGCGTCGCCGCCGGCGTCGCCTTCATGCCCTTCCACTTCGGCGGCTACTGGCAGGGCCAGGACCTGCGTTCGAAGTATCCGAAGGGCAGCGACCCCTACGTGCTGGGCGAGGCCTCCAACATGGACGGCACCTACGGCTACGACGTGGTGACCCAGATGCAGGAATCGAAGGTCACGCTCTGCCGCATCGAGGCGGCGTAAAGGTCAACGGATCGGTTGAAGGAGAATTGACATGGCACGCATGAAATTCCTTTGCGACGCCGACCGTTGCATCGAGTGCAACGCCTGCGTCACCGCGTGTAAGAACGAGAACGACGTACCCTGGGGCATCAACCGCCGGCGCGTGGTCACGCTCAACGACGGCAAGCCGGGCGAGCGCTCGATCTCGATGGCCTGCATGCACTGCACCGACGCGCCCTGCGCGGCGGTCTGCCCAGTGAACTGCTTCTACACCACGGCGGACGCGGTGGTGCTGCACAACAAGGACCTGTGCATCGGCTGCGGCTACTGCTTCTACGCCTGCCCGTTCGGCGCCCCGCAGTACCCGAAGGTCGGCAACTTCGGTTCGCGCGGCAAGATGGACAAGTGCACCTTCTGCGCCGGCGGTCCGGAAGCCGACGGCAGCAAGGCGGAGTACGAGAAGTACGGCGCCAACCGTCTCGCCGAGGGCAAATTGCCGCTGTGCGCCGAGATGTGCTCGACCAAGGCGCTGCTCGCCGGCGACAGCGACGTCATCGCCAAGATCTACAAGGAACGCGTGAAGACCCGCGGCTACAGCTCCGGTGCCTGGGGTTGGCAGACCGCCTATCACGAGACCATCGCGAGCTGATCCATGCGGCGGCGTTCGGCTTTAAAGGCCTCGCGCCGCCGGTCTTCGACCACAAAATTGCAGGGTTCAAAAAAGGGAGAGGATGTCATGGCGAAGCTCTTAGCCGCGATCCGCTTCGTTGCCGGCGCGCTCGCGCTCGCCTTCATGGTCGTCATCATGACGCCGCCGGCGCCCGCGTCCGCGCAGGGCGGTCCGACGACGGCGGCGACCAGCGAGCAGCAGCTTTTGCAGCAGCTCAAGGGCGGCGTCATCCGTGGCGACGTCAGCATTCCGGACAAGAAGTCGGCCAATCTGATCCATCCGGCTGGCCGCAACTGGCAGACCTTCCACACTTACTGGCTGAAGGTGATCGGCGGCGTCGCCATCCTCGGCATGCTGGTGCTGCTCATCCTGTTCTACATGTGGCGCGGCACCATGAAGATCGAGGGTGGTCGTTCGGGACGCACCATGGTGCGCTTCAACGCCTTCGAGCGCTTCGTGCACTGGCTCACCGCGTCGACTTTCATCGTGCTCGGCATCACTGGGCTGAATATCACCTTCGGCCGCGTGTTGATCCTGCCGTGGATGGGCGCCGACGCCTTCAGCGCCTGGTCGGAATGGGCGAAGTACGCGCATAACTACTTGAGCTTCGCCTTCACCATCGGCGTGGTGCTGATGTTCCTGATGTGGATCGGGCAGAACTTCCCGACGGCGGCCGACGTCCAGTGGTTCAAGATGGGCGGCGGTATGGGCAAGGGCGGCCCTCACGCGCCGGCCTGGAAGTTCAACGGCGGCCAGAAGCTCCTGTACTGGTTCATCGTTATCGGCGGCGGCGCCATGATCGTCACCGGCTACATGCTGATCTTCCCGTTCTCATGGGGCATGGGCGTGGGCGACATGGAGATCGCGCAGGTCTTCCACGGCATCGTCGGCGTGCTGTTCATCGCGCTGATCCTCGCCCACATGTACCTCGGTACGCTGGGCATGGAGGGTGCCTTCGAATCCATGAGCCAGGGCACCGTCGACGTGAACTGGGCCAAGGAGCACCATCCGCTCTGGTACGAAGAGGAACAGGGCCAGGGCACTGGCGGCGCCCGCACCCAGCCCGCGGAATAAGCACCTTTCTAGTAACAACCTCCAAACTGCCAAACGCCCGGCCTCGTCGCCGGGCGTTTTCTTTTCTCTCATCCCTGCCCCGCTTGCGGGCGAGGGTGGCCGCGAGCGAAGCGAGCGGTCGGGTGGGGGCCTCAACCCCCTGAGAAGCCTCCAACAAAAAACTTATCCCCGCGCACTTGGGCGGCTTTATCGTCGATGTGCCTTGGTCAGGCAGCGGGCGTCGTCTCGAGGACGCCCGCCACGCGGATCAGGACCGGCGCCCGACAACGGCGCCGTGCGGGTCGAGCCGGTGCGAACGGCGCCGGCTTGACGGTGGAGCGCCGGGAGGGCGCAGCCCGCTTCGCAACAGGCGGGCGCGCGCCCTCGCAAGGCGCGCGGGCGGGACTCGCCACCCCGTCCAAGGGGGCCTCGCCAGCCCCTGGCGCCCTCCCGGCGCTCCATTCCCCTTTTTCGGGGGACCTCCCCCGGGGGCACCCTGTGGGAGAAACGGAAAAAGGGAAGCGGGCTCACCCCGAGCCTGTCAAACAACAGGGGCGGCGGAGCTTTGCCTCATTCCGCCTCATCCTGAGGAGCGTCGCGCCAGCGACGCGTCTCGAAGGATGAAGGCGGCTATGGTCAGAGCCTCATGCTTCGAGATGCGCACTTCGTGCGCTCCTCAGCATGAGGAGAAAGGCTGCGGGCTGTTTGACAGGTGGATCGGTGATGTCCGCGCGCGCCGTACACTTTCTTCACCTCTCCCCGTAAACGGGGAGAGGGAAAGAGCGTCGCTTACGGCCGCGTCGCGTTCTTCAGGTCCACGCTCACGCGCGTGCCGAGGTCGGCAATCGAGTCGTGCAGCAGTTCCGCGACGTAGGTCGGGTTGTGCGCGTAGGCGCCCGGGTCCTTGGTGACGAACTGGTAGTTATAGGCCGCCTTCATGAGGCGCGGCGTCCAGTTCTTGTACTGGTTGGGGAAGATGGCTTCCTTGCCGTCCACCTTGCCGTCGCCGTTGGTGTCGACGAAGAAGTATGGGTAATCCGGCGCCGAATAGACGATCGGCTTGCCCGCGACCTTTTTGGCGTATTCCTGGATGGCGGTCAGCAGCTTGGCGCGCAGATTGTCGATCTCCTGCGCCACGCCTTCCTTGGCGTTGCCGCTGCCGTCGAGGTCGACCTTGTCGGCGCGGATCAGACGCAGCGAGGCCTTGTCGGTGACTTCCTTGTGGCAGGCCATGCAGTCGCTAACTTTGACCTTCAGCGCGTGCGTGGCGTGGCACGACGTGCAGGTGGTAAAGGGCGCCTTGTGCTTGAGCCGGCCGGCATAGGTCTTGCCGGGATATTCGTAGCCGCCATGGACCTCACCGCCGTAGAGCGTCGCGCCGGCGGCGAAGTAATGCACGTTAATGAATTGCGCCTTGGGCATCACCTTGTCGTCGGGCACGCCGGCGATGGCCTTGTTGACGCTCTCGGTCAATTCGCGGCCCTGGTGGCAGGTCATGCAGCGCGCATTGGCGTCGAGGTGCTCGATGGTGACGCCGGAGGGGAAGGTCACCTTGGTCAGCCGCAGCGTCTTCTCGTTGTGGCAGGCGAGACAGGTTATCACGGTGCCGACCGGCGCGGGATGATCGACCTTGAACGGCGTCGAGCCGTCGGCGCCGAGATAATCACGAAAGCCGGGCGTGGAATGGCAGCGCGCGCATTCGGCCGGAATCGCCTTTTCCTTGTTCCAGTGGTTGAACGGCTCCGCCTTGCCGTTGGCGTGCGCCGACGACGCCCAGTCGGCGTAAAACGGCACCTGGGTGGTCGAAATTGTGCCGGGCGGCGGTGGCGGCGGCGGGCCGGCGGGTTTGGCGGCTGCTGGCGGCGCGGCGGGCGGCGGCGGTGCCGGTGGTGTTTGGGCGCGAAGCTGCGGCGCCATGGCCAGCACGGCGGCAGTGAGACCGCCGGTCAGGAGCGCGGCGGCCAAAATTTTCGACAACCGAATCTTCGGCAAGCTCTTCGACATGCGGCCTCGGTTGCTCATCGCATTCTCCTCGGACGTGCGCCGCGAAACGCGGGCTATTTCTTTGCCCCACCGCTAATGCCCGAGCTCCGGATGAACTCAATCGTCGGCGGCACCGGGGCGTGCACCAGGTTGAAATGGCAGTCGATACAGGTCATGCGGCCCTCGCGCATCAGCGCGTGTGCGGCCTTCCCGCGCGTGCTGGTCGGGCGAACCGCGATGCGATCATGGCACGAGCGGCAGGTGACGCTGTCCTGCTTGCGCATCGTCTCGCGCACCCGGTGCGCGAGAGCGATGCGGCGCTTGGCCCAGACCTTGGGGTCGCTGTAATCGTGGGTCATCTCGGCGATGGTGTCGTGGAATCCGGACGTGACGTGGTCCAAGGTCTCGTCGAACCAGTTGGTCTTGACGATGTGGCAGTCGCCGCAGCTCGGGCGGATGCCGAGCGCGTTGCTGCGATGCGCCGAATGGATGAAGTGTGGGTCGTTCCCGACGAACTTCATGCTGTGGCAGGAGGTGCAGAAGGCGTCCGTGGAAGTATAGCGGTTGACAAAAACACTGCCGATCCCCGCGCCGGCGCCCAGCAAGCCACCGACAATGAAGATGATCAGCAGCAGCCCCCAGCCTCTACGCTTCATGATCATGCCTCGGCCATCAGTGCCGTCTGCCCCGTAACGCGAATCTAAGACGATCCTACTGATAGTTTCAAACGAAAATATTTAACAGTTGGACGACATGAGATTGATAAACATCAATGCGCGATCGTCCTTTATGCGCTTGCGGCAATTCCAGCGGCGAGGCAGAGCGAGAACGCAACCGTGAGCATGGCGAGCCGCGGGGTCATCGGCACCAGCTCGGCGAAGCGGTCGCGCGTCCACACCGCATGCGCCACCATAACGGCGAGCGGCAGCGTGATCAGCGGCAGCAATACCCAGGCGCTGAAGCCGAGCGATAGCCAGAACCAGAACGGCATCAGGTATGCAAAAGCGAGCAGGCAGACGAACTCCAGCCGGCTCCAGCCTTTACCGAAGCGCACGGCGATGGTGTTCTTGCCCTTCTCCACGTCGAATTCACAATCACGAATATCATCGATGATCAGGATATTGGTGATCAGCGCGCCGATCGGCAGGCTGACCGCGACCGCCGCAAACGGTAGCGCCGCGCGCCAATGCTCGGGCCCGAGCAGGGTGGCGGCCTGGACGTAATAGGTGCCGATCACCGACACCGTGCCGAAGAACAGGAAGAACAGCGGGTCGGCGAAGCCATGGCGGCCGAACGGCCAAGGCCCGGCGGAATAGGCCCAGCTCGCGAAGATGCTCAGGAGCCCGATCACGATCACCGGCCAGCCGGCGATGGCCGTCAGCGCTAGGCCAATCAGCACCGCGATGCCGTAGCAGACCAGGATGGTGTTGCGCAGAAAGGGGAGCGAGAGCAGGCCGCTTCTCACCGCCTGCACCAGTTCGGGATGCTCGCGGTCGTCGGGCTCGCGGACGAGATTGGTGTAGTTATCGGTGATGACGCCGGCGAACTGGATCAGCCAGCCGGCCACGAAGGCGAGCAGGGCGGGGCCGGCGGCCAGCACGCCGTCGTGGTGGGCAAGGCCGATGCCGACCACAACCGGCGCAATCGCGGTCGGGAAGGTGTGGCCGGGATAAAGCAGTTTGCGGGTCCACACCTCGCGCAGCGACCAGGTCGAAGCCTCGCTCATGTCACCTTATCTCCCCGTTGGGCACGGTCGAACCTGCGAAAATTGCCCGCATCCGCGCGGATGGGCAATCCCGTAATGTACCTGAGTTCTCGGAACGCATTCCGGGTTCGCCGCCGCGCGGCGCCCCGGAATGACGGAAGCTGTACTCGTGCTATACTTGTCGGTTCAAATTAGGGAGCGCCACGCCTAGATGAAACCCATGCGCATTATCGGTCTCGCCGGCTGGAGCGGCTCGGGCAAAACTACTCTGATCAAAAAGGTGCTTCCGTGCCTGATCGGGCGCGGCCTTAAGGTCTCCACCCTCAAGCACGCCCACCACGGCTTCGACCTCGACCAACCAGGCAAGGATTCCTTCTTTCACCGCGCCGCCGGCGCCACCGAGGTGGTGGTGAGCTCGGCCAAGCGCTTCGCCATCCTGCACGAGCTGCGCGAGGAGGCGGAATGGGACCTGCCCGACCTGGTCGCCAAGATGTCGCCGGTCGATCTGGTGCTGGTCGAGGGCTACAAACGCGACGCCTTTCCCAAGCTCGAGGTCCATCGCGCCGCCAACGGCAAATCGCTGATCCAGCCGGAGGATCCGTATGTCGTGGCAATTGCCTCCGACGTGCCGCTGCCGCAGGCGAAGGTGCCGGTGATCGACCTCAATGACATCGAGGGCATCGCGGATCTCCTGATGGCGTCGGCGGTGCCGGTCGGCGACCTCGCGCTCGCCAAGAGCGCGTGAGCGAGAGCGCACAAAGATGGCGCAACTGACCGACGACTGTTTTGCCTTCTCCGGTCCGCTGATGCGGATTGAGGAGATGGAGCGGCTGATCGGCGAGCGCGTCGCGCCGGTGGCCGAGACCGAGCGCGTGCCGTTGCACGGCGCGTGCGGGCGCGTCGCGGCGGCCGACATCAAGGCGCCGGTCAGTCTGCCGCCGTTCGATAACTCCGCCGTCGACGGCTACGCGGTGCGCTTTGCCGATCTCGAGCCCGACGGCGACACCACGTTGACGGTCGCTGGCCGCCTCACCGCCGGCGCGCGCGCTACGCTGAAGCTCGGGCCCGGCGAAGCCATCCGCATCTTCACCGGCGCGGCCATGCCAGCGGGCGCCGATACCGTCTTCATGCAGGAGGACGTGAGTGTTGACGGCAAGCGGGTCACCGTGCCGAGCGGCTTGAAGTGCGGCGCCAACCGGCGGCTCGCCGGCGAAGACGTGCCCCTCGGTCATGTCGTGCTGCCCGCCGGCACGGTGCTGGAGGCGCAGCACGTGGCGCTTGTCGCCGCGCTCGGCATCACGGAGATCGAGGTGCGGCGGCGCCTGAAAGTGGCGATCTTCTCCACCGGCGACGAGGTGGTCGAGCCGGGCAGTCCGCGCGACGGCACCAGCATCTTCGACGCCAACCGTTATCTACTCAGTGAGTTGTTGGAACGCCTCGGCGCCGTGGTGACCGATCTCGGCATCCTGCCCGACAAGCCGGTGGCGCTGACCCGTGCCCTGCAGCAGGCCGCCGCCGACCACGACCTGGTCGTCACCTCGGGCGGCGTCTCGACTGGCGAGGCTGACCACGTGCGCAACGCGGTCGAGCGTATCGGCAGCCTCGTGTTCTGGCGCGTGGCGATCAAGCCGGGCCGGCCGGTGGCGATGGGCGTGATCCGCGGGGAGGACGCGGCGCACCGCGCCGCTTTCGTCGGCCTGCCCGGCAACCCGGTCGCCGTCTTCGTCACCTTCGTACGGGTGGTGAAGGTGTTGTTGCGCCGGCTTTCCGGTGCCGCGCCGCAAGAACTGGTGGCGCTCCCCGTGCGCGTGGCGTTCGCCTACAAGAAAAAGAAGGACCGCCGCGAATACGTGCGGGTGGCGCTGCGCCGCGCCGCCGACGGCGAGATCGAGGCGGTGAAGCACCCGCAGGACGGTGCCGGCGTCCTGACCTCGCTGACCGAAACCGATGGCCTGTTGGAATTGCTTGAAGGTGTCACCACCATCGAGCCCGGCGCGCGGGTGGGCTTCCTGCCCTACGCGATGTTGGTGAGTTGAACGTTTAATTATCATCCCGGGGTGCGACCGTAGGTCGCGTATCCGGAATCCAGGGCCAAGCTCGAACGCCGTGCCATATAGCTCTGGATTCCGGGCTCGCCGCTTCGCGGCGTCCCGGAATGACGTCGTGGCTTAAGCCCCCAGCCGCACGTACTGGGTCGCGAACGCCTTCTGCACCGGCTGCTGATAGCCATCCAGTACGAACGCGCCGACGACGGCGACGACGATGGCAACGACGCAGGCGACAAGAAACGTCTTCATGACTCCGGCTCCTCTCCCGATCCGCCCATAGCTCTCGACTATAGATAAGAGTGAGGCCGGAGTCCGGTCAAGTTCGTTCAACTTACATGTTGCAGTGCAATGCGCTCGGCCCGCGCCACATCCTCGGGCGTGTTCACATTAAGAAACGGGTCGATCGGCTCTGTCGGCCAATCGGCAATCGCAATGCTGTGGCGCGCGGTCCAGACCTCGATCTTGCGCAGGTCCTCCTCCACCAGTGCCTTGCGCAAGTCCGCGCGCAGCGCCAGCGGCCACAGGCCCACGACCGGATGACGCCATTCGCCCGAGCGCGCGCAGGCGAGCGGCACACCGGCGCCCTTCGCCCGCCGGGCCTGGTGCAGCCGCTCCACCAGATCGTCCGGCAGGAACGGGCAGTCGCCCGGCACGCTCAACATCCATTCGACGCCGTTGTTCTGTTCGGCCAGCCAGTCGAGCCCGGCGAGGATACCGGCGAGCGGGCCGGGATGATCCGGCACGTTGTCGGGGATCACCTCGCAGCCGGTGTCGGCGAAGCGTTCGGGATCGCCATTAGCGTTGATGACGATGTCGACGCACTGTGCCGAGAGCGTCGCGATCACCCGATCGAGGATGGTGATGCCTTTGATCTTGATCAGCGCCTTGTCGCCACCGCCCATGCGGCGCGCGAGCCCGCCGGCAAGCACGAGGCCGATGGTGGGGGGAATGGGTGGTGTCATGCAGCGTATGTCGTGAATTTATGGAGTTGCTACGAGCATACTTCCCCTCTCCCCTTGTGGGAGAGGGTGCTCGAGTGGAGGCGAAGCCGAGCGAGGGCGGGTGAGGGGTCAGCGTTCAACGTCAAGCGCCGACCCCTCACCCGGCTCGCGCGTCGCTTGACGCTCCGCGCTTGCCACCCTCTCCCACAAGGGGAGAGGGAAAGCGAGTATGCGGCGGCTTCATGCGCCAAAAGCTATTCATCCACGACCGCCGCCTTGCGCCGGTGCTTGGGGCTTTCTTCCGCCACCGTATCGAGGTCCTGGTCGAACACGATGCGCTGTTCGCCGGCGAGCGCCACAAAGCGCTTGCCGCGCGCGCGGCCGATCAGCGTGAGATTCGCTTTGCGCGCCAGCTCGACGCCCCAGGCGGTGAAGCCCGAGCGCGAAATGAGAATGGGAATGCCCATGCGCACGGTCTTGATCACCATCTCCGAGGTGAGGCGGCCGGTGGTGTAGAAGATCTTGTCGCCGGGCGCGACTTTTTCCTTGAACATCCAGCCGGCGATCTTGTCGACCGCGTTGTGGCGGCCGACGTCCTCCACGTAGATCAACGGCCTGTCTTCTTGTGCCAGCACGCAGCCGTGGATGGCGCCAGCTTCGAGGTAAAGCGACGGCGTGGTGTTGATCTTGTGGGTCAACGCGTAGAGCCACGACGTGCGCAAGGCTGCGTCCGGCAGCGCCACATCCTCCAGCGCCTCCATCAGGTCGCCGAAAACGGTGCCCTGTGCGCAACCGCTCGTCTGCACCTTCTTCTTCAGCTTCTGCTCGTAGTCGGTCTGACGCTTGGTGCGCACCACGACGACCGACAGCTCCTCGTCGTAGTCGACGGCCGTCACCTCATCGTCCGGCAGCAGCATGTTCTGGTTGAGCAGGTAGCCGATTGCCAGGTATTCGGGATAGTCGTTGATGGTCATGGCGGTGACGATTTCCTGTCCGTTAAGGAAGATCGTCAGCGCGCGCTCGACCGTCACCGCGGTCTCGATCCGGGCGCCGGTTTGGTCGATGCCGGTCACCCGCTCGGTCAGCCGCGGGTCGGCCGGGTCGGGGCGGATGATGTAGCTGTCCTGGTCTTGGTTCTGGTGCTCGCTCATGGGGCCAATATAGGCGACTTTTCAGGACATTGCAGGCCCGGCGGGTGGCCGGCGGGTATTAAGAACCGGTCAACAAAGTGGCCAGAAATGTGGTCCCCCGTTTGAACCGCTTTAAATCCGCCGCGACTAAAAGGGAGCAACCAAGAAATTGCGGGGGGTTCCCATGCGTCTCATTCTTTGCTCACTCCTGGTCCTGGCCTGGACGTCCGGCCCGATGTTCCGGCCCAAGCCGCTGCCGCCGATCGCGACCACGGCGGTGCAGCCGGCAGCGCATGCCATCGATTTCGACAGCCTCCACACCCAGGCCCGCGAGGCGTTGAACCAGCTTCGCCAGCGCCAGGCCAGCCGCCTGACTGTGGCGAGCATCAACTGAACCAGCCGCCTAAGTCTATATCGTGCTTCCGGACGGCGAACCGGTTCCCACTTCGCCTGGAAACGCTCCTAGCCCGGCAGGAAGGCTACCGCCCGCAAATCCGTACCGCGCCATTATCTCCTGGCCCTGATCAGAAACAATGAATGCGGCGAAGTGGCGCGCGGCGTCTGGTGCGTCTGTCATCACGGCCAGCCCGTAATCGGCGCCGACCGACAAGGCGTCCGGCAATTCGATCAGTTGCTGCCCCGGATATTGCGCCTGCGCGGCGAGCGCATTGGTGCGGTAGGTGAGGAAAATATCCGCGCGGCCTTCCGCCACGTGCCAGCCATAAGGGCTGCGGCCGGTGGGCGGTGCGGCGCTGGTGATGTTGCCGGTGAGCTGGCGCGCTTTGCGCGTGAGCGTCGATCCCGCGCCCGGCCGGATGGCACCAGCCTTGCGAAAGACCTCGAAGGCGTAGTCGCCGGAAGGGTCGGCCAGCGGCGTCGAAGTGCCGAGTTTGACGGCGGGGTTGAGCATGGTGTCGAGCAGCGTCGCCGGCGTGACGTCGAGCCCCGGCCGCACCAGCGCGCACAAGGTGTTGCGGGCAAAGCGCGTGACCGGCTTGGCCTTGCCCGCGTCGTGCAGCGCCTGCGGATGGGCCATGTTGGCGGAGGCGAAAACGTCCGCCGCGGCGCCGCCGGCAATGTCGTCCTTGAGCAGGCCGGAAGGCCCGAACTTGGCTGCGACCTTGTCGCCGCCCGCCGCTTCGAACGCTTGCGCCACTTGGGCGAGGGCGTCCTTCAGGCTGCCGGCGGCGAAGAGACGGATGGGAGCCATTGTTGATGCTTGGCTTAGAGGCTTCCTTCCCTCTCCCCACAAGTGGGGAGAGGGAAGGAGAGTTGAAGGAGAGAGTTACGCCCCCGGCTTGTTGGCGTCCGGGTGGAAGAGCTGCTTGCCCTGCACCTTGTAGCTCTTGATCACCTTCTGGCCTGCCGGCGAGATCAGGTAATTGATGAATTGCTGGCCGAGTTTCACCTTCACGTGCGGGCAGCGCTTCGGGTTCACCATAAACACGCCGTACTGGTTGAACAGGCGCGGGTCGCCCTGCACCTCGATCACCAGGTCCTGCTTGTTCTTGAAGTGGATCCAGGTGGCGCGGTCGGTCAGCGTGTAGGCATTGGAGGCCGCCGCGGTGTTGAGCGTGGCGCCCATGCCCTGGCCGATGGCCTTGTACCAGGGACCCTTCTGCTTCTCGATGTTGACGCCGGCCGCCTTCCAGATGCGCAGCTCGGCCTTGTTGGTGCCGGAGTTGTCACCGCGCGAGATGAAGTCGGCCTTCTTGTTCATGAGCGTGGTGAACGCCTTGGTGACGCTCTTCGTACCCTTGATGCCGGCGGGGTCGCTCTTCGGGCCGACGACGACGAAGTCGTTGTACATCACCGGATGGCGCGGACCGCCATAACCCGCTTTGACGAATTTCTCCTCCGCGGCCTTGGCGTGCACCAGCAGCACGTCGGCGTCACAACGCCGGCCGGTGTCGAGCGCCTTGCCGGTGCCCTGCGCTACCACTTTGACCGTGATGCCGGTCTTGGCCTTGAACTTGGGCAGCAGGTAATTGAACAGGCCGGAGTCGCGGGTCGAGGTGGTCGAGGCAACAATGATCGACTTGTCTTGCGCGAAACTCGGTGGCGCGGTCAGTGCGGCCAAAGCAGTCAAGCCCACCGCGCCGAGCGCGGCGGCGGCAATGAAGGTGTGGCGGTTGAGCATATCTTTCTCCTTATGCTTTTCGGTCTGGAGCCCTCGCACCCATCGGTGTGAGGCCTGTTTCACACCAGCAGTTCGCCGGCGATGAATTTGCGTGCCTCCTCGCTGCGCGGGGAGTCGAAGAAGCCCTCGGCCGAGCTTTGTTCGATCAACCGGCCGCGATGCAGGAAAATCACGTCGCCGGCGAGCCGCTTGGCCTGGCCGAGGTCGTGGGTCGACATCACCACCTTGACGCCACGTCCGGTGACGGTGCGCACGATGTCCTCGATCGCCTTGGTGGCGGCGGGGTCGAGGCTGGCGGTGGGCTCGTCGAGGAACAGCACGGCTGGATCGAGCGCCAGCGCGCGGGCGAGCGCCAGCCGCTGCTGTTCGCCGCCCGACAGCCGCCGCGCCGGCCGCTTGGCGAGTCCGGCGAGGCCGACTTCAGTAAGCAGCGCGTCGACGCGGCTTGCGCGCTCGGCGCGCGGCACGTCGGCTGCTGCAAGCGCGTAGCGGATATTGCCGCTGGCGCTGCGCCTCAGCATGGCCGGGCGTTGGAACAGGATGGCGCGGCGGTCGGGGCTCGCGTGCTCGCGCCCGCCCCAGGTGACCCGGCCGCCGCTCGGCGTCAGCAGGCCCATGGCGACGCGCAGCAGGGTGGTCTTGCCGGAACCATTGGGTCCGATCAGCAGGGTCGGCGGTCCGGCCTCGAGCGTGAGCTTGACGCGGTCGAGTATCGTCACCCCGCGCGCACGGATCGAGACGTCGTCGAGGCTGATCGGCAGATCGGTGGCGGGCGCGCGCATCGGCCTCATCCCGCGTAATGCTCGCCGGCGCGACGCACGCCCCAGGCCAGCGCGTTGATGATGATGACGATGGTGATCAGAACCATGCCGAGACCGATCGCCAGCGCGAGCTCGCCTTTCGAGGTCTCGAGCGCGATCGCCGTGGTCATGGTGCGGGTGAAGTCTTTGATGTTGCCGCCGACGATGAGGATCGAGCCGACCTCCGCCGCGGCGCGTCCAAAGCCGGCGAGCAGCGCGGTGACCAGGCTGAAACGGGCGTCCCAGATCAGCGTGGCGATGCGCGCGAACGGGCCGACGTTCATGGCCGTGAGCTCGTCGTGGTACTCCGCCCACAGGTCTTCGATGGTCTGGCGCGCCAGCGCGGCGATGATCGGCGCCACCAGGATGGTCTGCGCCACCACCATGGCCTCCGGCGTGAACAGGATGCCGAACGCGCCGAGCGGCCCGGAGCGTGACAGCGCGAGATAGACCAGCAGGCCGACGACCACCGGCGGCAGGCCCATCAGGGCATTGAGAATGACGATGGTCGTTTCGCGGCCGGGAAAGCGGTTCAGCGCGATGGCCGCGCCGAGGGGCACCCCGATGACTGCGGCCAGGAAGACCGCGCTGAGGCTGACCTCCAGCGACAGCAGGACAATGGCGAAAAGCTCGGGATCGCCACCGAGCACCAGCTGCAGTGCGGATACGTTGTCGCCCGACATTACGGTTTCAAATGCGCCCTGCCGCCCCCGTCCTCGTGCGAGGAATGGCCTTGTTTTCTCATTTTGCGCTGTATTTTCATAGGGGGCGGAAATATGGAAAATATGCATAAATGGTGACACTAGGTGCAGGTCAAGCAAGGGGGCCAGCGGCGGGTTGTCTGTGGCGGGGCCATCGCTATAGTGCCGGCCGCCGGCGGCATCCTGCAGCGCTAAAGCGCGGCGCCGTCGGCCAATCCGGGCGACCTGCCGTGGAATTTTGAACCGTCGGCGTGCAATAAGGCACGCTTGGCGTTCGGCTTCCTGCTAAAGGCGCGGCAAGCCCGGATCTGGAGAGGTGGCCGAGTGGCTGAAGGCGCACGCTTGGAAAGCGTGTATACGGGAAACCGTATCGAGGGTTCGAATCCCTCTCTCTCCGCCATTTGCCGCCGATTGCACGCTACGCCGCGATATTCTGCGCGTTAGATACGTATCACCGCCGATAGCCACACGGGCTATATATACAGATATTTCCCACACAACCTGAGTTCGTCATCCGAATTCAGAAGTGAGACGCGGCGCCCTTTGCCGCTCATACAGACGGCGCGACGAAGGTCTTCTCCGGAAACGCTCTCCCAACCACTTCCATGAACGCGCGCACCTTGGCGCCGATCAGGCGGCGAGAACTTTGCAGCGCCCATATCTCCACGGGCGGACCGGCATGTTTTCCCCAGCAGGCGAGTCTGCCAGACTCGATGTCTTCGGCAACAAGGAGTTTTGGCAGCAATGCCGCGCCCGCGCCGGCCAACACGGCATCGCGGACCATCAGGAGCGAAGAGAGGCGGAGAATTGGGTCCGGGTGCAGGACGATGTCTCCATCAGTTCCGCAGGTCATCCGCCATTCAGCCCCTGGTGGTGCAGCGGAGAGCAGAACGGCCTTTGCCCCACATTCTTCGCCATCGACCTTGGGAAAAGGGCGCGGCATGCCGGGAGGCGCTACGATCAGGCGTTCATCGTTGAGAAAGCGGCGACCGACAAGACGTTCGTCCGACGATGGGTCGATCCGGATGATGAGATCGTAGCCGTCCTCGACCGGATCGACCTTGCGATCCTCGGCGATGATTTCAAGCTGGACTTCCGGATAAGCCAGAGCGAACCGCGCTGCGATCCGGGGAAGCGCCACATGCGCGAAGACGACCGGCGCACTGACCCGCAGCCTGCCTTTCGGCGTCGATGCGCCAAGGACGACTGCTTCTCCGGCCTCCACGATTTCACTCAGCAGCCCGCGCGTGCGCTCGTGAAGGGTTCGTCCTTCATCCGTCAATCGGAGACTCTGCGATCCACGCTCGATCAGTCGCACGCCGAGGTTCTGTTCGAGTTCGGCGACCCGGCGCGACAGCGTGGCCTTAGAGCGACCGGAGACGCGGGCAGCGCGGCCGAACCCGCCATGGGCAGCGACTAGGTCAAAGTCGGACAAAGCCTGAAGATCCATCTGACTGTTCCGTATTTGAGACATGTAATCTCTATTTTGGCATCTGCCGTACAATAATGAAACGGGTATGTTGTTCCTCAGAACATACGGTTCGCAACATCATGAGGAGATTTCGACATGACCATTCTCGTTACCGGCAGCACGGGCACAATCGGGGCGCAGGTGCTGGCGCATCTTCAAGGTCGCAACATGGACGTCCGCGCCCTGACGCGCTCGCCCGAGACGGCGCAGCTTCCCGCTGGCGTGACGGCCGTTCGCGGGGATCTCGCCGACCCGGATTCGGTGCGCGCGGCACTGCAAGGCGTCAGCACTCTGTTCCTGCTGGCCCCGAATGTCGCCGATGAATTGACGCAGGCGATGCTGACGCTGACGGTCGCTCGCGAGGCCGGCATCAAGGGCATCGTCTATCTCTCGGTGTTCGGCGGCGAAGCCTATACCGACGTGCCGCATTTCGCCGGCAAGTACACGGTCGAGCGGATGATCGAGGCGCTCGACCTGCCCGCGACGGTTCTGCGTCCCGCCTACTTCATCCAGAACGATCTTCGTCAGAAAGACGTGCTTCTGAAGGCTGGCGTCTATGGTTCGCCGATCGGCGCCAAGGGCGTCTCGATGGTCGATATCTGCGACATCGGCGAGGCCGCCGCCATCGAGCTGGTTCGCCGTGAACAGGCATCGATGCCGCTCGGCCGCGAGACCTACGCCTTGGTTGGTCCGGACAGCCTGACCGGCGAAGGTATCGCCTCCATCTGGAGCGAAGCCCTCGGCCGCGCGATCCGATACGGCGGCGACGATCTCGTCGTGATGGAGCAGCGCACGAAGACCATGCTGCCTGCCTGGCACGCGCTCGACCTGCGCCTGATGTTTGCCCGCTATCAGACGGATGGCGCGGTGGCGACTGCTGACGACATCGCGCGCCTGACCAAACTACTCGGTCGCGCCCCGCGCTCCTATGCCGCTTTTGCCAGGGATGCCGCCGCCCAGTGGGCGAAGGGCTGAGCCCGCATCCTTATCGTCCAATCAAGGAGACCTGCCATGATGACGATCCAACCCCTCTCGCCTGAAGATGCTCCGGCGGTGGCCGCGGTGCGACAGGCCGCCTCGGCCCACAAGGGCGAGAAGCTCGGCCCGGAGGCACGGCCGATTTTCGACGCCATGTTTGCCGCCACACCCGCTGCGGCGGATGTGCGGGTAGAGGCCGCAACGGTCGGAGGCATTGCGGGCTTCTGGCTCCGGCCGGCGAACGCCCAACCGGGCGCGCGCATGCTCTATCTTCACGGTGGTGGTTATGTTCTCGGCTCGGCGCAAGCGCTGACCAATTTTGCGGGCCAGATCGCCGCGCGCGTTGGCGCCGATACCTTTGTCCCGGATTACCGGCTTGCGCCCGAGCACCCGTTCCCGGCAGCGATCGACGATGCGGTCGCCGCCTATCGCGGTCTCGTCGCGGACGGGGCCGAACGGATCGTGGTCGCGGGCAATTCGGCGGGCGGCGGTCTGACGCTGGCGCTGCTGTCGATCCTCGCCGCGGACAAGACGAAAGGCATGGTGCAACCGGTCGGTGCGGCGGTGATGTCGCCCTGGACCGACCTGTCGCTCGCCGGCGACAGCTTCGACACGAGGGCGGAGGCGGACCCAATTTTTACGCGCGGCGTACTCCGGGGCTTCGCCGACATGTATCTTCGCGGCCAGGATGCCACGAACCCCAAGGCGTCGCCGCTTTATGCCCGGCTCGACGGCCTGCCGCCGATCCGCATCGATGTAGGCGACAATGAAGTGCTGCTCGCCGATTCCATCCGCTATGCCGATCGGGCGCGGGCGGCGGGCGTGAAGGTCACACTGTCGATCTGGGAGGGGATGGCGCATGTGTTCCAGTCCTCCCTCGGCCAGTTTCTCGCGGCCGAGCGGTCCGTGACCGCCGTTGGCGCGTTCCTCTCGGTCCGGCTCGACACCCCGGCCGACAACGTCATTCCCTCCACCCCTCTCAAAGGAGCTTGATCATGACACGCGTCTTGTTTGTCGGGCAGAAGCCCGAAACCGTCGACTTTTCCGATCCCTCCCTGCCACCAGGGTTCAATGCCGAAAAAATCCAGGCGGGCATCGACATCGCGGAGACGACAATGACCGAGCGCGGTTGGGATAACGACCTCTGCATGATCGCTCCCGATGACAGTGGCATCGCAACATTGGCCGCGCAGTTGGCGACGGTGGAATATGATTGTGTCGTGATCGGTGGCGGCCTGCGCATCCCGCCCAAAGGGTTGGCGTTCTTTGAAAGGGTTGTAAACGCGATCCACCAAGGCGCACCGAAGGCGGCAATCGCATTCAACACCCGTCCCCAGGATACGGCTGAGGCCGCGGCACGGTGGGTCGGCGAACGCCATCAGTGATATCGGCATCATCGATGCATCCCGGTCCATCAGCACAGCTTCGGAGGTTTGACATGAAAATTCTTGTATTGGGCGCGACCGGTGCCACCGGCCGGCTGATCGTCGGCAAGGCCGTCGCAAAGGGATACGAGGTCGTCGCCCTGGTTCGCTCCAAGGCAAAAGCCATGGACCTAATTGGCGCCGAGCTTGTCGAAGGCGACGCCCGTGATGCTGCCGCGCTGACCCGCGCCATTGCAGGTTGCGATGCCGTCGTCAGTTCGTTGGGCACGGCCATGAGCCCGTTCCGGAAGGTGACCCTGCTCTCGACGGCGACGCGCGCGCTGGTCGGCGTCATGGCGGAGCAGAACATCCGCCGCCTGGTGTGCATTACCGGCCTTGGCGCCGGCGACAGCCGCGGCCATGGTGGCTTCTTTTTCGACCGGCTGTTCCTGCCCCTGATGCTGCGCAAAGTCTATGAAGACAAGGACCGCCAGGAGGATGCGATCCGCGCCAGCACCCTCGACTGGACCATAGTCCGGCCGACCGTGCTCAACGACAAGGCAGCGCGCGGTGACATCAAGGCGTTGACCGACCTGTCGGGCGTCCATGGCGGGACAATCGCCCGAGCCGATGTCGCGGATTTCGTCGTGCAGCAACTCACCACAGATGCGTGGCTGCGCAAAGCGCCGCTGATCACATGGTAGTATGTCTAAGGTCAATTCCTCATCGGCAAACATCTACCGATCTAATCGAGTAATATAGGCGGCATTAGAGGGCTATAGCGTAGACATAGTGTTCATCATCGTTGGGCGCGGCCTGCCAAAACAGCCCCAAGGGCCTAAGGGCCTTTGGGGCTGTTTTGCTTAAGAGGGATACCGAACTCTCGATCTCTTGCCGCGGCGGAGCCGGGGCCCGTGGGGACTGCTCCTTCTCCCTGCGCCAGCTTTCCTGTAGATCAGTTCTCTGCTTCGTCCGAAGCGATTACGACGTCGCCGTGGGAGATCTCAATGCCGATAAAGACAAAGTATTTGTTCGTCGCCAGCATGGACGTCGAACCGGAGAAGGAAGCGCTCTTCAACGAAGTCTACGATACCGAACACGTGCCGAATCTTCTGGCCGTGCCCGGCGTCCACGGCGTAACGCGGATGGAAGGCGAGCCCTTCGCTATCAACATCGGCGGCGAAGAGAAGCGGGTCATGCATGATGGCCCGCGCCACAGTGCGATGTACGAAATCGAAGGGCCGCACGTGCTCGTGAGTCGTGAATGGGCCATGGCGGTCGAAGCAGGGCGTTGGCCCACCGAGGTGCGGCCGTTTACGCGGAATCGCCGGCACGCGCTCTACCGGCTGCGGTAACCGGTTGCGGGTCGCCATTTTAGGGACCGGATCTGGTCGGTCGGGGCCGTCAGCTTTTCACACTATCGAAGGCGGAGGCGAGGGTCGCCAGACATTCCGCGGCCCGGTGGCGGGCGAGCGCCAGATCGTCCGTGCCGGCGATCTCGGCCAGGTCCCGGATCGCCACGTCGACCGCCGTGAGCAGGTCGACGTCCGCGGGCGCCTCTGCGATTTCACGGGTTCTGCGCTGGAAAACGATAATCTCGCCCACGGTGCACCGAATCAACTGAGGTTACGGACATGACTAGAGGCGAGGCCCGTTAAGAAAACGTCTTGGTCTTAGTCTTGGCCGCCGGTTCGGCCTTGCTTGACGGGCCGGGGCGAGGGGCGACAATGCCGCCCGCCCGTCGCATGGCGGGGCTTCGGGGAGGGACTCGAATCGATGAGCGCGCGCCGGCCGGCCTTCAAGACATCGCCCAGCAATCCTTCGCTCGGCGAGATCCAGACGATTCCCGAGCGCAAGCCGGACATGCCCTATGCGCCGGCGATCCGGGTGGAGGCGCCGGGCGACCTCCTGTTCATCTCGGGCGCGACGCCGTCGCCGCTTTATCACAAGCACCCGCACGATTTTTCGGAGCACAATCATCCGGTCCGGATCGAGGATCAGACGCGGCTCACGATGGAGAACGTCAAGACCATCCTCGACCACGAAGGGCTGACCTGGACCGACGTGGTGAAGGTGACGAAGTATCTCACCGACATGCGCGATATGGACGGCATGGTGACGGTGCTGGCGGAATACTTCGGCGACTGGACGCCGGCGAGCACCACCGTGTGCGTCAACCAGCTTTCGACGCCGGGCGCGCGCGTCGAGCTCGACATGATCGCGGTGTTTCCGAAGAATAAGTGACGATCAGGCAGTCTTCCTCCGCTTCGCCACCGCGTGCCGGGTCGCGCGCGCGGGCACGTCGAGATCGTCGGCGAGCTCTGGCACGGCGGCCAGGAGCGAGAAGAACTTGCGGCCGCCGCGCGCGGCGATGCTGCGCGGATCGTCGTCGACTGGGTGGCGCACCTCGTCGCAGCGGCCCAAGGCGTCGATGGTGGTGCCGCCGTCGGAAAGCCGCGCCAGCAGCGGCGTCAGGTCGTCGATCCTGTCGGCGACGACGTGGATGACACCACTTTCCGATTGAATGCGGCCGCTCACCGCCACATAGCGCGCGCCCAGCACGACAGGGCGGAAGCGCTCGAAAACCTTCGGCCAGACGATGACATTGGCAATGGATGTTTCGTCCTCGATGGTCATGAAGATGACGCCCTTGGCGGTGCCCGGACGCTGGCGCACGGTGATGAGGCCGGAAACGTGCACGCGCGTGCCGTTGCGTGTCGCGCGCAAGCTCTCGTTGCTGACGATGCGGCGGCGGTCGAGATCGGCGCGCAGGAACGACGCGGGATGCGCGCGCAGCGACAACTTGAGGAAGCGGTAGTCGTTGACCACCTCTTCGCCGGGCGGCATGGGCGTGAGCGCCACGTCCGGCTCTTGTGTCGGAGCATTGCCGGCGCGGAACAGCGGCAGATCTTCGTGATCGCCGCTGCGGCCAAGCGCCTTCACCGCCCACAAGGCATCTCGGCGCGTTAAGCCCAGCGAGCCGAAGGCGTCGGCATCGGCCAGCCGCTCGATTGTGCGCGGTGGCAGCCCCGTGCGCAGCCAGAGATCGCGCAAAGAATCGTAGCCGCTGCCGCGCCTGCTTTCGATCGCCTCCGCATCTTCCTTCTTTAGCCCGGTGATCTCGCGCAAGCCCAGACGAATGGCGCAGCGCGTGCGGATATCGCCCGCCATCTCGCGGTGCAGAGCGTGCAGCGGCGGCGCGGCGGCCGGCCTCGACTCCAGCGTCGCCTCGTAGGCGGAAAAGTTCACGTCCGGCGGGCGCACCTCGACGCCATGTTCGCGCGCGTCGCGCACGATCTGCGCCGGGGCGTAGAAACCCATCGGCTGCGCGTTGAGCAGCGCCGCGGCGAACACGTCCGGGTAATGACATTTCAGCCAGGCCGAGGCGTAGACCAGCAGCGCGAAGCTCGCCGCGTGGCTTTCCGGAAAGCCGTATTCGCCGAAGCCTTCGATCTGCCCGAAGCAGCGCTCGGCGAATTCGCGTTCGTAGTTGTTCGCCAGCATGCCGTTGATCATCTTGTCGCGGAAGGTGCCGATGGTGCCGGTGCGCTTGAAGGTCGCCATGGCGCGGCGCAGCTTGTCGGCTTCCGAGGGCGTGAAGCCGCCGGCGACGATGGCGATCTTCATCGCCTGCTCCTGGAACAATGGCACGCCCAGGGTCTTGCCGAGCACGGCTTCTAGTTCTGGCGATGGATAGACGACCGGCTCCAGCCCCTGCTTGCGGCGTAGATAGGGGTGCACCATGTCGCCCTGGATCGGGCCCGGGCGCACGATCGCGACTTCGATGACGAGATCGTAGAACGCCGACGGCCTGAGGCGCGGCAGCATCGACATCTGCGCGCGGCTTTCCACCTGGAACACGCCAAGCGAATCCGCGCGGCTCAACATGCGATAGACGGCTTTGTCTTCGGCGGGGATGGAAGCGAGGGTGTGCCGCTCGCCGTAATTCTTTTCCGTCAGATCGAACGCCTTGCGCAGGCAGGTCAGCATGCCGAGCCCAAGCACATCGATTTTGAGAATGCCGAGCGCGTCGAGATCGTCCTTGTCCCATTCGACGAAGGTGCGGTCGTCCATGGCGGCGTTGCCGATCGGCACCACTTCGTCGAGCCGGCTGCGGGTGATGACGAAGCCGCCGACGTGCTGCGACAGATGACGGGGAAAGCGCTGGATCTCGGCCGCGAGCGCGGCGATCTTGCGCATGCGCGGGCTTTGCGGATCGAGGCCGGCGCGCTTGATGTCGTCCTGCCGGACGGCGCTGCCGCCGCCGCCCCAGATGCTCGAGGTCAGCGCGCCGATGGCGTCCTCGCTCAAGCCGAAGGCCTTGCCGACCTCGCGGAACGCCGAGCGGCCGCGATAGGAGATGACGGTGCCGGCGATGCCGGCGCGCTCGCGGCCGTATTTCTTATAAATGTACTGGATCACCTCCTCGCGTCGCTCGTGCTCGAAGTCGACGTCGATGTCGGGCGGCTCCTGCCGCTCGGTTGAAATGAAGCGCTCGAACAGCAGGCCGCCACGCACGGGATCGACCTCGGTGATGCCGAGGCAGTAGCAAACCGTGGAATTGGCGGCCGAGCCGCGGCCCTGGCAGAGGATGCCTTGGCTTCGGGCGTAGCGCACGATGTCGTGGACGGTGAGAAAGTAGGGCGCGTATTGCCGTTGCGCGATGAGGGCGAATTCGTGGGCGAGACTTCGCCGGATGGCGTCGTCGATGCCTTGCGGATAGCGCCGGGCCGCGCCTTGCCAGGTAAGATGCTCGAGTGCTTCCTGTGGTGCCGCGAAGCCCTCGATCTGTTCGTCGGGATATTCGTATTTCAGTTCGTCGAGCGAGAAGGTGAGCTCTTCGCTGAGACGCAAAGTTTCTGCGATCGCCTCCGGGCAGTCGCGGAACAACCGCGCCATTTCCTCCGGCGGCTTCAAGTGGCGCTCGGCATTGGCGGCGAGCAGACGGCCGGCGCGGTCGATGGTCGTCTTCTCGCGGATGCAGGTCAGCACGTCAGCCAGCGGCCGCCGATCGGGATGATGGACGTGCACGTCATTGATGGCGATCAGCGGCACGCCCGCTTCGCGCGCTTCTTGTGTGCGGCGCTTGAGCCGCGCTCGGTCGTCGCCGTGGTAGAGCATGGCGGCGGCGAGGCGAACGCGGTGGGGGGTGGCGGAACATAATTTCTTTAGGTCATTCCGGGGCGCTCGCGTCAGCGAGCGGACCCGGAATCCATACGCCGCAGCACCGGGGCTATGGATTCCGGGTTCGCGAACTTCGTTCGCGCCCCGGAATGACGGTGTGGGTATGGTCGCGCTCGACGGCTCCATCACCACCAGCTCCAACCCTTCGATATGCGCCAGCAGGTCGTCGAGATGCAGGATGCATTCGCCCTTTTCGGCGCGCAGGTTGCCGAGGGTGATGAGGCGCGTGAGCCGTCCCCATGCGGCGCGGTCGCGCGGGTAGGCCAAGATGTCCGGCGTACCGTCGCTGAAAACCAGCCGCGCGCCGGGGTGATAACGCAGTGGCAGGTCGGTTTCGCGCTTGGCGACATGGGCGCGCACCACGCCGGCGACGCTGTTGCGGTCGGCGAGCCCGATCCCGTCGAGCTTTAGGTGCGCCGCCTGCGCCATCAATTCCTCGGGGTGCGACGCCCCGCGCAGGAAGGAGAAGTTCGAGGTGCAGGCGAATTCGATGTAACGCATGGCTCATGCTCTTGCCGTCTTGTCATTCCGGGACGGCGCGTCAGCGCCGGGCCCGGAATCCAGGAGCGCCACGGCACTTGGCTCTGGATTCCGGGTTCGCTCGCTGCGCTCGCGCCCCGGAATGACGCGTTTGTTTTTCCATTTCACGCAAACAGCCCGTGCAGGAACCAGGCCGGCCGTGCGGTGTCGCGGTAAAGCCCGGCGCGGAAGATCCAGAAGCGGTGGCCACTCATGTCCTCGACGCGGAAATAATCGCGCGCCAAATTTTCCAGCGCCGCGCTGCCGTCATCCTCCCACCAGGCGCCTTCGATGCGTTCCGGCCCTTCCGCGGCGGCGACCTCGTGCAGCGCGCGCCGCCAGCGGAAGCGGATGGGCGGGCCGTCCGGCACGCTCGCCACCGCCTCGATCGGCTCCGGCCGCGCCAACAGGCGCAAGGGCCGGGGCGGCAGCTCCGCCGCCGCGCGGTGACGGCGGAATGCGTCCCAGCCGCGATTCTGCATCGGCGCGCATGTTTTGCGCCGGCAGGCTGACGGCGGCGAGCTCGGGCGTATGGCTGTCCTGCGCGATGAGTTGCGTGACGCGGCGCGCGCCCAGCCGCGCGCTGACGCGGTCGACGAGATGGCCGAGGTCGGCATCGTCAGCTTCATCGCCGAGCGTCACCTGCTGCGCCGGCGCGGCTTCGGCCGCGGTGACGCTGAGCCGCGCCAGGTCGAAGCCGAAGCCGGGATCGATGGGGTCGGCCAGCGCCGCCAGCCGTTCCACGAACAGCGCGCGCACCTCGCTTGCGTCACGGATCGGCCGCGAGGTGCCGGCCGCGATGCGATGCACCTTGCCGTCGGTGCGGAACAGCGCAAGCTGAACGCGCCTTAAGCCCTCGCCGCGCCGCTCCAGCATGGCGGCGAGCCGCCGCGCCAGCCGTTCGATGACGGCGAGGATGTCCTCTTCGCGCGCGATCGGCTCGGGAAACGGCTGCTCGGCGGAATAGGGCGCGACCGGTAATAGCGGCGTCAGCGGTTCGCCTTCCAGGCCGAGTGCGCGGTCGAGCTGGCGCAGGCTTTCGGCGCCGAAGCGCGCGGCAAGCGGCGCCCGCGGCAGGTCGACGATGTCGCCGATGCGCTTGAAGCCGACGCGGCCGAGCGAAGCCGCCGTTCCATCGTCGATGCGCAAGGCCGACAACGGCAATGACAACAATCGCTCGCGCTCACAGCCGGATGCAATGAAGCCACCTTGCCCATAACGCGCCATCGCATGGGCCGCGCCGATGGTGCCGGCAACGCCCACATGCGCCGTGAAACCGAAGGCGCGCACGCGGCGCATGAGGTCGTCGATCAGCGCTACCTCGCCGCCGAACAGATGCGCGCAACCGGCGATATCGAGCAGCATGCCGTCGGGCGCATCGAGCCCCACCAGCGGCGTATAGCGCTGGCACCAGTCGGCGACGTCTTTCAAGCAGGCGCGCATCGGCGCGCGTGTCCTCTTCGGCGACGACAAGGGCGGGACACATGGCGCGCGCCTGCGCGAGGCTCAGACCCCGGCGCAGCCCCAAGCCTTCAGCCGCGGCATCGAGCGCGACGATCTCTTCGGCGTTGCCGCGCTTGCCGCTGACCGCGTGCGGCTGTGGGTCAGGTTCCCGTTGCCGCGTGAGGCGGTCGGTCGGAAGCCGCTTCAGCCATAGGCTGACGATCCGCTGTCGCGATGTCGAAACGCTGGCCGTCACTGTTCCACTCCAAGAGCCACGAGCCGCAATTGCCGCGCCGGTTGCGCGTGAGCCGCACGGCGAAACGCGGCGGGCCCGGTCCATAATTTTGGCCGTCACCGTGTGCGGAAGGCGCCGCGCCGATCACCCAGCGGGTGGCGGCGGCAAGCGGCTCCGGCGAAGGCGAGGCGCGCAGCAGGAAAGCGGTGGCCCCGTCGCGCCCGGCGGCGAGCGACAGCCGGCGGCTGGCGGTGAGGCCGATCTCGCCGCTACGCAGCTCGCCGATAACGGCGCCGACGCCGCGGCTGCGCAGCGCCTCTTCCATCGCCCAGGGCACCTCGCGCGCGTTGGAAACGGCGATGCGGATGAGCTGCTCAGGGATAAGCCCGAAGGCGTCGAGCCCGGGGCCGTAAGGCGCGCCGTTCTCATTGAGGGCCATGTCCTCGGCGATCCAGACCGTGGCGCGCCGCCCGGCTGCGCCCGTAGCCCAAGCGCAAAGCGGCAATACGAAGCCGGTCGCCGCCGCCATCTCGCTCTCGCGCGTGGCGGCGATCTCGTTGAGGGCGGCAAGCGTCAGCGCGCCGGCCACCCCGGCGCAGCCGCTTAGAGGTCCGTCATCGGTGCGCCGCGCGCGCGGCAGGTCCGCCCCTTCGATCGAGGCAAGCCTTCTGCGCAGCGCGGCAAGGGTGCTTGCCGCGTCCTGTGACATCGCCGGTTTTGCAACGTGCTAGTTCTCTATTTGTTCTCATTATGCGCCGGCGCGGGGAAGAGTCAATGGCAGAACTAAGCCATGGAATAATAGGGCAAAACGGTCGGAGCCAGCCGACGGCCCCGACCACCGCATCGCTGACCGGACGATCCGGCTCAGAGGACAAACAAGCTCGCCAGCGCCACTCCCGACAGCAGCAGCATGCCACCGGTCACCTGACTGACCCGCCAGCGCGCCGGCGCGACTTTCTCCATCAGCATCAACAGCGTCAGAGCGGCCATCCAGAGCGTGTTCATGGCGCCGACCACGAACATCACCGCCATCAACGCCCAGCAGCAGCCGACGCAGTAACTGCCGTGCTTCAGTCCCAGCACCAGCGCGCCGCTCTTACCGTCCCGCCATTCCGCGAGAAAGAAGGCAAATGGCGTGCGGCATTGGGTGACGCACATCTCCTTTAGCGCAGTGAACTGAAAGACGCCCGCCGCCAGCAGGATGGCGACACTGAGCGCTTGGCTGGTGTTCTTCAACATGGGCGTCAGCAGCGCCGCATGCGAGAGCGCCATCTGGCCGGTCGCGGCCACAACCGAATATCCGATCCAGACCGCGAGATAGCCGCCGACGAACATGCCGGTCGACAAGGCCGGCCGGCTATGTGGCGCGCGCCGGCGTGACAGGTTGCCGAACACTGTCACTGCTGGCAGCGCCGTCGGCAGCATCATCGCCATCATCATGACGCTCCACATGATGAAGGCGGCGATGAATTGTTCCGCAAGTCCTGGCGCGGTCGCTGGCATCATCATCCGCGCCATGCCGCCCGCACCGTGCGGCATGGCGGCATTCATCCGAACCAGATAAAGCCAGCTCAACGCGATGATCACGCTGATGGCGGCGAGCACGGGAAGATGATCGCGCCATCTTCCCGCGCCGAGGGTCGTCGTGAACCCCGTCATGACACTCACGCCGAATAGGCGAAATTGGACAGAAAGCCGTTACGGCCCGAGAGCTTCCAGTCCATGCCGTAGTCGGCGAAGGTGAAGTGCTTGGACGTGGCCACCGTCGCTGGCTCACCGGGCGCAATGCAGAGCGGATGGTTGTTGATGGTGATGGGTTGGCCACCCTGGCCCTCCATCGCCTCGATGGCGGCGTCGGCGATGCCGGGAATGGTCAAGCTGGCGTGCTTGCCGTCGGCCTCATAGCGCATTGGCACGTTCTTGGCACCGACGAGCTCGCCAATGAACGAGGCGAGGGTCGCGGGATGGCCGCCGGCCTTGCCCCCGAAGATGGCATGCAAGGCGTCGTTCTGCGCTTCATTCGCCTTCTCATCGAAATAGGCGGCCACCTTCCATTTGGTCTGCAGCATGTTCCCGGGCGCGTGCACCGCCAGTGCGACATTGAGACCGTCGAGTTTCACATCACCGTAGCGGCCCTTGTCGATATGCCAGGCAACCAGCGCATTGCACTCGCCATCCGTCGGCGCGCTGGTGAACACGCAGGGGCAGGCCGTGGCGCAGTTGCAGGTCTCGAAGTATTTTCCGCTGATGCTCCATTGGGTCATAGTGACCTCCTTCATCCAGGTATGGGCCGGCGCGATCCGCGGTGAGTGCCGGTGGTGGCGGGACAGTGGACGAGGCCGGTCGGGAAAGCTTTGACGGCAGCTTGATTTACGGAGGAGGCGGCCTCCATTGTTCGTCCAGAAGGGGCCTGTCCGGGGACCCATGGACCGCCGGACGGACTCGGTATCCCCTTCGCATTTGGGTCCGTTGAGAAAGGCTGGAGGTATTTTGGTATGGCGCAGGATGTGGCTAATATCAGACGTATTGATGTGGTTTGATCCCGGCGTGGGGCGCGAGCGGCTGAACTCCAAGACGTCCCGATTGGCGACAAGCTCGCCTTGAGCACGGGTCCAGAATGGTCGACATGACCGCCGAACGAGGAGGTTTGGCGCACTATTTCGAGGATTTTACCCTCGATACGGGTCGGCGCGAGTTGAGGCGCGGGACCGAGCTGATCGCTCTCGAGCCGCAGGTCTTCGACTTGCTGGTGTTCCTGATCGACAACCACGATCGGGTGGTGAGCAAGGACGACATCATTATGGCGGTCTGGCAGGGCCGCGCGATTTCAGAACTCGACATTGACCAGCCGCCTCAATGCGGCGCGCCGCGCCATTGGCGATAGCGGCGATCGGCAGACGCTGATCCGCACCGTGCCGCGCAAAGGTTTCCGTTTTGTCGGCGCACTAAAAGAGCAGCCGGAGGTCGCCAGCCGCCAGCAGAGCGCAGAAAACGGATCGCGCCATGCCGGCATGCCCTTGCATGAGCGGCCATCGATCGCCGTGCTGCCGTTCACCAACATGAGCGGCGATCCCGAGCAGGACTATTTCTCGGACGGAATCAGCGAGGACATCATCACGGCGTTGTCGAAGCTGCGATGGTTCTTCGTGATCGCGCGCAACTCCTCGTTCATCTACAAGGGCAAGGCCGCCCATCTGAAGCAGGTCGCCGAGGAACTCGGCGTCGGCTATGTGGTCGAAGGCAGTGTACGCAAGGTCGGCGACCGGGTGCGGATCACCGCCCAGCTCATCGATACGGTCACCGGCGGTCATCTGTGGGCCGAGCGTTATGACCGCAGCCTGGCCGATGTGTTCGCCGTTCAGGACGAGATCACCGAAGCGATTGCCGCGGCGATCGAGCCGCAGCTCTACGCCGCCGAGAACTTCCGCGCGCAGCGCAAGCCGCCGGGCAGCCTCGATGCCTGGGACCTGGTGATGCGGGCACTCTCGCATTATTGGCGAGTGACGCCGCAGGATTTTGTCGTCTGTCAGGCGCTGCTTGAAAAAGCCATCGCCATCGATCCCAATTACGGCCAGGCGCTCGGGCTACTGGCCACCAGTTACATGTTCCCCGCTCATATGGGATGGATGGACATGGCCACCGCTATGGCGGTTGCCGAGCGCTCCGCCCTGGCGGCCATCCGCGCCGATAGCGAGGATCCGTGGGCGCATAATGCGCTGGGTCATGTCTATCTCTTTTCCCGCCGCTTCGACGATTCGCTCGCCGAATACGAAACCGCGCTCCGGCTCAATCCGAATTTCGCGTTGGCGCAGGGTTATTACGGCCTATCGCTCGGTTATTCGGGGCGCTGGCAGGAAGCCAGTGAAGCGGCGCGACGCGCCATTCGTCTGAGCCCACGGGATCCGTATCTGGGGGTGTATTACGGCATCCTCGCCTATGCCCAGTACATCGGCCGCAATTACCAGGAGGCGGCGAAGTGGGCGCGTGAGGGAATCCGCCAGCGCAGCGACTTTGTCGGCGCGCATCGCGTGCTCACGGTCGCCTATGCGATGGCCGGCGACACCGAGGCGGCGAAAGCCGCGTTGGACAATCTATTGCGCGCGCAGCCCAACCTGTCCTTGGCCTGGGTCGCCGCCAACATGCCGATCCGCGAGGAAGCCGAGCGCGAACATTACCTCGATGGGTTCCGCCGGGCCGGGCTGACCTAGGCAGCTTGCCTACCGGTCAGCCGCGCCGCGCCAGCGCCCGGAATCCAAGCCCATACCTCGTATCTTTCGGATCCCCTTGAACGCAATTTGCGCAAGACATATTCATAATTATCTATATATACGGGGTTGGCCGCCACACCCTCCTTACCCAGCTAAGCCCTTGAGGCACATCAATGACGGGGGGCTGTCATCTGCGCGAGACGAGACCTTGATCCGCTGCCTCAGAAGCGGCGGGGATGATGAGGATTTGACATGCGAATTGCCGCACTCTCCCCTGCCGCGCTCGTGCGCGCCGCGGCGCCCACCCTGGCGCTGACCTTGCTGGCCACGTGCCTGCTGGCGCCGCCGGCGCGGGCGCAAGGGCCTGCCCCGAAAAGCGCCACAACCAGTCAGGCTACCTTCACCGTCAAGCCCCACATGGTGGCGGACGAGAAGGCCGTGTTCGCCACGGTCGAGAGCGCCAATGTCGTGCCCGCGCGCGCGCGCATCGGCGGCACCGTGGCCGAGCTCTCGGTCAAGGACGGCGACGAGGTCAAGCAGAACCAGGTGCTCGCCATCGTCGGCGACGAGAAGCTGGTGCTGCAGATGAAGACGCTGGACGCCGAAATCGCCGGCCTCAAGGCCCAGTTCAGCCAAGCCGAGACCGACCTCAACCGCGCCAAGGACCTGTTCTCCAAGGGCACCGTTCCGCGCACCCGGCTCGACCAGGCCCAGACCGCCTATAACGTCGCCGACAACGCGCTGCGCGCCAAGATCGCCCAGCGCTCGGTGGTCGAGCAGCAGCTCAGCGAGGGCAAGGTGATGGCGCCGACCGGCGGCCGCGTACTCAAGGTTCCGGTCACCGCCGGCTCGGTGGTGCTGCCGGGCGAAACAGTCGCCTCCATCGCCGAGAAGAACTATGTGCTGCGCCTGCGCGTGCCCGAGCGCCACGCGCTCAACATGAAGGCCGGCGACACCATCCGCGTCGACAGCACCGCGCTCGGCGCTGACGGCGCCAAGTTCGGCACCATCAAGCTGGTCTATCCCGAGATTCAGGACGGCCGCGTCGTCGCCGACGCCAAGGTCACAGGCCTCGGCGACTATTTCGTCGGCGAGCGCATCCTGGTCTGGGTCTCGGCGGGCGGACGCGAGAGCGTCGTGGTGCCGGCTTCCTTTATCACTACGCGTTTCGGCATCGATTACGCGCGCGTGCGCCAGAATAACGGCCAGACGATCGACGTGCCGGTGCAGCGCGGCCGTCTCATGCCGCGGCCCGACATGCCCGACGCCCTTGAAATCCTCTCCGGCCTGCATGCGGGCGACGTTCTGGTGAAGCCGTGAAACTTGGACTTTCCGGGCGCCTGACCCAGGGCACCATCCGTTCTCCGCTGACGCCGCTGTTCCTGATGGCGGCGCTCGCCGTCGGCCTGCTCGCACTGCTCACGATCCCGCGCGAGGAAGAGCCGCAGATCAGCGTGCCCATGGTCGACATCAGCGTGAACGTGGACGGCCTCAAGGCGCCGGACGCGGTGGAGCTGGTCACCAAACCGCTGGAAGCGATCGTCAAGGGCATCAACGGCGTCAAGCACGTCTACAGCCAGACCGTCGACGACCGGGTGATGGTCACCGCGCGCTTCAAGGTCGGCACCAACGCCGACGACGCCATCCTGCGCGTGCACGAGAAGATCAAGGCCAACATGAATCGCATTCCGGTCGGCATACCGGAACCGCTGATCGTCGGCCGCGGCATCAACGACGTCGCCGTGGTGGTGCTGACGTTGTCGCCAAAGCCAGATGCGGCGTCGCGCTACACCGAAAAAGATCTCTATCAGATCGCGCGCGAGCTGCAGTTCGAGCTCGACAAGACCGAAAACATCGGCCTCACCTACATTTCCGGCGGCAATCCGCAGCAGATCCGGGTCGAACCGGACCCCGAAAAACTCATGCTCTACGGCGTCACCTTGCAGCAGCTGGTGGCGAAGGTACGCGAGGCCAACCGCTCGTTCCTGGCCGGCCAAGTGCGCGACAATAACACCATGCGCGACGTGGTGGCCGGGCAGACGCTGACTGGGATCCCCGATATCGGCCTGCTGCTGGTGACCACGCGCGACGGCCGCCCGGTCTACGTGCGCGACGTCGCCAAGGTGGTGATCGGCCCGAGCCCGATGGAGCACCGCGTCTGGTTCGGCAAGCCGGAACAGAAGGGCCACTGGGAACGCGTGCCTGCGGTCAGCATCGCTTTCGCCAAGAAATCTGGCACCAACGCGGTGGTGGTGGCGGAGGATCTGTTGGCGCGGCTGAAGACGGTGGAGGGAAGGCTGGTGCCCAAGGACGTCGCCGTCACCGTGACGCGCGACTACGGCCACACCGCCAACGACAAGGCCAACGAACTCCTGTTCCATCTCGGCCTGGCGACGGTGTCGATCGTCATCCTGATCGCGCTGGCGATCGGCTGGCGCGAGGCGCTAGTGACGGCGGTGGTCATCCCGACCACCATCCTGCTCACGCTCTTCGCCGCCAAGATGATGGGTTACACCATCAACCGGGTCAGCCTGTTCGCGCTCATATTCTCGATCGGTATCCTTGTCGACGACGCCATTGTGGTGGTGGAGAACATCGCCCGCCACTGGGCTATGAAGGACGGTCGCAGCCGCATGCGCGCGGCGATCGAAGCTGTGGCGGAAGTCGGCAATCCGACCGTCGTCGCCACGCTCACGGTGGTGGCCGCGCTGCTGCCGATGCTGTTCGTGTCCGGGATGATGGGCCCCTACATGGCGCCGATCCCGGCCAACGCCTCGGCGGCCATGCTGTTCTCGTTCTTCGTCGCCATGGTGGTCGCGCCCTGGCTGATGCTCAAGCTGCATCCGGAAGGCATGCCGGTGCATGAGCACGAGGCCGCGCACGGCGAAGGCTTCCTCGGCAAGCTCTATCGCCGCTTGGCCACGCCCATCCTGAAGACGCGCAAGCGCGCCTGGACCTTCCTCATCAGCGTCGGGTTGGCGACAGTCGCGGTCTGCGTGCTGTTCTACACCGAGAGCGTGACGGTGAAGCTCCTGCCCTTCGACAACAAGTCGGAGCTGTCGGTGGTGGTCGACCTGCCGGTGGGTTCGACGCTTGAAGACACCGAGCGCACTTTGTTCGCGCTCGCCGATGTCACGCGCAAGGTGCCCGAGGTGCGCTCGATCGAAACCTACGCCGGAACGCCTGCGCCGTTCGACTTCAACGGCCTGGTGCGGCACTACTACGTGCGCAATTCGCCGGAATTGGGCGAGCTGCATGTCATCCTGGCGCCCAAGGCGGACCGCGATCGCACCAGCCACGAGATCGCGCTCGCCCTGCGCACGCGCCTGAAAAAGGTGACGGTGCCGCGCGACACGGTGGTGCGCGTGGTTGAAGTGCCGCCCGGCCCGCCGGTGATGGCGACGCTCCTGGCCGAGGTTTATGGCCCCAGTCCCGAGAACCGGCGTGCCGTGGCGCACGAGGTCGAGAAGATCTTCAAGTCGGTGCCCTATATCGTCGACGTCAGCGATTCCATCCGCCAGCGTCCGCCGCGCCTGCACATCTCCATCGACCAGGACCGCCTGGAATTCTTCGGTGTGCAGCAGCAGGACGTCTACGACACCATCCAGTCGCTGTTCGGCGGCACCACCATCGGCTATTCCTACCGCGGCGAGGGCCGCAACCCGATCGAGATCGTCGTCGGATTGCCCAAGCGCAATCTGTCGTGGAACGACTTGCTCGCTTCCACGCCGGTGCCGGCCAACTCCGTGCCCGGCAACAAGGGCGTGGTCGAACTCGGCCAGCTGGTCCACGTCACCAAGGAGGAGGGCTCGCCGACCATCTTCCGCCGCGACGGTCATTTCACCGACATGGTGATGGCCGAAATGGCCGGCGCCTACGAGGCGCCGATCTACGGCATGCTCGCGGTCGACAAGCTGATCGACCAGCACGACTGGGGCAAGCTCGGCAAGCCGACCATCCTGTTCCACGGCCAGCCCCAGGTCGAGGCCAAGCCGTCGGTGCTGTGGGACGGCGAGTGGGAGATCACCTACGTGACCTTCCGCGACATGGGTGCCGCCTTCATGGTCGCCATCATCGGCATCTACATCCTGGTGGTGGCGCAGTTCGGCAGCTTCAAGCTGCCGCTGGTGATCCTGACCCCGATCCCGCTGACGCTGATCGGCATTGTGATCGGCCATTGGCTGTTCGGTGCGCCGTTCACCGCCACCTCGATGATCGGGTTCATCGCACTGGCCGGCATCATCGTGCGCAACTCGATCCTGCTCGTGGACTTCATCCGCCACGGCGGCGGGGAGGGCAAGACCTTGCGTGACGTGCTGCTGGAAGCGGGCGCCGTGCGCTTCAAGCCGATCCTGTTGACCGCGCTTGCGGCCATGATCGGTGCTGCCACCATCCTGGTCGACCCGATCTTCCAGGGGCTGGCGATCTCGCTTCTGTTCGGCCTCGCCTCGTCCACTCTGTTGACGGTGCTGGTGATCCCGGCCATTTATGTGGTGTTGCGGGACGCCGACCGGATGAAAGCCCCGATCGCGGAACCTTCCACGTCGGAGGGATAAGAATGGCCGACAATCCTTATTCGCTGCCGGATCGCTTGAGTCCGACCCTGCAGCGGGTGTTCGACTACTGGGATGATCTCAAGCGCGGCGGTAACGAGATGCCGTTCTGGGACGACGTCAAGCCGTCGGCGCTGCCGGACGTGGCCGACCGACTGCTGCTGATCGACGTCTTCGCCGAGCCCGAGCGCTTCCGCATCAACACGGTCGGCGCCGAGGTCGGCGAGAAGTCCGCTTTGCGCAGCAAGTTCATCGACGAGGAATCGCTGCCCGGCCGGCTCGACTATCTGCTGTCACAGTGCGCCGCCACGGTCGAGGCGCGTGGCCCCACCTTCTATACGCACACCGGCGCGCCACCCTATACGCGCCTGCTGCTGCCGATGTGGGGTGACGGGCGCCTCAGCATGCTGCTCGGCGCGGTGGAGTTGGGCTGATAGTTGCGCCGCTCAGTGCCCGAGCAGGTAAATCGCATAGGCGCTGAACAGATAGACCACCAGCAGCGACAGGCTCACCCAGCCGATGGTGCCGCGCAGGCGCGTTTCCGGTCGGAACAGCATCGCTACGATGAAGATGCCCGACATGATCACGGCTGCGTAGGCTGTGATGGCGTGCGCCGGTGACACCGATGCCAGTAGCGGGCCCTTGCGATAGGCGATGTCGTCGGCAGCCAGGATCAAAATGTCGAACAGATTGCTGCCGAGCAGGTTGCCGATCGCCATGTCGACGGCGCCGAGCCTGAGCGCGCTCACCGTCACCACCAGTTCCGGCACGGAGGTGGTGAATGCGATCAGCAGCGTGCCGACGAAGGTGGTCTTCCAGCCCATGAGTGTGGCGATGTCGCTGCCGATAAACGGCAGCCAGGTGCCGGCGGCGACCACCACTAGGGCGGCGGCGCCATAGCGGGTGACGGCGACGCGCAGCGTAATGCCGGTTTCCGGCTCCAGGAGCGGTGGTGGGCGCGGGGTGCGGCGTTCGTAGACGAAGGCCGCGCGGATCGCCACCAGATAGAGCACGATAATGAAGGGCGTGTAGCCGCTGATGTTTAGGAACGTGAAGTTCAGCCCTTCCTGGCTCATGAGCACCAGCGCGCCGGCCGAGCCGATGAGGATGACGCCGAAGCCGGCGGTCAGGATGTGGCCCTGGTCGAGCCGACGGTACAACGGTTCGTCGCGGCTCAGTTCATCGAGCAGCACCAACATCACGAGGTTGAACACGCAACTGCCGAGCGCGTCGCCGACGGCGATGTTGGGGGTGCCGGCTATGGTGACCGAGCTGATGCCGGTGAACAATTCCGGCAGCGACGTCGCGGTAGCGAGCAGCACCAGCCCGATCCACGAGCGCGACAGGCCGGTCAGCCGTGCGATAACGTCGCCGTATTGCGTGAGCACCGGGCCGGCTAGGCCAATCAGCGCGGCGCAAATGAGCAACTCCAGCCAGGGCAATAGCATCGCCATCATGGCTTTAAGACCTCGATTGCCGTCGCGTAACGATGAGGGTAACCGTTTGAATCACCAGCATCGGCGCCAAACTCAAGGCCAGAATAATAGCCCACATGGCGGCGGTTGGCGGCGCCAGATGCAGCACGTCGGCGATCGGCGGAATATAGGGCGGCGCCACCAGTAGCGCGCTGCACAGGGCGAGCGCCGCCCAGACCCACGGATTGCGCGTGATCTCGTTGTTCAGCACTGCCGAATGCAGACCACGCATGTTGAACACGTGCCAGAGTTGGGCGAAGGCCAGCGTCAGGAAGGTGACGGTGATGACGGAGCGGCTGTCGAGGCCGAGGCTGAGCCGCGCCAGGGCGAGGGCGCCGAAGGTGCCGGCGGTCAGCACCAGGCTCTGCAGCACGATTGCTGTCCACTGCGGCCGGGCGAGGATCGGCTCCTTTGGGTTGCGCGGCGGGCGCTTGAGCACGTCGCTTTCACCTTCGCCCATCGCCAGCGCGAAAGCCGGAAACACGTCAGTGACCAGATTGAGATAGAGGATCTGCAGCGGCAGGATCGGCAACGGCAGGGTGGACAGGATCGCCAGCCCCACCACCAGCACCTCGCTCAGATTGCACGACAGCAGATAGGCCACGAAACGGCGGATATTGCCGAAGATAACGCGGCCCTCGCGGATCGCCTTGACGATGGTGGGGAAGGCGTCGTCGAGCAGGATCATGGCGGCGGCTTCGCGCGCGACATCGGTGCCGCGCAGGCCCATGGCAACGCCGATGTCGGCCTGCTTCAGCGCCGGCGCATCGTTGACGCCGTCGCCGGTCATGGCGACGATCTCGCCGGCCGATTGATAGGCGCGCACCAGGTCGAGCTTCTCCGCTGGGCTCACCCGCGCGAAGATGCCGGCCTTGAGCAGGTCGTCATTACGGCTCTGCCCGCCGTTGGCGAGTTCGCCGAGCTGACGCCCTTCGACCACATGGCCGGCGGCGTCGCCCAGGCCCACGGCGCGGCCGATGCTGCGCGCGGTCACCGCGTGATCGCCGGTTACCATGACGACGCGGATGCCGGCGGTGTGGCAGTCTCGGATCGCCTGCGGCACATCGGCGCGCGCAGGGTCTTCGAGGCCGATGAGGCCGAGAAAGGTCAGCGCTTCGTAGGGGGCCGCGTCGGCTTCGGGGATACTCTTCATGGCGCAGGCCAGCACGCGCAGACCGTGAAGGCCGAAATTCTCGATGCGCTCGGCCCATTCATTGCGCGCAGCGTCGTCGAGTTCGATCTCGCCGTCTTCTGCAATCACGCGTGTCGCGGCAGCCAGTACCGCTTCCGGTGCACCCTTGACTGCATAAAGGAATTGATCGCCGCGGCTGTGAACGGTCGCCATCATCTTGCTGGCGGTGTCGAAAGCTTCCTTGCGCACATTCCGATTGTGCTGCAACAGCGCGTGCCGCGTTAGGCCGGCGAGATGTCCGGCGCGCAGCAGCGCCAGTTCCATCGGATCGCCGGTGCCGTCCTCGCCGGCCTCGCCGAGTGTGGCGTCGTTGCACAGCACGGCGGCTTCCAGGAGAGATGCGATCTGGGGATCACCGCCGAACTGCGCGGCATCGCCGCCGCCGTCGATCTCGATTTCGCCGGATGGCACCCAGAGCCGGGCCACGGTCATGCGGTTCTCGGTCAGGGTGCCGGTCTTGTCGGTGAGGATGACGGTGGTGGCGCCGAGGGTCTCCACTGCCGACAGCCGTTCGATCAAGGCGTTCTGCCGTGCCATGCGCAACATGCCGCGCGCCAGTGCCAGTGTGGCGACGATCGGCAAGCCTTCAGGGATGGCCGCGACGGCGAGCGCGATCGCCGCTTCGACCATGAGGAAGGTGTTCTTGCCCTCGCCGATGCCCGACGCCGCAATGATGACGGTGAGGGCGATGACGGCCCACACCAGCTGGCCGGAGAGCTTCGACAGCCGCCGCTCGAGCGGCGAAGTTTCCGGCTCGGCCTCCTCGACCAGCTTGGAGATGTGGCCGAGCTCGGTGGCTACCCCCGTCGCCACCACCACGCCGACGCCGCTGCCGCGGGTGAGGGACGTGCCCTTGAACAGCATGGAATGGCGGTCGCCCAGGCGCGCGTCGGCCGGGACCGGCGCGGTCGCCTTCTCCACCGCAACGGATTCTCCGGTCAGCGTCGATTCGTCGGCACCGAGATGGGATGCCTCCACCAGCCGCAGATCGGCGGAGACGGAATCGCCGCCTTCCACCAGCACGATGTCGCCCGGCACCAGCGCTTCGGCCGGGATCAGGCGGGTATGGCCGTCGCGGCGCACCCGTACCGAATGGGTACCCATAGCTCGCAGTGCTTCGATCGAGCGCGCCGCCCTAATCTCGGTGACGAAGCCGATCAGCGCATTGATCGCCAGCACGATGATGATGGCGCCGCCTTCCTCGATCTCGCCGAAATAGAACGCCAGCGCCGCCGCAGCAGCGAGCAGATAGACCACCGGGCTCTGGAACTGATGCACCAGTACGTCGAGCGTGCTGACCGGCCGCCGCGCCACGATGGCGTTGGGACCAAAGACTTGCGTGCGGCGCCGAATCTCCTCGTCGCCGAGCCCCGCGCCGACGGACACGTCGAGCGCGTCCAAGACCGCGCCGGCCGGCAGCGCATGCGGGGTAGGGGGAAGATCGTCAAACGTCGCAAGTGAGGTCATCGCACCGTGCTGGAAAATTGGGCGGAATTTGCGCTTCCGTCCGGAACTACAGGGAGAATACCGGCTTTGCCGGATCGAAAACCATTGCGGCACCCTGACGCTGTCAAAATCTCAACGTTTTGACCTCGCTCAATAGGGCGAAAGCTTTCGTGGGGCACAACCAAATCGACCCTGGATGCGTTCTGGGACGGGGGCGCGCATCGACCGAACGAGCAGGCCATGACGCTGCAATCTCGAGAGCGCACGAGCGATGCCATCAATGCCGCGCCGGCAACGGCGCCGCTCACCGGTTTGACCTCGGCTCAGGCTCAGCAACTGCCTTCAACAATATGGCGAAAATGCCCTGCGTGAGCAGCGCGTCAGTCCGCTGCTGAAGCTCTTCGGCTACTTCTGGGGCCCCATCCCCTGGATGATCGAAATTGCGGGCATTCTGTCGCGGCGCGATCCAGCGCTGGGACGAGTTTGCGAGGTCATTCTCACCATGCTGCTGCTCAATGCTGGCGTCGGTTATTTCGAGGAAACAAGGCCGACAACGCCATCGAGGCGCTCAAGCAGCGACTGGCACTTTCCGCGCGCGTGCTGCGCGACGGCAATGGCATGACATCGCGCGCGGCTGCTGGTCGCCCGGCGATGTCGTGCTGTCGTCAAGCTCGGTAACATCGTGCCGGCAGACATGAAGCTCGCTGAAGGCGAATATTCTGAGCATCGACCAGTCGGCGCTCACCGGCGAGTCGCTGCCGGCCGACAAGAAAGTGGGCGATGCCGCTTTATTCCGGCTCGATGGTCCGCCAGGGCGATATGCAGCGGGGTAGTCACCGCCACCGGCAGTGGCACCTATCTTCGGCAAGACCGCCAAGCTGGTCGAGACGGCCGAAACTCGCTCGCATTTCCAGCAGGCGGTGCTGCGCATCGGCAACTTCCTCATTCTCACCACGCTCGGCCTGGTGGCCGTGATCTTGATGGTCGCGCTGTTCCGCGGCGACCGCTGATCGAGACCGTGCTGTTCGCCCTGATCCTCGACCGTTGCGGCCATTCCCGTGGCGCTGCCGGCGGTGATGTCGCGTGACCATGGCGGTCGGCGCTTCGAAGCTCGCCCACATGAAGGCGATCGTCTCGCGGCTGGTCGCCATCGAAGAGATGGCCGGCATGGATATCCTGTGCTCGGACAAGACCGGTACGCTGACCAAGAACGAGTTGATCCTGGGCGATCCGGTGGTGTTCGAGGGCGCCGCCGCCGAGACTGTCTGCGCCGCCGCTCTGACTTGCGAGCGCGACGGCCCCGACGCCATCGATAGCGCGATCCTCACGGCCTCGATGACAAGACCTTTGCCGGCGTCGAGACCATGAAGTTCACGTCGTTCGATCCGGTGCACAAGCGGGCCGTCGCCGAGATGCGCGAGGGTGGGACGACCTTTCAGGTGGCGAAGGGCGCGCCTCAAGCCATCCTCGAGTTGATCGGCGACGACGCAGCACTGGCCGCGCGTGTGCAGAAGCAGACCGACGAACTGGCCGGCCACGGCTACCGCACGCTCGGCGTCGCCAAGACCGATTCCAGCGGCAAGTGGCACTATCTCGGCCTGCTGCCGCTGTCCGATCCGCCCCGTGAGGACAGCGCCGAAACCATTCGCGGAACGGAGAAGCCATGGGCCTCAGCATGTCCGCATGGTCACCGGCGATCATCAATGCGATCGCCCGGGAGATCGCCCGCAAGCTCGGGCTCGGGCACCAACATCCTTTCGGCGCAGCGAGGTCGTTCAGCGAGGACGGCACGCCAGGCGATCGGCGCCCGCATCGAAAATGCCGACGGCTTCGCCGAGGTCTTCCCGGAACACAAATTCAAAATCGTGCAGGTCCTGCAGCGCGGCCGGCCACATCATCGGCATGACCGGCGACGGCGTCAACGACGCGCCGGCCTTGAAACAGGCCGACGTCGGCATTGCGGTCAGCGGCGCCACCGACGCCGCCCGCGCCGCCGCCGACCTCGTGCTGACCGCGCCCGGCCTTTCGGTCATCACGAGCGCCATCGAGGAGGCACGCCGCATCTTCGAGCGCATGACCGCTTACGCGATCTACCGCATCGCCGAGACCATCCGCGTCCTGCTGTTCATGACGATGTCCATCGTCATCTTCAATTTCTACCCTGTCACGGCGGTGATGATCGTGCTGCTCGCGATCCTCAATGACGTGCCGATCATGACGATCGCCTACGACAATGTGACTGTCGCTCCGCATCCGGTGCGCTGGGACATGCGTCGGGTGCTGACCATCAGCACGGTGCTGGGCATACTCGGCGTCATTGCCTCGTTTTCGCTGTTCTGGATCGCCGAACGCATTCTCGGGCTGCCGCGGCCGACCATTCAGACGATGATCTTCCTGAAGCTCCTGGTGGCCGGGCATTTCACCATCTACCTCACCCGCAACCCGAGCTGGTTCTGGCGGCGGCCGTGGCCGAGCTGGAAGCTGGTGGTGGCCGGCGAGTCCACCAAGGTGATCGGCACGCTCGCCGCCGTCTACGGCTGGCTGATGCCGCCCATCGGTTGGGGCTACGCCGCGGCGGTCTGGGGCTACGCCATTCTCTGGTTCGTGATCAGCGACGTGGTGAAGATGGCCGTCTACCGCATCGAGCGGGAAGGGCCACCCTGGCACGCCCGGCCCTGGGCCCGCCTCAACGCAAACCTGCACGATCATTCGTCGTTGCCGCGGATGCATGCGGCTCAGCGCCACCGCGGCCCATCGCTGCCCAAGGAGTCCTGAGAGATGCTTGCCTCCGAGGAGTTGGAACCGGCCGAATTCAAGCTCGCGACCGTGGAAGACTATGAGCTCCTGATCGGCGCCGAGGCGGTCGATCGCATTCTGAAGAAGGTCGAGCGCCTGCGCGACCTGCACATCGTTAATATCAATTCGACCTATTACGGCGGCGGCGTCGCCGAGTTGTTGTCGTCGCTGACGCTGTTGATGAACGGCTCCGGCATCCGCACCGGTTGGCGCGTGATCCAGGGCAGGCCCGACTTCTTCAGCATCACCAAGAAAATGCACAATGCTCTGCAGGGCGGCGACATCAACCTCACCGAGCTCAAGACCCAGATCTACGAGGAGGTTGCCTTTGAGAACGCGGCGCGCCTGCATATCGATCATGACATCGTGATCGTGCACGACCCGCAGCCGCTGCCGCTGATCCGCCATTTCCGCAAGAAGGCACCCTGGATCTGGCGGTGCCACGTCGACCTCAGCCATCCCGATCCCGAGATGTGGAACTACCTGGCGCCGCTGATCGAGCGCTACGATGCGGTGGTGATGTCGATGCCGGAATACGCCCAGGACCTGAGCGTGCCGCAGCGCTTCATCATGCCGGCGATCAACCCGTTCTCCAGCACCAACGCGGACCTCAGCGACACCGAGATTGACGAGCGGCTGGCTCACTACGACATCCCCACCGATCTGCCGCTGGTGGTGCAAGTGTCGCGCTTCGACACCTGGAAGGACCCGCAAGGCGTGATCGATGCCTTCAAGATCGCGCGCAGGCAAGTCGATTGCACCCTGGTGCTGGTCGGCAACGTCGCCACCGACGATCCGGAAGGCCAGGAGGTGTTCGCCAAGGTTTGCGGCAGTGCCGAGGAACGCATCCGTATCCTGTCGGTGCAGGACACCGCTCTGGTCAACGCGCTGCAGCGCAAGGCCGCGGTGGTGTTGCAGAAGTCGCTGCGCGAAGGCTTCGGCCTCACCGTCACTGAAGCGATGTGGAAAGGGGCTACCGTCATCGGCGGTAATGTCGGTGGCATCAAGCAACAGATCGAGGACGGCGTGAACGGCTTCCTGGTCGACAGCGTCGAGCAGGCCGCCGTCCGCATCGTCCAGGCTGTGAAGGACGAGGGGTTGCGCGAGCGGATCGGCACCAAGGCGCGCGAGAGCGTGGCGAAACGCTTTCTGATAACGCGGCTGATGGAGGAATGGCTCGACCTCATCGGCTCGTTCGAGGTGCAATTCCGTCTCAAGGGACGGCGCAAAAGCGATTGATGGGCGATGTGAACAGGTCAGGAGAATGTCATGGCGGAAAATAAAGCGCAGGTACTCTGGTTTGAAAAACTCAGCCGTGGCGACGTGGCCAAGGTGGGCGGCAAGAATTCCTCGCTCGGCGAGATGGTCGCCAAGCTGGGCGAGCGTGGTGTGAAGGTGCCGCCGGGCTTCGCCACCACGGCGGACGCCTATTGGCGCTATATCGAGGTCAACAATCTGAAGGCCAATATCGCCGACGCCCTCGACCAGCTCTCCGCCGGCAAGGCCACCTTGCAGGAAACCGGCGCCGCCATCCGCAAGATGTTCATCATGGGTGAATTCCCGGCCGAAACCGCCGACGCCATCCGCAAGAGCTATGCCGAACTGTGCAAACGCGCCGGCAAGGACAATGCCGATGTCGCCGTGCGCTCCAGCGCGACCGCGGAAGACCTGCCCGACGCCAGCTTCGCCGGCCAGCAGGAGACCTACCTGAATATCCGCGGCGACGCCGCGCTGCTCGACGCCTGCCGCCGCTGCTATGCCTCGCTCTTCACCGACCGCGCCATCAGCTATCGCATCGCCAAGGGCTTCGACCACATGAAAGTGGCGCTCTCGGTCGGCGTCCAGCGCATGGTGCGCTCCGACATCGGTGGCTCCGGCGTCATGTTCTCGCTCGACACCGAGACCGGCTTCGACAAGGTGGTGCTGATCAACGCCGCATGGGGGCTGGGCGAGAACGTGGTGCAGGGTGCCGTCAACCCGGACGAATACATCATATTCAAGCCGCTCTTGGAGAACGCCTCGCTCAAGCCGATCGTCGAGAAGACGGTGGGAGAGAAGGCTATCAAGATGATCTACGCGGGTGGCGGCGAACATCCGACCAAGAACGTGCCGACCTCCAAGGCCGAACGCGCCGCCTTTGTGCTTGGCGACGACGACATTCTCCAGCTTGCGCGCTGGGCGGTGGTCATCGAGCGGCACTATGGCTGTCCCATGGACATGGAATGGGCCAAGGACGGCGAGAGCGGCGAACTGTTCATCGTGCAGGCGCGGCCCGAGACGGTGCAGTCGCAGCACGTGGGAACGGCCTTCCGCACCTATCGCATTAAGTCGAAGGGCAAGAAGCTGATCAGTGGCCTCAGCATCGGCGACGCCGTGGTGGCCGGCCGCGCCTGTCTGATTGATAGTCCCAAGGACATCGAGCGTTTCATTGATGGATCGGTGCTGGTCACCGGTACCACCGACCCGGACTGGGTGCCGATCATGAAGCGGGCGGCGGCCATCGTCACCGACCACGGCGGCCGCACGTCGCACGCGGCCATCGTCAGCCGCGAGCTCGGCCTGCCAGCTATCGTCGGCACCGGCAATGCCACCGAAGTACTCCACAGCGAGCAGGAGATCACCGTCTCCTGCGCGGAGGGCGACGAGGGCTTCGTCTATGAGGGCGTGGCCGACTTCGAGTCGCAGGAGATCGATTTCTCCAAGGCGCCGAAGACGCGCACCCACGTGATGCTGAACCTCGCGAACCCTGCGGCAGCCTTCCGCTGGTGGCGTATTCCGGCCGACGGCGTCGGCCTCGCCCGCATGGAGTTCGTCGTCAGCAATCACATCAAGGTGCATCCGATGGCGCTGGTGCATTTCGACAAGCTCAAGGATGAGCAGGCCAAGGCGGAGATCGCCGCGCTCACCGCCGGCTATGCCGACAAGACGGATTATTTCGTCGACCGCCTCTCGCATGGGCTCGGCCGCATCGCGGCGACTTTCTATCCGCAGCCGGTGATCGTGCGCATGAGCGACTTCAAGACCAACGAATACGCCGGCCTCGTCGGCGGCGCCGAATTCGAGCCCAAGGAAGAGAACCCGATGCTCGGCTTCCGCGGCGCCTCGCGCTACTACTCGCCGCGCTACAAGGAGGGCTTCGCGCTCGAGTGCCGCGCCATGAAACGCCTGCGCGACGAGATGGGCTTCGATAACGTCATCATGATGATCCCGTTCTGCCGCTCCATCAAGGAGGCCGACAAGGTGCTGGCGGTGATGGCAGAGAACGGCCTCAAGCGCGGCGAGAAGGGCCTGCAGGTCTACGTGATGTGCGAGATCCCCTCGAACGTGATCCTCGCCAAGGAATTCGCCGAGCGCTTCGACGGCTTCTCCATCGGCAGTAACGACCTCACGCAGCTGACGCTCGGCGTCGACCGTGATTCGTCCGAGCTCGCCGGCCTGTTCGACGAACAGGACGAGGCGGTGAAGTGGATGATCCACAGCGTCATCGAGGCGGCGCACCAGGCCGGCGCCAAGGTGGGCCTGTGCGGTCAGGCGCCGAGCGATCATCCGGAGTTTGCCGAGTTCCTGGTGGAATGCGGCATCGACTCCATGTCGGTCAGCCCGGACAGCTTCCTGACGGTCAAGCAGCGCGTGGCGGCGAGTGAGGCCAAGGTCCCGAAGAACCGCACGCGGAAGCGCGCGTGAGCGAACTGCGGCAAGACCGGACCAGCGGCGGCTGGGTCATCATCGCGCCGCACAGGGGCAAGCGGCCACAAGCCGCGGCCCCGGCGCGGCCGTCCGGGCCGCCGCCGGCGTTCGATCCGCAATGTCCGTTCTGTCCCGGCCACGAAAGCGAATTGCCCGGCATCCTCGCCGAGACCAAGGCGGCGGGTCAGCCAGGCTGGACTGTGCGCGTGGTGCCGAACAAATATCCGGCGGTGCAGGCGAAGGCCGAAACCCCGCAGGCCGCCGAGCACGTGTCGCAGGCGGGCTTCGGCGTCCACGAGGTCATCATCGAAAGTCCGCGCCACGACGCCCAGTTCGACACTTTGTCACAAGAAGAGCGGCTGGCGGTCGTCACCGCCTATCGCGACCGCTGCCAGGTGCTGTTCGCCGCGCCGCATATCGAGACGGTGATCCTGTTCCGCAATCACGGCCCCAGCGCCGGCGCTTCGCTCCTGCATCCGCACGCGCAGGCGATCGCGCTGAGCATGGTGCCGCCGCGGCTTGCCGCGTTGAACGAATGGGGCAAACGCCATCACGCCGAGCACGACACCTGCGCCACATGCGAAGAGCTGCAGATCGAGACCCGGCACCGCGAGCGCATCATCGAGGAAACCGACCGCTTCATCGCGCTGGTGCCGTTCGCCGCCGAGCACCCTTACGAGATCTGGATCGTGCCGCTCGACCATCATTCGTCCTTCGTCGATATCGAGGACGAGGCGCTGGCGGAATTCGGCGAACTGCTGGCGCGCTGTCTGCGGCGACTCAAGAAGGTGCTGAACGACCCGCCCTACAATTTCGTCATCGATTCCGCGCCCAAGCATGATTTCGGCGCCGCGCATTTCCATTGGCGGCTGCGTCTCGTTCCGCAGGTCGCCATCTGGGGCGGTTTCGAGCTTGGCGGCGGCCTGCCGATCAATCCCTCGAGCCCGGAAGACGACGCAGCGGCGTTGCGCGCGGCGTCCATCGGGGACGGCATGATCGACGCGCGCCGGCAACCGGGATAGTTTGATGGTCATGCAAGGTTTGGGTCTCGTCGCCGACATTGGCGCCACCAATACGCGGCTCGCGCTGGTCGAGCCGGGCGGGGTGGTGACGCGCGTGCGCGTCTTCGCGACCGACGAATCGCCCGACCTCGGCGACATGATCGAGAGCTATCTCGCCGCCGAAGATCTGCCCGCGCGTCCCACCGCCGCGGTGCTGGCGATCGCGGCGCCGGTCACCGGCGACGAAATCACGCTGACGAACTTCCCCTGGACGTTTTCGGTTCGCGACCTGCGCGACCGTCTTGGTCTGAAGGCGCTGCGCGTCATCAACGATTTCGTCGCGAACGCCTACGCCTTGCCGCATTTGAGCGAAGGCGACCGCGTGCAAGTGGGCTCCGGCGCGCCAGTGCCGGAGGCGCCATGCGGCGTGCTCGGGCCGGGGTCGGGCCTCGGCGTCAGCGCACTGGTGCCGGCCGCCGGCGGCGCGGTGCCGATCCGTGGCGAGGGCGGTCATGTCACCATGGCGGCGGCCGACGCGCATGAGGCGGAAGTGCTCGATCTGTTGCGCCGGCGTTTCGATCACGTTTCGGCCGAGCGCGTGCTGTCCGGCCCCGGCATTCTCAATCTCTATAACGCGCTGTGCGAAGTCGCGGGCGAGCCGCAGGAGCAGTTCACGCCGGCGCAGATTACCGACGCGCAGACCGGTGAAGACCATCCGCGCGCGCGCGAGGCGACGCAGATGTTCTGCGCCATGCTCGGCACCGTCGCCGGCGATCTTGCGCTGACGCTGGGTGCGCGCGGCGGCGTCTATATCGCCGGTGGCATCGTGCCGAGGCTCGGCGCGCGCTTCGCTGCGTCGCAGTTCCGCGAACGCTTCGAGGCCAAGGGCCGCTTCCGCGACTATCTCGCCGCGGTGCCGACCTACGTCATCACCCGGCCGTTCCCGGCGCTGCTCGGCACCGCCAAGCTGCTCGAGACATTGTGAAAGTTTAATCGCGTATGTCCATCCGCAATCTCGACCGCATGTTCCGCCCGCGTTCCATCGCGGTGATCGGCGCTTCCGACAAGCCGCATTCGGTGGGCGCCGCGCTGATGACCAATCTGCTCGGCGGTGGCTTCAAGGGGCAAATTGCGCCGGTCAATCCACGCACCAAAACGATCCACGGCGTTGAGGCGTACAAAGACATCGCCAGCCTGCCGTTCACGCCCGACCTCGCCGTCATCGCCACGCCGCCCGACACGGTGCCGCCGCTGGTCAAGGAGTTGGCGCAGCGCGGCACCCGCGCCGCCGTCATCCTCACCGCGGGCTTCGGCGAAGTGAGCGCCGGCAAGGAACGCGCCAAGGAAATGCTCGCCGCCGCGCGCCCGCATCTGTTGCGCATCGTCGGACCCAATTGCCTCGGCATCGCCATGCCCGGCCTCGGCGTCAACGCCACCTTCGCGCCGGCAAAGCTGCTGCCCGGCAATGTCGCCTTCCTCACGCAGTCCGGTGCCATGGCGACGACCGTGCTCGACTGGGCGCTGCCGCGCGGCATCGGCTTTTCCGGTATCGTCTCCATGGGCGACATGAGCGATGTCGATTTCGGCGACCTGCTCGACTGGTACGCGCTCGACGAGGAAACCCACGCCATCCTGATCTACGCCGAGGCGGTGACGCATGCGCGCAAGTTCATGTCGGCGGCGCGCCGCGCCGCGCGCGTCAAGCCGGTAATCGTGGTCAAGGGCGGCCGCGCCGCGGAAGGCGCCAAAGCCGCCAGCTCGCATACGGGGGCGCTTGCCGGCGCCGACGTCGTTTACGAGGCCGCGTTCCGCCGCGCCGGCATGTTGCGGGTCAACGAGGTGGAGGAATTGTTCGACGCTGCCGCGACGTTGTCACGCATGTCGCGGGTCGCCGGCAATCGGCTCGCCATCGTCACCAACGGCGGCGGCGCCGGCGTGCTCGCCACCGACCGGCTGATCGAGGAGGGCGGCCATCTCGCCTCGTTGAGCGATGACACCGTCGCCAGGCTCAACAAGGTTCTGCCACCGACCTGGAGCCATGCCAACCCGGTCGACATCATCGGCGACGCCGATGCGGCCCGCTACGGCAACGCAGTCGAGATCGTCATGGGCGATCCGAACGTCGATGCGCTGCTGGTCGCCTATTGCCCGACCGCTGTCGGTTCGTCGGAAGACGCGGCGCAGGGCGTCATCGACGCTGTGGCGAAAACGGCGCCGGAGAAACGCAAGAACGTATTCGCCTGCTGGATGGGCGACCAGAACGTGCGCAAGGGCCGGGCCCGTCTGATCGACGCCAAGATTCCGGACCTCGAAACACCGGAACGCGCGGTGCACGCCTTCATGTATCTGGTGCGCTATCGGCAGAGCCAGGAACTGCTCTTGGAGACGCCGGAAGGGGTAGCGGAAAGCTCGGCGTCGCACGTGCAGCGCGCCTGCGATATCGTCGCGCGCGCGCTCGCCGACGGCCGCGAATGGCTCGATCCCGCCGAGGTCGCGTCGTTTCTTTCCTGTTACGACATTCCCTTCGCCCGCACCGAAGCTGTGGCGACGGCGGCGGAGGCCGCCAAGGTCGCCGCGCAAATCAACGCGCCGGTGGCGCTCAAGATCCGTTCGCGCGACGTGATCCATAAATCCGACGTCGGCGGCGTTGCGCTCAATCTCACCGGCCCGGAAGCCGTGGAAGCCGCCGCCCGCGCCATGAACGAGAAAGTCACCAAGGCGATGCCGCAGGCGAAGCTGGAAGGCTTCATCGTGCAGGAGATGATCCACCGCGCCAGCGCCTACGAACTGATCGCGGGCGTGAGCACCGACGTCACCTTCGGCCCGGTGATCCTGTTCGGCCACGGCGGCACGGCCGTCGAGGTACTGCGCGACAAGTCGCTGGAGTTGCCGCCGCTCAACACGGCGCTGGCGCGCGCGCAGATCGAGCGCACCCGCATCGCCAAGCTGCTGCACGGCTATCGCGACCGTCCGGCCGCCGATATCGATGGCGTGGTCAATGTGCTCGTGCAGTTGAGCCGCATCGTCGCGGACCAGCCGCAGGTGACCGAGCTCGACATCAATCCGCTCTTGTGCGACGCGCGCGGAGTCATCGCCGTCGACGGCCGCGTGCGCATCAAGGCGGCGAACGGACCGGCCGAGGCGCGGCTTGCCATCCGTCCCTATCCGAAGCGGTTCGAGACTATGGTGCAATCGCGCGACGGCAAGACCTACGCCGCGCGTCCGATCCGTCCCGAGGACGAACCGCGGCTGCGCGCCTTTGCCGATGCGGTGGATTCGAACGATCTCTGGCATCCGTTCTTCGCGCCGCTCCGCGCGCGCCGGCACGAAACTGCCGCGCGGCTCAGCCAGATCGACTACGACCGCGAGATGACGCTGGTGGCCTGGGAGGACGACACGGTGGTGGGCTTGGCGCGCTCGGTGTCCGATCCCGATTTCGACACTGCCGAATGCGCCGTCATCATCCGCGCCGACCGTCGCGAACAGGGGCTCGCGCTGGCCTTGATCGACGCGCTCACCGGAGCAGTCGCCGCGCTCGGCATCCGCCGCGCCGCGCTGGTGTTTCCGCAGGACCGCGCCCGCATGGTCAACTTGGCCAACGAACTTGGCTTCGATAGGACACCGGACGCGAACGATGCGGCGCAGATCCGCGCCGTCAAATCGCTGTGAGGGACATGGTGGCGCTCTCAATTTCCGTCATTCCGGGGCGCGAGCGCTAGCGAGCAAACCCGGAATCCATAACCCCAGTGGCCGTTGAATCGGATAGACAGGGCGTATGGATTCCGGGTTCGGCCCTTCGGGCTGCCCCGGAATGACGAGTGATCAGGGCGCACATGGACACTCCAACCAACATCGTCCTCGTCGGCGGCGGCCATGCCCATGTGCATGTACTGGCAGCGTTCGGAAAATGGCGCGACCCCGACGTGCGCGTGACGTTGATCGCGCGCGATTTGATGACACCTTATTCCGGCATGCTGCCGGGCGTCATCGCCGGGCTCTACACGCGCGATGAGGCGCATATTGATCTTACAAAGCTTGCCGCCGCCACCGGCACGCGTCTCGTTCATGCCGCGGCGACGGATATCGACCGTACGGCCAAGCAGGTCATCTGCGACGGCCATGCACCGGTGCCCTACGACATTCTCTCGCTCGACGTCGGCAGCACGCCCTCGCTCGATACCATCCCCGGTGCGCGCGAGCATGGCATCGCGGTCAAGCCGATCGGCGATTCCCTCGCCAAGTTCGACGCGCTGCGCGCTGAATGCGCCAAGCCCGACGGTCCGCGCCGCATTGCCGTGATCGGCGGCGGCGCCGGCGGTGTCGAGCTACTGTTGTCGGTGCGCACGCGCTTGCGGGCAGAGGCCGAGCGCGATGGGCGCGATCCGGAGGCCTTCTCGTTTCAGCTCGTCACCGCCGGTGAAATCCTGCAAACCCATAACGCCCGCGTGCGCAAAGCCTTCCGCCGTGTCTTCGCCGAACGCAAGATCGCGCTCTTGGAAAACCACGACGTCGCCGCCTTGCGTCCCGGGTTCATCGATCTCGCCGACGGCAGCTCGCTTCCCGCCGATGCCGTTTTCGTCGTGACGCAGGCGTCGGCGCCGAGCTGGTTCGCTACTACCGACCTGCAGCGCGACGAGGGCGGCTTCATTGCCGTCGGTCCCACGCTGCAGTCGCTCAACGATGCATCGGTCTTCGCCGCCGGCGATTGCGCCGCGCTTGTCGAAACGCCGCGCGAGAAGGCCGGCGTCTATGCGGTGCGCGAAGGCCCGCCGCTCGCTGAAAACCTGCGCCGCTTGGCGCATGGCGAAAGCCCACGCGCCTGGCGCCCACAGGCGTCGCATCTCGCGCTCATCTCCACCGGCGAGCGCTACGCGGTCGCCTCGCGCGGGCCGCTCAAGCTTCGAAGGTGCCTGGCTTTGGACGCTCAAGGACCGGATCGACCGCCGCTGGATGGATCGTTATAAAAGCATCGGGCGGCGCTGAAGAATGGCCCGCCGCGAAAGGCAAAATGTCCGAAACGCAAGAAAGGCCGTTGCCGTGGTGCGAGGTCGTGCTGGCGACGCTCAAGGCCAATAACGTCAAGCTCGCCGTCTACGTGCCCGACAAGGTGCTGACGCCTCTGATCAAGGCCGTCGAGGCGGATCCCTTCTTCACCGCTTTCGCCGCCACCCGCGAGGAGGAAGCGCTCGGCATCATCGCCGGCGCCTGGATGGGCGGCATGCGCGGCGCGCTGCTGATGCAGACGAGCGGCTTCGCCACGCTGCCCAACGCGCTCGCCTCGCTGGCGATGCCCTACCAGATTCCGGCGATCATGTTCGTGTCCGAACGCGGCACGCTCGGCGAATTCAATCTCGGCCAGGCCCTGGTCTGCCACACCATGCGGCCGGTGCTCTCATCGCTCGGCATCGAGAATCACACCATCACCCGCCACGACGAACTGGAATTCATTGTCGACCGCTCGATCAAGCAGGCGGTGGCGACGCAGGCCCCGGTCACCTTCATCCTGTCGCCGCTCCTGACCGGCGGCAAAGTGTTTTCGGCGTGAGAGGGCAGCCATGACAAATACGGCCGCCCACAACGCCAAGGTGATGAACCGATTCGACCTGACCAAGCGGCTGGTCGCAAAGCTCGAACACGAGGAAGCCGTCATCGGCGGCATCGGCAACAGCAATTTCGATCTCTGGATGGCGGGACAACGCCCGCAGAATTTCTACATGCTCGGCAGCATGGGGCTCGCGATCCCGATCGCGCTTGGCACGGCGATCGCGCAGCCACAGCGGCACGTGGTGGCGCTGGAGGGCGACGGCTCGCTCTTGATGATGCTTGGCTGCCTCGCCACGGTTGCCGCGCGAGCGCCGAAGAACCTGACCATGGTGGTGTGGGACAACGGCATGTACCAGATCACCGGCAGCCAGCCGACGGCGAGCGCCGGGAAAGCCGACCTGGTCGGCATCGCGCGCGCCTCCGGCATCGAGAAAAGCGCCTGGGCGGCGGACGAAGCGGACTTCGAGCGCCTGTTTACGGCCGCGTTGTCCGAGGGCGGGCCGACGCTGATCGCCGCGCGCATCGACGGCGAGCCGGGCGTCGGCGCCACCGACCGCGATCCGGTGCAGATCCGCGCCCGCTTCATGGCGGGGCTCGACGTGAAGCGGTGATGGCGTTCCCCGCGCGCGGCTGGCTGCGTAGTGCGTTCTGACGCCGAATTAAGGCGATCTATTTTCGCCGTCATTCCGGGGCGCGGCCGAAGGCCGCGAACCCGGAATCCAGCGTGACGTTGCAGGGCTTTTCGCGTTGCCCTGGATTCCGGGTTTGCTCGCTTCGCGAGCGCCCCGGAATGACCGGAAAGACTTTTCAGACGCGTTCGGTATTACTCCCCACCATTTTCCAGGATGCCGGCCATCATCGCCATACGCACCAGGTCGGACAGGCTGTTGGCCGACATCTTGGTCATCAGGTTGGCGCGGTAGATCTCGACCGTGCGCGGGCTGATGCCGAGATCGAAGGCGATGGTCTTGTTCGGCTTGCCCGCGACCAGCCCTTCCAACACTTCCCGCTCGCGCTTTGACAACGCATTGAGCTTGTCGTTGATCCCGGCCAGCTCTGCCTTGCGCTTGGCGGTGTCGGCGTCGCGGTTCAGCGCCATGCGCACGGATTCGATCAGCAGGTCGTCGTCGAACGGCTTTTCCAGGAAGTCGAAGGCGCCGAGCTTCATCGCCTCCACCGCCAGCGGGACGTCGCCGTGGCCGGTGATCACGATCACCGGCAGGTCCGGCTTGGTCTCGTTCACCTTGCGCAGCACGTCGATGCCGGTGATCGCCGGCATGCGCACGTCGGTTACCACGCAGCCGTGCTCGATTTCCGGCAGCGCCTCGAAGAAAGCCTTACCCGAATCGAAGCCGCGCACCGTGATGCCGACCGTCTTCATGGAGAACTCGATCGATTGGCGGACGGCGTCGTCGTCGTCGATGACGTAGATCATCGGCTCAGGCTGCATCGTCGACATCCCCCTCGTTGACCGCTGTCAGCGTGAAACTGAAGACCGTGCCGCCGGCCGGGTTGGGCTCGGCCCAGATGCGGCCGCCGTGCGCCTCGATGATGGTGCGCGAGATGGATAGCCCCACACCCATGCCCTCGCGCTTGCTGGTGACGAAGGGCTGGAACAGCTGCTCGGCGATCTCAGACGATACGCCGGAGCCGGTGTCGGTCACGCTCACCTTAACCAGGTTGCCGTCGGCCGGCGCGATCGCGATCAACAGGTCACGCTTGTCAGATTCCTCCATCGAGTCCATGGCATTGCGGATGAGGTTGAGCAGCACCTGCTGCACCTGGACGCGGTCGGCCAGGACCAGGTCGACTGAGGGGTCGAACTGGAAGCTGACGCGGATGCCGCGGTCCTTGACGCCGACCAGCGCCAGCGCGCTTGCTTCCTCTACCAGCTTGGCGATGCTCTCCACCCGCCGCTCGCTTTCGCCGCGCGCCACGAAGTCGCGCAGGCGGCGGATGATATGGCCGGCGCGCATAGCTTGGTCGCCCGCCTTGTCCATGGCCTCGCGCAGCATGGTGGTCTTCTCGTCCGGCGCGTCGCTGAGCAGCCGGCGCGAGCCTTTCAGATAGTTCGAGATCGCCGACAGCGGCTGGTTGAGCTCGTGCGCGAGCGTCGAGGCCATCTCGCCCATGGCGGTCAGCCGGGAGATGTGCACCAACTCCGACTGCAGCTCCTGCAGGCGCGCCTCCGTCTTCTGCCGCTCGGTGAGATCGCGGATGAAGCCGGTGAAATAGCGCCGGTCGGCCGAGCTCATCTCGCCGACGGCGAGTTCCATCGGGAAGGTCGAGCCGTCCTTGCGCAAACCGACCACGACGCGGCCGATGCCGATGATGCGGCGCTCGCCGGTGTTGCGGTAGCGCTCGAGATATGCGTCGTGGTTCTCGCGATAGGGCGACGGCATCAGCATCTTGACGTTTTGGCCGATCGCTTCGGTGGCTTCATAGCCGAACAGCCGCTCGGCGGCGGTGCTGAAATACTGCATGACGCCGCGCTCGTCGATGACGATCATCGCTTCCGGCACGGTGTCGAGGATTGATTGCAGGTGCGCCTCGCGCGCCAGCGCCTCGCGCGTCATGACCGAGGCGCGCCGCCGCCCGCGGCGCAAGAGCTCGCCGCCCCAGGACACCCCGACGCCGATGGCGGCAAAGGTCAGCATGTTGAGCAGGGCCGTGCGCGGCAGTTCGCCGTCGCCGATTTCGAACAGCCCGGTGATCGCCAGCATGCTCAGCGCGGTGGCGAACAGGCCGGGGCCGATTCCGCCGACGCCGGCCGCGATCAGCACCGCCGGCACGAAATAGATGAAAACGCCCTCGTCGTGCAGCACCGGCACCAGGAGCGCGCGCAAGGCAAAAACCACAACCACCGCCAGCGGGGCGGCCGCGTAGCGGAGTGTGCGGTAGCGCTCGTCCTCCAATGAATCTGATGCTATTTCAAGGGCTTGTGACATAAGTGTGGCGGTCGATGGCGGGGTCGGCGCAGGCTTGGCCGGGCCTCCGGTGAATCCCCTATGGAGATTATCTGAATTTTCGGTTCCGGTCCCAGCGCGTATCCCGAGACTATCGAATTTCGGGAGAACGCCATGCCTACCCAGCCCCTTACCGTTCGCGCCGCCGTCCCGCAGACCATTCGCCCGGTTCCGGTCGGGCCCAAGCACCTCGGCTCCTCCATCGAGATGATGGGCGCGCCCATGCCGTTTTCGCGCAACACCGAGATCTACGGCGAGAACGAGCCGGCGGAATATCTCTATCGGGTCATAAGCGGCGCGGTGCGCACCTACAAGGTGCTGAGCGACGGGCGCCGGCAGATCGGCGGCTTCTATCTCCCCGGCGACATCTTCGGTCTGGAATGCGGCGATGAGCACACCTTCTCGGCCGAAGCCATCACCGAATGCAAGGTGCTGGTGATCAAGCGGGCAAACCTGGTGTCGCTCGCCGCGCGCGACGGCGAAGTCGCCCGTCAGCTCTGGACCATGACCGCGGGCGAGCTGGAGCGCGCGCAGGACCACATCATGCTGCTGATCAAGACGGCGCAGGAGCGTGTCGCTGGCTTCTTGCTTGAAATGGCCGGTCGCGGCGCCGATGCGGGCGAGATCGAGCTGCCGATGTCGCGCCAGGACATTGCCGATTACCTGGGGCTGACCATCGAGACCGTGTCGCGCACGCTGACGCAGCTCGAGAAGGCCCACGCGATCGCGGTGCCGACCTCGCGGCGCATCGTGCTGCGCAACCGCGCCGCGCTCGACCGCATGAACGGCTGATTGGAGATTATTAGGCCGAACCGCGTTCCTCCCTGACATTGTTCGGCTAGACTAGCCCCGGCATCCCCCAATGCCGGGGTTTTTTTGCGATCAAGAGCTTGACCTGGGTCAATATGGTTTCGGCGGGGGCGTGATTTCCTGCGCGGCGAAATTGCCAGGGAGGTTTGCCCCATGAACGCCCGCGACGTGATGACCCGTAACCTGATCTCGATTGCGCCCGACGCCACCGTCCTGCAGGCGGCGCGCAAGATGCTGGAGCACCACATCAGCGGCCTGCCGGTGGTGGACAAGGGCAAGCTGATCGGCATCGTGTCGGAAGGCGACTTTCTGCGCCGGCGCGAGACGCAGACCCAGCGCCGGCGCGCGCGCTGGCTGGAGTTTCTGATGGGCCCCGGCCGCATGGCCGAGGAATATGCCCATACCCACGGCAGCAGGGTCGCCGAGGTGATGAGCACCGCGGTGCGGAGCGTCACCGAAGACACCTCGCTCGAGGACATCGTCGGCCTGATGGAAAAGCACCACATCAAGCGCGTGCCGGTGATGGACGGGGCCAAGATGGTTGGCATCGTCACCCGCGCCAACCTGATGCACGCCATGGTCGGGCTCGCCCGCGAGGCCAAGCCGGTCAAGGCCAGCGACGCCGCCATCCGCGAGCAATTGATGGCGATCATGCAGGAGCAGACCTGGGCGCCCACCGCCATGGTCGACGTGCAGGTGCACGACGGCGTGGTGGAACTCTGGGGCACCATTCTCGACGAGCGCCAGCGCGACGCGCTCAAGGTCGCCGCCGAGACCATCGCTGGCGTCAAGGCGGTCAAGGACCATCTGGCCTGGATCGAGCCGATATCCGGCACCATCGTCGAAAGTCGGAACGGCGCGTCGGCGCACTGAGAGACGGCCGCGGCCACAAGGGCGTGCTGAAGGTGGTCATCCCGAAGCCTGCGCCCGGCGCAGGTCAAGAAGGTCGAAGTCAAGACCGCCTGACAACGAGAGGGGCCGGTACCACGCGCGCGAGGGTTGCGCGCGCCGGGCGACTCGGGCCTCATTACCAAAATGTAAGGCGGCCCGCGTGTGGGCGATCTGCCGGTCAGCTCTGCACCTCCGAATGTTCCAGTCAAAGCGGTGTCAATGCCAACAAGCGCCAAACGCGGCAAAATATTGGCGGGGAACCCGCGCCTTTGACCTGGATCAAAGAAGTGGCGCGGTCGCAAGATAAACAAACCGTAACATTCGGATCAGGTTCCTTCTCGCTCCTTTCGGCCCAGCCAAAAAACGGATCAGCAGCATGGCGAATGCAACCATCGCTCCTCGGAAAACCATGACTTTAGGCGAAGGAGGGCTCGCGCTCTTCTTCACCGGTTTGGCCATCCTCTCCATTATCGTTGCGGCTAAGGCCTATACGGCTGCCTACGCGTTCCACGCCTACCTGTTCTGCGCGGCAAGCGTGGCGGCGGTCTTCGCCATCATCAACCACTATTACAACCGTCCGGCCGCGGCGCCGCCGCTCGAGATCGACGGCAAGCCGAACTACAACATGGGCCCTGTGAAATTTGCCACGGTGGCCGGCATGTTCTGGGGCATCGCCGCTTTCACGGTCGGCGTCTATATCGCGTTCGAGCTGACGTACCCGCAGCTCAATTTGGTCGAGTGGATCAATTTTGGGCGCCTGCGCCCGCTGCATACTTCGGCCGCGATCTTCGCCTTCGGCGGCAACGTTCTTATCGCCACCTCGCTCTACGTCGTGCAGCGCACCTCGCGCGCGCGGCTCGCCGGCAACCTGGCGCCCTGGTTCGTGGTGCTCGGCTACAACTTTTTCATCGTCATTGCCGGCACCGGCTACCTCCTGGGCATCACCCAGTCGAAAGAATACGCCGAGCCGGAATGGTACGCCGACCTGTGGCTGACCATCGTCTGGGTCACCTACTTCCTGGTCTTTTTGGGGACCATCATGCGGCGTAAGGAGCCGCATATCTACGTCGCCAACTGGTTCTATCTCGCCTTCATCATCACCATCGCGGTGCTGCATCTCGGCAACAACCCGGCCATTCCGATCTCGATCTTCTCGTCGAAGTCCTACATCGTGTGGTCGGGCGTGCAGGACGCCATGGTGCAGTGGTGGTACGGCCACAATGCGGTCGGCTTCTTCCTGACCGCCGGCTTCCTCGCCATCATGTATTACTTCATCCCCAAGCGCGCGGAGCGGCCGATTTATTCTTACCGGCTGTCGATTATCCACTTCTGGGCGCTGATCTTCATCTACATCTGGGCCGGTCCGCACCATCTGCTCTACACGGCGCTGCCGGATTGGGCGCAGACGCTCGGCATGACCTTCTCGATCATGCTCTGGATGCCCTCATGGGGCGGCATGATCAACGGCCTGATGACGCTGTCGGGCGCCTGGGACAAGCTGCGCACCGACCCTGTCCTGCGCATGATGGTGGTGTCGGTCGCCTTCTATGGCATGTCGACCTTCGAAGGGCCGATGATGGCGGTGAAGGTTGTCAACTCGCTGTCGCACTACACCAACTGGACCATCGGCCACGTGCATTCCGGCGCGCTCGGCTGGGTCGCCTACATCTCCTTCGGCGCCATCTACTGCCTGGTGCCGTGGCTGTGGAACAGGCGGCTCTATTCGCTGAAGCTGGTTGAGTGGCATTTCTGGGTCTCGACCATCGGCATCGTGCTGTACGTCACCTCGATGTGGGTGGCCGGCATCACACAAGGCCTGATGTGGCGGGCCTACACCTCGCTCGGCTTCCTCGAATACTCCTTCGTCGAAGCGGTCGAGGCTATGCATCCCTTCTACATCATCCGTGCTCTCGGCGGCGTCATGTTCCTGATCGGCGCGCTGATCATGGCCTACAACCTCTGGATGACCGTCAACGCAGCGGAATCCGCCGAGCCGGCCGACGTCGCGCTGGCACCTGCGGAATAAGGCGGAGAGAAAGACAATGTCCCTTTGGCAAAAACACGCCATCCTCGAGAAGAACTCGATCATCCTGGTGATCGCGATCATGATCGTCGTCTCCATCGGCGGTCTGGTCGAGGTGGTGCCGCTGTTCTATCTCAAGAACACAATCGAGAAGGTCGACGGCGTGCGTCCCTACACGCCGCTCGAGCTGCTCGGCCGCGACATCTACGTGCGCGAGGGCTGCTACCTCTGTCATTCGCAGATGATCCGCACGCTGCGAGACGAGGTCGAGCGTTACGGCCACTACTCGCTGGCAGCCGAGAGCATGTATGACCATCCGTTCCAGTGGGGATCCGAGCGGCAGGGGCCCGACCTCGCCCGCGTCGGCGGCAAGTATTCCGACCAGTGGCAACGCGACCATCTGCGCAATCCGCGCTCGGTCGTGCCGGGCTCCATCATGCCTTACTACGGGTTCCTCGAGAAAACCGATCTCAACTACAAGCACGTAGCTAAGCGGCTCGAGGTGCAGGCCATTGAGGGCGTGCCCTACACCAAGCAGGACATCGCCGACGCGGTCGAGGACGTGCGCACGCAGGCGACCGACAACGCACCGGGCGCAGACGGTCTTGAGAAGCGCTACCCGAAAGCCAACGTGCGTGACTTCGACGGCAACCCGAACCGCCTCACTGAGGCCGACGCTCTGATCGCTTATCTGCAGATGCTCGGCACCGAAGTGAACTTCAAGCTTTACAACGACAAAGCCAACATCCGGTGAGCTCCGATGGACCCGACTTATAAAGCCGTAGCCGAGTTCGTGCAGACTTGGGGCATGATCTATTTCGTCGCCATCTTCGCAGTGGTGCTGGTCTACGCCTTGTGGCCTTCACGCGCGGCCCAGAAGCGTTTCGATGACGCGGCAAACATTCCGCTCAAGGAGGACTGACCGGTGGCCGAAGAACACAGAGAAGTCGACAAGCTGACCGGCACCGCCACCACCGGACACGAGTGGGACGGCATCCGCGAGCTCAACACCCCGCTGCCGCGTTGGTGGCTGTGGGCCTTCTACCTGTCCATCGTCTTCGCGGTCGTCTACTGGATCCTCTATCCGGCCTGGCCGCTGATCAACGGCGCGACGCAGGGCGTGCTCGGCTGGCACGCGCGCGCGGCGGTGGAGACTGACTTGAAGGGTCTGCACGCCGAGCGCGCGCCCATGATGGCCAAGATCAACGCCGCGTCGCTCACGCAGATCGCGACCACGCCGCAATTGCTCGACTTTGCCCGCTCCGACGGGCGCGTCGCCTTTGCCGACAACTGCGCGCCCTGCCACGGCGCCGGCGGCGGCGGGGCCAAGGGCTATCCCAACCTCAACGACGACGACTGGCTGTGGGGCGGCAAGCTTGCGCAGATCCAGCAGACCATCACCTATGGTGCACGCTCCGGCAATGACAAGGGGCACCAGGGCAACATGCCGGCCTTCGGCCGCGACAACATCCTGAAGCCCGCGGAGATCTCGACGGTGGCGGACTACGTGCGCTCGCTGTCGGGCCTCAGCGTCGAAAAGGGCGCCGATCTCGCCGCCGGCAAGAAGCTGTTCGAGGCGAACTGCGCGGTCTGTCACGGTCCCGACGGCAAGGGCAACCAGCAGGTCGGTTCGGCCAATCTGACCGACAAGATCTGGCTCTATGGTTCCTCCAAGGCAACCATTGTGCAGACCGTCACCAACGGCCGCGGCGGCGTCATGCCGGCCTGGGGCGGACGTCTCAGCGAGGCCACAATCAAAGCGCTCACGGTCTACGTCTGGACCTTCGGCGGCGGCGTGAAGTAACCGCGTGATGGAGAAACAATAAAATGGCGGCCGCCACGACTTCTTCGCACGAACATTCGGCAGCGAATGTCTCCGAACTCGCGCGTCTGGTCGAGGCGGCCGAAGTTCACGGTGCGCCGCCGGAACCGCCGGAGGACGACATCCCGCTCTATGCGCCGCGGCGCAAGATCTATCCGCAGAGCACGCACGGCCTGTTCCGCCAGATCAAATGGGCGGTGCTGGTCATCACCCTCGGCATCTATTACCTGCTGCCGTTCGTGCGCTGGGACCGCGGCCCCTACGCGCCGCATCAGGCGGTGCTGATCGACTTCCCGACCCGGCGTTTTTATTTCTTCTTCATCGAGATCTGGCCGCAGGAAGTCTACTACTTCACCGGACTTCTCATCCTGGCTGCCATGGCGCTGTTCCTGATGAACGCGGTCGCCGGCCGCCTGTGGTGTGGCTACTTGTGTCCGCAGACGGTGTGGACCGATCTCTTCCTCGCCATCGAGCGCTTCGTCGAAGGCGATCGCCGCGAGCACATGCAGCGCGACCGCAAGCGCTGGTCGGCGGCGACCTGGGCGCGCAAGGGCGTCAAGCATTTCCTCTGGCTGATGGTAGCGTGGTGGACCGGCGGCGCCTGGGTGCTCTATTTCTCAGACGCGCCCACACTGGTGAAGGAACTCGCTACCGGCCAGGCGCCGCTCGTGGCCTACGCCTTCATCGGCATTCTCACCTTCACCACCTACGCGCTCGCCGGCCATATGCGCGAGCAGGTCTGCCTCTACATGTGCCCGTGGCCGCGCATTCAGGCCGCACTCACCGACGAATACGCACTCAACGTCACCTACCGCTACGATCGCGGTGAGCCGCGTTGCTCGGTGAAAAAGGCCGAGCACCTACGCGCCGAGGGCCAGCCGGCCGGCGATTGCGTCGAGTGCCTGCAATGCGTGCACGTCTGCCCGACAGGCGTTGACATTCGCGACGGCGCCAGCCTTGGCTGCATCCAGTGCGGCCTGTGCATCGATGCCTGCGACAACGTCATGGTCAAGCTCGGCCGCCACACCGGGCTGATCGCTTACGACACCGACATGAACATCAAGCGGCGCCTGGCGGGGCAGGAGCCGATCGTCAGGCTATTCCGCGTGCGCACGCTGCTTTACGCAGCGATCATCGCGATCGCCGGCGGCATCATGATCTACACGCTCGCCACCCGTGGCGACCAGGGCATCGACGTCATCCACGACCGCAACCCGCTCTATGTGGAACTGTCCGACGGCGCGATCCGCAACGGCTATACCATCCGCATCGTCAACAAGGACCTGGCCACGCGCGAATTCATCGTCGCCCTCGACGGCCTGCCGGGCGCGCTCATCGATTTCGTGGGCGTGCAGCGGCCCGACGGCCGCCAGGTGGTCGACGTCGGCCCCGACCGCACCCGCGCGGTGCGCATCACCATCACCGACTATGCCAAGACGTCGCCGGCGGTCTCGACGCCGATCACCTTCAAGCTGATTGATGTCTACACTGGCCGCGTCACGGTGGTGCGCGACCACTTCTTCGCCCCCAAGCCCGCGAGGTGAACCATGGCGCCTTCTCCTCAGCGCAAGCCGCGCGAATTGACCGGCCGTGCCGTGCTGCTCTGGCTCATCGGCTTCTTCGCCGTCATCTTCGTGATCAACGGCTTCATGGCCGATGCCGCGATCACGACGTTTGCCGGCGTCGACACGCCAAGCTCCTACGAGGCCGGGCAGATGTTCGAGCACGAGGCCGCGCTCGCCAAGGCGCAGGATGACCTGCACTGGAAGGTGGATGGCAACCTCAATCTCGACCGCGTTGGCGAGGCGGTGCTCGATATGACCGTGCGCGACGCCGAGGGCCAGCCGGTCAGCGGGCTCAGGGCGGACGCCCGGCTCTGGCATCCGGCCGATTCCCGGCGCGATCACGTCATTCATTTGGCCAAGACCGGCCCCGGCGCGTTCCACGGCGAGGCGCATGCGCATTCCGGCAAGTGGGAGTTGATCATCGACTTCTACCGCGGCGACAAGCGCATGTTCCGCTCGCACAGCCAGATCATGCTGAAATAACCGGAGCTCATGTTGCTCGCACACGCAGCCTCAACCGTTCGTCCCCGCGGAAGCGGGGACCCAGTTCTTTAGCGAAGATGTGCTGGATGCCCGCATTCGCGGGCATGAGCGGAGAGGGCAGCACAGGCTAAGAACCAAAGCGCAATGACAGACACCGCCCTCGACCTATCCCTTTACGCCAAGCCCTGCGGCGACAACACGCTCGGCATGGACCTGGCGGTCGAGGGCGTGCACTGCGGCGGCTGCATCGCGCGTATCGAGCACGCGGTGAAGGAACTGCCCGGCGTCACCGAGGCGCGGCTCAACTTCACCAACCGCCGCCTGCACGTCGCCTGGACCGACGACCAGATCAAGCCGGCCGAGATCATCGAGACGCTGGAGCGCATCGGTTACCACGGCTATCCCTTCGTGGCGCAACGTGCCGAAGAAGAGGAAGCCGCGGAAGCGCGCCGCCTCACGCGCTATCTGGCGGTCGCCGGCTTCGCGGCCATGAACATCATGCTGCTGTCGGTTTCGGTGTGGGCGGGCAGCGACATGACGCCCTCGACCCGCGACTTCTTTCATTGGGCATCGGCGCTGATCGCGCTGCCGGCGGCGGCCTATGCCGGCCAGCCATTCTTCATCAGCGCCTTCAGGGCGCTGCGCGCGCGCTCGCTCAACATGGACGTGCCGATCACCGTCGGCGTGTCGCTCGCGCTCGCCATGTCGCTGATCGAAACCGCGCGGCACGCGGGCGACGCCTATTTCGATTCGGCGATGATGCTGCTGTTCTTCCTGCTGCTGGGGCGCACGCTTGATCACGCCATGCGCCGCAAGACCCGCGCGGTGGCGGGCAATCTGGCGGCGCTGAAGGCCGACACCGCGCGCCGCTTCATGGGTGACGAACTGGTGAGCGTGCCGGTGGCCGCGCTCAGGCCCGACGACCGCGTGCTGGTGCGACCCGGCGAGCGCGTGCCGTCCGACGGCGTCGTGGTGAACGGCAGCTCCGAGATCGACGATAGCCTGATCACCGGCGAGACCATGCGCCGCCAGGTCGGCGCGAACGCCAAGGTCTATGCCGGCAGCCTGAACTATTCCGGCGCGCTGACGCTGCGCGTCACCGCGGCCGGGCAGGATTCGCTGATCGACGAGATCGAGCGGCTGCTGGAAAAGGCGGCGAGCGCCAAGTCGCGCACGCGCCGGCTCGCCGACCGCGCCGCGCGCGTCTACGCGCCAATGGTGCATCTCACGTCCGCGCTCACCGGCATCGGCTGGTGGCTCGCCGGCGCCTCTGTGCACGACGCGGTGGTGACGGCGATTGCCGTGCTCATCATTACTTGTCCATGTGCGTTGTCGCTGGCGATTCCCGCCGTGCAGGTGGTCGCCTCCGGCGCGCTGTTCCGCAGCAACGTCATTCTCAACGCCGGCGACGCCATCGAGCGGCTGGCGGAAGCCGATACCATCGTCTTCGACAAGACCGGCACGCTCACGCTGCCGGAGCCGCGCGTTACCAATGCGGCGGAGATCGATCCCGCTTTGCTGCAGATGGCGGCGCGGCTGGCTCTCTCGAGCCGCCATCCGCTGGCGATGGCGCTCGCCCGCGAGGCGGAAAGCGCGACGCCGTTCGAGGGCGCCGTAGAAGAACCGGGGCAGGGCGTGCGCGCCGTGGTCGATGGCGTGGAGGCGCGGCTCGGCAGTGCCGATTTCTGCAGCCTGCCGCCGGTCGCCGCGTTCCGGCCCGACACCTCGCTCATCATGTTCAGCCACGGTGAGCGCTCGGCCGCCTTCGCGGTCAGCCAGCAACTGCGGCCCGATGCCGTCGAGGTGACGAAGGCGCTGGCCGCGCGCGGCTACGACCTGCGTATCCTGTCCGGTGACCGCAGCGCCGCAGTGGCGCCGGTGGCGCGCGCGCTCGGGATCGCGCGCTGGCAGGGCGAGCTGACGCCGGCGGAGAAGATCGTTTATATCGACGCCATGAAGGCGGAAGGCCGCCGGGTGCTGATGGTCGGCGACGGCCTCAACGACGCGCCCTCGCTCGCCGCCGCCCATGTCTCGTTGTCGCCGATTGCCGCTGCCGACCTGACGCAGGCGCAGGCCGACGCGGTGTTCCTCGGCGAGCGGTTGGCGCCGGTGGCGGACGCGCTGAAGGTGGCGCGCCGCGCCCGCGCGCTGATGACGCAGAACTTGGCGCTGGCGGCGGTCTATAATGGCATCGCGGTGCCGGTGGCGATTGCTGGTCTGGTGACGCCGCTGCTTGCGGCTGTGGCCATGTCCTGCTCGTCGATGCTGGTGACGTTGAATTCGTTGAGGGCACGCGGGGGCGGCCGCGCATGATCCCGAAAAGCATGTCCTCGACTCCGATCGAGGATGGACACCGGTTTTCGGATAAGATCATGTGCACTGAAAGCAGGGGCGGCGGAAAGGTAGTTGCCTCATGAACGTGCTGGTCTATCTCATCCCGATGGCGCTCGGCCTGGGGCTGATCGGTCTTCTCGGCTTTCTGTGGGCGCTGAAGAGCGGGCAGTATAGCGACATGGAAGGCGCCGCCCTGCGCGTGCTATCCGACGACGACCTGCCGCCGGAGCAGCGCGAGGCGTCGAAGTAGAGCGAATTAGCGTGGAGCTGTAGCCCGGGCTTCGCTTTGCTCAACCCGCTGAAAACGCAAAAACAAAAACTTATCCCCGCTCGTCCGCGCGCCCTTATCATGGCCAGCGTCCGGTTCATTTGAGGGCGTCATCTAGAGGCGTCTTGATGATGGGGCCGCCTTGACGGGGCCGATATCGGGTAAACCCGACATCGGCGATGCGGTGCCTGCGGGCGAAGGAAAACGCATCCTTCGCACTCGGGCGGCCCGGGGCTCCACCCGGGGGCACTAGGACCCCCCGCCAGGAGCTGGCTGACGGCGTGAGTCTTCGAGACCTTGCCGAAAGCGTGGCCCGGGTTGGAAGACACCGCGGTGGAGCGCCGCGAGGCGAGCGTCCTTGCGTCAAAGGGCGCCCGCGCTTCGCCAAGCGCGGAATTAATGGTTGCGCCTCGCGGCGCTCCATCGCCCTCATTCATTGACATGAGGGAAGAGAATACGGGCGAACCCGGCGCCCGCCAAAGAATACGGGCGGCGGAGCTATGATTTCGCGGGCTGTTTGAAAACGTGGATCGGTGTATGCGCACAAAGTCGCGGCAAACTCACTTCCCCTCTCCCCTTGTGGGAGAGGGGAAGCTGCGGCGCTACGCTAGGCCTCGAGCATCACCGTGTCGAAATCCGCCGGCAGGATGATCTCCAGCAGCTCGCAGTCGTCGGAATAGCCGCGCACGGTGTGCTTGATCCGGGGCGGCTGGATCCAGCAGGCGCCGGCGTGGAAGGTCTGCACGCCTTCGCCCTCGAATTCGCTCTGGAACCAGCCTTTCAGCACGTAGACCATCTGGAACTCGACGTCGTGATAGTGCGGGACGTCGACCTCACCGGTCTCGAACGGCTTGGTCATGCGGATGACATGGGCCTGCACCAGGCCGTCCGTCGCCACCGCAATGCCGAGGTCGCGATAGGCGGAATAGGGGCGCAAGCCGGCGTCGAAGTCTTCCTCGCGATGATGGCTGACGGTGAACCGCTGCGGCCGCCGCTTCGGCTTGGCCGCTGTCTTGGCGGCGGTCTTCTTCTTGGCGGCCTTCTTTGTATTGGCTCTCGATTTGGCCTTCGTCTTGACCGCGGCTTTCTTGACCTTGGGTTTCGCCTTGCTCTTCGTCTTACGCTTCGCCTGGACTTTCTTGCGGGTCTTGGCCATGGATGCCTCCCTAGCGCGCATGATTCCGAAAAGTAGGAACCGGCTTTCGGATAAGATCATGCGTCACGAAAAGTGATTGGATCACGATGGCCGACAGCAGGGAAGAGGGTAGCGCGCCCGCGGATATCCGCATCTTCGTCGATGCCGACGCCTGCCCGGTCAAGCCCGAGGTCTATCGGGTGGCGGAACGCTACGGCCTCAAGGTCTTCGTGGTCGCCAACGCCTTCATGAATGTCCCGCGTAGCTCCATGATCGAACGGGTGATCGTGCCGGAAGGCCCGGATGTCGCCGACGACTGGATCGTCGAACGCGCGGGCGCAAGCGACATCGTGATCACCGCGGATATTCCGCTCGCGGCCCGTTGCGTGGGCAACAGCGCCAGCGTGATCGGGCCAACAGGCAAGGCTTTCGACGACGATTCGATCGGCATGGCGCTGGCCACGCGCAATCTGATGTCGGATCTGCGGTCTGCCGGCGCCACCACGCGCGGCCCCAAGCCGCTCAGCCGGCAGGACCTGTCGCGCTTTCTGTCGGCGCTCGATTTGGCGGTGACGCGGTTGAAACGGAAACTGGCGGAGCGGCGCTGACAGTCGGCCTCAAGCCGCCTTCGGCGCCACCTCCTTGTACCAGTCGGCGATCTGGCTGCCGTTCCAGAACAGCACGTCCTTCTTGCCGCGGATGTGCTCGAAGATGCGGCGAAAATACTTGGCCCGGTGCGGTGCGCCCATGATGTAGGGGTGCGCCGAGATCGCCATCACCCGCGCCGAATCCTTGGCGTCCGCGTAGATCTGCTCGAACTGGTCCATGGCCCGCTCGTAGAACTCGGACGCCTTGTGGTGCTGGATCAGCATCATGGCGACGTCGTTGCACTCTTGCGTATAGGGAATGCTGAGCAGCGGCTGGCCGCGGGTCTTCAGCCACACCGGCTGGTCGTCGAGCACCCAGTCGCCGACATAGTCGTAGCCTTCCTCGGCCAGGATATCGACGGTCTCCCAGGTCTCGGTGAGGCCCGGGCCGACCCAGCCGCGCGGGCGCTTACCGGTGATCTTCTGCAGAACCTCGACGCTCTTGCGGATATCGGCGCGCTCGTCTTCCACCTTTTGCATGTTGCGCTGGGTGTAGCCGTGGCCGAGGAATTCCCAGCCGCGCTCGACGCAGGCCTGCATCAGTTCGGGAAATGCCTCCGCCGCGGTGCCGTTGATGTTCATCACGCCCGGAATCTTGAACTCGTCGTAGACTTGCAGCAGCCGCCAGAAACCCACCCGGTTGCCGTATTCGTGCCAGCACCAGTTCGGGATGTCGGGCATGGGTGCGCCGCCCGCCGGCGGCGTCAGCACCGTGCGCGGCATGGTCTGGGTCGGGTCCCATTCCTCGACATTGGTGATGGTCCACACCACCATGCGTGCGCCGTCCGGCAGCTTCAGCGGTTCACGGTTGGTAATCGGCGAATAGGCGATGCGGTCGTTCGGCAGCATACCGACGGGTGGCTTGGGGAAGTCCATCGCGAGGACCTTCTGTTATTTGTTGAGCGTGGATTGATACCAATCGAAGATCTGCTCGCCGTTCCAGTGCAGCACGCCTTTGTGCTTGTTCACGTGCTCGTAGATCGCCTCGAGGTATTTGATGCGGTGCGGCTGCCCGCTGATGTAGGGGTGGATGGCCAGCGCCACGATCTTGGCGCGCTCTTCGCTCTCGGCATAGAGCCGGTCGAACTGGTCGATGGCGCGCTTGAGCAGATAGTCGCTTTCGTGATGCTGAATGAGCATCATCGGAATGTCGTTGAGTTCGAGGGTGTAGGGCAGCGTGACCAGCGGCCCGTTGGCGGTGCGGATGGTGGTCGGCTCGTCATCGTAGACCCAGTCGCCGATGTATTTGATGCCGGCGGCGGTGAGCAGGTCCGGTGTCTCCAGCGTTTGCGTCAGGCCCGGCCCGAGCCAGCCCACCGGCGGTTTGCCGGCGAACTTTGTCAGGACATCCATGGTGCGCTCGATCATGCCGGCCTGATCCGGCTCCTTATGAATCGGCCCCTGCTCGTAGGCGTGTCCCATGAACTCCCAGCCGTCGGTGCGCGCCTGCTCGGCAACGCGCGGGTAGTCCTCACAGATGCGCGCATTGGCGGCGAGTGTCGGCTTGATGCCGAGCTTGCGGAACAACTCGTGAAAGCGCCAGCAGCCGACGCGCATGCCGTATTCGTGGAACGCCCAGTGCACCACGTCCGGCATCAACGGCACGCCGGTCGGCGCCGGCAGCAGTTGCCGCGCCATGGGTTTCGCGATGTCCCAAACCTCGTAGTTGACGATGGTCCAGAACACGATGCGGGCGTCACCCGGTAATTTGAGCGGCGGACGATCGACGATGGCCGAAAAGTCGCAGCGCTCGCGCGGGATCATGGGATTGGACATCGGTGGGCCTCATTCGTTGGGCCGTTCAGAATGTCACGCCTCCGCGGCGACGCGCAAGCCGACGAGCCGATCGAGTGTGGCGGTGTCGTTCTGCAATTCCGCCGAAGCGGCGCGATGCGCCACCGCGCCGCGCTCGAGCACAACGGCCTCTTGCGTCAGGTCGAGCGCGATGTCGGTGTGCTGCTCGACCAGCACGATGGCGATGCGGCGATCGGCCAGCATGGCTTTTATGGCTGCAACAAGTTCGTCGACGATCACCGGCGCCAGACCCTCGAACGGCTCGTCGAGCAGGATCAGCGACGGATTTGTCATCAACGCGCGGGCAATGGCCAGCATCTGTTGTTCGCCACCTGAAAGTTGATTGCCCATGTTGCGGCTGCGCTCATCGAGGCGCGGAAACAGCTTGTAGACGGCGGGAAGGTCCCATTCGCTGCCGCGTGCGGCGACGGTTAGGTTTTCTTCCACTGAAAGTGAGGGAAAAATTTCGCGTTCCTGCGCCACCCACGCAATACCGGCGCTGGCGCGCGTGTGTGGCGGCAGCTTGGAGATGTCCTTGCCGCGCCAGATCACGCTGCCGCCGCGCATCTGGGTATAGCCCATGACGGTCATCAGCAGCGTCGACTTGCCGACGCCGTTACGGCCGAGCAGCGCTAGGCTGCCGTTCTCCGGCACCTGAAGCGAAACGTCGTGCAGTACCACCGCGTTGCCGTAGCCGGCGGTTACGCCTTTCAATTCGAGGAGCGGCTCAGCCATGGTGTCGCTTGCCCAGATAGACCTCGCGCACGCCCGGGTCGGCGGCGATCTCGGCCGGCGTGCCTTCGGTGTAGATGGCGCCGCCCACCAGCACGATGATGTGGCTGGCGAAACGGAACACCACGTGCATATCGTGCTCGATGAACAAGAGCGTGAGCTCGTCGGAGAGGCCCGCTACCACCTCGAAGATCTCGCCGCTTTCCTCCTGCGGCACGCCGGCGGCCGGCTCGTCGAGCAGCAGCACCTTCGGCTTGGTCGCCAGCGCCAGCGCGATCTCCAAGAGGCGCTGGCGGCCGTAGGGCAGCTCGCGCGTCGGCTGATAGCAGGCGTCACCTAGCCGGAGCTTAGCGAGGATTTCGTAGGCTTCATCGATCAACTCGCGGTATTCGGCAATGTTGCGCCAGAACTGGTTGGAGACGCCACGCCGCTCGGCGACGGCGAGCGTCACCGCTTCGAGCGCGTTAAGTCCCGGAAACAGCGTGTTGATCTGGAATGTGCGGGCAAGTCCCTTGCGCACGCGGTCTTGCGGCTCAAGCGCAGTGATGTCGTCGCCACCGAGCACGATCTGCCCGGCGTCGGGCGCCAACAGCCCGGTGATCAGGTTGATCAGCGTGGTCTTGCCGGCGCCGTTCGGCCCGATCAGCGCGTAGCGGCCGCCGACCGGCAGATCGAGCGCGATGTCGCGTGCCACGCTAAGCGAGCCGAAGCTCTTGCTCAGGCCGCTGGTCTTGAGGGCGGAGGCGCTCACCGCTTCCTCCACTGGTCCTGCACCCAATTCGCCGTCGCCTGCAGCCCGCCGAGAATGCCGTTGGGCAGGAACATCACCACGGCAATCAGTAAGAGGCCGATCCAGAAATACCAGTATTGCGGGGCGATGCCGGAGAATTGGTCGTGCGCGATCATGTAGACGATGGCGCCGATGATGCCGCCGTAAAGCCGGCCGGCGCCGCCCAGCACCACCATGATCAGCACGTCGGCCGAGCGTTGAAAGCCGAGCGCGTCGAGCGCCACCGTCTGCGTGGTCTGCGCCAGCAGCGCGCCGGCAAGCCCGGCAATGGCCGCGGACAGCGTGTAGATGGTACGGATGTGCTTGCGGCTCGGTGCGCCGATCGCCGGCATGCGCAGCGCGTTCTCGCGGATGCCGCGCAGCGCCAGCCCGAACGGCGAGTTGATCAGGCGCCGTGCGCCGAGGAACACAACGAACAGCGCGATCAGCGAATAGCTGTAGGCGGTGTAGCCCCACAGACCGAAGTCGAAATGGCCGAGCAGCGGCCAGATCTCGATGCCCTGCAGGCCATCGCTGCCGCCAGTCAGCCAGCCCGCGCTGTTGGCCGCCTGCTCCAGCAGGAGCCCGAGGCCGAGCGTGATCATGATCAGCGTGAGATGGCGGAAGCGCGCGATCACGAAGCTCGAGGCATAGCCGAGCAGCGCGGCGGCGGCGGTGCCAACGATCAGCCCGGTGAAGGGCTCGCCCCACACCATCTTGGAGAAGATGCCGGCGGCGTAGGCGCCGGTGCCGAGGAAGGCGGCGTGACCGAGCGAGACGATGCCGGCGTAGCCGAGGATGAGATCGAGCGAGAGCGCAAACAGCGCGGTTATGGCGATCTGGCTGGCGAGCTGCAGGTAGTCCGGAAAGAAATAGAACGGCAGCAGGGTGGCGAGCCAGAACACGGTTTCGGCCCAGTGCCAGCGCGTCTGGCGTTTGAGATAGCGGACCGGTTCGGTGGCGGCCGCGTCGGTGACGAGTGCCATGGCCTAGCGTCTCCCGAACAGGCCACTCGGCCGCCACATCAGGATCGCCAGCATCACCAGATAGATCAGGAAGGCGCCGAGCTGCGGCACGTAATACTTGCCGGCGATGTCGCTGACGCCGATCAGGATGGCGGCGGCGAGCGAGCCGCCGATCGAGCCGAGCCCGCCGACCGCGACCACGATCAGCACATAGATCAGGTAGGTGAAGGAGAAATTCGGGTCGAGCCCGACGATCTGGATCGCCAGTGCGCCGCCGAGGCCGGCAAGCCCGCTGCCGACCGCGAAGGTGATGGCAAAGGTGCGCTCGACATTGATGCCGAGCCCGCTCGCCATGCGCTGATTGTCGACGGCGGCGCGCACCTGGGCGCCGAAGCGGGTGTATTCCAGGCCGGCGATCAGCGCCAGGGTGATCGCTGCGCCGACGATGATGAGGAACAGCCGGTATGGCGCGATGTCGATCCCGAGCACATTGTAAGTGCCGAGCAGGATGGCCGGCGTGCGGATCGGTTGTTGGGTGGTGCCGAAGAACCAGGCCGCCGCCGCCACCGAGACGAAAGCGATGCCGATGGTGAGCAGCACCTGGTCGAGATCGCTCTTGCCGTAGAAGCGGCGGTAGAACACGCGTTCGAAGACGACGCTCAGCAGCGCCGGCACCAGGAAGGCGAGCGGCAGCGTGAGGAAGAACGACCAGCCGAAGTGGTTCATCAGCAGCACGGTGACGTAGCCGCCCACCATGGCGAAGGCGCAGTGGGCGAGGTTGACGAAGTTCATCAGGCCAAGCGTCACCGACAAGCCGACCGACAGCAGGAACAGCAGCATGCCGTAGGCGAGGCCGTCGAAAAGCACACCGAAAACGGGAGGAAGCATGGTCGGTCCCTCAGCCAAGCATCTGGAGCTTGGCGCCCTGTCGCAAGGCGCAGACCGACCCCTTCAAACGCTGCATGGATGCGTTTCCCCCCGGAATTTGCAACGATTTGCGATTGTTGCAGACACAATGCCCGAGCTTGGCGGCAAAGAAAAGCTTTCTTGGTCCGCGACGGTGGCGCGGCATTTTGGCGCTTGGCCATCGTCCTGCCGGCGCCAGATTACGACCTCCGCCGGCCCAATTGCGGCGATGGGCGGCGCAACGAATAGGGCGGCCGCAACCGGCCGCCCCACCCGATTTTTGCCTTGCGCGCAGCGATAGCCGGTTACTTCATTTCGCCCGCGTGGACCGGGTCGTGCACGTTGGTGACCTTGCCGATCACCTCGTTGACGTGCTTGCCGCCCTTGTTCTCGACCTTGCTGATGTAGATGGTCTCGACCACGTCGCGGGTCTTGGGGTCGATCATCATAGGCCCGCGCGGGCTCTGCCACTTCATGCCCTTGGCCGCCGCAATCAGCTTTGCGGCGGAGGTGTTGCCGTGGGCCTTCTTGATCGCGGCGTAGATCAGGTGCATGCCGTCATAACCGCCGACCGCGCCGAAGTTCGGGTTCTCGCCGCCGGAGAGCTTGCGGTAGGCGGCGACGAACTTCTCGTTCATCGCCGTCTTGCGGTTGTAGTTGTAGTTGCCGGCGGTGATGATGCCGACAGCGTCCTTGCCCATCGACTTGATCGCCGAATCGTCGGCCAGTTCCTGCGTGCCCAGCACCTTGATCTGCTGGGCGCTCATGCCGCGCTCGGCCAGCGCCTTGCCGAAGCTCGCCGGCTGCGAGCCGCCCGGAATGAACACGAAGATCGACTTCGGGTTGAGGTTCTTCGCGCGCAGCACATAGGCGGAAAAGTCCGGATTGCCGACCGCCATGCGCACCGAGCCCAAGATCTTGCCGCCGCCCGCCTTGAAGCCGTGGATGAAGCCCTGCTCGGCGTCATGACCGGGCGCGTAGTCCGACGTCATGGTGTAGTCGTTCTTGATGCCGTTCTTGGCGGCCCACTTGCCGAGCGTCACCGTGATCATCGGCAGGGTGAAGGAAGTGCGCGTGCAATAGGGCGACTTGTCGGTGACGATCGAGGTCGCGGCGTTCATGACCACCGTGAACTTCTTGGCTTCTTTGGAAACGCCGCAGCCGGCGATCGCATTTGGGGTCAGGAGCCAGCCGGCCAGGATGTCGACGTGATCGCGTACCACCAATTCCTGCGCCAGCCGTTTGGCGGCCGGCGGGTTGATGCCGCCGACATCCTTGCGGATGATCTCGATCTTTTTGCCGGCGACCGTGTCGCCGTGCTGCTGCATGTAGATCTTGATGCCGTTGTCCATCTGTTTGCTGAGGTCGGCAAATTGCCCGGAATAGGGCATGACGACGCCAATCTTGATGGTGCCGGCGGCGTGGCCTGCGCCGGGCAGCAAGCCGGCCGCAAGCAAGACGGCGGATGCCGTGGTGAACCGTTTCATGCGTATCCTCCCTGGATCGTGGGTTGTTGATCGTTGGTTCTAAAACCAATTCACCCGCGGCGAGAATGCCTTAGCGCGCCATCAAAGAAAAGCGCCGCAGTGGGTGCCTGACGCCACTCCGCAAGCCGCTTTTCGGGATTCGATGGACTCTTTTCCCTTGGTCGCCGCTGGCAGCGCGGTGGGCCGACGCTTTGATGGCTCCGGCGAGAATTGTGGCGCCGACGGGTGGGCGGGGGTGGTTCGGGCCGTCGCCGCGGTTCGGCACAGGCGAAGACCTGGGTTCCCATTTACCGCATTGTGGAGAAGCGACCGATTGCGCTAGGTGCGCGCGGGAAAGGAAATGCCGTTGCACGATTCCGTCGGACTTCTCGTGGCCGTCGCAGCCGCCTTCATGCTCGCCGGTTTCGTCAAGGGCTTGATCGGTCTCGGGCTACCGACGGTCAGCATCGGCCTGCTCGGATTGTGGATGACGCCGGCGGAGGGGGCGGCCATCGTGCTGCTGCCGGCGATCATCACCAACATCTGGCAATGCACGCATGGCGGCGGCTTCGGCGTGCTGCTGCGACGCATGGCGCCGCTCATGATCGGCATCGCCGTCGGCACCTTCTTGGGCGCGGTGTACCTGCCGAGCGCCGATAGCGGCGACGCGACCACATTGCTGGGCGCGGTGCTGGCGCTCTACGCCGCGCTCGGCTTGTCCCGCATCCACTTTTCGGTGTCACCGCGTTTGGAGCTATGGCTCAGCCCCGTCATGGGCCTCGTCAACGGCGCGCTGACGGTCACAACCGGCGTGTTCGCGATTCCCAACGTGCCCTACATCCATTCGCTGCATTTCGACCGCGACAAGCTGGTGCAGGCGCTGGGCCTGTCGTTCATCACCTCGACGGTCACGATGGCCGCCGCGCTCGGCTACGCCGGGACGCTGCGCGCCGACCTGGCTCTGCCCTCGGGCCTGGCGCTCATCGCCGCGCTTGCCGGCATGCCGCTGGGACGTATCGTGCGCGGCAAGGTGCGGCCGGAAACCTTCCGCCTTTGGTTTTTCGTCGGACTCCTGCTGCTCGGCCTGAACCTGGCGCTGCAACATTTGGTGTGACCTGGGCCGGTGCGGCGCGCGGCACAAGGGCGCAGCGGCGAGCATCCCCCGGCTTTACGGGAATTCATTTGTGTGCAAATAATTATGCGCCGGGGGGAGTGTGCGATGCCCTATGTCAGCGCCCCAGATGGGGTTCGACTTTATTACGAGGAGGCCGGCAGCGGCACGCCGGTCATCTTCGTGCACGAATATGCCGGTGATTGGCGGACCTGGGAGCCGCAGATGCGGCACTTTTCCCGCCTCCACCGCTGCATCACCTTCAGTCAGCGCGGCTATCTGCCGTCCGACGTCCCGACAGATCCTGCGCAATACAGCCAGGACATCCAGCGCGACGACGTCATCGCGGTGCTGGATCACCTGAAGATCGACAAGGCCCATATCGTCGGCCATTCCATGGGCGCGGCCACCGCGCTGCATGTCGGCATTCATTATCCGGAACGGTGCCTGTCGGTGACGGCCGCCGGCTGCGGCTACGGCTCCAGCCCCGATACGGCGGTGGTCGAGGCGACGCGCGAGGCATCGTGCGAGACCGCCAAGATGTTCGAGACCGAGGATTTCGCCGCCGCCGCCGCGAAATATGCCGATGGCGCCACCCGGCAGACCCATAAGAACAAGGACCCGCGCGGCTTCGCCGAATTCGCGCGCATGCTGGCGGAACATTCGCCGGTCGGCCACGCCATGACCATGCGCAACGTGCAGGCCAAGCGGCCCACCTTGTGGGAGATGGAAGCCGACTTGAAGAAATTCTCCCTGCCGCTGCTGGTGCTGGTCGGCGACGAGGACGACTGGTGCGTCGACGGCAGCATCTACCTCAAGCGCACGGCGCCGACCGCCGGTCTCGTGGTCATCCCGCGTTCCGGCCACACCATCACCAGCGAGGAGCCGGCAGCCTTCAACGCCGCGCTCGCCGATCTTTTCGCTGCCGCGGAAGCGGGCCGCTGGCTCGCGCACAAGCCGCCCGGCGCCCGGTCATAAGAAGACGCAACGGAGAAATCACGATGGACCTGAAGCTCAAAGGCAAGACGGCGCTGGTCACCGGCGGCAGCGAAGGCATTGGCAAGGGCATCGCCCTGCATCTTGCGCGCGAAGGCGTCGACGTCGCCATCTGCGCGCGCCGTGCGGGACCGCTCGAGGAAGCCGCCAACGCGATCGCCAAGGAGACCGGCCGTAAGATCGTCGCCATTCCCGCCGATCTCACCAAGGACGCCGACGCCAAGAACTTCGTCGAACAGGGCCATAAGGCGCTCGGCCGCGTCGATATCATGGTCAACAACGCCGGCGCTGCTGCCGGCGGCGTCATCGAGCATCTGACCGAAGACGATTGGGAAAAGGGCCTGCAGCTCAAGTTCATGGGCTACGTGCGCTGCCTGCGCCATGCGTTGCCGATCATGCGCGCGCAAGGAGGCGGGCGTGTGGTCAACCTCATCGGCAACGATGGCGTGAAGCCCTCTTATTGGGAGATCTGCCCAGGCGCCGCCAACGCGGCGGGCCAGAACCTGACGGTGTCGCTCGCCGGCCAGTACGGCAAGGAGGGGATCAGCTTCGTTGCGGTCAATCCGGGTCCGGTGCGCACCGAGCGCTGGGCCGGCCTCGTCGATGCCATGGCGCGGGACATGAAGATCCCGCGCGAGGAAGCCGACAAGCTCGCGCCCGCCTCGATCCCCTTGGGCCGCATCGCCGAAGTCGACGAGGTGGCCGCGCTGGTCGTCATGCTGGCGTCCCCATTGATGGAAATGGTAAATGGCACGATGATCGAAATCGACGGCGGCCAGGATAAGCCGCTGATGGACCGTTTCCGCGACAAACCGCGCGGGTGACCATGCGGCGCGAGCTTCGACCCGAGCCGAGCGTCCAGTGCGCGATTCCACAGCAGGGAGCCGGTGGAGACAGCGATGCGTTCTTGCGCGGCTCGCCTGCTGACGCGCCAAATGGCGATTTGTTTATTTGCGCGCGTACAATTTCGTACGCCACGGATGCCGGAACCTTGTTAACTGCCGCCGCGCGAGCTGGGCCGAGCGGCGACCCGCCACGTCAAGGAGTCAGGAAAGGAGTCAAGATATGAGACTTAAGCACCACCTGTGTTATCTCGGGCTGGCCGGCATCGTTGCCGCTGGCTTCGCCACACCGGCCGCCGCACAGCAAACGATCAAGATCGGCGAGCTCAACAGCTACAAGGCGTTCCCCGCCTTCCTTGAGCCGTACAAGGACGGCATGGCGCTCGCTGTCGAGGAAATCAACGCCAAGGGCGGAGTTCTCGGCAAGAAGCTGGAAGTGATCAGCCGTGACGACGGCGCCAAACCGGGCGAGGCCGTGCGCGTCGCCGACGAACTGGTGGCCCGTGAGGGAGTGACGGTCCTCGCCGGTTCCTTCCTCTCCAACATCGGCCTGGCGGTCGCCAACTATGCCGGCAAGAAGCACGTCTTCTACCTCGCCGGCGAGCCGCTCACCGACAAGATCACATGGGCTGACGGCAACAAATACACCTTCCGCCTGCGGCCCTCGACCTACATGCAGACGGCGATGCTGGTGCAGGCCGCGGTCAAGGCGCACAAAAAGCGCTGGGCGCTGGTCTATCCCAACTACGAATACGGTCAGGGGGCGGCCGCCACGTTCAAGGCGCTGATGAAGAAGGCGCAGCCGGACGTCCAGTTCGTCACCGAGCAGGCGACGCCGCTCGGCAAGATCGACGCCGGCGCGGTGGCGCAGGCGATTGACGACGCCAAGCCCGACGGCATCTTCAACGTGCTGTTCGGCGGCGATCTCGCCAAGTTCGTGCGCGAGGGCGAAACCCGCGGCATCTTCAAGAACCGCACCGTGGTCAGCCTGCTGACCGGCGAGCCGGAATATCTCGATCCGCTCAAGGCGGAAGCGCCGGTGGGCTGGATCGTCACCGGCTTTCCCTACAACAAGATCAAGACGCCGGAGTATTTCGCGTTCCTCAACGCCTACGAGAGCAAGTTCAAGACCTATCCGCGCATGGGCTCGGTGGTCGGCTACACGCTGATCAAGTCGCTTGCCGCCGGCATCACAGCGGCCAAGTCGACCAATCCCGACAAGCTGGTGGCGGCCTTCAAGGGGCTGCATGTCGCCAGCCCCTTTGGTGCGATCCAGTACCGCGGGATTGACCATCAATCGACCATGGGCGCCTACGTCGGCAAGATCGCGCTCGATAAAGGCAAGGGCACCATGGTCGACTTCAAGTACATCGATGGCGCCTCGGTGATGCCGCCGGACGACGTGGTCAAGAAGCTGCGCCCGGCAAGCGCGGATTGAGCGTTGCGGTAAACTCGCTTCCCCTCTCCCCTTGTGGGAGAGGGTGCCCGAGCGGAGGCGAAGCCGAGCGAGGGCGGGTGAGGGGTCGGCGTATCACGTCGGCCTCTGACCCCTCACCCGGCTCGCGCTTCGCTTACGCTTCAGCGCTCGCCACCCTCTCCCACAAGGGGAGAGGGTAAGGCGGCTGCGGCCAGTATCCCATGACCCTCGACGCACTTCTATTCCAGGCGCTTAACGGCCTCTCTTCCGCCTCCGGCCTGTTCCTGCTGGCCGCGGGCCTGTCGCTCATCTTCGGCGTCACCCGCATCGTCAACCTGGCGCACGGGTCCCTCTACATGCTGGGGCTCTACATCGCCTATTCGCTGGCGACTTATATTGGCGGCGCGCTCGGTTACTGGGGCGGCATGGTGTTGACGGCGGTTGCCGTCGGGCTCATCGGCGCGTTCATCGAAATGGTGCTGCTGCGCCGGATCTACCGCGCGCCGGAATTGTTCCAGTTGCTCGCCACCTTCGCGCTGGTGCTGATCATCAGCGACGGCGTGCTGTATCTGTGGGGCCCGCAGGATCTGCTGGGACCGCGCGCACCCGGTCTCACCGGCGCGGTCGAAATCCTCGGCCGCCACCTGCCGAGCTACGATCTGTTCCTGGTCTTTGTCGGGCCGGCGGTGCTGCTGATTCTGCATTTCGCGCTGGCGCGCACGCGTTTCGGACGCCTGGTGCGCGCCGCCACGCAGGACCGCGAGATGGTCGGCGCGCTCGGCGTCAACCAAGCCATGCTGTTCACCGCGGTATTCGCCGTCGGCGCTAGCCTCGCCGGCCTCGGTGGCGCGCTGCAGATCGCGCGCGAGCCGGCCAATCTCGGCATCGATCTCACCGCCATCGGCGACGCCTTCGTGGTGGTGGTGGTCGGCGGCATGGGTTCGATCTCCGGCGCCTATCTCGCCGCCGTGCTGATCGCCGAAGTGAAGGCGCTCTGCATCGGCATCGGGCTCGTGCACATCGCCGGCTTTGCGGTCAACTTTTCCAAGCTCACGCTGGTCGCCGAATTCCTGGTGATGGCGGTGGTGCTGATCGTGCGGCCCTACGGCCTGCTCGGCCGGGCGCAGGCGGCGGTGCGTTCGGTGGCGGAGCCGGAAGATCCGATCCGGCCGGCCACACCCGCGCTGAAGGTGTTCGGCGCGCTCGTGCTCGCGGTGCTGATCGCGCTGCCGTGGCTGGCGAGCGGCTCGCCATACACCTTGGTGCTGGGCGTCGACATCCTGATCGCGGTGCTGTTCGCAACGTCATTGCATTTTATCATGGGGCCGGGCGGCATGCATTCGTTCGGCCATGCCGCCTATTTCGGCCTCGGCGCCTATGGCGCCGCGCTGCTGGTGAAATGGGTGGCGCTGCCCATGGGGCTTGCGCTGGTCGCGGCGCCCATGGTTGCGCTTTGCGGCGGGCTGCTGTTCGGCTGGTTCGCGGTGCGGCTGGAAGGCGTCTATCTCGCCATGATTACGCTGGCGTTCGCGCAGATCGTCTGGGCGCTGGTCTACCAGTGGGAGGGCGTCACCGGCGGTTCCAATGGCGTGATCGGCATCTGGCCGCCGGCGCCGTTCGACACGCGCGGCGCCTATTTCCTGCTGACGCTGGCGCTCACGGCCATCGGTGTCCTGCTACTGCGCCGCCTGCTGTTCGCACCTTTCGGCTACGCCATGCGCGCCGGGCGCGACAATCCGTTGCGCGCGGAAGCGATCGGCATCGACGTCAAGCGCGTGCACTGGCTCGGCTTTGCGGTTGCCGGCGCGGTCTGCGGTGTCGCCGGTGGACTGTTTGCCTTCGCCAAGGGCTCGATCTCGCCGGAGGTGATCCACATCAACCACTCCATCGACGGCCTGGTCATGGTGTTGCTCGGCGGCGTTGAGACGCTGACCGGCCCGATCGTGGGCGCCGCCGTGTTCACCACGCTGCAGGACATGGTGATGCGCGACAGCCAGTATTGGCGCGCCATGCTCGGCGGCATCATCCTGGCGCTGGTGTTGCTGTTCCCGGACGGGCTCGTCGGCGGGTTTTCGCGCTTCGCCCGCAAGCTGGGCCTCAACAAGGCGGATCCGGCATCATGAGCGTGCTTGCGGTCCAGTCGCTCGCCAAGGCCTTCGGCGGCGTGCATGCCGTCAACGGCGTCAGCTTCGAGATCGCGCGTGGCGAATTCCTCGCCATGATCGGCCCCAACGGTGCCGGCAAGTCCACCTGCTTCAACATGATCAACGGCCAGCTCAAGCCGGATGCCGGCGCGATCCTGTTCGAAGGCGACGACATCGCCGGCCTTGCCCCGCGTGCCATCTGGCGGCGCGGCGTCGGGCGCACGTTCCAGGTCGCCGCCACCTTCCATTCCATGACGGTCGTCGAGAACGTGCAGATGGCGCTGATCTCGCACGCGGGCGAGACCTATGGTCTGTGGAAGCCGGCGGCGGCGCGCCATCGCGCGCGCGCCTTGGACCTGCTTGCCCAGGTGGGTATGCGGGACGCTGCCGACCGACCCAGCCGGGAACTCGCTTATGGTGACGTCAAGCGGGTGGAACTCGCCATCGCGCTCGCCAACGAGCCGCGCCTCTTGCTGATGGACGAGCCGACCGCCGGCATGGCGCCCGGCGAACGCAACGACATGATAGCGCTGGTGAAGAAGCTGGTGGTGGAGCGCGGCATCTCGGTGCTGTTCACCGAGCATTCCATGGACGTGGTGTTCGCCTACGCCGACCGCATCATCGTGCTGGCGCGCGGCGAATTGATCGCCGACGGCGACGCGGCGTCCATCCGCGACGACGCCAAGGTGCGCGAAGTCTATTTCGGCACCGGCAAGACCTTTGCGGAAAGAGCGTCGTCATGAGCGAAGCGATGCTCTCCGTCGAGAACCTCAGCGCCTGGTACGGCGCCGCGCGCATTCTCTACGACCTCAGCTTCGAGGTCGGTCGCGGCGAGGTGGTGGCGTTGATGGGCCGCAATGGCGCCGGCAAGTCCACCACCATGATGGCGATCATGGGTCTGATCGCCCAGCGTCGGGGGCAAGTCGCCTTCAACGGCGCCGACATCTCGCGCCTGCGTCCCTACGAGATCGCGCGGCGCGGGCTCGGCTTCACGCCGGAGGATCGCCGCATCTTCCCCGACCTCACGGTGATGGAAAATCTCGACGTCGGCCGCCAGCCGCCGCGCGGCTTCGCCGACGGCACGCCGGCGCCGGCCTGGACCGAAGACAAGCTGTTCGCACTGTTCCCAAACCTCGCCGAGATGCCCAACCGTCCGGGCGGCCATATGAGCGGCGGCGAGCAGCAGATGCTGACCGTGGCGCGCACCCTGATGGGCAACCCGCTCATGGTGCTGCTCGACGAGCCCTCGGAAGGCGTGGCGCCGCTGATCGTCGAGCAGATGGCCAACACCATCGTCGAGCTGAAGCGGGAGGGGCTGTCGATCCTGCTCTCGGAGCAGAACATCCATTTCGCCCGGCTGGTCGCGGACCGCGCCTACGTCCTGGAAAAGGGCGAGATCCGCTGGCACGGCGAGATGGCGGCGCTGATGGACAACCTTGACGTGCAGCGCGATTTTCTGACTCTATGAACAGCTTCGACCGCCGGATTCGGCCGCTTCCGCCAAGAACGAGCAAGGGGGCCTTTCGCTTTGGCTCGATTGCGGTCATGATTCAACGGCTTGGGGACAGGAAGTGTCTATGCGGCGCGACAAGTTGAAGGTGGTGACAACGCCCGCGCGCGCCGCGGAGCCCTCGCATACTGAACACGGCAAATATCTGCTCGACGAGCAGGTCGGGTTCCTGATGCGCATCGCCATGCAGCGCCACACTCAGATCTTCATGTCGCGCATGGCCGAGGGACTGACCCAGACCCAGTTCGCGGCGCTGGCCAAGCTCTACGAAGTCGGTCCCTGCTCGCAGAACCATCTCGGTCGGCTGATCTATCTCGATGCCGCCACCATTAAGGGCGTGGTCGACCGCCTGGGCGCGCGCGACCTCGTGACCGCCATGCCCGATCCCAACGACCGCCGTCGGCGCGCGGTGGCGCTGACCGACCGGGGCCGGGCCGCGACCGAAGACGCCATCAACGTCGCCGCCGAGATCACCGCCGCGACCATGGCGCCGCTGACGCCCGACGAGCAGAAGGCGGTGACAAAGCTCTTGAAGAAGCTCGGCTGATCTTCGGATTATTGCGTGCTCGGCCACCAGGCCGTCTGGTCCGCGAGATCCGGCCAGCCGATGGGGCGTGAGGCGGCCAGTGCGGCTTCGTCGGCGGGGCGTGTGGCGTCCCAGTCGGCGGCGGTGACGCGTTTTCCCGTGAAGCCGTTCGAAGCCTCCGACATCAACCAGACCGCGGGCGGGCCCATGATGGTGGGCCGCAGCATCTGTTCGCGCGGCCAGCCGGCTTCGTCGGATACGAACGGCGTGTCGGTCGGCCCGCCGGGGATGAGCACATTGACCGTGATGCCTTTGTCTTTCAGTTCATCCGCCCATACCGCCGACATCGACTCCAGGGCAGACTTGGTGGCGCCGTATGGCAAGACACGCAGCATGGTGCGGAAGCTGGTGGTGTTGTTGACGATGCGGCCCCAGCCCACCTTGCGCATGTGTGGCAGCGATCCTTGCGCCAGCAGCATCGGAGCGCGCACGTTGACGGCGAAGAAGCGGTCCCACGTTTCTGCGGTGAGTTCTTCGATGCCGGGATGGTTTTTCTCCGCGTCCTGGCGGATCGAGCTCACGCCGATGCCGGCATTGTTGATCAGCCCTTCGAGGCGGCCGAAATGCGCCACCGTCTTGGCGACGGCATCGGCGCATTGCGCCGGATCGGCGACTTCGGCGTGAACGGCGAGGAGGCGCTCCCGGTGGGGCGCGACGTGCGCGGAAAGCCTGTCCAGCGCGGCTTTATCGCGGTCGAGCGCCGCGACGGCATGGCCGGCCGCGAGCAAATCGGTCGTCATCACTGTGCCGAGTCCGCCGGCTGCGCCGGTCAAAAGGATCACACGGCTTGGTTCTTGTCCGGGCATGGCTGTTCTCCCAGGCGCGACCCTAACAGGCCTCAGGGGTGCCCGGCCATGATCGCCTTGAGCCGCTGCGGGGAGACCGGCAACTGCGTGACCGCGCCCGGGCGCTGCAGTGCGTCGTCGATGGCGGAGGCGATCGTCGCGCCCACCGGATTGGTGCCGCCTTCGCCGGCGCCTTTCAGGCCGAGCGCGTTGAGCGGGCTCGGCGCGTCTTCGGTGACCAGCACGGAGACCGGGGGCACTTCGTGCGCGGTCGGCATCAGATAGTCGGCGAAGGTGACCGAGAGCGGCTCGCCGCCCTCGTCGTAGAGGAATTCCTCGAACAGCGCGCCGCCGATCCCTTGCGCGAGGCCGCCGGCGATCTGGCCTTCGACCAGCTTCGGGTTCACCGCGCGTCCGACGTCATAGACGATGGCATAGCGCTCGATGGCGATGCCGCCGGTTTCGGCATCGACGCGGACGACGGCGATGTGGGCGCCGTACGGGATAGACCATGTGCGTCGATTCGAAGGTATCTTCGGCCTTCAGGCCGCCGGGCAGGGCGCGCGCGAGCTCGGCGAGCGGCATCGACGGGCCGGGGCCGTGGATCACGCCGTCGACGATGTCGAGCGCCGCAACGTCGGTCTGCATCAGCTTGGCGGCTTCGCGCAACGCCGTCTCGCGCAGCTTGGTGGCGGCCATGCGCGTGGCCTCGCCGCACATCACCGTGACGCGTGAGGCAAAGGCACCCATGCCGCGCGCGATGCGATCCGTCTGGCCGTGGATGACGCGCACCTTGGCGTAATCGACGCCCAGCGTCTCGGCGCAGATCTGCGCCATGACCGTTTCGATGCCCTGGCCGACGGAGGCGTTGCCGGTGACGACTTCAATGGTGCCATCGGACAGCGCCTCGATATGGACCTCGTCGAAGGGCCCGAGCCCACTCTTTTCCACGAACAGCGCGAGGCCGGCGCCGACCTTTTCGCCCTGGGCGCGGCGTGTCTTTAGCTCAATTTGCAGGTCGTCCCAGCCGGCTGCCCGCAAAGCCTTGTCGAGCAGCAGCGCGTAGTCACCACTGTCGTAGACGATGTGCGTGCCCAGCGTATCGAGCCCGAGCGCATAGGGCATGGCGCCTTTGGCAATCAGGTTGCGGCGGCGGATTTCGACGCGGTCGACGCCGACATGTCGTCGCGATGGCGTCCATCAGCCGCTCGCGCACGAACGTCGATTCGTAGCGCCCCGGTGCGCGATAGGTGCCGCAGGGCGTCTTGTTGGTGAGGCGGATATGGCCGGTGGCGCGATAAGCCGGCACGCGATAGGGCCCCGGCAGCATGGCGGCCGCGAGGTCGGGCACGGTGGCAGCGTGGGTGCGCATATAGGCGCCGTTGTCGTGGAAGTATTCGTCGTCGATGGCGAGGATGCGGCCGTCCTTGTCGATGGCCGCCTTGATACGGTGCTGCTGTTGGCGTGAATGGTTGGCGGCGATCAGATGCTCACGCCGGTCCTCAATCCACTTGATCGGCTTGCGGAAGTGCAGCGCGGCCGCGCACACCAGCACGTCTTCCGGATAGATCTCACCACGAATGCCGAAGCCGCCGCCGACGTGACCTTCATAGAGCTGCACCGACTTCGGCGCGCGGCTGAGCATCCTGGCGAGCGTGTCGCGGTTCCAGTGCGGCACCTTGGCCGCACCGTGCATTTCCAGCACGTCGCGCGTTTCGTCATAGCGCGCGATGGCGCCGCGCGTTTCCAGTGGCACGCCGGAATGACGGCCGATGGCAAGATCGAGCTCGATCACTGCATGTGCCTTGGCGAAGGCGGCTTCGACATCGCCATAGCCCTTGCGGATCACATCCGGCTCGGTGGTCAGGTTGCCTTTATAGACGCCGGGTTCGTCGGTGGCGGCGAGGATTGGGTCCAACGGCTCGATATCGATCTCGACCAGGTCGGCGGCATCTTCCGCGACGTATTGATCGTCGGCGAACACCACCGCCACCGGCTCGCCAACATAGCGCACGAAATCTTTCGCCAGCGCCGATTGCCGATAGGGCTCAAGCGATTTGAGCCCGGTGAGCCGGAAGCCGATCGGCGGAATATGGGCGACGTCGGCATGGGTCCACACCGCGTGCACGCCGGGCAGGGCGAGGGCGGCGGTCGCATCGATCGACTGGATGCGCCCGTGGGCCACGGGCGAGCGCACAACGCGCATGGTCCACTGGCCGGGGAAATTGATGTCAGCGGCGAAGCGGCCGTGCCCGGTCAGCAGCGGGCGGTCTTCCAGGCGCGGGACGGAACGGCCGATGAATTTTTGCTTTTTGTCAGTCATCCGAACGCCGATCACAAACTCCGCTCATTCCCGCGCAAGCGGGAATCCAGGGAAGCACACCAAGGTCGAGGTTAGTCGCTCCTGGGTCTCCGTTTTCGCGGGTACGAGCGGCAAACGCGGTTGCTCATTTGCGCATCTCCTTCGCCGCCGCGCGCACGGCCTTGATGATGTTCTGATAGCCGGTGCAGCGGCACAGATTGGAGGAGAGCACGTCGAGCAGGTCGTCGTCACTGATATTGGGATCGCGCTCCAGCACGCCCACCGCCAGCATCAGGAAGCCCGGCGTGCAGAAGCCGCATTGCAGACCGTGATGGTCCATGAAGGCCTGCTGCATGGGATGCAGGTTGTCGCCGTCGGCCAGCCCCTCGACGGTGCGGATCTGCTTGCCGTCCGCCTGTTCAGCGAACATCAAGCAGGAGCGCACCGGTTCGCCCTCGACCAGCACGGTGCAGGCACCGCAGACGCCGTGCTCGCAGCCGATGTGGGTGCCGGTCTGCCCGCAATCCTCGCGGATGGCGTCGGCCAGCGTGCGGCGCGGCTCGACTTGAATCGCGTAATCGCGGCCGTTGATATGAAGCGTGATGGCGGCCTTCTCGCTCATGCGATGGTTTCCTTCACGCGTTCCTTGGCGCGCAGCGCCGCGCGGATGCGCTGGGGCGTCGCCGGCATCTCGTCGATCTCGACGCCGAAGGGCGAGAGCGCGTCGTTGATGGCGTTCATCACAGCTGCCGGCGCGCCGATGGCGCCACCTTCACCCAGGCCCTTCGCCTTGGTGACCGATTGCGTGCTCGGCGTCTCCAGATGGTGCAGCTCGATCGGCGGGATTTCGTGCGCGGTCGGCGGCAGGTAGTCGGCGAGCGTCGAGGTGAGGATATTGCCGCTCTCGTCGTAGACGATCTCTTCCAAAATGGCGTTGGCGATGCCCTGCGCGATGCCGCCGTGCACTTGGCCGTCGGCGATCATGGGATTGATGATGCGACCGGCGTCTTCCGCCGCCAGGAACTTCTCCAGCGTCACCTTGCCGGTATCGATGTCGATCTCGACGATGGCGACATGGCAGGCGTTGGAAAACGTGCCCGGCGGATCGTAGGTGGCGCTCTCGCTTAAGCCCGGCTCGATCTCGCCGTTGAAGCGGTGCGCTTGGGTGTAGATCTCGCGCGCCATTTTGGCGATGCTGACGGATCGATCTGTGCCGGTGACTTTGGCTTCGCCGTCGGCCAGCACGATGTCGTCGGGTGCGGCTTCCAGCATGTGGCTGGCGATCTTGATCAGCTTGGCGTGAACCTTGCGCGCGGCCAGCAGCGAAGCGCCGCCGGCAATCACCAGCGAGCGGCTGGCGAAAGTGCCCCAACCATACGGCGCCGTGTCGGTGTCGCCGTGCACAACTTTGATAATATCGGGGGTGACGCCGAGTTCGTCGGCGATGATCTGCGCCAGCGTGGTGCGCAGGCCTTGGCCGTGCGGCGAGGCGCCGATGCGCGCCTCGACGAAACCGGAGGGATCGACCGATACGATCGCTTGCTCCCAGCCGACGGTGATTTCCATGCCGCGCGCCGCGAAAGCGGGCGAGCCATAGCCGGTGCGCTCGGAGAAGGTGGTGAAGCCGATGCCGAGATAGCGGCCTTGCGCGCGGGCTTGCCTTTGCCGCGCGCGGAAGGCGGCGAGGTCGATGTGCTTGAGCGCGAGCGCCAGCGTTTCCTGGTAGCTCGCCTCGTCGAACACCAGGCCCGCAGGCGAGGTGTGCGGGAATTTGTCGATCAGGTTGCGGCGGCGGATCTCGTCCGGCTCGATGCCGAAAGCGGCCGCCGCCTTGTCCATGGCGCGCTCAAGCGCGAAGGTGATCACCGGACGCGACACGCCGCGATAGGGCGCCATGGTGCAGGTGTTGGTGACGACGCCGCGGGCGCGGCACTCGTATGCGCCGAAATTGTAAGGGCCCGGCAGCTCCGCCATCGCCATCAGCGGCTCGACGCCGCAGGTGGTCGGAAAGCAGGAATAGGCGCCGACGTTCGCGGCGATGTCGGCTTTCAATGCGATCAGCTTGGCATCCTTGTCGAACGCGGCCTGCAGGCTCACGTGCTGGTCGCGGGAATGGAAGCTGGCGATCAGGTTCTCGCGCCGGTCTTCGGTCCAGGCCACGCTGCTCTTGAGCTTGCGCGCCAGCCACACCAGCACGACGAACTCAGCGGCCAGCGACATCTTCTGCCCGAAGCCACCGCCGACGTCGGGCGCGATCACGCGCAGATCCGATTCTGGCATGCCGAGCACGTCGCAGATGGCGGTGCGCATCAGATGCGGCATCTGGGTGGTACAGGTCAGCGTCACGCGGCCGGTGGACGCGTCGTAGGCCGCATGGCCGGCGCGCGGCTCCATCGGGGTGGCGTTCTGGCGGTTGGAGCGTCCCTCGACGGTGACGGACTTGTAAGCGTGAGCCCAGACCGCGTCGAAGCCTTCAGTCCTGACGAGCCCCTCGACGATGACGTTGCCGGGCGCTTCCGGATGGATCTGCGGCGCGCCCGCGTCGAGCGCGGCGCGGGCGTCGATCACCGGCGTCGTCTCGTCGATCCACAATTCGACCTCGTCAGCGATGTCCTCGGCTTCTTCCTCGCTTGCCGCCACCACCGCGGCGACCGGCTCGCCGACGAAGCGCACTTCCTTGTCCGCCAGGATCGGCTGCGATACCGGCTTGTAGTTGAACTTGTGCAGCATCGGCAGGATCGGCTTCACGGCCTTGAGGTCGGCGGCCGTGATCACTGTCGTCCCTTCGGGCACATCGATCTTGCTGATCGTGCCGGCGGCGGCCGGACTGCGCACGAACCGCACCCAGTGCTGCGCCGGCAAGTCGGCCGTGAAGCGGCCGTGGCCGGTGACCAGGGCGGGATCCTCCAGCCGGCGGATCGACCGGCCGACCCAGGTAAGCCCTGCACCTTTGGTCTCGGGCGCACTCATGAAGAGGCCTGTTCGAGCGCGCGGCGTACCACCGCGCGTACCAGGTCGCGCCGGTACTCCGCCGTGGTCTGGTGGTCTTCCATGGCATCGACCGCAACGGCGGCAGCTTCCGCGGCGGCGCGGAACGCCTTGTCGCTGGGTACCTCTCCGTTGAGAGCCGCCTCGGCTTCGGCGATACGCCTTGGGAAAGGTTCCGCCCCGCCGACACCGACACGCGCATCGGCGATCTTGCCGTTATCAAGTCTGTAGACGGCGAGCGCCGCGCTCATGGCGAAATCGCCGGCGCGGCGGTTGAATTCGTTGAAGCCGAATTTCGCGTCGGCCGGCAACAGTGGCAGCCGCACATGGGTGAGCAGTTCGTCTTCCGCCAAGGCGGTCGACATGATGCCTTCGAAATAGTCGCTTGCCGCGATCTCGCGTTTGCCGCGTACGCTCTGCGCAATCATCGTGGCATCGAGCGTTGCCGCGGTGAGGCACCATTCCGAGGACGGGTCGGCATGCGCCAGGCTGCCGCAGAAGGTGCCGCGGGTGCGGATCGGGTAATGCGCGATGTTGCGCGCCACCGCGGTCAGCAGGCGCCCAAGCGGATTGTCCATCACGGGCTTGTGGAAAGCGGCGTGGCGCACCCCGGCGCCGACGACGAGCGCGTCGCCGTCGGTCTCGATGCGGCTAAGCTCCGCGATCTCGTTGATGTCGACCAAATGCTCGGGCTTGGCCAGCCGGAACGCCATGATCGGCACCAGGCTCTGGCCGCCGGCCAGCACGCGGCCGTCCTCTGGCGCTACCTTGGCGAGTATCGTTACCGCCTCGGCAACCGTATGGGGTACGTGTCGGGTGAACCGCGCAGGCTTCATCGTTAGGGCCAGCCCTCAAAATTCACTTGTATGCTAACGATCTCGCTTCCCCGGAGTCAACGCAAGTGGGCCGGATGGCAGCCGCGCGCTTTCCGGAGCGCTACCAGCGGCGCCGCCTGCGGGTGCAACATTTTGACGCCGCCCACCTTCCTTGCGTTGCCGGCGCGCCCGCGGTTCCCATGGGGACATCCCCGAATCGCACCGCAAGCCACTCAGCCGCAAGGAGACGCCGCCTTATGACGCTCTACGCGATCGCCCGTCACCGCTTTCCGCTCCTCCTCATCATCCTGTGCTGCCTCGCCATTCCCGCCAAGAGCTTCGCCCGCCCGGTCACCGTCGCCGTTATCGGCAATTCGATCGCCACCGAGCTGGGCCGCGGCATGCAGGCGCTGTTCGCGCATGATCGTCACGTGCGGGTCATCAAGCGCACCAAGTTTTCCACCGGCCTGGTGCGCACCGACTATTTCAACTGGAACAGGGCGGCGGCGCGTTTCCTGGCCCGGCACCGTGTCGACAAGATCGTGGTGGTGATGGGTGGCAACGACCGGCAGAGCGTCAACGTGGGCCATCGCCGGCTGGAGCGGTTCTCGCGCGCCTGGCGGCGCGACTACAGGCGGCGGGTCGCGCATTTCATGCGCATCCTCAAGCGCGCGCACGCCAAGGTCTATTGGGTCGGGCTGCCGCAGGTGGCCTCGCGCGAGATGACCCGCGACTACCGCATCCTGAATTCCATCTACCAGCGCGAGGCCAGGCGCCACCATTTCACTTATGTGAGCGTTTGGCACACCTTCGCCAATTCGAAGGGCGCCTACACCGCCTACGCCCGCGTTGGCGGGCGCCGCGAGCGGCTGCGCAAGAAAGATGGTATGCATTTCACCCACATCGGCAACCGGGCGCTCGCCCACTACGTCGCCCACGTCATGCGGCTGCATTGAGCGGTATCATGACGTAGAGTGGCAACGGTTCTAATCTCAGACATGGCGGACAATGGAACTGGATGGCATTTTAGTGATCGCAGTTTGTGTAGGCATCGTTCTCGCCTTCGTCATTCCGGGGATGCGAAAACGAAAATGAGCCCGGCAAATATCTAGGTCGATTATCGAGGAAGCGCTTATGGCGTTTGCGCCATAATACCGCGCTAGCGCATGATCCCGAGAAAGCCTGTCCCCGACCTGATCGGAGATGGGAATCGGTTTTCGGATAAGACCACGCGCAAACAAAAAGGCTAGGAGCCCTCGACCGGCTCGCCTTCTTCCTTTCGCGGCTGCGGCGCGGCGGCGGGCTTGCGCGGCTGGACCGGGCGCTGGCCCGCCACCTTCGGGATGGTCTCGGGTCCCAGCACGCCGAAGGAGAAATAGAGTTTGATCAGCGCGTCGGCGTCCATGTCGGGCACCGGGATGACGGCGGATTCCGATACCAACACCAGGCCGCCCCAGGCCGGCAGCGGCGAGGTCGGCAGATAGACCAGAAGCCGCGGCTCGCCCTTGACCTCATAGATCTGCGGTGAGGCGAGGAAAGCCGGCACATCGACGCCCTGTTCGCCGCCCAGCCGGCACATCACTACCGGCAGGCCACTGAGGTCGGCGTTGCTGCCGGCGAACAGCCGCACCACCTGCGACACCGGCCGGTAGACGGCACGGAACACCGGCACCTTGGCCAGTACATCGTCGAGGACGTGCTGCAGCGTGCGCTGGGCGCGGGTGCGCACCGCCATACCGAGCAGCCACAGGACGAACAGCATGAAGATGGCGCCGATCAGGAAGGTCAGCCATTCCCGTTGCGGGCCAACGAGGGCGGCGCCGCTGATCGACAGCAGATCGCCGAACCAGGTGCCGGGTCCGAACGCTGCCACGATCCAGTTGATGCCCCAGCCGATGATCAGGACCGTCAGCACGAAGGGCAGGATGACCAGGGAGCCGGCCACCAGGTTGCCGATGATGCTGGTCCGCCAAAGTCGTTGCCAAAAACCGTGCATTGCAGGAGCCATCGCTATGGGCCGTCAGCGTCAATGGAGGCACCCGGGCGGGCCGGAGCATTCTCCACTAACGCGTTACCGGCCATTTTGGCGCAAGTAGAAGCCTAAGTCTTGCTCAGGATTGAGGCAGCGTCGTGCCCGACACGGGCTACCACCGAATGTGCTGGAGCCGGTCGAAGGCGTCCTGTACCGCCGGTTGCACTCGGGCGGGTCCGAGTTCCTCCATTAGGGCGTGCCAGTGGTCGGCGCCGCGCACCAGCACGTCGGTGAAGGCGTTGCCCGGCAGGTCGCGGGTGAAGTGCCGGATGCCCTCGGACTCGAACAGCGCGAACACGGCGAAGGCGATCAGCATGGCGACCGCCGCGCCGCGCACATTGGCCATGCTCTCGGCGTCGCTGGGAGCCTTGGCGCGGCCGATGCGGCGGATCGGCTCCAGGCTGCGCGAAACCCAGTGCCGGGCGCGGCTGGTATACGGAGGAAAGAAGACGTCGTCGGTCATTGGGCCGTGGGTCCTCTAGAAACGGAAATAGATGAACGGGGCCACGCCCTGCGGCCCGATCATCTCGATCAGCAGCAGGCAGACGCCGAACAACAGGCCGAGCGCAACCGGCGACCACGCCTTGGTCTTCTCGGCCAGCTTCTCGATTTCATTGCCGGGCAGGAACTGCACCGCCACCGCGCCGGCCGTGAGCACGAGCAGGAACGGGGTGAGGTAGTGCGGCCCGCCCTGGAAGGTGAACATCTTCTCGAAGTAGCTGTAGGCGACGCCGAATGTGGGGCTGCGGAAGAACACCGCGGCCAGCGTGAACAGGTGGAAAGTGATCAGCCAGCCCATGAAGGTGGCGAAGCGCGACGTCCCCGGTGACGCGGGCACATCGCCGACCGCGGCGGCGCCAAGCGTGCTGAGTTTCGGCTGCCGCGCGGTGTGCCAGGCGTGCCAGCGCGTCTTGATGAAGCGTTCGGTGCACAGACCGACGCCGTGGATCGCGCCCCAGATCACGAAGGTCCAGTTGGCGCCGTGCCACAGGCCGCCGAGCAGCATGGTGAGGAAGATGTTGCGGTACATGCGCGCGCCGTGATCGCGCTTGTCACCGCGCAGCGCGCGATAGAGATAGTCGCGCAGCCAGGTGGAAAGGGAAATGTGCCAGCGGTTCCAGAGCTGCGCCAGCGAGGTGGCGCCGAGCGGGCGGTCGAAATTTTTCCGGAATCTGAAGCCGAGCAGCGCGGCGGTGCCGATGGCGATGTCGCTATAGGCGGAGAAGTCGCAATAGACCTGTACCGCGTAGGCGTAGTGCGCTGCGATCAAGTCAATGCTTGAAGCCTGCGCTCGGCTCGGCGAACACCGGATCGACTAGCCCCGAGGCGATGTAATGCGCGACCACCACCTTCTTGAACATGCCGTTGAGAATCAGCAGGAAGCCAAAGGTCACCGCCGTGCGGTTGAGCTTCGGCGTCTTGTTCAATTGCGGCAGGAAGTGCGAGGCGCGCACGATCGGCCCCGCCACCAGCTGCGGGAAGAAGGAGATGTAGAGGAAGAGATCGAGCGGCGAGCGTACCGGCTTGATGTGGCCGCGGTCGACGTCGATCACGTAGGAGATGCCCTGGAAGGTGAAGAACGAGATGCCGACCGGCAGAATGATCTCCAGGAACGGCATGTCGCGGTGCAGCCCGAGCGCCAAAGTCACGTCGGTCAGACTGTTCATGAAGAAGTTGTAGTACTTGAAGATGCCGAGAATGCAGAGATCGAGCGCCACCGCGGTGATCACGATGCGGTTGCGCAGCACCTTGTCCTTGGTGGAGGCAAGCCCGAGCCCCGCGAGGTAGTTGATCGCCGACGAGCCGGCGAGCAATCCCATGAAGCGCCAATCCCACCAGCCGTAGAAGACATAGCTGGCCGCGAGCAATAGCGCCTTGCGCGGCTCCGCGTGCGCGCGCAACGCCCATGCCGCGAGGAAGATCGCGAAGAAAAAGATGGCGAACTGGGGTGTCGGAAAAAGCATGCCGTCTTTCGCGGTCTGTCGTGTCGAGAATCAGCGCAGGCCCGCCGCGCGGGCGACGTCGTGGGCGAGCAGCAGGCGGCCGTCCTCGGTGAAATGTTGGCCGTCCTGCATGCGCAGGCGCCGCTTGACGCCGTTCAGGTTGTCGCCGAACGAGCTGTAATGGCCGTTCACGAGAAATTTCTTCCAGATGCTGAGGTAGTGAAAGCCGTGCTTCTTGGCTTCGTAACGGTCGATGGCGTTGATGGTCCGGAAGGCGGCGCTGAGCTTCGCTGAGCGTACCGGCGGCAGGCTGACCCAATAGACCTTCGCGTGGGTGTGCTTGCGGCTGAAATTGCTCATGAAGTGCGATACCAGCCGCGCGTATTCGGCGCGCCATGCCTTGGTGCCGGGATCGTAGCGCTTGTCGTGGCGGCGGATCGTCTGGTGGTCGTTGCCGCCGAGCATGATGAAGACGACGTCGGGCTTGTGACGGCGCAGGAAAGCGCGCGCCACCTTGTTCCAATTGTAATAGTCGGTGCGTACCAAGCCGGTGGCAAACTTGGTCTGGCGAATGACCTGGACGTGGGCGTTCTTGGCGAACAGATCCTCCATGCCGCGGCCGAGATCGTGGGCGACCGAATCGCCCATGACCGCCACCGTGATGGCGTGCTTGCGCGAGGCGGACGTGGTGGCCTGCGCCTGCACCGGCGCCGCCAGATAGCAGGCGGCGGCAATCGTTAAAAAGAACAGTGCCGCGCGACGCAACAACGCGGCAGGCTCGAGGTGTGTCAGCGACATGAACATGCCGATACGCCTCCTTCAGTCTCAGGTTCGTGGGATGGAGCGCTCCTCCCAGCGAGCGCAGGGTAACGATGAAGATTTTTGGTATAAACTTAACGGCGCGGCTCGATCATCTTATGATTAATCGCGAGCTATGCCTGATTCACGGGCGCTTTTGGGATTCAATCGCCGCCTGCGACATTAGGTCCGAGGCAAAGTTCCATGCATGCTTTGCGATGCGAATCGTTTGTGCGGGAATGAGCCTTGATGAAGTCGCGCGCGGTTAACAACGCGCACTGCGACTGCGGCGTGGTGCCTCAGCTGCCGACTTTCAGCGTCGATACCAGCGCGCGCAGCGCGGCGACCGTCGACGGTGCCACCAATTTCCCGGTGCGCGGATTGTCGGTCGGCACGCCCTCGATGGTCATGGTGAAGCGCGCCGCCTCGGCATCGACGGTGATCGTGTGGGTGTTGCGCGAGACGTTTGGATCGGCCCAGATCTCCAACCGCGTGCGGTCGGGGCCAACGCCGGCCAGGCTGAGTGCGGCCGCGACATTGACATTGGTCGGAAAGCCGCGGGCGCCTTCGCGTGCGCTGCCGTCGAAGACCTTCAGCGGTTCGTTCAGGCCGGCCAGTGAGATTTGGCGTTCGACCAGATAGGGCGCGCCATCGAGGCCGGCGGGCGGCTTGCGAGTCACCATCGTGATCGAGCGGATGCCGCTTTCGGCTGCGGCGCGCACGGCGTCGAGCCCAAGCAGGGCGCCGGTCGGCACCATGATACGCGCGCCGGTTCGCTTCGCCCGTTCGACCAGGTCGTCATTTTGTGGCTGCAGCAGTTGCGCTACCGACAGCGGCATGAACACGCGGCCTCTGTCGATTGCGCTGACCGCGACCTCGCGAAAAAGCGACGGGGGCAGGCATTCGACCACCACGTCACAGTCGTCAGCGAGCGCCGTCGCGGAACGGAAGGAAATGGCGTCAAGCGCCGGCAATGCGCGCTTGGCCTTGGCGACGTCGCGCACGGCGACCGCCACAAGCGTCAGGCCCGGCACGCCGTCGAGCAATCGCCGCGCCACCTCGCGCCCGACCGCACCGAGGCCGGCAATGCCGACGCGCAAGGGATGATTTTCGGACACTTGGCTGTTTCCTTTTGCCGGGTTGCCTGCGCCGGACATCACCGCCCCAAGAACGTGTCAAGCATGGCGATCTCGTCCTTGTCGCCTTCGAAGTCTTCGGCGATGCGTTCATAGAGCCGCGCGGCGGCGGCCAGCATCTCGCTTTCGGGATGATCTCTGCCAACAAATTCGGAGATCTCGTCGAGCTCGTCCACGAATCGATAGGCCTTCGCGTACATGTTCGGCACTTGGCGCGAAAGAAAGCCGAGTAGTGCTTGCTGGCTTTCGGCGAGTTCGGCCTGCAGTGCCTCGGCCGAGCCGCCACGAGTCGCCGCCAGCAGCATGGCGACGCCGAGGGCGGTGAAGCCCTTGGTGATGCCGGCGTAGGACATCTTCAGGGCCGAGGCGCCCGTGAGCGGGCCCGACAGCACGCGCACGATCAGGCCATGGTCGTTGAGCCTGGCGAGTTGGCGGCTCGCGGGGCCGGACACATAGATCCTGGTGTTGCTCGAGCCTGGCTTTGGCGGTGGACCGATGATGCCGGCGTCGGCAAACGGCGCACCGGCTTCCGCGATCACGGCCGCGATTGCCGCGGCGGTGTCCGGGCTCACCGCGTTGCAGTCGGCGTAGATCGGCTTGCGGTTGGCCGTGGCGAGCAACGGTGCGACCTGCTTCGCCGTCGCGAGCGCCTCGCCCGGCGGCACGATGGAAAGGAAAATGTCGGCTTCCATCAGTTGCCGCTCGTCGACATCCTGCATGCCGGCGGCGCGCGCGCGGGCGGCGCTCGCGTCGCTACGGCCCTGAAGCGACGTCAGCACCGCCACCTTGTTCTCGGTTAGGCGCCCGCCGATGCCGGAACCCATGGCGCCGGGGGCTATGATGGCAACGGTGAGGGCCGTGGTTCTCGTTCCTGCGATCACAAAAAAGCCTCGGTAGCGGAGCTATATTATGCTATTCATATATATCGTGACGGGCGTAAGCGCGACAGCCCTTAAGGCTTTAGCGGTATTGCACCGGCCGTACGCAAAAAGGATTTCAGCTTGGACAGTATTCCCGTTCCGGTCGCTGCGGCGGGAACTGAAAGCGCGCGCGCCTGGACTCACCGTCTGTTGCGCTACCGCGAACCCAGCCATCTGCGCAGCACGATCGAGCTTGGCATCAGCTTGGGGCCGCTGGCCGCGCTCTGGGTCGTGATGTGGCTCGCCTATTCATTCGGTTTCTGGTGGCTGACCTTGCTGTTGGCGGTGCCGGCGGCGGGCTTCCTCGTGCGCCTGTTTCTGATCCAGCACGACTGCGGACATGGCGCCTTTTTCCGCAATCGCTCCGTCAACGACTGGATCGGCCGCGTGCTCGGCGTGCTGACCTTGACGCCCTATGACTTCTGGCGCCGGACGCATGCCGTGCATCACGCCACCGCCGGCAATCTCGACCGCCGCGGCATCGGCGACATCGACACCCTGACGGTGCGGGAGTATCTAGCGTTGCCGCGTTGGCGCCGGCTGTTGTATCGGTTCTATCGCAATCCGTTGGTGATGTTCGGCATAGTGCCGGCTTATCTTTTCTTTGTGCAGCATCGGGTGCCGGTCGGTCTGATGCGCAGCGGCTGGAAGCCGTGGGTCAGCACCATGGCGACCAATGCGGCGCTGGCACTGATCGCCGGTCTGCTGATCTGGTTGATCGGCCTCGGCGCCTTCGCGCTGGTGCACCTGGTGACCGTGCTGCTGGCGGCCACTATCGGCATGTGGCTGTTCTACGTGCAGCATCAGTTCGAGTACACCGCGTGGTTCGACGGCGCCAATTGGGATCTGCACGAGGCGGCGCTGCACGGCAGCTCCTATTACGTGCTGCCTGGCGTCCTGCGCTGGTTCACCGCCAATATCGGCATGCACCACGTGCATCATCTGTGCAGCCGCATTCCCTATTACCGGCTGCCGCGCGTGCTGAAGGAAAACCCCGAGCTCGGCGACATCGGCCGGCTGACGCTGTGGGACAGCCTCAAATGCGTCCGCCTGGCGCTGTGGGACGAAAGCCGCCAGAAGCTGATCTCGTTCGGCGAGCTGCGCCGGATGGGCACGGCGGCGCAGCCGGCGTAGCGCTCACGATCTGGTCGCTTGGCCATCGAGATTAAGGCTCTGGCGGGTGACGAAGCCGGCGGCGTCCGAAGCGAGGAACAGCGCGGCGCCCACCAGATCGTCCGGCGTTTCCGCGCGCGCAATGCACCGCATGGCGATGATCTTCTTTTTCGGCTTGGGCGTCACTGTCTTGCGCTCGATCTCGGTGAAGATCGCGCCGGGTAGGCGATCTGCAGGCCAGGCCGAACTATAATTCGGCATATGCCGGGACGCCGCCCCCGTTTGGGACATTCGCGCGGCTAGACCTTTCCCCGCCAATGCCGGTAACATGCCGGCAATTCAATCGATGGGCCAATAACGGCCCGGGGGAGGTAACATGCGTAAGACTTTGGCTATCGCAGCCGGCGCGGCTGCGCTGATGCTTGCAGCCGGTCCGGCGGCGGCTCAGGACAAGAAACCCGTCAAGATCGGCTTCGTGTCGACGTTCTCGGGCCCGGTCGCCGTGATCGGTAACAATATGCGCGACTCGTTCAATCTCGCGCTCGATCACATGGGCCACAAGATGGGTGGCCGGCCGGTGCAGGTGATCTACGAAGACGACGGCTTCAAGCCGGCGATCGGCCGCCAGAAGACCGAGAAGCTGATCCAGTCCGACCACGTCGACTTCCTGGTCGGCTACATCTGGTCGAACGTGCTGCTCGCCTCGCTCAAGCCGGCGGTCGACTCGCACACCTTCATCATCAGCGCCAACGCCGGCCCGCATCAGATCGCCGGGGAATTGTGCTCGCCCTATTTCTTCTCGACCTCGTGGCAGAACGACCAGACGCCGCAGGCGATGGGTCTCTACATGAACCAGAAGGGCGTGAAGAGCGTGTTCCTGATCGGCCCGAACTATGCGGCCGGCAAGGACATGCTGGCGGGCGTGGCCTCCACCTTCAAGGGCAAGGTCGTCGGCAAGGAGCTGACCACCTGGCCGTCGCAACTCGACTTCTCCGCCGAGCTGGCGAAAGCAAAGGCGGCCAAGCCGGACGCTATTTTCGTGTTCTATCCCGGAAAGGCCGGCGTTCAGTTCCTGAGCCAGTACGCCCAGGCCGGTCTCAAGGGCAAGATCCCGCTCTACACGGCCTTCACCATCGACGAATTGTCGCTACCCCTGCAGAAGGGCCTCGCGCTCGGCGTGCCCGGCGCGCAGGAATGGGTCAACGATTTGCCCAACGCGGCCAACAAGAAGTTCGTCGCCGACTTCAAGAAGAAGTATCCCGGCCACAAGCCGTCGTTCTACGGCGCGCAGGCGTATGACGCCGCCAACCTGATTGCTTCGGCGGTGAACGAGCTCAAGGGCGACCTCAGCGACAAGAAGAAGGTGGAAGCGGCGCTCAAGAAGGCCGACTTCAAGTCCGTGCGTGGTGGCTTCAAGTTCGGCAACAACCACTTCCCGATTCAGAACTTCTATCTGCAGGACGTGGTGAAGGAAGGTAACGACTACGTGCTGAAGACGGTGGCCACCATCGTCAAGGACAATCAGGATATGTATCACGGCAAGTGCCCGATGAAGTGATTGCCGGCGACGCGACACGGGGCGGCAGGAGCGGAAACGTTTCTGCCGCTTCGGCTTTCAGGGGAAATGACATTGTATTCTGACTCGTGTCCCGGGCGCAGCACAGCACTATCAGCGCGTTCACGCGCGTCTTTGACGCGCTTTGGTGGTGCGCTGCAGACCCGAGACCCCGGTTTTCGTGAAGGCGAACTGGGTCCCGGATCAGCGGTGCACCGCTTACCCGCTGCACCGCGTCCGGAATACGGGCTCTGTGCCCCATGACCCTCTTCATCGAGCAATGCCTGAACGGCCTGCAGTTCGGCCTGCTGCTGTTCCTGCTGGCGGCCGGGCTAACGCTCGTCTTCGGCATCATGGACCTGGTCAACCTGGCGCACGGCTCGCTCTACATGCTGGGCGCCTATTTCGCCGCCACCTTCGCGGCCTGGACCGGCAATTTCGTGCTGGCCGCCGTGCTCGGCGTGGCGGCGACCCTGGTCGTCGGCATGGCGCTGGAAATCGTGGTGATGCGACGGCTCTACGGCCGCGACCATCTCGATCACGTGCTCGGCACCTTCGGGCTTATCCTGTTCTTCAACGAGGCGGTGCGGCTGATCTGGGGCCCCGCGGGCCTGAGCCTGCCGCTGCCGTCCTGGCTGTTGATGCCGGTCGAGGTGATGCCGGGCATTTCCTATTCCGCCTACAAGCTCGCGCTGATCGCGGTGACGCTGGCGGTTGCCGCGCTTCTTTATTTCATCGTCATGCGCACGCGCATCGGCATGCTGATCCGCGCCGGCGCCTCGAACCGCGAAATGGTCGGCGCGCTCGGCGTCAACATCAAGCTGCTCTACACGTTGGTGTTCGGCCTCGGCGCCGCGCTCGCCGGTCTTGCCGGGCTGATGCAGGCGCCGATCCTCACGGTGCAGATCGGCATGGGCGAGAACATCCTCATCCTCGCCTTCGTCGTCACGGTCATTGGCGGCATCGGCTCCATCCGCGGCTCGCTGGTGGCGGCACTCTTGGTCGGCTTCATCGACACCCTCGGCCGCGCCTATCTGCCTGATATGTTGGCGATGGTGCTTAGCCACGACGCCGCCGCCACCGCCGGCCCGGCCATCTCCTCCATGCTCATCTATCTGCTGATGGCGCTCGTGCTGATCGTGAAGCCCGAAGGCCTATTCTCGGCGGGCGGCCGATGACGGGCACGTTCACCCTCCGTAACGGCGCGGCGGTGCTGCTGCTCGTGTGGCTCGCGCTGCTGCCGGTCTATGCCAACCTCACCAACGACCAGTTCACCCTGACCCTGTTCACGCGCATCGTGATCATGGCGCTCGCCGCCGTCAGCCTCAACCTGATCCTCGGCTACGGCGGCATGATGAGCTTCGGCCACGCCGCCTATCTCGGCATCGGCGGCTACGCCATCGGCATGATGGCGCACGAGGGTATCACCAACGGTTTCGTCCAATGGCCGGTGGCGCTCGGGGCGAGCGCGCTGTTCGCGCTGGTCATCGGGGCGTTGAGCCTGCGCACGCGCGGCGTCTATTTCATCATGATCACGCTCGCCTTCGCGCAGATGGCATATTACGTCATCGGCGGTATCGACCGTTACGGCGGCGACGACGGCCTGACTATCTACAAGGACAGTCAGTTTGGCGGCCTCGTCAATCTCGGCGACCGGGTGACCTTCTACTACGTCTGCCTGGCGCTGCTGTTCGCCGGCGTCTTCATCGTCTGGCGGCTGGTCAACTCGCGTTTTGGCCTGGTGATCCAGGGCACGCGCTCCAACGAAGCGCGCATGCGCGCCATCGGCTTCCCGATCTACCGTTACAAGCTGGTCTGCTTCGTCATTGCCGGCACCATGGCAGGCCTGTCGGGTGTGCTGCTCGCCAACAACGCCGATTTCGTCAGCCCCTCGATGATGTATTGGACGCGTTCGGGCGATCTCATCATCATGGTGGTGCTGGGCGGCATGGCGTCGCCCTTGGGCGCCGTGTTCGGCGCGGTGGCGTTCTTGGTGCTGGAAGAGGCGCTCTCCGGCATCACCGAATACTGGCAGATTATCATGGGGCCGCTTCTGCTCTTGGTGGTACTGTTCGCGCGCGGCGGGATTGACGGACTGCTGGTGCAGCTTGGGGCGTGGTGGCAGGCGCGGCGGGCGAGGCCGAGTGCGGCGGAAAGGGCGAGCGCATGAGCGAGCCCAATCGCGAACCCATGCTGCAGATCGATCATCTCGCCAAGCGCTTCGGCGGCATTGTCGCCACCGACGACGTGCTGCTTAGCATCGCGCCCGGTGAGCTACATGCGGTGATCGGGCCAAACGGCGCTGGCAAGACCACATTGATCGCTCAACTTTCCGGCCAGCTTCCGCCGGACTCAGGGCGAATTCGCTTTGCCGGCACCGACATCACCCGGCTGCCGGTTTACAAGCGCAGCGCGCTGGGCCTTGCGCGTTCGTTCCAGATCACCTCGCTGTTCCTCGACCACAGCGTGCTCGATAATGTTGCGCTGGCGGTGCAGGCGCACGCCGGCCACTCGTTCCGCTTCTGGCGTAATGCCAGGCACGAAGCCGAGCTGCGCGGGCCGGCCATGGCCGCGCTTGAGCGCGTGGGCCTCGCCGACCGCGCCGAGCGGCGCGCCGCCGATCTCAGCCACGGCGAGCACCGGCTGCTGGAGCTCGCCATGGCGCTCGCCAGCAAGCCGCGCATGCTGCTGCTCGACGAGCCGATGGCGGGGCTGGGGCCGGACGAATCCGCGCGCATGGTCACCATGCTGCAGGCGCTGAAGGGCGACTACACCATCCTGCTGGTCGAGCACGACATGGAGGCAGTGTTCGCGCTCGCCGACCGCATCACGGTGCTGGTCTATGGCCGGGTGATCGCCTCGGACGTGCCCGATGTCATCCGCGCCGACGAAGCCGTGCGCGAGGCCTATCTCGGCGAGGAAGAGCAGGAGGCCGGCTATGGCTGAGCCCATGCTCGAGGTCGCCGATATCGAGACCGCCTACGGCCTGAGCCAGGTGCTGTTCGGCATGTCGCTGTCGATTGCCGCCGGCGAGATGGTGACGCTGATGGGCCGCAACGGCATGGGCAAGACCACCACCGTGCGTTCGATCATGGGGCTGACGCCGGCGCGCGCCGGCAGCATCCGCTTCGCCGGCGAGGACATCCGTGAACTGCCGGCCTACAGGGTCGCCAAGCTCGGCATCGGCCTGGTGCCGGAAGGCCGCCAGATCTTTCCGAACCTGACCGTGCGCGAGAACCTCGTCGCCACGTCGGTCGGGCGCGGCGACTGGTCGCTCGAGGCGGTCTACGACCTGTTCCCGCGTCTGCGCGAGCGCGAGACCAGCATGGGCAACCAGCTCTCCGGCGGCGAGCAGCAGATGCTGGCCATCGGCCGTGCGCTGATGACCAATCCGCGGCTGCTGATATTGGATGAAGCCACCGAAGGCCTGGCGCCGCTGATCCGCGCCGAGATCTGGCGCTGCCTGGCGCGGCTCAAGAAGACCGGCCTGTCGATCCTGGTGATCGACAAGAACGTCGGCGCGCTCATGCGGGTCGCCGACCGGCATTTCCTCATCGAGCGCGGCAAGGTGGTGTGGAGCGGCACGTCGCCGGAGTTGGCCGCCGCCAAGGACGTGCAGCACCGCTATTTGGGGGTGTGACGAAGCCGCGCGGCATACTCACTTCCCTCTCCCACAAGGGGAGAGGGGAGAGGGGTAGCGTGGGTGTTGCAGCGTCAGTGCCTACTCCGCCGGTTCCGCGATCGGCGGTGCGCCGGGGCGGCGCTTCACGAAGGTCGGCATGGCGCCGCCGAGCTTGCGGTGTAGGCCATCCAACAGCAGGTAGATGACCGGCGTGGTGTAGAGCGTCAGCACCTGCGATACCAGCAAGCCGCCGACGATGGTGATGCCGAGCGGGCGGCGCAGCTCGGCGCCGGGGCCGGTGGCGACGATCAGCGGCAGCGCGCCGAGCGCGGCGGCAAGCGTCGTCATCAGGATCGGCCGGAAGCGCTCCAGGCACGCTTCGTGAATGGCTTGCGCCGGCGGCAGCCCGCGCCGGCGCTCGGCGTCGAGCGCGAAGTCCACCAGCATGATGCCGTTCTTCTTGACGATGCCGATCAGCAGGATGATGCCGATGAAGGCGATCACCGTGAGTTGCTGGCCCGACACCATCAGCGCCAGCAGCGCGCCCAGGCCCGCCGACGGCAAGGTCGAGATGATGGTGAGCGGGTGCACCAGGCTCTCGTACAGTACGCCGAGCACGATATAGACCGCGATCAGCGCCGCCAGGATCAACAGCGGCTGTGCGCCCATACTGCGCTTGAACGACAGGACGTCGCCCGCGAAGTTGGTGCGGATCGAATCGGGCAGGTGCATCTCGCCTACCGCCTGCTCGATGGCCTTGGTTGCCGGCCCTAGCTCGACGCCCGGCTTCAAGTTGTAGGTGATGGTGGTGGCGGGGAACTGGCCCTGATGGTTGACCACCAGCGGCGAGATAGTGCGCGTCACATGCGCCACCGCCGACAGCGGCACCTGCGTGCCATGGCTGCCGCTCACGTAGATGTGGCTGATGTCGGTCGGGTCGCGCTGGTACTTGCGGTCCACTTCGAGAATGACACGGTACTGGTTGCGCGTGCCGTAGATGGTCGAGACCTGGCGCTGCGAGAAGGCGTCGTTGAGCGCGCTGTCGATGTCCTGGATGCGCACGCCGAGCCGCGAGGCTGCCCTGCGGTCGATGTCGACCGATGCCTGCAAGCCGCCCTGCTCGCGGTCGGTGGTGACGTCGGCGAGGCCGGGCACCTGTTTCAGCCGCGCGACCACCTTCGGCACCCACTTCTGCAGGGCGTCGATGTCTGCGCTCCACAGCGTGAACTGGTACTGCGAGTCGCTCGAGCGGCCGCCGCGGTGCAGCGCCTGCGCCGCCACCATGAAGACGTGCAGGCCCGGAATGTGGCCGAGCTTGGCGCGCAGCCGCGCCACCACCTGCTGGGTGGTGGCCTTGCGCTCCGAGGCCGGCTTCAGCGAGATGAACATGCGCCCGTGATTGACCGAGGCGTTGAACCCCGATGAGCCGACCGAGGAGCCGAGCCCCTGCACCGCCGGATCGGCGAGGATGATTTTCATCGCCTTGAGCTGCAGCTTCTTCATGGCGCCGAAGGAGATGTCGGTCGACGCCTTGGTGCCGCTGAAGATCAATCCGGAATCGTCTCGCGGCAGATAGCCCTTCGGGATCTTGATGAAGAGGCCGACGGTGAGCGCGATGGTCGCGAAGAAGACGATCAACGTCAGCCAGCGGAAGTTCAGTACGGCGGTCAGACTGCGGTCGTAGAAGCGGACTAAGCGGCGCATGACGCCCTCGACCAGCCGATCCAGCCAGGTGGCGTCGCGACTGGGGCGCTCGCGCACGAAATAGCCGCAGATCATCGGCGTCACCGACAGCGACACCATGGTTGAGACGATGATGGCGAAGGCGAGCGTCACCGAGAATTCGCGGAACAGGCGGCCGACGATGCCGCCCATGAACAGCAGCGGAATGAAGGCGGCGAGCAGCGACACGCTGATCGATACCACTGTGAAGCCGATCTGGCGCGCGCCCTGCAGCGTGGCGCGCAAGGGCGAATAGCCCTTCTCCAGGTTGCGGAACACGTTTTCGATCATGACGATGGCGTCGTCGACCACGAAGCCGATGCATACGGCGAGCGCCATCAGCGATAGGTTGTCGATGGAAAAGCCGGCCAGCCACATGGCCGCGAAAGTGCCGGTGAGCGCCAGCGGCACGGTTATGCCGGCGGCGAGCGTTGCCGCCATGCGGCGAAGGAACAGCGCCACCACCAGCATCACCAGCACGATGGAGGCGAGCAGCGTGAGCTGCATGTCGTTGACGCTGGCGTGGATGGTGCCGGTGAGGTCCGCCAGCACCGAAATGTCGACGCCGGCCGGCACCCATTTCCGGATCTCCGGCAGCACTTTGTAGATGCGGTTGACGGTGTTGATGACGTTGGCGTCGGCCTGCTTGGTGATGATCAACAGCACCGATGGCTTGAGGTTGTACCAGCCGGCCGAGCGGCTGTTGCGCACGCCCGGGCGGATGCTGGCGATGTTGGACAGGCGGATGACGGTGCCGTCCACAGTTTTCACCACGACGGGATCGTACTGGCTCGCCTGTTTGAGCTGGTTGTTGATGCCGATGGTGGTGGCGCGCTTCGATCCGTCGAAGGAGCCGAGCGGGCCGACCGCGTTGGAGTTGGATATCGCCGTGCGCACCTGCTCCAGCGACACGCCCATGGCGGCGAGCCGGGCGGGATCAACGCGCACGCGGATCGCCGGCTGTTCGGAACCGGCGACGGTGACGTCAGCGACGCCTTGGACCTGGGAAAGCCGCTGCGCGATGACGCTGTCGGCGGCGTCATAGAGCTGGCTGCCGCGCAGGGTCTTCGACGTCAGCGCCAGGATCAGGATCGGCCGCGCCGACGGGTTCACCTTGCGGAAGGTCGGCAGTTTCGGCATGTCGCTGGGCAGGTCGCTGAGGGCGGCGTTGAGCGCTGCCTGCACGTCCTGGGCAGCGCCTTCGATGCTGCGCGACAGGTCGAACTGCACGATGATGCGCGTGTTGCCGAGCGAATTGATCGAGGTGAGCTCGCTGACACCAGGGATCGTGCCGAGCTGGCGCTCGAGCGGCGCCGCCACGGTCGCCGCCATCACGTTGGGCGAGGCGCCCGGACGGTTGGCGGAAATGAAGATGGTGGGAAATTCGATGCTCGGCAGGCTCGCCACCGGCAACTGAGTGTAGGCCACGATGCCGACAATGAGCAGTCCGATCGCCAACAGCGTGGTGCCGATCGGCCGGCGGATGAAGATGCGCGAGAAGTTCATGGCGCGCTCATCGCCCTCACTCCGCCGGATGCGCCCGCAGGCGCCGCCGGTGCGGCGACAGGCGCGCGCGCAGCCGTTCCATGTAGAGGTAGATCACCGGCGTCGTGTAGAGCGTCAGCAATTGGCTGAGCAGCAGCCCGCCGACGATGGTGATGCCGAGCGGGTTGCGCAGTTCCGAGCCGGTGCCGCTTTCGAGCGCCAGCGGCAGCGCACCGAACAGCGCGGCTAGCGTCGTCATCATGATGGGCCGGAAGCGCAAGAGCGCGGCCTGGACGATCGAGTCCTCGGGACTGAGGCCCTGCCGGCGCTCGGCGTCGAGCGCGAAGTCGATCATCAGGATGGCGTTCTTCTTTACGATGCCCATCAAGAGAATGATGCCGATCAGCGAAATGACCGACAGGTCGTAGCCGAACAGCATCAGTGCCAGGAGAGCGCCGACGCCGGCCGACGGCAACGTGGAGAGAATGGTGAGCGGATGGATGAAGCTCTCATACAGCACGCCCAGCACGATGTAGATGGCGATCACCGCGGCGAGAATCAGCCATGGCTCGCCGGCGAGCGATTTGGCGAACTCGGCGGCCTCGCCGAAATAGCTGCCGGACACCGAAGACGGCATGCCGATCTGCTTCTCCGCCTTGCCGATGGCGGTGACGGCGTCGGAGAGCGCGTAGCCCTGCGCGATGTCGAAGCTGATGGTGATCGACGGGAACTGCTCCTCGTGCGCGATGGCGAGCGGCGCGGTCGAGCGCACGAAGCGCGCGAAGCTCGAGAGCGGCACCTGATTGGAGCCGGTTACGGAATTAGGCGAGGCGGTGGTGTTGGTATTGGTCGCGCCGCTCGCGGTGTTGCCGACGGTCGAGGCGGTACCGGTCGAGGTGCGCGAGCCGGTGACGTAGATCTTCGAGAGTGACGAGGGATCCCGCTGGTAGCGCGGCGCGGCTTCGAGGATGACGCGGTACTGGTTGGCCTGGCCGTAGATGGTCGAGATCTGCCGCTGGGCGAAGGCGTCGTTCAGTGTGTCGGTCACACTCTGCATGGAGACGCCGAGACGGCCGGCCTTCTCGCGGTCGACGTCGACGGTGACGCGCGGGCCGTTCTCCTGCGCTCCGGAAGCGACGTCACGCAGCGCCGGCGATTGACGCAAGGCGGCCGTCAGTTTCTCGGCCCATTCCACCACTTCCTTCCGGCTGGTGCTGGCCAACGTGTATTGATACTGCGAGCGGCTGACGCGGGTGGAAATCTGGATGTCCTGGGCGGCCTGGAAATAGACCTTCATACCCGGAATGCCGGCGACTTCGCGCTTGAGCCGCGCCATGATAGTGCCGACTAGGTCCGTGCGCTGGTCGCGGGGCTTCAACGTGATGGTCATATGGCCGGTGTTGGGCGTGGCGTTGAGCGGGCTCACGCCGATCACCGACACCACGCCGCGCACGTCCGGGTCCTTGCGGACGGCGTCTTCGACCAGATGCTGGCGGCGCTGCATCTCGGCGAAGGAGACTGAGGGGCCGGCTTCGGTGATGGCGGTGATCAGGCCGGTGTCCTGCAGCGGCAGAAAGCCCTTCGGCATCCCGATATAGAGCGCGATGGTGGCGGCGAGCGTCAGTAGCGTCACCATCAGCGTGCCGAAGCGGTGACGCAGCACCCATTGCAGGCTGTCGTGATAGAAATCGACGACGCGGTCGAGGATTGACGCGAAAGCGCGCGTCAGCTTGCCGCGCGCTCTTTCGCCTTGGCCGGCACGCAGCAGGCGCCCGCACATCATCGGCGTCAGCGTCAGCGAGACGATGGCCGAAACGACTACCGCGATCGTCAGCGTCAGCGCGAATTCGCGAAACATGCGACCGACCAGGCCGGACATGAATAGAAGCGGGATGAACACCGCGATCAGCGACATGGTCAGCGAAATGACCGTGAATCCGATCTCGCCGGCGCCCTTCAATGCCGCCTGCAATGGCTTTTCGCCGTTCTCCATGTGGCGGACGATGTTCTCGATCATGACGATGGCGTCGTCGACGACGAAGCCGGTGCCGATGGTGAGCGCCATCAAGGAGAGATTGTCGAGCGAGAAGCCGAAGTACCACATCACGCCGAAGGTGGCGATCAGCGACAGCGGCAGCGCCACGCCGGCGATGATGGTTGCGCGCACCGTGCGCAGGAAGATCAGTACCACCAGCACTACCAGCGCGACGCTGAGAAGAAGCGTGAACTGCACGTCGCGCACCGAGGCGCGGATGGTCTCGGTGCGGTCGTTGACCACTGTCAGGTTTGCGCCGGCCGGCATCGCCTTCTGCAGGCGCGGCAGCTCCTGCTTGAGGCGCGCGACCGTCTGGATGACATTGGCGCCGGGCTGGCGCTGCACGTCGATCACGACCGCCGGCTTGCCCTGGTACCAGGCGCCGACCTTGTTGTTCTCCAGCCCGTTCACTACCTTGGCGACGTCGGACAGCCGCACCGGCGCGCCATTGCGGTAGGCGACGATCACCGACTTGTAGGTGTCGGCGTTGGTCACCTGGTCGTTGGCGGCGATGGTGTAGGATTGGTGGGTGCCATCGAGCGAGCCCTTGGCGCCGGCGACATTGGCGCCGACGATGGCCGTGCGCAGGTCCTCGAGCCCGATGCCGTAGGCGGCAAGCCGCCCGAGATCGGCCTGGATGCGGATCGCTGGCTTGATGCCGCCCTGCACCGAGACGCGGCCGACGCCGGAGATTTCCGACAGCCGCGGCGCCATGATGGTGTCGGCGAGGTCGCTCAGGTCGCGCTGGTTGAGGGTGTCGGAGGTGAGCGCTAGCGTCACGATCGGCGTGTCGGCCGGGTTCACCTTCGAATAGAGCGGCGGGTAGGGCAGGTTGCGCGGCAGCTGCGACGCTGCGGCGCTGATCGCCGACTGCACGTCCTGCGAGGCGGCGTCGATGTCGCGGTCGAGGTCGAACTGCAGGGTGATCTGGCTGACCCCGAACGAACTCGACGAGGTCATGGTCTCGAGCGCGGGGATCTGCCCGAACTGGCGCTCCAGCGGCCCCGTCACCAGCGAGGCGACGGTGCTGGGATTGGCGCCCGGAAGCTGGGTGGTGACCTGGATGGTCGGGAAATCGACCTGCGGCAGCGCCGAGACCGGCAGCCAGAAATAGCCGAGCAGGCCGGCCAGCATCACCGCCACGCCCAAGAGCGAGGTGGCGATCGGCCGATGGATGAAGGGCGAGGAGACGCTCATTGCGCCGGGCGCTGTCGTTCGCCGTCCCCGCGACGCCCCTTGCGTTCAGCGGCCGCGCCGGCGCCGACGGTCGGCGCCTGGCTGGTGCTGGGCTTTGCCTTTTGCGGCCGCGTGTCGGCTCCTTGGCCACCGCCGATCTTGACCGCTTTGCCGTCGGTCAGTTGCACGAAGCCGGTGGTGACCACGCGCGCTGGCGGTTCGACGCCGCTCGCGATCACCGCCTGGTGCTCGTCCTGCTTCTGCACCTTGACCAGATGCAGCTTCGCTTTGTTGTCGTTGCCGACCACGTAGACGAAGGCGCCGTTGGGGCCGCGCTGCACGGCGGCGGTGGGGACGACGACCACGTTCTTGAGCGTGTCTATCAGCAGCCGCACGTTGACGAACTGGCCGGGCCAGAGCTTGAGACTGGGATTGGGAAACTCGGCCTTCAGCTTTACCGTGCCGGTGTTGGAATCGACCACGTTGTCGACCACGATGAGCTTGCCGCGCGCGATCACGTCGCCGGTTGACGGGCGCTGCGCCTCGACCGGCAGCGATCCCTTGGCGAAGGCGGCATTGACGCGGTCGAGGTCCTGCTGCGGCAGGTTGAACAGCACCGCGATCGGCTTGATCTGGCTGATGGTGACAATCGCGGAACTGGAATCCGAGGCGCGCACGTAGTTGCCTTCGTCGACGTTCAGCAGGCCGGTGCGGCCGGAGATCGGCGCGGTGATGGTGGTGTAGCCGAGCGTCGCCTGGGCGTTCTCGACGGCGGCCTGATCGGCCTGGACGAGCGCGGTGTACTGCGCGACCAGCGCCTTCTGGGTGTCGGCCTGCTGCTTGTTGATGGCGTTGATGGCGGCGAGCTTCTGGTAACGCGCCAGGTCGTTCTTGGCGTTGGCGAGCTGGGCCTCGTCCTGCGCCTTCTTGGCCTTGGCCTCGTCGAGCTGGGCCTTGTAGATGGTGGGATCGATGCGCGCCAGCACCTGGCCCTTCTTGACGTCTTGGCCTTCCTTGAAGGTGACCGCAACCAGCTTGCCGTCGACCTGCGGGCGCACCGTCACTGTCTGGAGCGGCTGCACGGTGCCGACGGTGTCGAGATAGACCGGCACGTCGGCGCGCTTGACCGGCGCGGCCAGCACCGGCACCGGGCCGGCCGAGGCGGCGTAGCGGCGGAAGCCGTTCTGCGGCGTTTTGTGCTGCAGGCTCGGCGCATAGGCGAAGTAGAGCGTAGCCCCGACCGCGCCCAGCACCACGAGCCAGACAAAAGCCCTGCGCCCGCGGCCCGTGCTCTTCTTCGTCGTCTTGGTCAGCTCTTCCTTCGGCAGTCTACCGTGCATGTTTGGGTTCCACTGGCTTCGGTCGCCATCCACCCCCCAACGCCTGGTACAAGCTGACAATGGCCTGAAGATGCGCCAGCCGCGCCTGCACCAGCGTGTCTTGCGCGCTATATAGTGTCTGTTGCGTCTGAAGCACGGTCACCAGGTCGATAGTGCCCTGCTGGAAACGCTGGTCCGCGATATCGAAGGCGCGCCGCGAGCTGGACACCACGTCGCGCTGCAGGCGCTCGCGCAGCGCGGTTTCGCGCACGGCGTTGAGTGCGGTCTCCACGTCCGAGAACGCCGAAATCACCGCCTTGCGGTAATCCTGTAGCAATTCGTCCTGCTTTGCCTTCTGCAGGTCGAGATTGCCGGTCAGCTTGCCGGCTTCGAAGATCGGTTGGGCCACGCCGGCGGCGACCGAATAGAGCATCGATTCCGGCCGCAGCAGGGTCTTGAGGATCGCGCTCTGGTAACCGCCTTCGCCGGTCAGCTTGATGGAGGGCAGGAACTGGGCGCGCGCGTTGTAGACATTGGCGTCGGCGGCGGCGAGCTTGGCCTCCGCCTCGCGGATGTCGGGGCGCTGCGCCAGAAGCTCGGACGGCAGACCGGGTGTCACCCGCGGGACGCGGATGCTGTTCAGGCTGCCGCCGCGGATACGCACGCTCTCCGGCGAGCGCGCCATTAATACGGCAAGCGCATTGCGGTTCTGTGTGAGCGTCTGCCGCAGCGCCGGAATGGCGGCGCGGATGCCGTTGACCACGCTTTCCTGCTGCGAGACCTCGAGATCGGAAGCGGTGCCGGCATTGAGCCGCTGCTTGATCAGGCCGAGCACATGGTTGGCGCTCTTCAGGTTCTCATTCGCGACCCGCAAGCGGTCCTGCGACGCCCGCACCGCGAAATAGGCGTTGGCGGCGGTCACGACGGTGGAGAGCGCCACCACTTCCTTGTCGAAGCGGGTCGCCACCGCGGTTTCCTCGGCCGCGCGCAACGCCGAGCGGTTCTTGCCCCAGAAGTCGATCTCGTAGCTGGCGGTCAGCGTGCCGAGCAGCGTGTCGTGCTCGGAGCCGGTGGACGAAGAGCTGCTCGAACTTTGTGACGAGCGCGCGTGCGTGCCGCTGCCGCTGAAATCCACAGTCGGCAGAAGCGCGGCGCCGGTGACGCGCGACTGCGCGTCGGCCTGCACGATGCGGGCGACCGCGGCGGCGATGTCGAGATTGGCGTCGCGCGCGCGTTCGACCACGCTGGTCAGCTCGCGCGAATGGAACGAACGCCACCAGTCAAGGGCGGGAAGCGCGGCCTGCGCAAGCTTGGGGCTCTGCGAACCGAAACGGTAGGCCGCCGGGATATCGAGCCCGGGCTGCGGCGGCTTGCCGGTGAGCCAGCAGCCGCCGAGCGGGAGCGCCAGAACGAAACCTTGCATGATGGTCATCATCGGGCGCGCATAGCGCTTTCTTCGTGAGCTAATGATCCCCTCAGCCTGACGCATACCGATGACTTTCAATTACTGTTGCCACAAAAAGCGGACATGACGGCGAAAACGCCGGTTTGGACGTGCCCACTGTCGCATGGAAACAGCGAGCATATCCCAAGTTTATCTCATCGCGTTTCCGGACGGCGAACCGGTCTCGCTTCGCCTGGAAACGCTCTATCTCGGCCTGCGCTCCCGTTTGCGGCGGCGCGGCCAGTCGGCGAGCGCCTGGCGGCCGGCGGGCGACATCTTGGCGGCGGTGTCGGCAAAGACGCCCTGGATCACCTCGTCAAAGGTCTGCCTCGCCGCGCGCATCTTCGCCATGGCCGCACGCATGGCGTCCTCCTTGAACGGCTGCTGCCGCAAGGCGGCGCGGATGGCATTGCGGGCGTTGTGGAATTCCTCCTGCGCCTTGGCGATGGCGGCGTGATTTGTGTTCATGGCGTCGCGCACGATCTTGCCGTCGGCCGGGGGCAGGGTGTCGGCCAGTCGGTCCACGCGCTCGAAGACGTTGTGGTGCCAGCGCGGCGGTGGCGGCGGACCGCGCACCAGCATCGCCACCGCGATGCCAATGAAAAACAGGTTGAGCGCCAGCGAGCCGAGCAGCAGCCAGCGCGCGCGGCGGCGCGGGGTGCCGGGCTCCGACTCGCTCATCGGCTCGCTCATGGTTGCACCCCGGGGAATGGGTCAGCGTCGAACACGGTGGTGGACAGGTCGCTGCTGGAGACAGTGGTCGTCCGGGTGTCGAGCTGGCGGTCGACGCCGCTGATGCCGATGGCGAAACCGAGCACCGCGCAGCAGGCGAGCGCGGCCATGCGCGGCCAGGCCGGGGCGAACTGCCAGTCGAGCAGCACCGCCGGCATCCGCCAGAACGGCCGTTTCTGCGCCGGCAGCGGGCCGTTGAGCTTCGCCGTCAGGCGGGCGAGGGCGGCATCGTCAGGCGTGGCGGTGTTACCGTAACGGCCCAGCGCGGCATCTAACCGGCGCGCCTTCTCGACCGCGCGGCGCGCCTCGGGGGCGTTCGCGATCAGCCCTTCGACCTTGGCGCGCTCGTGCGCCGGCCAGCGTGCCGGATCGGCGCCGTGGCGGTCGAGAAAGCTCTGCAGCAGCTCGGTATTCATGACGCTAGTCCTCGTCGATCAGGTTCCCTAACGCGCGGCGCAGGTTCTGCTTGCCGCGTATCAGCAAAGTCTCCACCGCCGAAACGGTGGTATCCAGTATCTCGGCCACCTGCGCATTGCTCAGCCCCTCGTTATAGGTGAGCACGATGGCGGTGCGCTGACGCGCCGGCAGTTGTTCGATGGCGCCGGCCAGGTGCCGGTCGCGCTCGTTGGCTTCCGAGCGTTCGGCGGCGCCGGGGGTCGGGTCGACGATCTCGCCGGCCGCCTCCAGATCCACCCAGCGCGCCTTGCGCTTGCGGTCCAGGCACAGGTTGACCACGACCCGCGTGAGCCAGGTGCGGAACGCCGCCAGTGGCTGCCAGCGCGGGGCGTGGGTCCAGACCCGCAGCATGGCTTCCTGCACCACGTCCTCGGCATCGGCCGCATTTCCGAGGACTCGCCGGGCAAGCCCGAGCATGGCCGGCAGATGGCGCCCGGTGAGCTGGCGGTAGGCCCATTGGTCGCCCTTTGCGACCCGCGCCATGAGCGCTTCGTCACTATCATCCATTGCGTTGCGGCGGCCGCCATCGGAAAAACCAATCCATTATAGCCCCGGTCTTGACTATTGAACGGCTCAGCGTGGCGAATCCTGTGCCGGGAGGGAAGAGGTTTCGGAGCCGGGAAGGCTCGAAAGGCGCCTGTTAACGTATTGACCCGTTAATATTTTTCAATCCAGCCATGGCCGGGACGCATGGCCTGAGGCGGAGCGCCCATCGCCGCCCCGCGCGCGGTCAGATGAAGGGACGATCGACGGGACCGGAGTTCCGGCCTCTCTAGTGGCTCTGTCCCACGTCCGAGAGTGCAAAGCCGGCGATGCGCTTGTAGCTCTCGCTGAGCGCCCGGAGCTCGTCCTGGGTGATGTACTTGTCGAGGTCGTCGAACGGTTTGTCGCCGACCAGTTCCTCGACCTTGATGTTGATGAAGTCCGGCGGGTGCTCGCGGTTGGTGCGCACCACGCGGGCCGCCGGGCCGCTGCGGGCTTCCTCGTAGGCCTTGAGCGCCTCGCGCGGATCGGTGCTGGAGCGCAGGAAATCCGCAAGCGTGCGCGCGTCGATTGCCGCCTGGGCGGCCCCGTTGGAACCGCGCGGGTACATCGGGTGCGCGGCATCTCCGGCCAAGGTGACACGACCGAAGGTCCACTGGTCGATCGGGTCCTTGTCGACCATGGGATATTCCAGAATCTGGTCGGCGTCGCGGATCATCGCAGCCACGTCCAGCCAGTCGAAACGCCAGCTCTCGTAGATCGGGAAGAAGTCGGCGAGGTCGCCCGGCTTGTTCCAATCGTTGGCTTGCGTTGTGTCGCGCTTGATCTCGGCCATCCAGTTGATGAGCTGGTTGCCCTGGCCGTCGATGTCGTCGACGATCGGGTAGATCACGATCTTGCCGGTGAGGATGGAGCCGACGCGCATATAGGTGCGTCCTCCCAGGATCGGCTTGCGCCGGGTCACGCCGCGCCAGGTGTTGATGCCGGAGAACACCACGCGGTCGTCGGGATAGAATTGTTTGCGGATCGCCGAATTCACGCCGTCGCAGGCCACCACCACGTCGGCGGTGACGTTCTCGAGCATTTCACCAGTCGAGGTGCGCTTGAAATGCACGGTGGCGCCGCGCTCGTCCTGCTCGATGCCCGTGCATTCGTGGTCGGTGCGGATGGCATCGGCCCCGAGCGCGGCCACCGCGGCTTCGTATAGAATCAGGTGTAGCTTGCCGCGATGGACGCCAACTTCCGGGAACTGGTAGCCGGCGAACTTGCCGCGCGGCTCCTTGTAGATGAGCTGGCCGAAGCGATTGAAGAAGCAGCTTTCTCGGTTCTCGATACCGGCGGCGAGCAATTTGTCGCCGATCCCCAGCGCGCTGAACTCGCGCATGGCATGGGGCAGCACGGTGATGCCGACACCCAACTCCTTGATTTGCGGCGCGCGCTCATAAACGGCGCATTCGACGCCGCGCTGCTTGAGATTGAGCGCGAGCGAGAGCCCGCAAATGCCGCCGCCGACGATAGCTATTTTCATACTGGGCCTGTTTGTGCAAACGCCGGACCGGAATGGACGAAATCGGTCCTCTCCTGTCAATATGGCCCCGAGATCGGCGGAAACGCGCCGTATCAACCCGGGAGCGAAACGAATGACGATGGATCAGACGCGTTACGACCGCGGCATGGCGATGCGCCGCAAAGTGCTGGGCGACGACTATGTCGACGGCACCGTCGCCAACATCGACGACTTCAACCGCGACTTCCAGGCGCTGCTCACCGAATTCGCCTGGGGCGCGGTGTGGGGTGACGACCGGCTCAAGCCCCGCGACCGCAGCATCCTCAATCTCGGCATGATCGCCTGCCTCGGGCGCATGCACGAGTTCGAGCTGCATTTCCGCGGCGCCATGCGCAACGGGCTCACCAAGGAGGAGCTCTCGGCCATTCTACGGCACATTGCCGTCTATTGCGGCTTTCCGGCCGCGGTCGATTGTCAGCGGGTCGCCAAGAAAGTGCTGGCCGAGATGGCGAACGAAGAAAAATCCTGACTTGCACCAAGTGCTTCCCTGCCAAGCGGACTGGAACTTTCGTCTTTCGAGATTATTTTGTCCGGGGGGGCGTCGTCAGCCGTTCGCGGACGTGACCATTCCATGGCGTTACGGGAAAATTATCAGGAACCTGTCGAGGCGGAGCAATCTGGGCACATGCCGGATCGTTCGCCCAGTCTGAGCCCGGCCGACGGACAGCAGCAAGGCGACGCAACTCAACAGGGCGCGCGCGCGGAAAACGGCGGTGGGCCGTCCGGCGGCGGCCGCTCCCGGTTCGGCGCGGTACGGCGGCATCCGCTCATCGCTGCCATCGTCGTGCTCGCTGCCATCGGCGCCGTAGCGTATGGCGTGCGGTGGTGGCTGCACGCGCGTCAGTTCGAGTCGACGACCGACGCCTTCGTCGCCGCGCGCACGGTGTCGATCAGCCCGCAGGTCGCCGGCACCGTCGTTGCTGTGCCGGTGACGGATAACGAGCGGGTCACGGCCGGCACCGAGCTGGCGCGCATCGATCCGCGCAACTACCAGGCCGCGCTGCAACAGGCGAAGGCGCAGCTCGAACAGGCCAACGCGAGCGTCGCCAATCTGCACGCGCAGATCGCCGCGCAGCAGGCCAAGATCCAGCAGGCACAGAACCTGGTGGACGAGGCGCAGGCGGCCTTGCAGTACGCGCAGCAGCAGAACGAGCGCTATCAGGCCCTACTGAAACGCAATGCCGGCACGCAGCAACAGGCGCAACAGGCGGCCTCCGACCTGACGCAGAAACAAGCGGCTCTTGCCGGCGCCAAGGCCAATGCGACGGCGGCACAGAAGCAGCTCGATGTGCTGAAGACGCAAGTGCGCGGCGCTCACGCCCAGGTCGACGCCGGCAAGGCCACTGTCAATCAGGCCAAGATCAATCTCGCGCGCACCACCATCACGGCGCCAACGGCCGGCCACATCGCCAATCTCGGCGTCGCCGAAGGCGATTACGTCCAGCCCGGCCAGGCGATGATGGCGCTGGTGCCGGAGACCGTCTGGGTGGTCGCCAATTTCAAGGAGACCGCGCTCGGCAGCCTGCGGGTCGGGCAGCCGGTGACCATCACGGTCGACGCCTATCCAGGCAGAACCTTCCATGGCCACGTGCAGAGCATCCAGGCCGGCAGCGGCACCGCCTTCAGCCTGCTGCCGCCGGAGAACGCCACCGGCAACTACGTCAAGATTGTACAGCGCGTACCGGTCAAGATCGTGTTCGACGGCAAGCCGGACGTCTATCTCGGTCCCGGCATGTCGGTGGTGCCGTCGGTCAAGGTGCAATGAGCGATGCGGGTCAGACCGGACGCGGCACGCTGAGCCGTTCGGCGGCTGGCGATCATAACCCGTGGCTCATCGCCATCGTGGTGTCGATCGCCACTTTCATGCTGGTGCTCGACACCTCCATCGCCAACGTGGCGCTGTTGAACATTGCCGGCGATCTCGCCGCCGGCGTGGACGAGGCGACTTGGATTCTCACCACCTATCTGGTCGCCAACGCTATTATCATTCCGGTGAGCGGCTGGCTTGCCAGCGTTATCGGCCGCAAGCGCTACTATATGATGTGCGTGGCCGGCTTTACGGTGAGCTCGCTGATGTGCGGGCTGGCGTGGAACCTGCAATCGCTCATCTTCTTTCGTATACTGCAGGGCCTGAGCGGCGGCGGCATGGCGCCGAGCGAGCAGTCGATTCTGGCCGACACCTTTCCGCCGGAGAAGCGCTCGCAGGCCTTCGCGCTCTACGGCATCGCGGTGATCATCGCGCCCACCGTGGGGCCGACGCTCGGCGGCTGGATAACCGATAATTTCTCCTGGCATTGGATCTTCTTCATCAACGTGCCGTTCGGCATCCTGTCGCTCAGCCTGGTGCAATGGCTGCTGGTCGAACCGCCGGCGCTTGAGGCGGAACGCCGCGAGCGGCTCAAGCACGGCCTGAAGGTCGACTGGATCGGTTTCGCGCTGGTGACGCTGTGGCTCGGCTGCCTGGAGATCGTGCTCTCCAAGGGCCAGCGCGACGACTGGTTCTCATCTTATTTCATTCTGTCCTTCACAGCGATCTCGGCGGTGGCCTTCCTGTTGTTCGTGCCCTGGGAGCTGAGCCGGCGCGACCCGATCGTCGACGTGCGGCTGGTACTGACGCGCCAGTTCGGCACCGCCTTTGCGGTCATGCTGGCGGTCGGCGCCATCCTGTTCGGCTCGACCCAGATCCTGCCGCAGATGATGCAGGAGGCCTATGGCTACACCGCCTACCTGTCCGGGCTGGCGCTGATGCCGGGCGGGCTTGCCATGCTGGTAATGATGCCGCTCGCGGGCCAGATCGCGAACCACATCCAGGCCAAATATCTAATCGCCGCCGGCATGTTCATCATCGTGCTGGCCATGTGGCACATGACCGGGCTCGACGGCCACGTGACCTTCGGCTGGTTGGCCTCGGCGCGCATCTACCAGATGATCGGGTTGCCGTTCCTGTTCATCCCGATCAACACGGCGGCCTATGCCGGCCTGCCGCCGAACAAGACCAACCAAGCGTCGTCGCTGATCAACGTGTCGCGCAATCTCGGCGGCAGCTTCGGGATATCGCTTGCCAATATGGAACTCGCACGTCGCGCGCAATTCCACCACCTGCGGCTGGCCGAGCGGGTCCATCCCGCCTCGCCAGTGTACCACCATACCGTCCAACAGGTGACGCGCTACTTCACCGCCCACGGCGCCTCGGCCTATAACGCCCGAGAAATGGCCTTCGCGTGGATTGGCCAGGCGGTCGCGAAGCAGTCGACCTTGCTGGCCTATATCGATGTTTTCTGGATTGCCGGGGCGTTTGCCGCCATCATGGTCCCGCTGATTCTCGTGTTCCTGCGGCCCGTAAAACATTATCAAGCGCCGCCGGTACACTAATTTGAGCACCTCTTCAGGTTACCAAACGTCTTGAATGCGCCGCGATCACAGGGCAAGTCAGGAGCGTGGCTCTGCCTTGGCGCGACCCCGAAAAGCCGCTACGAGTGACCAATGACCCGATTCTTCGGTGCTTTTTTGCTGATTCTGGCGATGGCGCTGCCGGCGTTCGCGCAAACCTCGCAGTCCGGCGGCGCCTTGCCGCCAGGCGCCTGGTTCTTCGGCGGCCAGGAACCGGCGCCGCCGCCGCCCACCTTTGCCCAGCCGCCGCAGGTGAGCGCACCCGCGACCCAGGCCGGCTCGAACGCGTTGCGTCCGCCGGCGCCGGTCGGCGCCGATCAGGCGTCGGCCACCAGCCAGAGCGTGATGACCCTGCCGCCGGAGGATCAGCCGGAGACCGGCGCGCCCCAGGAATTGCCGCCGAACCTCAGGCGCCAGGTCGTCGATTTCAAGACCAAGGAGCCGGCCGGCACCATCGTCGTCGATACCGGCAACACCCATCTCTATCTCATCCTCGGCCACGGCAAGGCGATGCGCTACGGTATCGGCGTCGGCCGCGAAGGCTTCACTTGGTCGGGCGTCGAGCGAATTTCGCGCATGAAGGAATGGCCGGACTGGTTCCCGCCCAAGGAGATGATCGAGCGTCAGCCCTATCTGCCGCGCATGATGGCCGGCGGTAAGGGCAATCCACTCGGCGCGCGCGCGCTCTATCTCGGCCACACGCTCTACCGCATCCACGGCACCAACCAGCCCTCGACCATCGGCAAGTTCGTGTCGTCGGGCTGCATCCGGCTGCTCAACAATGACATCGAGGACCTTTACAGCCGCGTTCAGGTCGGGACCCGGGTTATCGTGCTGCCCGCGCCCAAGCCGGCGGTCTCGAGCAATGGCGGCGGCGACACCGTCGCACAGGGCGCCGCGCCGATGTCCAGCGGTGCAGCGCAATTGACGCCGACCGCCGCGGTTTCGTCCTCGCGCCTGCCGCCGGCCCACTGATCTTTTCGGCCACCGTACCGGGCATGCACATCCCCGTTGCCGTCGTCGGCGCCGGCCCGACCGGCCTCACGCTCGCCAATCTGCTCGGCGTCTACGGCGTCGGCTGCGCGTTGATCGAACGCAACGCCGACACCGTGCACGAGCCGCGCGCGGTTTCCATCGACGACGAATCGCTGCGCACCATGCAGGCCGCCGGCCTGGCGGAGCAGGTGATGGCCGAGACCGTGCCCGGCTATGGCTCGCTCTACCATTCCGCGCGCGGACGCCTGTTCGCCAAGGTTCAGCCGACTGGGCAGCCTTACGGCTTTCCCCTTCGCAGCGCCTTCCGCCAACCGGTCCTCGAAGCGCAATTGAACGGTGCATTATCGCGCTTTCCCCACGTGACCCCGCTGTTCGATCACGAGCTGATCGCCTTCGAGGACACTGGCGATCATGTCACGTTGCGCCTGCGCAAGGCCGACGGCCACGCCTTCGACCTGACCTGCGACTATCTCGTCGCCTGTGATGGCGCCTCCAGCGTCGTACGTCGCACGCTCGGGATCGGCATGAGCGGGTCGACCTTCAGCGAACGCTGGCTGATCGTCGACCTGGAGGACTCGCCGGCTGCCTCTCCGCACACCAAGGTGTGGTCCGATCCAGAGCGGCCGACCATCGCGCTGCCGGGGCCCTACCGCACGCGCCGCTATGAGTTCATGCTGCACGAACACGAGACGGATGCCGATCTGCTCGATCTGGGGATGGTCCGGCAACTCCTGGAGACGCACGAGGCGGCGCCGCAGAGCCGCGTCGTGCGCACGGTGGTCTACACCTTCCATGCCCGCGTCGCGGATCGTTGGTCGCAAGGGCGCGTGCTACTTGCAGGCGATGCCGCCCATCTGACGCCACCCTTCGCCGGCCAGGGCATGAACAGTGGCATGCGCGATGCCAGCAATCTCGCCTGGAAGCTGGCCGCGGTCTTGCAGGACCAGCTCGGGCCGAAGCTGCTTGAGAGTTACGAGCCCGAGCGGCGCGGCCACGCCTGGCGCATGACCCAGCTTGCGCTCGAATATCGGCAAGGTGATGCGGCCGCCGAATGCGCTTGCGGCCTTCGCGCTCGAATACGGTTTCCTGGCGCTGTCGCGCTTTCCCAAGGTGCGCGACTACATCGCGCAGATGAAGTTCAAGCCGCCGCCGCGTTTCTCGCAAGGCTTCGTCGTACCGGACAAAGCGGGGTCCAAGAAGACTCTGATCGGCCGTATGTTGCCGCAGCCGCGCGTGCTTACCGCGAACCGCAGCGAGGTGCCGCTCGACGAAGCGCTGGGCCCGGGCTTTGCGCTGCTGGTGCACAGCAACCGGCCGCACGCCGCCGTGCAGGCGCTGCGGTCCGGCGACTGGGGCGCCTTCATGTCGCGCTGCGTGGTGATGCGGCCTGACGGCAACGACGAAACGGTGCCGGCGGGCGTAACCGCGGTGCGCGTTCTCGGCGCGGCCGACGAGCGCCTCGCGCGTTTCAGCGACCACGTGTTGCTCATCAGGCCCGACCGTTACGTGGCGGCCTGCGTGCGGGTGAACAATCTCGATAACGGCGCTAAGGCAGTGACAAAGCTGGTCGAGGGGACGTTCAATTAAGACGTCATTCCGGCGCGGCGCGTCAGCGCCAGGCCCGGAATTCAGAGCTAAGCTTGACAGCGTCACCCTGGATTCCGGGTTCGCTCGCTACGCGAGCGCCCCGGAATGACAGGTGGGCTTACTCGGCTGCCGCGCTCTTGCCGATGGCGGCGTTGACGCGCGGCATCACCTCCTCCGCCATCAACTGCATCGAGCGCTTGGCAAGCGCGGGGTCGACCCAGTCCATGCCGGCATAGACCAGTTCGCCGAAATCGCCGGTCTCCTCGTGCATCGCCAGGATCTTCTCGACTATCTTGTTGACCGTGCCGGCGAATACGCAATTGTCCATGACGAAATCCACGGTGATCTCGTCGTCCGGCTGCTCCCTGTGACTCTTGAACACGTAGAGCCGGCCGCCGCGCTTCATCTTGCCGAACATCTGGCTGAAGTAGTGGAGATAGGGGCTTTTCGCGTCGGTGCGGCCGTAGCGTTCAGCGGTCTTGTCGTCGTCGGCGACGAAGATGGTGCGTGCCACGCGCCAATCGGAAACCGTGGCCTTCTCGCCGACCTCGGCCTTGCCTTTGGCGTAGTTCTGCCAGTGCGACTTGAGATGCCTGGAAAGCAGGAAGTTGGCCGACAGCGGATGGAAATCGCGCTTACCCATCAGCACCACGCCCGGCGAGAACGGCGCCACAACCGTGCCGACGATCTCCGGCCGCGGCTTCTGGAACGGCTTGGGCATGTAACCGACGCCGAGCTTGAGCGCGGCCGTTCGTTGCAGCGAGACCTTGAAGCGGTTATCGGCAAAATCGATGTCGTAGGGTGTCTCGCGCTCCCAGATCGCCAGGATAACGTCGATCGCCTCGGCGAACATCTTGTTGCGATCTTCGTCGAGAATGCCGAGCGCTTCCGCGTCCGACGTCAGAGCGCCGGCGGAAACGCCGAGAATGAAGCGCCCCTCCGACAGATGATCGAACATCGCCGCGTTGGCCGCGACCACGACGGGATGAATCTGCGACAGGTTGGTGGTGCCGGAGGCGAGCTTGATGGTCTTGGTCGAATTGATGAGGGTCGCGAGGAACAGCGTGCTGTTGGTGATATTCTCGCAAGCGTCGGTCAGGTGCTCGCCGACGAAGGCGTCATGGAAGCCGAGCTTGTCGGCGAGAATGATCGCCTCGCGATCCTCGCGCAGGGTCTGCGTCCAATCGCGCCCCATCGGATGCACCGGCATCGTGAAGTAACCCAACCGCATTCGTATCTCTACCTTAAATCTTGCTGCTCGCCTCGCACCAAACTAACCGAGTGCGCGCGCTCTTGCAGTAAAACTTCGGCCGTGCCCGTAAGATTTTCGTTACAGGCGAACGCGATTTTCACTGAATGACAATTGTCAGTTTGAGAGGGCGAAAAGCAACCAATGCAGGCTTTAGATCGCGACGCTGTCGAGGAACCCGTCGATCTTGTTGTGCAAGTTGCCGACGTGGATTCCACGGCCTGCAATGCGGTGAACACGCTTTCGGCCGAATGCCGTGTATCGATTGCCGCGCCCGTCACCTCGTCCAGCAACGAGACAACGACCTTGGCCCCGCGGGCGCCAAGGTGCCCACCAGCGCCGCCAGGTGTCAGTCCCGCAATACGGATAGGCCGGGCATTATCTTGCTCATGGTCCACGCTCAAAATTTATCCAGGGGTATTCCCAAAGCTGCATTTATCCAGTGGTATTCTCTAAGCCGCTGTCTTGCAGTTAATTGCCGCGCGTCGTTAGTCGAGTAAAACTTAGCGCGGAGAACGCCGGGAGGTTTCCGAATGACGAGTTCCACCGCCACCGACAAGGCCGCCTGGCACGGTCGCGTCGAGGACGATCCGCTGCTCAAGGGCGCAGGCCGCTTCGGCGACGACGTCAGGCCGGAGGGCGCGCTTATCGCCTGCTTCGTACGCTCGCCGCACGCCTCCGCCCGCATCACGCGCATTGACGTTGCCGCGGCCAAGCAGGCCAAGGGCGTTGTCGCGGTCTACACCGGCGCCGATCTTGCCGCGCAGCAGTACCATTCGCTCTCGCACGCTCATCCGATTCCCGGTCGCGGCGGCAAGATGCCTTATTCGCCCGACCGCCCGGCGCTGGCGGCGGAGCGCGTCATGCATGTCGGCGAACCGGTGGCGATGGTGCTGGCGCTGACAGCCGCGCAGGCGCAGGACGCTGCCGAGATGGTTGCGGTGGATTACGAACCGATGACGCCGGTCACCGACGTGCGCGCCGCGGTGAAGCCGGGCGCGCCGCAGCTCTGGGACGAGGCGCCCGGCAATATCGGCTTCGACTGGACGGCGCCGCCCGATCCCGATGGCAAGAAACAGGCGGCGCTCGATCGCGCCTTCGCGGAAGCCGCTCATGTGGTGAAGGTGGAGCTGGTCAATCAGCGCCTCGTCGTCGCCTCACTCGAGCCGCGCACGGCCACGGCCAGTTATGACGCGGCGGCCAATCGCTTCACGCTGCGTTGCGGAACACAAGGCTACGCCAGCGTGCAGGGCCAGGTGGCCGGCGCCATGAACATCAAGCCGGAGCAGTTGCACGTCATCACCGACGATCTCGGCGGCGCCTTCGGCATGAAGGGTTGGTGCTATCCCGAATACGTCCCCATGCTGCATGCGGCCCGCGCGCTCAAGCGGCCGGTGCATTGGGTGTCGACGCGTTCGGAGGCTTTCCTCAGCGACAACCAGGGCCGTGACTCATTCTGGACCGTCGAACTTGCGCTCAACAAGCGCGGGCGCTTCTTGGCGCTGCGTGTGAACGGTCTCGGCAATCTCGGCTCTTATTTCACCGGCGTCGCCCATTTCGTCTTCACACTGCACATCGCTGGCTGCTTGCCTACGGTCTATGACATTCCGCTGGCGCAGGTGAACGCGCGTTGCGTCTTCACCAACACGCTGCCGACTGGGCCTTATCGCGGCGCCGGCCGGCCGGAAGCGAGCTATCTTCTGGAGCGCGTTATCGATGTCGCCGCCGACCAGATCGGCATCGACGCGGCCGATCTACGCCGGCGCAATCTGATCGCGCCCTCGAAAATCCCTTACACTACGGCCTTCGGCAACACCTATGACAGCGGTGATTTCCCCGCCGTATTCGAGCGCTCGCTTGCTGCCTCCGACTATGCCGGCTTTGCCGCCCGCAAAAGGGAAGCGAAGAAGCGCGGCAAACTGCGCGGTATCGGCATTGGCGGCTATCTGGAAATTGCCGGCGCCTTTCCGGAGGAGGCCGCGCGCATCTCGTTTCCCGGCGGCAATAAGGTCGACGTCAGCATCGGCGCCGGCGGCAGCGGGCAGGGTCACCAGACTGTGTTTGGCAAGGTGACCGCGCGCAAGCTCGGCATCGCGCCGGAGCAGGTGACGGTCACTTCGGGCGATTCCGATCGCGACGTGCCCGGCTTCGGCGCGGTCGCCTCGCGCTCGGCCATGATGACCGGCGGCGCCATCGCGGTCACCGCCGACCGGGTGATCGAGAAAGGCAAGCGCGTAGCCGCCATGCTGCTGCAGGCGGACGAAGGCGACATCGACTACGTCGACGGTAAATTCAGCGTGAAGAATTCGGGCCGTGAAGTGACGCTATTCGAAGTCGCAGCGCGTGCCACCGAGTTGAAGAAGCAGAGTGTGGTCGAGGAAAGCCTCGACACCACTGGAACGGTGAAGACCGCGCCATCCTTCCCGAACGGCTGCCATGTGGCCGAAGTCGAGATCGATCCCGACACCGGCGCGGTCGAGATCGTCAACTATACTGCGGTCGGCGACAGCGGTAATCTGCTCGACGAGACCATCGTTACCGGCCAGGTGCATGGTGGCGTGGCGCAGGGGCTCGGCCAGGCGCTCAATGAGGACACTATCTACGACGCTAGCGGCCAGCTCGTCTCCGGCTCGTTCATGGACTATGCCATGCCGCGCGCCGACACGGTGCCGCCGATCGCGGTCGAGCATCTACCGATTGCCTGCCGCACCAATCCGCTGGGCGTGAAAGGTACCGGCGAAGCCGGCACCACCGCGGCACCGCCGGCGCTCATCAATGCCGTCCTCGATGCGCTGCCCAAGGGCGCGCAGCTCGATATGCCGGCGACGCCCGCGCGCATCTGGGAGGCGTTGCAGAAGGCGAAGTGACCTTTCCGCGCACGCATCATCAATCGGCCACGATCGCCGGGCTTTTCTCGGTGCGTCGTTCGCTAATCGGGGATTGGCTCAACTAATGAAACGCCGCTTGCTGTTGGCCGTGCTTGCCCTGTTCGCGCTTGCGGCCTGCGCCACAAGCTATGTGCCCGAGCAGAGGCCGAGCTTCGATCGGGACCTCGCGCGGCCGGGTGCGCAGCTCGATGCCGCCGCCGCAGCGTCGATGATTTCCGGCTACCGGGCCAACAGCGGGCTTCCGGCGGTGACGCTCGATCCGGCGCTGATGAAAATGGCGCAACAGCAGGCGGAGGCGATGGCAACCCACAACAAGCTCAGCCATCGGGTCAGCAAGCCGTTCGCGGCGCGGCTCAAGGCCGCCGGTTACGACGCCGATCGCGCGGCGGAAAACATCGCCGCCGGCTATCATACGCTGGGTTCGGCGTTCTCTGGCTGGCGCGCGTCGGCGGAGCACAGATCGAACATGCTGCTGCCCGGTGCCACGCGCATGGGCATCGCCGCGGTCTATACGCCGAAGTCCAAGTACAAGGTGTTCTGGTCGCTGATCCTGGCCAAGCCGGACGCCAAGAATCCGTCCTGACCGGTAGTACGCTGTCAGCCCTGGCTTTTCGGCATCCGCACGACGAGCCCGCCGAGTGCCGCTGTTGCCGGAAGCTGGCAGGCGAGCCGGCTGGTCGGCTTCACTTCCGCCGCGGCCATGTCGAGCATCGCCTCTTCGTTTTCGCTTAAGTCCGGCAACCGCGCGAGATCGGCTTCTTCCACATAGACGTGGCAGGTGCCGCAGGAGCAGGAGCCGCCGCATTCGGCTTCGATGCCGGGAACGCCGTTGGCGACGGCGCCCTGCATCACGGTCCAGCCTTCCGGCACGTCGACCTCGTGCTCAATGCTATTGGCTTCCACATAGATGATCTTGACCATGGCGCGCTTCCGTCAGTGGCGTGCGAGTTCGAGCCGCAGCGGGCTGCGGAAAGTGGTCGAGGGCATCCAGGGCAGCTGCTCTTCGACGCGCGTGTAGTCCGGCACTGCCTTGTGCAGTTCGTCGAAGGCGAGCCGCACCGCCATGCGCCCGATGGCGCTGCCGAGGCAGGCATGGACGCCGCCGCCGAAGCCAAGATGGCCTTTCGGCTTACGGGCGATGTCGTAGACGTCCGGGTTGGGGAAACGCCGCTCGTCGCGATTGCCTGACCCATAAGTCAAGCAGACGAAATCGCCAGCCTTCATCACCTGGCCGTGCAGTTCCTTGTCCGTCGCAAGGCAACGGCGGAAGCGTTGCGCCGAGGTGTTGTAGCGCAGCGATTCCTCGATGGCGTCGGCGAGCAGCGCCGGATCGGCCACGCAGGCCTGACGCGCCCGCGGATGGTCGGCGAGGTTGAGCGCGAACATGGCCATGAAGCCACCGAGCGACTCGATGCCGGCCATGATCAGCGTCGTGGTGGTGAGCAGCACTTCCTGTTCGGTGAGCTGGTCGCCGTCGAGCTGGGCCGTGCTGAAATGCGAGATCAGGTCGTCACCCGGATTGGCGCGCCGCTCGGCGATCACCTTGGCGGCGTACTCCCGCATCCATTCGTAGGCCGCGACGTGTTGCGGCCCCTTCTGGCGCGTAACCGGATCGGACTGCACCATCAGCACCGCCTTGTCGCGCACCAGTTCGTCGTCGCCCGGCGGCAGACCGAGCAGGCGGAACAGCACTTTGACTGTCACCTTGCTGGAGAAATCGCCAACGAAATCGAAGGTCTTCTTGTCGGCGAAGCCGGCGATGGCCTCGCGCGCCGCCTCGCGGATATGCGCCTCGATGTAATCGAGATTGCGCTTGTTGAAGGCGTATTGGATGAGCCCGCGCAGGCGGTCATGACGCGGCGGATCGGTGGTGCCGAGGGTGGCGCCGGCGCGGTTGGGCAATTCGTCCATCAGATTGCCCTTGGCCGACGAATAGGTCCTCCAGTCGTTCAGCGCGCTCAGGATGTCGTCGTAGCGCGACAGCACCCACATGTTGGCGTCCGCGCTCCAGAAGCACGGGAAGTCGTCGCGCAGCGTCTTGTAGAAGGGAAAGGGATCGGCATCGACCGCGGGTGAATAAGGGTCGAAACGGAATGCGGGACTGAGCATGGCAAATCCTCCTGGCTTCACCGTCACGCCCGGCACGGCATGCGGTGCACTTTTCGTTATTTCGAGGGTTACCTGTGATTGGCAGCATGCGCTTGAGGACGTGCAAGCGGAATGGACGAAGGGGCAAAAAGCTTGTACTTTTTGCACGTCGTGGCGAACCCGGTGCGGCGGATGAAATGGCAAAAAAGCCCACAAATAAAGGTGGAATATCGAATTCCGCTGAGGCCGCAGCCCGGGATATTCCGGTATTTTCCTTATACGGCGAGACCACGCGGGTCGACGACAGCGAGTTCGTCCATATCGAGGACATCCGCGCGCGCAGTTCGCTCTACGACTGGCACATCAAGCCGCACCAGCACCGTGGCCTGTTTCAGATCCTGTTTGTCGCGCGCGGCGCGGTGGAGGTGCGGGCCGACGACGCAGTGCGCACCGTTCCGGTGCCGTGCGCGCTCAGCGTGCCGCCGGCGGTAGTGCATGGCTTCCGGTTCAAGCCCCGCACCCACGGCTACATCCTCACCATTTCGGAAGCCATGCTGGCGCGCATGCGCGACCGCGGCCTCGTCGAAGACCTGTTCGTCGAGACGCGCGTAATCTCCTTTGCGGGCGTGCCGGAGGCAGTGCAGCGGGTGACAGCGCTGCTCGAGCAGATCCTGGCGGAACTGCGCGAAGAGGCGCCTGGCCGCGCCGCCATGCAGGAGTGGCTGGTGAGCGCGATGCTACTGCTGATTGCGAGGCAACAGGCGCATGCGGCGGCCGAGCATCGCGGCGGCCGCCAGCAGCGCGATTTTGCCCGCTTCCGCGCGCTGCTGGAAGCGCATTTCCTCGAGCACTGGCCAGTCGGCCACTACGCTGACGCCCTGCAGATGACCGAATCGCGCCTCAACCGGCTCACCCGTACCGTCGCCGGCAAGTCTGCTTTCGACCTGATCCAGGACCGGCTGCTGCTCGAAGCGCGGCGTAAGCTCACTTACGTGGCGGCGCCCATTTCGCTGCTCGCCTACGAGCTCGGCTTCGAGGACCCGGCCTACTTCTCGCGCTATTTCAAATCGCGTGTCGGCGTGACGCCCTCGGTTTTCCGTCGCGAAGGGCGGTAGGACGGCGACATTTTCGCTCGAATGAGGCGTATTGCCGCCGCTGGCCGGTGCAAACGCCCTTTGCTGCAGTGCGAAATCAGTTGACCGGATTTGCGAACAGCGCTCCAATTCCCACTCCAGTCCGTTCATCCCCCCTGCTGGGGCACTAGGGGAGGAAGCGATGAAGCTTGGAATCGCTTTTGTGCTGGTGATGGCGTTCCCGACCATGGCGTCGGCGCAATACGCTTTTCAATTGCGCCCGTCGCCCTATCGCATCTTGAGCGGTTGGGAGCAGAGCGCGAACACCTACCGCACCCAATCCATCGAACACGTCACACGAACCGCCACGCCGGTCAGTGACCGTGCTCAGGCCGGTCATGTAGGCATTCAACGTAGCGACAACGATGTGACGGGCGGCATCAACCACCACCACGCGCCGCGTTACTGAAGCGGCCGCGTGGGAGGTTATTGGCGCGCAACTTGGCGTCGCGACCGCGGCGCTTGTGCGGCACCGGTCTACTGTGGAACTCGCCACGAAAATGAAAAACCCGGCGCGGGCGCCGGGCTCTTCCTATTCCTTCATGCGACGGATCGTCAGGCCGTCTTGTTGACCACCTTGCCGGTGCCAGGTGCGGTTGCGGCTTGGGTCTGGGCCTGGACGGCGCCGCCGCTGTCGTCGCTGTCCCCGTCGTGATCGGGACCGGGCCCTTCCGTCTTCTCGTGCGAGACCGAGGCCGTATGGCCCGAGCTCACTGCCGATATGCTCATCCGTGAAATCCTTTCACGTTCGCTCTTGAGGCCCCCGTTTATCCGTGGCACGCATCAATTAAGCTTCTCTTGAAAGTAACGCTGGCTAACATGTTACATGCAGCGTTTTCTGGGTTTGGGGGCGCGTTTCGGGTCGGATAATGAACCGAATCTTGACGCCGGGCTTTGGCCCTGGACCTGGCCGGTCTTGCTGACTAGGTTGGCGCCCGCATGCCGCTGCTCCCCAATCTCGATAGTTACGACGACATCTATCGCGCCTTCCGCTGGCAGGTGCCGGCGCGCATCAATATCGGCGTCGATGTCTGCGACCGCTGGGCGGCGGCCGACCCCTCGCGACTTGCCATCCTGCACGTCAGGCCCGACGGCCGCAGCGAGGAGGTGAGCTTCGGGCAATTGCGCGAGGCCTCCAACCGGCTCGCCAACGTGCTCGCGGCGCACGGCATCGCGCGCGGCGATCGCGTCGCCGTCTTCATGCCGCAGGCGCCGGAAGTGGCCATCGCGCACATTGCGACCTACAAGCTCGGCGCGGTCGCGCTGCCGATTGCCATCCTGTTCGGGCCGGATGCGCTGTCCTATCGCCTGCAGAATTCCGGCGCCAAGGCGCTACTGACCAACGCGGAAGGGCTTGCCAAGCTCGCTGATATTCGCGGCGAGGTCCCCGATCTGACGTGCGTGCTCTCTGTCGACGGCGCCGGTGACGGCGCGCTGGGCTTTGCCGACGAGCTTGCGCGCGCGGCGTCGGGTTTCACAGCCGTAGACACCGCGGCCGACGATCCGGCGATGATGATCTACACCTCGGGCACCACGGGAAATCCGAAAGGCGCCTTGCACGGCCATCGCGTGCTGCTCGGCCATGTGCCCGGCGTCGAGCTGCCGCACTATCCGTTCCCGGCCGCGGGCGATCGCTTCTGGACGCCGGCGGACTGGGCCTGGGCTGGCGGCCTGCTCGATGTGCTGCTGCCAAGCCTCTATCACGGCGTGCCGGTGGTGGCGCGCAAGGTCGAGAAGTTCGATCCGGAGGAAGCCTTCGCGCTGATGACGCGGACCGGCGTGCGCAACGCCTTCATCCCGCCGACCGCGCTGCGCATGATGCGCGCGGTGCCGAACCCGCAAGGCCGCTATGACTTCAAGCTGCGCACCATGGGCTCAGGCGGCGAGTCGCTCGGCATTGAAGCGTTGGAATGGGGCAAGTCGGCGTTCGGGCTGACCATCAACGAATTTTACGGCCAGACCGAATGTAATCTGGTGATCGGCTCCTGCGCGCAGCTCGGCCTCATCAAGGTCGGTGCCATAGGTAAGCCTGTGCCCGGCCACACGGTGGCGGTGATCGACCGCGACGGCAACGTGCTGAAAGCCGGCGAGATCGGCCAGATCGCGGTGAAGCGGCCGGACCCGGTGATGTTCCTGGAATACTGGGGCCGGCCGGAAGCGACGCGCGACAAGTTCGTCGGCGACTGGCTGATGACCGGCGATCAGGGCGTCGTCGACGAAGACGGCTATATAACCTTCGTCGGGCGCGACGACGACGTCATCACGTCGTCGGGCTTCCGCATCGGGCCCGGCGAGATCGAGGACTGCCTGCTGAAGCATCCGGCGGTGGCGCTCGCGGCGGTAATCGGCAAGCCGGACGCCGTGCGCGGCGAAATCGTAAAGGCCTTCATCGTGCTGAAGGAGAGTCAGGCCGCCTCCGGCGATCTCGCCAAGGACATTCAGGGCTTCGTGCGCACGCGGCTCGCCGCGCATGAATATCCGCGTGAGGTCGCCTTCATCGGTGAGATGCCGATGACTACCACCGGCAAGGTGATCCGCCGGCTGTTGCGGGAGAAGGCGTAGTCGCTCTCATCATCATTCCGGGTTCGCGGTCGCAGCTGATCATCGGGCCGGCCTTCCGCCGGACCCGTTGGACCGCGTCTCGAAATGACGACGTTGCTTACGCAGATTGCCCCGCAGCGCCTTGGCGCCGTCGATCATGCGGCGGCGCGTCCGCTCCAGGGCGCAGGCTGCGTCGAACGCCGCACTGCGGTCCGCGCGTACCGACAGCAGGCGGTCGGCGACGGCGTGGCGGCCGTTCCACAGATGATTGATCAGAGGATGATCGGCGGCGGCGCAGGAGTCGACCCGTGCCAGGCTATCGTTGTCGAGCACGTCCTTGGTGAGGTCTAGCATGAGCTGGGCGCCGGGCGAGAATTTCGCGTAAGCCTCGTCATAGGCCATCTTCCAGCCGAAAAGGGTGTCGCCGCTGCGCAGCGCCACAGAGGTGGCAATGACCTTGTCGCCAACCCGCAGGACATCGACACGCGTCTTGCCGTCGCGCGCCAGGCGCATGACGGCCTCGCGGAAGAAGCGTAGCCGCGCTTCGCTGTTCATGGCCGCGGTGCCACGATGTCCCTTCCAGCCGCGCGCTTCCAGTTCGAGGAATTGCTCGAAGGCGTCGGCGACATCCAATTCGGCGGTGGTGACCTCGTAGGTGACGGGGCCAAGCTCCGCCAGGCGGCGGCGCCGGCGCGGCAGTTCCTTGCGGTGTCTTGCGCCCATCGCCTGCGCGAGATAGCCGGTACGGTCGTCGCCGGGCGCGAGCAGCGCGCGCTGGTGCAGGTCGAAATCGGCGTAACCGAGGCCGCGGCGCGCCAGCACCCGGTCGAGCGTGGCGCAGAACGGCCCTTCGAGCGACAAGGTCGGCAGCAGCGCGACGTTGGGCAGCGTTGGGTCCGAAGCTAACCGATCGAGCCAAGCCGCGATCACGTCTTCAGTCCGCTCCCGGTCGACCAGCGGCGTGCCGAGTAGCGAAAACGGGTGGATCCAGCCGGTAAGCAGGCGCGGGCCGATGCCGTATCGCCGCGCGACGCGCGCCGGGAACAGGCCAAGGAGGCATTTTTCCGGGGGCTTCGACCACACCAGCAGCGCGTGGGCGTCGCGGCCGAACACCGGCGCACCGGCTAGCGCGAAGGCCGGCTCGTAGAAAGCGTTGGGCTCGACTGCGCGCGCGATCAGCGCCTGCCACGGCCCGACGATATCGTCGAGCGCGGCGAGCGGGCGCCATTCCACGTCGAGACGCATGGTGATGGTTCCGTGCAAGCTTATTGCTCTGCGTGGCGCAGGATGAAGACGTGGTGGCCGAGGCGGCGTCGCGTCATGAAGAAGAGCAGGATGGATTCGACCACCAATGCGGTCGAGGTCGCGGTCGCCGCGCCCTCCATGCCGAGCCGCGGGATCAGCACGATGCACAGGCCGAGATTGATGACGAAGGCCAGCGCATAGACGCCGGCGCACTGCTTGCGCTCGCCCAGCATATTAAGCAGCCGCTCGGCCGGGCCGACGGCGGCGCGCGCCATCATACCGACGGCGAGGATGAACATCACCAGATAGCCGGACGTGAAGCCGGCGCCGAACAGCGACAACAGCAGGCGTCCGAAGATGAGGATCATCCCGCAGGCGATGAGCGACGGCCAGAACGTCCAGCGGATGGTCTCATTGAAGAACGTCGCCAGCCGCTCGTGGTTGCCGGCGATGTAGTACTGCGTGAACTTGTGGGTGGTGGCGCCGGCGATGGCGAAATAGACGAAGGCGACCACCGCCAGGATCCGCGCGGCGGCATAATAGACCGCGACCTCGCCCGGCGGCCGGAAGCGCTCGAGCGCGATGATGTCGACGTACGTCAGCATCAGGTAGAAGCCTTCCACCACCAGGATCGGCAGCGAGGTGCCGAGCCAGGTGAGCGGCACGTAGCGCTTCGGGCCTTTCGGTACGGTTTCGGCGAGGCGACGGTTAAGCAGCACAATTTGCACGGCGGTCACCGCCCAGGTGGCCACGATGGCGACGATCATCGTCACGGTCGCGCTGACCGTGTAACCGAGGAACCAGGCCGCGCCCACCGCGGCGGTGAGCAGCACCTGACGTCCGGTGAAAAAGGGGACCAACGCCAGCATCGGCCAGTTGTAGGATTGCGCGATGCCGGTCTGCAGCGCGCTGACGCCGGTGATCGGGATAATGACGCAGGCAAGGTACAGCGGGATGACCGCGAAATTGTCGATCCACGGTCCGAGCACCGTCACGCCAATGGCGCCGACGACGGCGATCGCGGTGGCAACGCCGAGCGCGAGCCAGCGTCCGCCGGTGAGGAAGCCGCGTAAGCGCTCGTTGTCGCCGAGCTCGGTGTATTCGGGAATGAAGCGCCGGGCCGCGGTGGACAGGCCGACGTCGGACAGCGAGCCGATCATCAGCACCCAGGTCCAGACATAGATGTAGACGCCGAACTCGAAGCGGCCCATCCAGCGCGCCAGCAGCACCTGCGAGCCGAGCGCGATCATGGCGTTGGCGACGCGCAGCAGGAACACCTCGCCGGCGATGAGTTGTGCCAGCCGGCTGTCGCTGCGGTCGGCGAGGATGGTGCGAATGCGCGCGACGATACGCGCCATCGGCCCCGCGGCAGACGGCGGTGAGGGGGAAGCGGCTTCCGATCCGGCCGGGCGCGCGGAACCATCCTGCGCCGGCCGTGGCCGTGTTGCGTAGGACGGCGTTGCCATTCTGCCTGCCTAGCAAGGCAGCGTTAACATTCGGTTGGATGGTTGCTAGTCCCTCTCCCCGCAAGCGGCGAGAGGTTAAGAAAGGGAAGCCAATATGCTTTCCACGATCTTACGATCTTCGGTCGAAAGCGGTGTTTGCGGCGGCACGGGGTCGCCCACCGCGTAACCCTGGATTTCGAGGCCGGCCTTGATGCAGGCGGCGAGGTTGAAGCGGGCGAAGGCCTCGTTGATGCGCCACAGGTCGCGCTGCAGCGTCAGCGCCTCGTCCCACTTGCCCGCTTTGCAGAGCTCGTAGAGCCTGACGCTCCCGCGCGGCACGATGCAGGCGGGTCCCGCCATCCAACCGACACCGCCGATCAGCATCACCGCCGCCGGGATATGCGCGGACGCGGAGAACACTTTCATCGCCGGCGCCCGGTTCATGATCGACATGAGGCGGCCGGTGTTGCTGGAGGCGTCCTTGATGTAGCGGATGCGCGGGTGCTCCGAGAGCCGCGTGATGACGTCGAGGGTGAGGTCGCTGCGCTGGAAGTTCGGGTTGGTGTAGATCACCACCGGAATGTCGACGGCGTCGGCGATGGCGCGGAAGTAAGCTTCGACCTGCGTCTCTTTGAGCGGGAAATAGGCTTCCAGCACCGCGAGGATGCCGTCGGCGCCGAGCGCCTGCCAGGCCTTCGCCTGCTCGACCGCGTCGGCGGTGGCGGTCGAAGCCACGCCCGCGACCACCGGCACGCGCTTGTCGGCCGCTTCGATCGTGGCGCACACCACCGTCTCACGCTGCGCGCGATTGAGGTAGGCGAACTCGCCGGTGGAACCGAGCGGCGTCAGCCCATGCACGCCGGCCTTGACGAGATCGTCGCATAGGCGGCCGAGCACGTCGGTCTTGATGTTGCCCGCGCCGTCGATGGGTGAGACCAGGTAGGGAAAGACGCCGTGGAAATCGGTCATTATGTTATTTGCTCCGTCGTGATTCCGGGACACGCGGCGAACCGCCGGGACCGAAATCTGGGCCGACTTAACCGGCAAAGCCACCGCTGTCGAGGAACGCCTGTTCGTCCGGCGTGGTGGCGCGGCCGAGCACCGCGTTGCGGTGCGGGAAGCGGCCGAACCGGCGGATGATGTCGGCGTGCATCTCGGCCCATTTTACGCCGTCATCGTTGTTGTAGGCACGATAAAAGGCGATCGCCTTTTCCTGGTCGGCGAGGTCTTCCGAATGCATGAACGGCAGATAGAAGAAGGTGCGCATATCCTCGAAGGCGCTGTCGAAGCCGCTTAGAATGCCGCGGCTGGCAATGGAACGCGCCTTCTCGTCGGTCGCGAAGGCGCGCTTGTCGCCGCGGAACATGTTGCGCGGGAATTGATCCAACAAGATGAGCAGCGCCAGCGTGCCTTCGGCGTTCAGCGCCCAGGGTGAAAGCCAACCCTCCGCCGCCTCCTCATGACGCGCCAAATAGCGGCGGCGGATTTCCGCGTCGATATCGTCGTTCTTTTTGAACCAGCGCTCGGGCCCGACCTCACGCCAGAAGGCGATGATGTCGGCGGGGGTTGGTTCGTTGCCGTGTTCGCTCACGATTTGTCTTGCTCCGGTTCGTCCTCGCGCAACGCGCGGCGCAGAATCTTGCCGACATTGGTCTTCGGCAGCTCTTTGCGGAATTCGATGTGGCGCGGCACCTTGTAGCCGGCGAGTCCGCTTTTCAAGAAATTCGCGCAGTTCGTGCTCGGTCACCTCCGGCTTCTTCTTCACCGCGTAGAGCTTGGGTGCCTCGCCGGAATGGCGGTCGGGCACGCCCACCACCGCGCATTCCATGAGCCCGCCATGGGTCATGGCGAAGTCTTCGACTTCGTTGGGATAAACTTTGAAGCCTGAAACCGAGATCATGTCCTTCTTGCGGTCGACGATGCGCACGCGGCCCTCATCGTCCATGATGCCGATATCGCCGGTGCAGAAGAAGCCGTTAGCGGTCATCACCCTGGCGGTCTCGTCGGGGCGCTGCCAGTAGCCGGCCATCACCTGCGGTCCGCGCGCGCAGATCTCGCCTTCCTCCCCGATCGGTAATTCGTTGCCGTCGTCGTCGCGGATGGAAATTTCGGTCGAGGGCAGTGCCAAGCCGATGGTGCCCGTCCAGGTGTCGATGTCGCCGCGGTTGCAGGTGAGCACCGGCGAGGTTTCCGACAGGCCGTAACCCTCGACGATCGGGTGGCCGGTCGCCTTCATCCAGGCTTCCGCCACCGCTTTCTGCACCGCCATCCCGCCGCCCACCGCGTATTTCAGCAGCGACCAGTCGAGCTTGTGAAATTCCGGATGATGCAGCAGCGCGTTGAACAGCGTGTTCACCGCCGGGAAGGCGTTCACCTTCACCTTGCAGAGCTCCTTGATCAGCCCGCCGATGTCGCGCGGATTGGGGATCAGCAGGCACAGGCCGCCGAGCCGCACGCCGAAGAGGAAGCAGGCGGTGAGCGCGAAGATATGATAGAGCGGCAGCGCGGTGAGGATGACGAGCTGGTCGATGCGCGGCGGCGTCGCCACCATCGGACCGTTCCAGGCTTCCACCTGCAGCACATTGGCGACCAGATTGCGATGCAGCAGCATCGCGCCCTTGGAAACGCCGGTGGTGCCCCCGGTGTATTGCAGGAAGGCGACGTCGTCGGGCCCGACGTCCACGGGCCTGAAGGTCAGCACGCGGCCAATTCTAAGCGCCTCGTTGAAGCCGATCGCGCCCGGCAGGCTGTAGGTCGGCACCATCCTCTTGACGTGGCGCACGACGCCGTTGACCAGCGTGCCCTTCATCACGCCCAGCATGTCGCCGAGGCTCGCGACGATGATGTGCTTCACCGGCGTCCGCGGCAGCGCCTCCTGCAGCACGGATGCGAAATTCTCCAGGACAATGATGGCCTCGGCGCCGGCATCGCTGAGCTGGGCTTCCAGCTCGCGCGGCTTGTAGAGCGGGTTGACGTTCACCACGGTAAAGCCGGCACGCAGGATGGCGACGATCGCAATCGGATATTGCAATATGTTCGGCATCATCACCGCAACGCGGGTGCCGCGCTTGAGGCCGCGGGCCTGCAACTCGGCGGCCAGCGCCCGCGAGCCTTCATCGAGCTTCGCATAGCTCAACGTTCGGCCCATGCATTGGCAGCAGGGTCGGGCGGCGTAGCGGGCGAAGCTTTCCTCGAACAATGCCACCAGCGACGGGCACGACGACGGGTCGATGTCGGCGGGAACTCCCGCCGGATAATGCCGCAGCCAAATCCGTTCCATGACGGTGATTCCCGGCGCCGGCACGTCCGGCGATTCATGTTGAAGATCGGCGGAACCGGCGGCCGGCGCAAGGCCCTGGCACAACCCGCCGCAAGGCATGCGCGACGCCGGAATATCGATGCATTCTGCTCCCGCTGGCCTCGCGGTACGCCTCATGCGGGTGTGCATCGTTGCCACGCTCCGCGAGGAATTGTCTTGGCGACTGCCGCCAAGGCTTGCGGCAGGGGACCGAATCAGAATCAACTTTTATTGCCACATAAATTGCCGCGATCCTCGTAAGACCATTGGAGGATGCCCATGTCGATTGAAGCTGAGAGTTCGGCGCCACCTGCGCGCATCATCGTCGTCGCCAATGAGAAAGGTGGATCGGGTAAGTCCACCGTCGCCATGCATATCGCGGTTGCGTTGATGAAGGCGCACCGCCGCGTCGCCACCATCGATCTCGATTCCCAGCAGCAGACCTTCTCGCACTATATCGAGAACCGACGCGCCTGGGCGGCGCGCATCGGCCGCGACCTCGAAATTCCCAATCACATGTGCCTCGACGAAACCACGCAAGACGAGTGGGCGCGGCGCCAGGCGCTCGCCGCCGCCGTCATCGCGCTGGGGCGGACCTGCGACTTCATCGTCATCGACACGCCGGGCTATGAGAGCACGCTCACGCGCGCCGCTCACGCCATCGCCGATACCCTGGTGACGCCGCTCAACGACAGCTTCGTCGACCTCGACGTGCTCGCCACCGTCGATCCCGAGACGTTCCAGGTAACCGGCCCCAGCCGTTACGCGCGCATGGTGGACGAGGTGCGGCGCGAGCGCGAGGACAATCACTATTTCACCGACTGGATCGTGCTCCGCAACCGGCTGACGGCAATCAACTCGCACAACAAGCGGCTGATGGGCGACGCGCTGCAAACGCTATCGCGGCAGCTCAATTTCCGCTGCGCCGATGGTCTCGCCGAGCGCGTGATCTTCCGCGCGTTCTTTCCGCGCGGGCTCACCGCCATCGACGATCTCGACGCCGCAACGCACGGCACTCGGCTCACCATGTCGCACGTCACGGCGCGCCTCGAGATCGAGAGTCTGATCAAGGCGATGGATTTAGGGCTAGGCGTTCCGGCCGCGGGCGAGCAGGGCACCGCGCAAGCGCTCAACGCGGCGTGACATGGACTTTGATGCGGCGCGGGAATAGCGCGCCGCATCGGCCATGCGTTACAGTTCTTCTTTCACCTGCCCGTAGGCGAGCATTGTAAACAGCACCGTGCCGCCGAGCACGTTGCCGGCAAAGGCCGGCAGCAGGAAGCCGCCGACGGTCTTCCAGACGCCGATTTCGCCTGAGACCAGGAGCAGGAACGCCTCCGCCGAGCCCGCGATAACGTGAGAGAAGTCGCCCAGGGCAATGGCATACGTCATCAGGGTGATGACGAAGAACTCCGCGCCGCGCGCGCTGGGGATCATCCAGACCATGGCGGCGACAAGGAATCCCGCCGGGATGCCGTGCAGCAGCATCTCCAAGGCACTTTTTTCCATGAAGTGCCGGGAGAGCAGTAGGAAGCTGTCGATCTGTCCGGACGTGAAGATGTCGGCGTAGCGGGCCGTCAGCGCGAAAATGAGGGTCCCCAGCAGGTTGGCGGCGAGCACCACGCCCCAAAGCCGGGCCGTGAGTATGAGATTGCGCCGGGTGGGCCGCGACAGCAGCGGCAGGACGGCGGTTATGGTGTTTTCGGTGAAAAGCTGCAGCCGGCCGAGCACGACAATCAGGAAGCCGGTGCAGTAGCCGAAGTTTACGACGAGCGGCCGCCATGCGGTATTGGGCAGGCGCTGGAGCAGCAGCCCCTCGACGATGACGCTCATGGAGATGGCGAGACCTGCCGCCACCCCCGACCACCAGAGCGAGCCAAGCGGCCGAGCGAGTTCCTCTCTGCCTTCGGTGCGGATGATTTCGTAGACCAGCGGGACGGGCAGCCTGACGCGTTCTTCCACGTCTTCAAGCTCGTCTTTCGAGAGCCGGTGTTGGCCGCTCTTCGTGGGTGCCTTTGCCATGCCGCGACGCGCTCCCGGTTCAGGGCAATTCAGGGGGTAAGCTGCAGCGTTCCGCCTTGATTTGGCTCAAGGGGATCGACGCGGCGTCCTGCCGGCCGGTGGCAGGCGTGAATCGTTACGGCTAACGAAACGGCGGTTCAGCCACCGGCGCCGCCGAAGGGCAGCAGCGGGTTGTCGGTGAGCGCCTTGGCGTCCGGCCGGTCGGGCGCGGGGGTGCCGAGAAAGGCCTCGAACAGTTCGCGCACCATGGCCTCGGGCAGATCGCGGGTTATGAAGACGAGCCGCGTGCGGCGGTCGTCGTCGGGCCAGCGTTCGAGCCGGGCGGGGGGGTGGAAGATGTGCTGGACGCCGTGCACCACCACCGGCGTGTCCGGCATTTCCGCGACCTTTACGATGCCTTTCACGCGCAGGAGCTGGCTGCCGTAGTTGGCGCGCAGCAGGTCCAGGAACATTTCCAGCGTGCCGGCGGACATCGCCGTGTCGCTCGTGAGCGCAAAGGCGCTGATGTGCGCGTCGTGCCGGTTGCGGTCGAGATGGTCATGGTCGTGATCGTGTCCATGACCGTGATGATGCCCGTGATCGTGCGGCGCGGCATATGCCTCGGCCTGCAGCCATTTCTTGACGTCCGGAATCTTGCGGTCCGGGTCGTAGAGCCCGCAATTCAACAATCGGTCGGGCGTGGCCTCGCCCTTGGCGGCATCGAGGATCAACGCGGCCGGGTTGAGCGCGTGCAGGCGCGCGGTCACCCCATCGATCTGGGCGGGCTCGGCAATGTCGGTCTTGGTCAGCACGACGCGGTCGGCGACCGCGGCCTGCTTCACCGCTTCGTCGTGCGCGTCCAACGTGGCCTCGCCGTTGACCGCGTCGACCACGGTCACGACGCCGTCGAGGCGGTAGCGCAGCAGCAGATAGGGATGCGCCATCACCGTGTGCAGCACCGGCGCCGGATCGGCGAGGCCGGTGGTCTCCAGGAGCACGCGCTTGAAGCTGCAGCGGCGATTGTCGAGGTTGCGCAGCAGCTGCTCCAACGAGTCGACCAGGTCGCCGCGCATGGTGCAGCACAGGCACCCGGACTGCAGCAGCACCATGTTGTCGCCGACATATTCGACCAGCAGATGGTCGAGGCCGATCTCGCCGAACTCGTTGATGATGACGGCGGTGTCGGCGAGCGCCGGGTCCTTGAGCAGCCGATTGAGCAGCGTGGTCTTGCCGGCGCCCAGGAAGCCGGTGAGCACGGTCAGCGGAATCGGGGTCGGCGGCGTGCGGCGATCGATGCGTTGGCCCGCGTCGCTCATTTCTTCGCCGATTCCGCTTTCGATTTATGGTGATGGCGTTTGACCGCCTTGGCGCCGTGGTGATGCCTGCGCCGCACGGACTTCTTCTTGGCGCGCCGGTGATGGTGATACACCGGGCCGTAGTCGGGGTGGCTCGGCGGACCGGTGAACACGACCACCGGCGGCTGGGTGTCGACCGGAGGGCCCAGCACGAACTTGCTGTCGGCCGGGCTCAGGGCGGAGAGCACGAAACCGCTTTGCGTCGAGCCGGCGGTGCCGCTGTCCGCGCTGTCTTCTTCGTTGTCGGACGGCGGCTTGCGGTGGTGGCGATGCGATCCGCACATTTCGTCGCGCAGATCGGGCGGCTTCGCGTCGATCGGCTTCAGTGCGTCGACAGTGCCGAGCGACGGCGTCAGCCACGACAGCGGCGTGGAGTCGAAGCCGCGCTCCAGGAGCTTGGCTGCCTCCAGAGTCCGATCGTGCCCGGAATAGGCGCCGAGCACCACGGCGATCAGGCGGCGACCGTTGCGGGTAGCTGAGGCCACCAGGTTGAAACCGGAGGCGCAGATGAAGCCGGTCTTCATGCCGTCGGCGCCGGGATAGCTGTCGAGCAGCGTGTGATTGTAATTGCGGATGACGCGGCTGCCGTAGCGGATGGCGTGGATGTTGAAGTAGTAGCCGTACTGCGGGAATTCGCGGATCAGCGCGCGGGCGAGAATGCCGAGATCGCGCGCCGAGGTATAATGCTGCTCCGCCGGCAGGCCGTTCGGGTTAACGAAATGGCTCTGGGTCATGCCGAGGCGCGCGGCGTTGGCGTTCATGAGGTCGGCGAATTTCGGGATCGAGCCGGCGACCCCCTCGGCAATGGCGACCGCGACGTCGTTCGCCGATTTCACCAGCATCATCTTCAAGGCGTTGTCGATGGTGATCTTGGTGCCGACCGGCAGGCCCATCTTGCTCGGTTCCTGAGCGGCGGCGTCGTGCGTCATCGTGATGAGCGTGTCGAGCGTGATCTTGTGCTGCTGCACCTCGCGCAGGACCGAGTAGGCAGTCATCAGCTTGGTGGTGGACGCCGGATACCAGGGGTAGGTGGCGTTTTCGGCCAGCAGCACCTTGCCTGTGGCGGCATCCAGCAGCAGCTTGGCCTCGGCGTGAGCGCGGCCTATGCCGCCCAATGCCAATCCCAGCACGGCCAAAACGACAAGCAACAAACGATGACAGGAACGAAGGTTCACGGCGTCTCGGTCCGGTGTGACGCTAACGGCCTTTCGAAACCATGGGGTTTCGCTGGCGACGGCGCTAAGCTATCCAAGCTTGGTCGATGAGGCAAAGCCGGCAGCAGGCCGACTTGAAATATGGTAATTGGCGCTTATTCCTTGCTAATGCGACAAAAATCTGGCGTTCGGGTCGATTTGGGTTCGGTGAACGGTAAGCGCAGTATCCGAGGAATTTGAGCGTCGGGTTCTGGCGCTGGGAGAACGAACATGACGGCAGCTATCGTGGGCTGGGCCCACAGTCCCTTCGGCAAGCTTCAGGGCGAGACAGTCGAGAGCCTCATCGTGCAGGTCGCGAACGGGGCCCTGAAAGATGCCGGGGTTGCCGCCAAGGACGTCGACGAGATCGTACTCGGGCACTTCAACGCCGGCTTCTCCGCGCAGGATTTTACCGCCTCGCTGGTGCTCCAGGCCTCGCCCGACCTGCGCTTCAAGCGCGCCACCCGCGTGGAGAACGCCTGCGCCACCGGTTCTGCCGCGGTCCAGCAGGGGTTGAAGGCGATCGCGGCCGGTTCGGCGCGCGTCGTGCTGGTAGTCGGCGTTGAGCAGATGACCACCACGCCGGGACCGGAAATCGGCCGCAACCTGCTCAAGGCCTCGTACGTGCGCGAGGAGGCCGACATCGAAGGTGGGTTTGCCGGGGTGTTCGGCCAGATCGCCGGGCGCTATTTCCAGAAATGGGGCGACCAATCCGATGCGCTCGCCATGATCGCCGCCAAGAACCACAAGAACGGGGTGGGGAATCCGTACGCGCAGATGCGCAAGGATCTCGGCTACGACTTCTGTCGTCGAGAGAGCGAGAAGAACCCCATCGTCGCCGGCCCGCTCAAGCGCACGGACTGCTCACTGGTCTCCGACGGCGCCGCGGCGCTGGTGCTGGCCGATATCGAAACCGCGCTCCAGTTCAAGAAGGCTGTCGCTTTCCGCGCCGCCGAGCACGTGCAGGACTTCCTGCCGATGTCGAAACGCGACATTTTGAAGTTCGAAGGCTGCGCGCTCGGCTGGCAGCGGGCGCTGAAGAACTCCGGCCTCACCCTCGACGATCTGTCGTTCGTGGAAACGCACGACTGCTTCACCATTGCGGAGCTGATCGAATACGAGGCCATGGGTTTGACGCCGGAAGGTCAGGGCGCCATCGCCGTCAAAGAAGGCTGGACTCAAAAGGACGGGAAGTTACCGGTGAACCCATCCGGTGGGCTCAAGGCGAAAGGCCATCCCATCGGCGCCACCGGTGTGTCGATGCATGCCCTGACGGCGATGCAACTCACGGACACGGCCGGCGATTTGCAGGTGAAAAACGCCCATATCGGGGGCATTTTCAACATGGGCGGCGCCGCGGTTGCAAATTACGTCAGCATTCTTGAACGCATCAAGTAGTGTTGCTGATTTTGTGCGGTTTTCAGTAGCAGCGCGGTTGTGAAATACAACGCAGCGCAACGACTTGGCGTGCGAACTCTATAGTTTGCGGGGTAGCACGCAGCGCGGTTTTTGTGGCATGAGTAGATATTAGAGTCAGATATTCGTTCGTGTGCATATATTTGCGCTCTTGATTGAGGCCGATATGAGCGAAGGACGACCGAAGATCAATATCCCGACCGACCTTCTGCGGACGCTGGTCGCGGTCGTCGATTTGCGCAGCTTCACCAAGGCTGCCGTACTGCTCGGTCTGACGCAGCCCGCCGTCAGTGCGCAGATCAAGCGCCTGCAATACCTGCTCGGCGTGGAACTCTTCGACCGCAGCGTTCAGGGCATCAGCCTGACCCCGCAGGGTGAGACCGTGCTCACCTACGCCCGCCGCATGTTGTCGATCAACGACCAGATCATGCATCTCGGCGCCGACGACGCGCAGCCCGAAATGGTGATCCGGTTGGGTGCGACCAGCGACTATATCGCCGCGATCCTGCCCAGCACGCTCGCCCGGTTCCGCGAGCGCCGGCCGGACGTGCGCTTCATGGTGCGCACCGCGCCCTACGACGCCATGGTGCGCGATTTGCGCAGCGGCGGTCTCGACGTGGTGGTCGGCCTGTCGCTCAATCCGCCGCCCGATGCCCATCACGTGATGGCCCGGGAAACCGTGTGGGTGCGCGGGGTTTCGACGCGGGTCAACCTCGACGCGCCGGTGCCGCTTGTCACCTATGGCGAGGAATCGCCGTTTCACCGGGTGGCGGTGAACGCGTTGCAGGCGGCGGGGCTGAACTGGGAAGCGATCTTCGTCGGCTCCAGCATCGCGAGCCTAAGCGGCGCCGTCGCTGCGGGACTCGGCGTCATGCCGACCACGCGCAGCGCCGCGTCGGATGTCGGCCTGATCATCTGGGAAGACGCGCCACTGCCGAAGCTGCCCGATCTCTATTCCGGCATTTACGTGTGCGAGGGCGGAAATCGCGCGATCTTCGAGCAACTGGCCGACGACATTGCCGAGATGCTCTACGGCACCGCCCGCCGGGTGCCGAAGCTGGTGATCGACAAGGCGCGCAGGGCCAATCCCGCCGCCTGACGGTCAGCGAAACACCCTCGCTTTCGCCGGCGGCAGATAGGACGGATCAAAAACGTCGACGAGCTTCGGTCGCGAGCTCTTGAACGTATAGCCGAGTGCGAGCTGGTCGAGGCTCCGCGCGAAGCGCGCGCCGTTGATGACGCCGAAGCCGTTCGCCTTTACCTCCGGCGTGACGAAGTCGTTCGCGACGACCATGGCGAGCCGCTCGCGCTCGAGCGTCTTGTTGAGCGCCTCGTCGCGCATGAGCACCGAATCGACCGCTTTCGCCGGCGAGGCGATGCTCACCTTCAACCCGCGCAGGAAGGCGCCCAGAAACCCTTTCACCGCGTCCGGGTGCTTGGCCGCGAAATCGGTGTTCACGATGATGGCCTGGCCGTAAAGCACTAGGCCATGGTCCGCCATCGCCATTACGTCGATGTCGTCCATCGGCACGCCTTTGCCCTTGAGATCGATGAACACCGAATAGGACTGGCCGGTGACCGCGTCGATCTGGCCCGATGCCAGCATCGGCTCGCGGATCGGCTTGGAGATGCTCTCGATCTTGACCTTGGCGGTGTCGATCTTGTTGAGCTTGGCGAACACCGGCCATTGCGCGCCGGCCGGGTCCCCCGGCGGCGTGCCGAGCCGCTTGCCCTCCAGGTCCTTCGGGGTCGTGATGCCGCGGCTCTTGCGCGCGATGATGGCGTAGGCCGGCCGATTGTAGAGCATGAATACGGCCTTGATCGGCGCCTTGGGATGGGTGTCGCGGTACTTGATCAACTCGTTGAGGTCGGCAAGCGCCATCTCGGACTGGCCGGCGGCCACCCGCGTGATCGGCTCCAGCATGTCCTTGCCCGGCATGACGGAGACGTTGACGCCGGCGGCGCGGTACCAGCCGTGGTCGAGCGGCACGAAAAATGGCGCTGCGGCGCCGTCGATGGGGCGGTCCAGGCTGAGGCCGACGAGGGTGTCGGCGGCGGGGGCAGGGGCGGCGCCGGTGACGGCCATCGCGAGGGCCGCACAGACCATCAAGGCGGCGCGCCGTATGCTCATGGCACCAGCCTGTGCTTGAACTTGCCGTTCCGCATGCGCCTTCCGCCTTTGGCTTCCGTGGCTTCTTGTTGTTGTGCAGAAAAATACATGCTCCAGTAAAGCGCAAGACAAGAGCGCGAAAATAAGGCGCTCAAGTTGGAAGTAAGCCTAACGGGGGTGGTCTTACGCAGGGCAGGGGCGCGCGGTAACATTGGTTGTGAGCATCGGTTGTCGTCTCGGGCGGCGTGAACCGTTGCGGTATGCGTCATGCTCGGCTGCTGAACTGGAGATTTAAGTCCATGCAAACGGCAAAATCCCTGGCACAGACACCCGCCGCGCCGGCATCCGCGGCGACGAGCCGCGACCCGGCCTCCTTCCGCGCGCCCTACGCGCCGGCTGACGAGAGCGTCGCCGCGCGCTTCTTGCCGGGCGCCGTGCGGCCGGCGGAGGCCGAAGCCCGCATCGACGCCCGCGCCACCCGCCTGGTCGAGGCAATCCGCGGGCGCAGTGGTGGCTTCGGCGGGGTTGAGGATTTCCTGCATGCCTATGCGCTCTCGACCCGGGAGGGCCTGGCACTGATGGTGTTGTCCGAGGCCCTGCTGCGGGTCCCGGATTCAGGCACCGCCGATCGCCTGATCGAGGACAAGCTCAAGAGCGGCGACTGGGCCCGTCACGACAGCCATTCGACCGCGTTCCTGGTCTCGGCGTCGGCCTGGGCGCTGGGCATGACGGCCAAGGTCATCCAGCCCGGCGAGACGCCGGAGGGCATCGTCAACGGGTTGGTCAAGCGCCTCGGCCTGCCGGCGGTGCGCACCGCCACCCGGCAGGCCATGCGCCTGCTCGGCTCGCATTTTGTGCTCGGCCAGACCATCAAGGAAGCGCTCGGCCGCGCCGGCGGCCACCGCGAGTTCCTCTATTCCTTCGACATGCTGGGCGAGGGCGCGCGCAACGCAGCCGACGCAGCGCGCTACTTCGACTCCTACGCCAACGCGATCGCCGCCATCGGCGCGAAAGCCGGCAACGACGCCTTGCCGCGGCGACCGGGTATTTCGGTCAAGCTGTCGGCGCTGCATCCGCGCTTCGAGCCGCTATCGCGCGAGCGCGTGCTCAAGGAATTGACGCCGCGCGTCCAGGAACTGGCGCGGTTGGCGAAATCCCATGAGCTCAATTTCACCGTCGACGCGGAGGAGGCTGATCGGCTGGAATTGTCGCTCGACGTGATCGCGGCGGTGCTGCGCGATTCCTCGCTTGCCGGCTGGGACGGCTTCGGTCTGGCGGTGCAGGCCTATCAGAAGCGCGCCGCCGACGTGATCGATTGGGTCGTCGATCTTGCGGAAAGCCTCGACCGCCGTCTGATGGTGCGTCTCGTCAAGGGCGCCTATTGGGACACCGAGATCAAGCGCGCACAGGAGCGCGGGCTCGACGACTACCCGGTGTTCTCCCGCAAGGCGATGACCGATCTTTCCTATACGGAATGCGCGCGCAAGCTTCTGGCGGCGCGGCCGCGGCTTTATCCTCAGATCGCCACCCACAACGCGCTGACCGTGGCGAGCGTGATCGAGGACGCTGGCGGCGTCGACGGCTATGAATTTCAGCGCCTGCACGGCATGGGCGAGGCGCTTTACGGGGCGTTGCTGGCGGAATTGCCCAAGACGAGTTGCCGGGTCTACGCGCCGGTCGGCGGCTACGCCGATCTGCTGGCCTATCTGGTGCGCCGGCTGTTGGAAAACGGCGCCAACTCGTCATTCGTTTCGGTGGCGGCGGATCCAACGGTGCCGATCGCGGAGGTGCTGCGGCGCCCGCAAAGCTGGATCCCGACCCCGGACAAGGCGCGCAATACCCATATCCCGCTGCCGCGCGATCTGTTCGAGCCGGTGCGCGGCAATTCCGCCGGCGTGGAGTTCGGCGACCGCGCGGCACTCGAAACCTTCATGGCGGAAATCGAGGCGGCGCGCCGCGACGTGCGCGCCGCGCCGCTCGTCGATGGCGTTGCGGCCGCGGGTCGCGAACGCCGAATCGTTTCGCCCATCGACGGCAAGCCCATCGGCGCGGTTGTCGAAGGCGACGAGGCGTTCGCCGGCACCGTCATGGGCGCGGCGCAGGCAGGCTTCCCCGCCTGGGACAAGACGTCCGTCGACGACCGGGCCGCCGCGCTCGAGCGCGCCGCCGATCTGATCGAGCGGAACCGCGCCTCACTGACCGCGCTTCTGCAAAGCGAAGCCGGCAAGACCATCGACGATTGTCTCTCGGAGGTGCGCGAAGCCGCCGACTTCTGCCGCTACTACGCCGCGGAAGCACGCCGCACCTTGAAGCCGCAATCGCTGCTGGGGCCGACTGGCGAGAGCAACGAGTTGCATAGTCGCGGCCGCGGCGTCTTCGTCTGCATCAGCCCGTGGAATTTCCCGCACGCTATCTTTACCGGTCAGGTCGCCGCGGCGCTCGCCGCCGGCAATGCGGTGGTGGCCAAGCCCGCCGAGCAGACGCCGCTGATCGCCTTCGAGACGGTCAAGCTCATGCACGCCGCCGGCGTGCCGGCAAGCGCGCTGCATCTGGCGACCGGCGACGGCAAGGTCGGCGCCGCTCTGGTCGGCGACCCGCGCGTCGCCGGCGTCGCCTTCACCGGCTCGACCGCCGTCGCGCGCGCGATCAACCGTACGCTCGCGGCCAAGGACGGCCCCATTGTGCCGCTCATCGCCGAAACCGGCGGCATCAACGCCATGATCGTCGACGCTACCGCCTTGCCCGAGCAGGTAACCGACGACGTGATCATGTCCGCGTTCCGTTCGGCCGGGCAGCGCTGCTCGGCGCTGCGCCTGCTGTGCGTGCAGGAAGACGTGGCCGAGCGCCAGCTCACCATGATCGAAGGCGCCGCGCAGGAGCTTCGGATCGGCGATCCGCGCGACCTCGCCACGCAGGTCGGTCCGGTGATCGACGCCGAGGCGCGCGACAATCTGGAGAACTGGGTCGCCGGCAAGGAGGCCAGCGGCGCGGTGCGCTTCCGTCTGTCAGGCGCGCCACCGGCCGGCGGCACATACGTCGCGCCCACCATCATCGAAATCAAAAGCGCGCGCGATTTGAAGGATGAGGTGTTCGGCCCGGTGATGCACGTGGTGCGCTGGCGCGCCGGCAAGCTCGACGATCTGCTTGCCGACATTGCCGGCAACGGCACCGCCTTGACGCTTGGCATCCACAGCCGCATCGACGCCACCGCCGAGCGCGTCGCGGAACGGCTCACCAACGGTAACGTCTACGTGAACCGCAACATGATCGGCGCGGTGGTGGCCTCCCAACCCTTCGGTGGCAGCGGACTTTCCGGCACCGGTCCCAAGGCCGGGGGACCGCATTATCTATCCCGCTTCGCGCTGGAACAGGTGGTGACGGTCAATACGGCGGCCGCCGGGGGCAATGCCGGCCTGCTCAGCGCCGAGGACTAGGGTGTTTCCAGGCGGAGTGGAAACCGGTTCGCCGTTCGGAAACGCGACAAGACAGAGACTTGGACGCGTTCACTGTTTCGGTGAAACGGTCAACGCATCTACAGCGGGCGTCCCGTAACCCTACCGCGCGAGAGGGGCCGGGAATCCGCCTGTAGTCATAATCCGTTAACCGGATTGACTTGTGGATGGGGTATTCTCCCTCCCCATGGTTGATTCGGTCACCCGGCTCTACAAAGCCGTGCTTGCCGCCGAGGGCGCCGACCCGGCGACGTCGCGGACCGCCCGGCTTATGCGCGCCGGCCGCGCCAAAATGGCGAAAAAGGTGGCCGAAGAGGCGGTTGAGGTGGTGATCGACGCCATGAGCGGCCAGTCCGAGGCCGTGGTGCGGGAAAGCGCCGATCTGCTCTACAATCTGGTGGTGCTTTGGGCCCACGCGGGGGTGCACCCGGACGAGGTCTGGGCCGAAATGAAGCGGCGCGAGCGCCTGTTCGGGATTGCCGAAAAGCTGCCCAAAAATATGGTACAGAGCCAATCGCGGCGGCGGGTCGTGGCGCTAGAGGCTCGGCGCGACCACAAACGCCGCTGATCTCCGGCCCAATTCTGTACGAGTACCACGATGACCCTTGAGGCCACCGCGCCGCGTTCCCCGCTTCGCCGCCTGTATGACTGGTGCCTGGGCGCCGCCCACAAGCCCCACGCCATGTGGACCATGAGCGCGGTCGCCTTCGCCGAAAGCTCGTTCTTTCCGGTGCCGCCCGACATCATGCTGATCCCGATGTCGCTGGCGCGCCCGCAGCGGGCCTATGTCATGGCGGCCTGGTGCACGGTCGCCTCGGTGCTGGGCGGTTTGCTCGGCTACGCGATCGGCGCGCTGCTTTACGATTCGGTCGGCGCCTGGCTGATCCATCTGTACGGCTACGGCGACAAGGTCGAGGCCTTCCGCGAGGCCTATGCGCGCTGGGGCGCCCTGATCATTCTGCTCAAGGGCCTGACCCCCATCCCGTTCAAGGTGGTGACCATCACCTCCGGCTTCGCCAACTACAATCTGGGCCTCTTCATCCTGTTTTCGGTCATCACCCGCGGCGCCCGCTTTTTCCTGTTGGCCTTTCTGCTGCACCGTTACGGCGCCCAGGCCCGCGACATCATCGAAAAGCGGCTCGGCCTTTGGGTGACCCTCGGCGCCGCGGTGCTCGTCCTTGGCATGGTGGCGGCGGTATACTTGATTTGACGAATCAGGTTCCCAATTGCCGCCGCTAATGGAGTAAATTTGACATTTGATCCTCACTTACGGCAAGCCGTTCATCAAATGTCAAATCCAAGCTCCATTAGAATGTAATATTTGCTAGTGGTCCTTTTCTTCCGACATTTGCTCGGTAGTTTGCGGCAAAGGGATGCAAATGTCGGAAGCGGACCACTAGGCGGCCATATTGCGGAGTACCATGACGCGGGTACCGTTGATTGGGTTCCCGTTGAATTGTGAGCGGAACGGTAGCAAGGCCATGGGCGTCAGGCGCGTTGCTCTTTCCGGTTTTCGAATGGTGGTGCTGGCCAGCGCCGCCATGGCAGTCTTTGCGCTGCAGCCCGCAGCGGCTGCTGAGAAAAAGCATCAGCCCACGGCGCAAGAGCCGGGATTTTTCGAGAGCATTGGCAGCTGGTTCAGCCGGCAGGCCGATACTTTCAAGTCTTCCTTCGGCGGCGCACGCTCGACGGTAGAGGAATTCGGCCACGAGGCGGGGATGGCCGCCCGCAAGACGGTCGGCGGTGCCACCGATGCGGCTAAGGACGCCGCCGCCGTGGTTGGTCGCCTGCCCTCGGCAGGCGTCATTTCCGGTTATGAGAAGTGCCGCATCGCGCCCAACGGCGCGCCCGACTGCGGTTCCGCCGCCGACGCCCTCTGCCGGGCCAAGGGCTACAAGTCCGGCAGCAGCATCGACATGACCACCGCCGAAGTCTGCCCGCCCAAGGTCCTGTTGGCGGGCCGCACGAGCGGACCCGGCTGCCACACCGAGACTTTTGTCTCCAGCGCGCTGTGCCGATAGCGCCGCCGCGGCCCCGCGCTTGTGCGGCCGCCACGCCTGTGTTTCGGTTTCGCTCCCGTTTTGATGGAGCGTGAGCCGGTGAACCTTTATTCCAAACTCCTCGACCGCGAAGCGGCCGGCCGTCCGGTGACGGTCGGCGTGATCGGTGCCGGCAAGTTCGGCACCATGTTCTTGACCCAGGCGCGGTTGACCCGCGGGCTGCATGTCGCCGGCGTTGCCGACCTCAACGTTGCGCGCGCGCGCAGCCAGCTCAAGCTCGCCGACTGGCCGGAAGCGGCTTACGCCGCCGCGTCACTCGACGACGCGCACAAGCAGCGCAGCACGTTTCTCACCGACGACGCCATGGCGCTGATCGCCGATCCACGCATCGAGGTGATCGTCGAAGCGACCGGCATCCCCGGCGCCGGCATCGCCCATTGCCTGAAGGCGATCGAGAACGGCAAGCACATCGTCATGGTCAACGTGGAAGCCGACGCGCTTGCCGGGCCTTTGCTGGCGCGCAAGGCCAGAGCTGCGGGTGTCGTCTATTCGCTGGCCTGGGGCGATCAGCCGGCCTTGATCTGCGAGCACGTCGACTGGGCGCGTGCCGCCGGCTTCAAGGTGATCAGCGCGGGCAAGGGCACGCGCTACGAGCCGCACTATCACCAGTCCAATCCCGACAACGTGTGGGATATCCTCGACAAGTATTTGAACATAGCGGACCGAAATTCCATCAATCCGAAGATGTTCAATTCCTTTGTCGACGGCACCAAGTCCGGCATCGAGATGACTGCGGTGTGTAACGCCACCGGTCTGGTGCCGCAGAGCGACGGCCTGCACTTCCCGCCGGCGACGCGCTTCGAGTTGGCCGATATCTGCAAGCCCAAGAGCGACGGCGGCACGCTGGAAAAGGCCGGCGTCACGGAAGTGGTCTCGTCGGTCTATCGCGACGGCAGCGACGTGCCGCATCATCTGGCGCTCGGCACCTTCGTCGTGTTCGAGGGCGAGACCGACTACGCGCGCCGCTGCTTCAAGGAATACGCCATGCTGCCGGACAAGACCGGCAAATACGCCTGCCTCTACCGGCCGATCCACATGATCGGGCTCGAGCTCGGCATTTCGGTCGCAAGCGCGGCGTTGCGCAACGAGCCGACCGGCGCGCCCACCGGCTTCCGCTCCGACGTGGTGGCGACCGCCAAGAAGCCGCTGAAGGCCGGCGAGACGCTCGACGGCGAGGGCGGCTTCTGCGTCTGGGGCAAGCAGACGTCGGCCGACGTCTCCTTGGACAAAGGCCTGCTGCCACTCGGCTTGGCGCACAACGTCAAGCTCAAGCGCGACATTGCGGAAGGCGGCGCGGTTGCGTGGGCGGACGTCGAGGTCGACGCCGACGACACCGCGGTGAAGGCGCGGCGCGAGATGGAGGCGGCCTTCGGCCGCCGCAACGCCGCCGCCTGAAGCGGGCCGGATTCAGGGCCTGGACACGTTCATCGATTCACGGAAACGGCGAACGTGCCTAGGCTCTTGTTTAGTCGCGTTTCCGGACGGCGAAGCGGGTCCCACTTGGCCTGGAAACGCTCTACGAAAGCGCGATCTGGCCGTCGACGGTGTGGTTGAGGCCGGCTTCTTCGATGGTGAGCACCACCTTTGCCGTGAGCGTCTCGGTCCCCTTGAGGCGGCCGTCGGCGACCGCCGCGCGCACAGCCTTTTCGATCTCCTGCTGGGAGGTCACGCCGACCACCTTGAGGAATTTGCGCAGCGACATGTTGAAGGCTTCGTCGTTCATTTCCGGTCTCCCGATATCCGTAGAAACGCCTAATTCGCCCTCAATGTAGGGACGTTGGTCGGCCGGCGGAAGCACCGGGGACGCCGGGCCGCGGCGGCGGGGCGGGTTGTTGACCCCGGGCGGCTCGTGGTTATGATCCGCCCGCCAACGCGGCGCCCCGGCCTCTTTTCGGTCGCGGACGTCCGCCAGGATGCCCCTGTGGCGGAATTGGTAGACGCGCCTGACTCAAAATCAGGTGGTGGAAACAT
>CAWGGL010000023.1:0-97890 GCA_963822085.1 uncultured Pseudomonadota bacterium
TAGCCCACAGCCAAATACCGGTGTTTTTTCCGCCGTGGACGAGGGCGGGACAACGCCTGCAAAGCGTCCCGGCCGCGCGCTGATTCTCGAAACGAGGCCATGCACTTAGCCGCCAAGACCGAGGCTTGGCGGTGGGGTGTTGAGTTTTGCAGGGCTGTGAATCCAGCAATGGGCGTTGGGATGGCACCATGATGCCGAACAGAAAGCTTGGCGATTGAAAAAGCGGGTGATGCGCGTGGCAAGGCCGGCATCCGCAGGGCAGGGACCGCGGGGCCCTGAAACATGTTGCCCCGAGAAATGGAAAAGGCGGGCCCGTTGTGGGACCCGCCTTTAGCCCGGCACTGTCATTCGTTGTAGATTCTTAGCATCGGTTCCAGACGCCACCGCACCAACTCATGGCGTAGCCGCGACTGCCAATTTCTTGGGCAGCATAGCCAGCTTGTGGCGGAAAAATCAACGGCGCAGGCGAATATTCCGCCGGGCGGTGCCACGCCGGGCAATGCTGCTGGCGGCAGGAGCGGCCATCCGCGCGTAGCGGCGTGCGGTGCCGGGCTATTTTGTTTGATCGCGTTGGCGCCGGATTATTTCCTCTGCGGCACGCGTGCGCTCTTCGTCGAGGCCGTCGTCGCGCCCGAGGTAGAGGGTCTGCGACGGGAACGCGAAGCCCGTCCCGCTCGCGGCAACGATGTCCATGCAGCGTAGTATCAGGTCCTCCTGCACTTCCAGAAAGCCAGCATAGTCCCACGCGATGACGTAGGCGAAAATCTCGATGTCGAGCGAGTGCGCGCCGAGGGAGATGAGGCGGACCCGCGCGGTCGTCGCGTCGACCTTCGAATGTTCGGCCAGCATTGTCCGTAGCGCCTGCAAGACGTGGCGCATCTGGTCGGGGCTGGTCTCGTAGCGCAGGTTCAGAATCGGATGGAACCAATATCGGTCGCGCTGGGTGTAGTTCTCGATGGTCTGCGCGGAGAGCTGGCCGTTGGGAACGGTCAATACGGTCCGGTCGAGGGTTCGGATGCGGGTGGAGCGGATGCCGATCTCCTCGACCGTCCCCAAGGTGTCGCCGAATTTGCCGAAATCGCCGATGCGCATGGGGCGGTCCGCGATCAGCGTCAGGCTGCCGATCAGATTCTCGAACAGTTTCTGAGCGCCGAGCGCGATGGCCAGGCCGCCGACGCCGAGGGCGGCAAGGCCGGCGGTGACGTTGACGCCGAAGGCGCCGAGCAGCGAGGCGATCAGCAAGACGATGAGCAACGCCTTGAAGGCGCGGTTGAGGAAGCTGACCGCGGAATAGGCGGAGAGCTGTCCGCGCCGCGACATCTGCCCGAGGATCACTTCGCCGGCGGCGTCCGCCCATCGCCACATCAGCCAGACCACGGCGAGCCAGCCGATAAGCTGCACCACGAACAGCGCGCGGTAGCGGGCGACGACGGTGACGCCGAGCCATTGCATGAGGATGCCGAAGAACAACAGCGCGATCAGGATGCGCAGCGGGCCCGAGGACGCCTCGATGAATCGCGACAGCTTGGTTTCGTCGCCGCCATGCCGCACGAAACGCTCGATCGGGCCGCGCAGCCCCGTCAGCGCCCAGGCGATGGCGAAGCTGAAGCAAGCGGCGATCAGGATCGCGATCCAGTGCGACAGAGGCGCGCCGGCGACGGTCGGGCCTTCCGGCAGCCGGTCGAGCCATGGCACTCCCGACCCGTTTTCGGCGACCGTCCGGTACAGCGCGGGTACCTCGCGCAAGGTGCCGTCGGACACCAGCCACATCTGCTGGCCGTTGCGCTCGATCCGCTTAGCCAGCAGTGGCACCTCGCCAGTCGGTATCTTCACCGCACCGAAGCGCTCGAGGTCCGGTGCCAGGCCGTCTTTGACGTCGCCGTTCGGGTCGTTGCTGAGGTCGGCGGCCGTGGTCACGGTGCCGGCGCGGTCGAGCACCGCCTGAAAGCGGCGCGCCAGCGCCTCGCCCGACAGCACCGACCAGTTTGTCATGCCGGGCACGCTGTTGGTCTGGAAGTATTGGACCGCGCGGCCGTAGTCGGCGGCCGCCAGCGCGCTCATCAGGCCGGACACCATGCCCTGCGGTGTCTCACGGCCGTACGGGTCCTTCGCGGGCTTGGCGGGGGCCGCCGGGGCCGCGGCGCCGTTGGGCGCGGTCTGCGACCACGCGGGCGCCGCCAGCGCCGGCATGGCGAACAAGGCGGCCAGCAACAGCAGCACGGTCAATAGCGAGCGGGCCGGCGATCGCGACGTCATCTGGCTCACGGCGTTCTTCCTGGTGTCATTCCTGCGCGGGGCCGAAGCGTCTTGCTTCGACCGCTTGGACAACGACTTACGGGAACTTGCGTACAATTCACGGGAACGCGGTGGCGGGGCAATGTGGCCGGGCCATGGCCCGAACCGGTTACACCGAACGGCGGCGACCGTGGGCGAAGACGGCAAGCGCCCTCCGGGCCAAGCGGAGCGAATCCATGAATGCCTACATAACACCCATGCCGGAGCGCGAACACGGGCGGGGATCGCTGGCGCCGTGCGCTTGCCAGGGGGGCGGGGAGGTGGCAGAAACCGCTTCGGCAAGGGCCTCTTTCGGGCCGTCACGGGCTTTTACGGCGCAGGTGCGATGAAAAACTTCCTGCTGAAACTGTTTACCTGGTGGAACTCGCAGACCTTCGGCACCCAGTTCTGGACCTGGATGTACGGCGAAGCGGTGGGCGAGGACGAGTTCGGCAACCGCTACTATCGCACCCGCGGCGGCAAGATCGATCCCGGCCTCGGTTTCCAGCGGCGCTGGGTGATCTACAACGGCTATACCGAGGCGACCATGGTGCCGCCGTCCTGGCACGGCTGGCTGCATCACACTGTGGACACGCCGCCGACCGAGACCGTCTACAAGGTGCGCGACTGGGAAAAGCCGCACCGGCCGAACCTCACTGGCACGCCGGGCGCCTACCGGCCGCCGGGCTCGACGCTGGCGCTCGGCCGCCGCCCGAAGGCGACCGGCGACTACAAGGCCTGGGCGCCCGGCGACTAGCGCGCCGCCCTTCCGCCGCCCTATTTGCCGTGTTAACCGGGCTGGCGCGGGCAGGGCGGGGCGAATCCCGCTAGCGCTGGCGCGAAGCGGAATACGAAGCCGGCTTTGATGGTGCGACAGGTGATAGCGACAATTGGGCTTCTGCTGATGGCGCTGGTGCTGCCGGCGGCGACGCCCGCATGGGCGCAGTTCAACACCATCTTCGGCAACGAAAACCCGCCGCCGCGGCCGCCGGCGGACGTTCCACCACCTCCGCAGCACAGCCTTACTACCCGGGCCAGCAAGCCTATCCGCCGCAATATCGGCCGCCCGCTCAGTATCAACCTATCCGCAGCAGGGCGCCAATCCGGACGCGCAGGACTATCCCGCCGCCCAGCGTCAGCCTTCGCAGCCGCAGTCGCTGCAGCCGGCTGCCGAGAACGACCAGCCGCCGGCGCAGCCGATGCCGGCGCCCATGAACCTGCCGCCGGCGGCGCGCCCGGGCGGCGGCACTATCGAATCGCAACCGCTGGCGCCGCCGCCCGGCACCGAGCCGACCCAGCAGGCCAACACCCCGAACCCGGCGGCGCCCGCCAATCCGAACGCGCCGGCGCCGCCGCAACAGCCTCAGCCGGGCGCGACCCAGCAGGCGAACCAGCCGCCGGCCGGCCAGCAGCAGCCGGGCGCGGCGCCGCAATCGCCCGCGGCGGCCGAAAAGCCGCCGAGTCGCGAAGTGATCGTGCGGCCGCCGCCGCAGCGCATCACCAACCCGACCGCGGTGTTCGACGGGCTCGACAAGATCACCGGGCGCGTCACCCAGTTCAAAGTCGCCATCAACGAGACGGTGCAGTTCGGCGCGCTGCAGGTCACGCCCAAAGCCTGCTATTCGCGCCCGGCCACCGAAACCCCGCAGACCGACGCCTTCGTCGACGTCGACGAGGTGACGCTCAAGGGCGCCATCAGGCGCATCTTCACCGGCTGGATGTTCAAATCGAGCCCTGGCCTGAACGCGGTCGAGCATCCGATCTACGACGTGTGGCTGATCAACTGCGTTGGCGGCAAAGGGCCAGACGTGGCGGATGCCTCCGACAATTCCAATGGCAGCGATCAGGGCTCGTCGGCGCCCGCGCACGACGTCAAACCCGCCGCCAAGCCCGCCCGGAACGCGGCGCCGCCCCGGCGTCGTCCGTCGGCGCAGTCGCGCGGGTTCCTGCCGGCGATACGGTAGCGAATAGCGAATAGAACAGCGCTTTCGATCTATTGGCTACTCACTCCTCGCTCTTTCCCAACACCTTCAGCACCTCGGCGCCGCAGACCGGCCGGTTCGTAGGCAGCGCCGCGAAGTCGCCTTCGCCGGCGAGCGCGTCTTCCAGCTGGTGATGATATTGCCGCTTGGGCACTTCGGCTGCGCCGAAGGTCTTCAGATGGTCGGTCACGAATTGCGTGTCGAGCAGGCTGTAGCCGCCGGCCTTCAGCCGCGCCACCAGGTGGACGAGCGCGATCTTGGAGGCGTCGCGCGCGCGGTGGAACATGCTTTCGCCGAAGAAGGCGCGGCCGAGCGAGACGCCGTAGAGCCCGCCCACCAGCAGCCGCCCGTCATAGACCTCGACCGTGTGGCAATGGCCTTCCGCGTAAAGCGCGCGGTAGATCTTACGGATGCGGGCGTTGATCCAGGTGCGGGTGCGCCCGACGTTCGGTTCCGCGCAGCCTTCGATCACCTGGTCGAAGGCGCGGTCGGTGAGCACCGTGAAGCGCGTGTTGCGCACGGTGCGCGCAAGCCGCGAGGGGACGTGAAAGGTATCGAGCGGGATGATGCCGCGGTGGTCCGGCTCGATCCAGTACAGCGCCGGATCCTCGGCGCTTTCCGCCATGGGGAAAATGCCGCAGGCATAAGCCTTGAGCAGCACCTCGGGCGTGATCTCTATAAAGTTGGTACCGCGACTGGCCATAAATCGAAGCGAATTGGCTGGAACGGATGACGGACAAGCCAGTTTAAGCCAGCCGGCCCGGTTTGGATACCGAGATCCCTTGCCGGCATGGGGTAGTTCCGCCTGCGTGCCCTCGGCAGGTGAGGGTGGCGATCGAGCGCTCACCCTGAATGCGGTCAGTTGCCGCGGTAACGGCGCGCGGCGAGCGGGCCTGCCAATAGGTTGAGCAGATAGACGAACATCGCGTGGCTCGGGGCGACGAAGCTCGCCAGCACGGACAACCCCGCCGTTGCCATCACGAACACGATGCGGAAGTGGCCGGCGCGGGCTGCCCGCCGGTGCTCGGGTGCGATTTCCAGCAGGCGCAGGCGCAGCGACAGCGCGGACACCGTGATCAGGTTGGCGGCATAGAGCCAGACCGCGGGGGCTAAGTCGCCATGCAGGCCGACGACGTTGGTCGAAAACGGAATGCTGGTCACGAAGAACAGATAAAGCATCCGCCAGCTCAAGCCCTCCGGCGAAACCGTTTCCACCCGGCGCAGCTCGATGCACGAGCGCCAATTGGCGGCGAGCACGAAGAAGCTGATGAGATAAGCAAGATATTTCTGCCACAGGCCTGCGAGGTCGGCGATCAGCACGGCGCTGTCCTTCACCGGCACATCGGGCAGGTGTAGCTCCAGCACCAACAGCGTCATGGCGAAGGCGAAGATGCCGTCGGTCAGCGCGTCGATGCGTGATCTCGGAAAGCTTGTCATCTGGCCAGTTTTCCCACGAGATGAAAAGTCTGCGCCGGGAATCGGTGAAGTGTTTGAGCTAGGTCAATGACAGGAGCGGCACGCCCACCATACTTCCACTATAGAGAGGAGGGCCCCTGCCATGTCCGTCCTGCACAGTGAAATACCCCGCCGTTCGCCGACCGAAGTCATTGCCGACTGGTGGAACGCGTGGACCCGCAACCCCGCATGTCCTGGCGATCTTGCGGCCTGCTCCGCCGACGATGTCGGCCGCATGGCGCGCGACATCGGGCTCTCGGCGTGGGAGCTGCAGCAGATCGTGCGCCACAGGGCGGACGACGCGGAACTATTGTTCCGCCGCATGGCGGCGCTCGATCTCGACCCCGAGCAAGTCGCGGAGGCGGAGCGCGCGACGTTCCTGGATCTCGAACGCTTGTGCACCGTGTGCAACTGCAAGGGGCGCTGTAAGCGCGACCTGGCGCGCCGTCCGGACGATGCGCGCTGGGAAGACTATTGTCCGAATGTGGCGACGCTGAAGATGCTGGATGCGTTGCGCAAATCTTCGTTTTTCAAGCCATCGCGGCGCGCTGGGTAGGGGACGCGCCGTGAACGGCGGGCTGCCGCGCACTTCGGGCGAAGCGCGGCGGCCCGCTTTCCTCTTCCGCCTCTCTAATCGCTTTCTCTCGAGTCTTGTTGGGTCTTGTTATTGGGTTTTGGCGACCCGTAGCTTGCGAACGTCCGCATCCGGTGGCAGCAGCTTGGTGCCGGGGATGTATTTGAAGGACGTCATCACGCCCTTGTCATTGCGCAGGCCGATCGGCCCGACGAAGACGCCAAGGGTCGACTGGTGGTCGATGGCGCGGAAGCGCTGCTTGCCGAAGGGCGAGTTGAAGGTAAGCCCCGCGAAAGCATTGACCAGCTTTTCCGAATTGGTCGAGCCTGCCTTTTTGATGCCGGCGGCGATCGCCTTCATCATGGTGTAGCCGACCAGCGAGGCCATGCGCGGATAGTCGTGATAGTGCTTGCGGTAGGCTTTGACGAAGGCCACCTGCGCCGGCGCCTTGACCGCGTACCAGGGATAGCCGGTCGCGTACCAGCCCACCGGCGCGTCGCCCTTGAGCGGATCGAGATATTCCGGCTCGCCCGTGAGCAGGCTGACGACCTTGGTGTGGTCGAAAAGGTCCCGGGTCTTGCCCTGGCGCACGAACTTGGCGAGGTCGGAACCGAACAGCACATTGAAGACCGCATCCGGCTTGGCGTCGTTGAGCGCCGAGACCACGGCGCCGGCGTCGATCTTGCCCAAGGGGGCGGCCTGATCGCTGACGAATTCGACGTCGGGCTGGGCTTTCTTCAGCAGCTTCTTGAACGTCGCCACCGCCGATTGGCCGTATTCATAGTCCGGATAGACGAAGGCCCAGCGCTTGCGCTTGAGGTTGGCCGCGTGCGGGACCAGTGCCGCCACATGGCTGTAGGTCGTGGGCCGCAAGCGGAACGTATACCGATTGCCGTCGCCCCAGATCATCTTGTCGGTGAGCGGCGCTGACGCCAGAAAGAAGAACTTGCTGTGCTTGGCATAGTCGGCGACCGCAAGTCCGACGTTCGACAAGATGGTGCCGGTGATGAAGTCGACCTTGTCGCGGGTACGGAGCTCGTCGGCGACCCGCACCGCCTTGCCGGGATTGGCGCCGTCATCGCGGGAGATGACCACGACCTTCTTGCCCAGCAGGCCGCCGGCGCCGTTGATCTGCGTGAGGGCGAGATCGATGCCCTTGCGGTAGGGGCCCAAATTGGCGGCCAACAGCTTGTAGGCGTTGATGTCGCCGATCTTGATGGTGTCATTCTTGTTGGTACCTTGCGCGTCGGCGCGACCGGTCACGGCGGCGGCGACGAGCAGGGCGGCGGATAGTGTCAGCATGGCAGGCCGGGCGTTCATGGGGGGCTCCCTCTTGTCATGAGTGGTAGGGGGCGGTCCGCCTGCCGGCCCGGCAGACCATCGAAGACTTAAGCTGCGGTGGCATCGCCCGATTGGGTGAGGGCCTTTTCCGCCTCGATCATCGAGGCAACGGCGCGCCGCATGCGCACCGGCGAGGCGTCGATGGCGAGCCGCAGCGGGCGCGCCGTTCTCGGCTCTTTTTCGTTGCGGTGGATGGCTTCGAGGATCGCCTTGTCCTCGTCGAACGCCACCCGGAACTGTTCGATCATCGCCTGGTTAGTCTTTTCGTCGGTGGCGAAGTTCTTCACGAACAGCCAGTAGTCGATGCAGCGGTCGGCATCGACCGGCGTGATGAAATGGCAGGCGAAGATCTGCAGGCTGTCGACCAGCGTGCCCTCCGGCGCGCCGGTGCCGGTCGGAGCGCTGCCGAAATCGACGACGGCGATGCTGGGCGGCGTGAAGTGGTAGTAGTGCCAGCGGTCGACGTTGCCGGTGAAATTGCCGAATTTGCGGAACAGGGGGATCGGCGGGGCGTCGACGATCCAGCGCCAGGTGAGAACCTTGTCGCCCTGCTGCTCGCTGTGCACCGGCACGCCCTCGCTGGCGGCGTTGCCGAGCGTCGACAGGTGCACGAAGCTCACATGGGCCGGGTCGCAAAGGTTGTCGGCGAGGTTGAGATAGTGACAGTCGATCGCCAGGGCGTCGCCCTCGACTGCGCTCCAAGATGGATCGTGATACTGCGGCAGGTCGTAGACCTTGGCCGGATCGGCGAGCGCGGGGTCCCCCATCCAGATCCAGGCCAGCCCCAGCTTTTCGACGACCGGGTAGGCGCGCACGCGCGCATTGGCCGGAACGATGGGCTGGCCGGGAATGCGGGTGCACTTGCCGCTGCAGTCGAAGGTCATGCCGTGATAGCCGCATTCGACCGCGTCGCCCTTGAGCCGGCCCATGGACAACGGGGCCAGGCGGTGGGGGCAGGCGTCATCGAGGGCGGCGACGCTGCCGTCCTCCTTGCGGTAGAGCACCACGAGGCGGCCGAGAATGCGCCGTTGCGTGAGATCGCGCTTGAGGTCGCGCGACCAGGCGGCGGGATACCAGGCGTTCCAGACGAAGTCTTCCATCGATTCCATCGGGTTCCTCGTTTTCGGCAGACAATTAATGTAGTACTTACATAATTAAATTCTAAACGGCATGAGGGCGCTGTCAATAGCTGCTGGCGCCATCGTTAGGCCGCGCGCACCTGCCACGCGCGGTATTCTTGTGAATCGTCGAAGGCCGGTGCATAGAGTGTGGGCACCGCGCCGCCTCTTGCGTCGGCAAGCGCGCGGGCAGGAGACGAGAGGCGCTACCGCACGCCCGTTTGGACCGGTCGCAAGAAGATGTTGGAGAAACCGGCTCGATCATCGCAGCCAGCACGCGCAGCCAAGCGCCGCGGGCGGCCCAAGGCGCAGCCGAACGGTTCCGGTACCCGTGACAGCATTCTGCAAGCCGCGGTCAAGGTGTTCGCGGAACGCGGACTCGGCGGCGGGCGCATCAACCTGGTGTCGCGCGCCGCGCGCTCCAACGACCGGATGATCTATTACTACTTCGGCAGCAAGGAGAAGCTGTTCGTCGAAGTGTTGGAAAAGATCTACCGCGACATGTGGGAGGCGGAGAGCGCTCTCGATCTCGATCTGTCCGATCCGGTCGGTGCTTTGCAGAAGGTCGTGCGCTTCACGATGAACCACTACCTCACGCATCCCGAATTTCTGACGTTGCTGAACAACGAAAACCTGCACAAGGGAAAATTCGTCTCGAAATCGAAGGCGCTGAAGAAAAAGGAATTGTCCTCGCCGGCGCTGGCGCTGATGCAGAAGATCTACCAGAGCGGGTTGAAGCAACGAGTGTTCCGGCGCGGCATCTCACCGTTGAACATCTATGTGACGATCCTGGCCCTCAACTACTTTTACCTGTCGAATCGCTACACCTTGTCGGCGTTCCTGGGGCTCGACCTCATGGCCGACGACCAATTGAGCGGATGGCAGGAGTGGGTGGTGGATGTGGTGCTGCGCGCCGTGCGGGCGTAGCGGCAAGCGCGGCCGCTATTCGTCCATGCCGCCCCTGGCCAGGAATTGCTCCAGCCAGTGGATGTGGTAGTTGCCGTCGATGATGTCCTTCTCGGTCACCAGCGCGCGGAACAGCGGCAGCGTGGTGTCGATGCCGTCGACTACCACCTCGTCGAGCGCGCGTTTGAGCCGCATTAGGCATTCGGTGCGCGTCTTGCCGTGCACGATCAGCTTGCCGACCAGCGAATCGTAATAGGGCGGGATGGTGTAGCCCTCGTAGACCGCGCTATCGATGCGCACGCCCAGGCCGCCCGGCGGATGGAAGTGCAGGATCTTGCCCGGCGAGGGGCGGAACGAGACCGGGTTTTCGGCATTGATGCGGCATTCGATGGCGTGGCCGCGGAACGTGATGTCGCTCTGTTTCAAAGTGAGCTCGGCGCCGGTGGCGACGCGGATCTGTTCGAAGATCAGGTCGATGTCGGTGATCATCTCGGTCACCGGATGCTCGACCTGGATGCGCGTGTTCATCTCGATGAAAAAGAACTGGCCATCCTCGTAGAGGAACTCGACCGTGCCGACGCCGAGATAGTTGATGTCGCGCATGGCCTTGGCCACCGTCTCGCCGATGGCATCGCGCGCCGAGGCATTGAGCGCGGGCGAGGGGCTTTCTTCCCAGACCTTCTGGTGGCGTCGCTGCAGCGAGCAGTCGCGCTCGCCGAGATGGATGGCATTGCCCTGGCCGTCGCCCAGCACCTGGATTTCGATGTGGCGAGGCTTGCCGAGATATTTCTCGATATAGACGGCGTCGTCGCCGAAGGCGGCCTTGGCCTCGCTGCGCGCGGTCGATAGCGCGGTCGACAACTCGCCGGCCTCGCGCGCCACCTTCATGCCGCGTCCGCCGCCGCCGGCCGCCGCCTTGATCAGGACCGGAAAGCCGATTTCGTCGGCGATGCGGGCGGCCTCCGTGTCGGACGTGACGCCGCCATCCGAGCCCGGCACCACCGGAATGCCGAGGCGCTTGGCAGTGCGCTTAGCCTCGATCTTGTCGCCCATGATGCGGATGTGCTCGGGCTTGGGACCGATGAACTCGACGTTGTGTTCGGCGAGGATCTCAGCAAAGCGCGCGTTCTCCGACAGGAAGCCGTAGCCGGGGTGCACGGCATCGGCGCCGGTGATCTCGCAGGCCGCGAGGATGGCGGGGATGTTGAGATAGCTGTCCTTGGCCGCCGGCGGCCCGATGCACACGCTTTCGTCGGCAAACCGCACGTGCATGGCGTCGGCGTCGGCGGTCGAATGCACCGCGACGGTCGGGATGCCGAGTTCCTTGCAGGCGCGCAAGATGCGGAGCGCGATCTCGCCGCGGTTGGCGATGAGGATTTTATCGAACATCGTTTGGTCCGGCCGTGCGGAGCGCGGTCACTCGATAATCACCAGCGGCTCGCCGAATTCCACCGGCTGGCCGTCCTCGAACAGGATCTGCGTCACGGTGCCGGCGCGCGGCGCCGGGATCTGGTTCATGGTCTTCATCGCTTCAATGATTAGTAGCGTGTCGCCGACCTTCACCTTGCTACCCACCTCGACGAAGGGCTGGGCGCCGGGCTCGGGCGCGCCGTAGGCGGTGCCGACCATCGGCGAGGTGACGAGGCCGGGGTGCTTGGAAGCATCGATCGGGAGTGGCCCGGCGTCAGACATCTGCGCCAGCGGCTCGCCGCCAAGCGAGGCAACCGGCGGGGCGGGCGCCGGCGCGGCAGCGGCAACGGTGAGGTTGCGCGCGACACGGAAGCGCTTGCCGTCCTGCTCGATCTCGATCTCGCTCAGGCCCGTTTCGTCGAGCAGCTCGCTCAGCTCGCGGATCAGGTCGCGGTCGACCAGACTGGATTTTGGCGGTTTTGCCATCGCACCGTCCCGGTTCAGGCTTTGGCCACTACTTGGATTGTTCTTTGGCGCCGACGAAGCCGGCCAGCCCCGTGATCGCAAGTGCGTAACCCTGGATGCCGAAGCCGGCAATCACGGATTTCGCCGCCTTCGAAACATAGGATCCCTGCCGGAAGCTTTCACGGGCATGGATATTGGTGATGTGGATTTCGATCACAGGCGCTGTCATCATGAAAAGTGCATCGAGGATGGCGATCGAGGTGGTGGTGTAGCCGGCCGGATTGAGGATGAGGCCGGCGGCCTTCTTGGTGTGCGCCTCCTGAATCCAGTCCACGATCTGGCCCTCGTGGTTGGATTGGCGGAACTCGACGGTCAGGCCGAACCGCTGGGCGGTGTCCCGGCACAACTTTTCCACGTCGGCGAGCGTGTTGTGGCCGTATTTTTCCGGCTCGCGGGTGCCGAGCAGGTTCAAGTTCGGGCCGTTGAGGACGTAGACGGTCTGGGTCATTGCTTAGCTTAAGGGTTCGGATCTGAGGGGCTGTCGGTCCCGCCCGAGGCTAGATTCGCGGGTCGAAAAGAGCCCGGGCGTTATAGGCGGCCCCGGCGGCGAGGGCAAATTCTGCCGTGGATTCAGGGTTGATGCCCGCCGGCGGCGGGGTCCTGGCCTTGGGACAAACGCAAACCGGCCGCCGGGCGGAACCGGCGGCCGTGCTGTTCCTTGAGCCGATGACGGGGCCAAGGCCCGCTCAGCAGGCATCCTTGCCGCAGCGGGCGTTGGCGATCTTCTGCTTGAGCTCGTTGAGGCCGACGGCGCCGACAACGACGTTGTCGCCGATGATGTAGCTCGGCGTGCCGTTGAGGCCGAGTGTTTGGCCGAGGCTGACATCGGTGCTCAGCATCTTCTCGACCGCGGGGCTGTTCATGTCCTTGCGCACCTCGGCCATGTTCAGCCCGATCTCCTTGGCCACCGCCAGCGCGCGCGCCTTGTCGGCGTGGCCGCGGCCGCCCAGCAGCTTGGTGTGGAACTCGAGATATTTCTGCGGCGCCTGCATGCGCACCGCGACCGCCACCTTGGCGGCTTCGACCGAGCCCGGGCCGAGGATCGGGTATTCCTTGAGCAGAACCTTCAGGTTCGGATCGGTCTTGAGCAGCGTGAGCATGTCGCCCATGGCGTGCTTGCAGTAGCCGCAGTTGTAATCGAAGAACTCGACGAAGGTGACGTTGCCCTTCGGATTGCCGAGCACGACGTGGTCCGGGGCGGAGAACACCTCCTTGGCATGGGCTTGAACCGCCGCCCTTTGCTGCGCGGTCGCGGCGGCCTGCTGGCGCTGCTGCAGGGCCCGGATCGCCTCTTCGATCACTTCCGGGTGCTGCACGAGGTAATCGTGCACGATCTTCTCGATCGCGCTGGTCTGCGGCTTGGAGAATTCGGCCGCGTGCGAGGGCGGCGGCAGCGTGAACGCCAGAAGCGTGGCGGCAAGCGCGCCGGCGATGGCCATAACAACGGGACGGAAAGTCATGAGCTCAGGTCCTCAAGGGTGTCAGTGACGGCGTTTGGCCGCGTTGGCATTGACGATGTCGTCGGCGCGCACCCACGCGGGCGAGCCGACTTTGAGCCGGTGCTTGGCGCGCGAGGCCAGCATGCGCGCGGTTTTGATGTCGCCGCGGTTGAAGGCGGCGTGGGCGGAGGCGAGATCGGCATGGGCGAAGTCGCCTTCGCGGCCGTAGGCCATGGCGAGTTGCTCATAGGCGCTCGGCATATCGGGCTCCTGGCGCACTGCCGACTGCAGCAGCCGCGCCGCTTCGGGAGCGTAGCGCTTCTGGTTGGTGGCGACCATGGCCCGGCCCAGCAGGATCTCGATCAGCGGTGCATGGTGCGACAGCGCCACGGCGCGGCGTAGCGGTGCGATCGCCTCCAGCGGACGGCCGCCATCGAGCAGCGCCTGGCCCTTGAGCTCGTAGAAATAGGGGTCGTCGGGCTTGCTGCGGACGAGATCGTCGATCAGGCGGATGGCGTGCGGAAGAGGGCCGTTGCGGTAGGCCGAGATCGCGCGCGCGTAACGCGCCGCCAAGCTGTGATTGCTCATGGGATAGCGCCGCAGCACGGTGCCCGGGCTTTCCAGGAAGCCGGACAGCTTGGCGCGCATCAGGTCATGGCGCAGTTGCAGGGCCGGCGGATCTTTCGTGTTCCAGTACGGACTCGCCTTGGCCATTTGCACGAGCGCGGCGACGCGGGCGGCCGGCAACGGATGGTTCTGCATGTAAGGATCGATATCGCGTGAGTCGAACAGCATCTCGTTGCTGAGCCGCTTGAACACATCGATCATGCCCTTGGCGGACTGGTGCGTTGCGGTGAGGAACCTGACCGCGGCGTGGTCGGCCTGGTCTTCCTGGCCGCGGGTATAGGCGAGCAGAGAATTGCGGATCGCGGCCTGTGGCGCCAGGATTGCCGCCGCGCCGATATTGCCGGCGGAGCCGCCGGCGCTCGCGCCTGCGACCGCCGCGCCGATACCGGCCAGCATGGCCACGATCGACATCGTCTGCGCCTGCGCGATCTTTTCGCGCCGGCGCATGAGATGGCCATCGGCCATGTGGCCGGTTTCGTGCGCGATGATGCCGATCAGCTCGTTCGGCGTCTTGGTCTGGAACAGCGCACCCGCGTTCACGAAGATGTGGCGCCCGTCCATGACGAAGGCATTGAAGGCGCGGCTGTTGACGATGACCACCTTGATGTGGTGTCCGCCGAGGCCGGCAACCTTGAGGATCGGGCGCGCGTAATCGCGCAGCAGGTTCTCGATCTCGGTGTCGCGGATGATGGGAATCCGGTGCGCGCCCTGGGCGTCGGCGGGCGTCACCATCGGGCCGAAGCCGGTCACGGCGACGGCCGTGGCGGTCACCAGCGCCAAAGCGCGGCAGGCGCGGGCGGCTGGCGTCGTGCGCCTCGCCCTGATAGGGGTTTCGTTTTCGGTCATGCCGATCTTTGCCACCGGATGTGACGAACCTAGTGACGCCACTCCGGGCGGTCAACGCGGGGGCACGGGTCGCGTCGGGCGAAATATGACAACGCCTTTGCAGGCAAACCGGGGATTGCGGCAACAGCGGGGCGGTGTCTGCCTCCGGAACACGCAGGAAATCCATGTTGGATGCGGCAAAACGACTTTTGACCCCCTCCAAGCGCAGCGAGGTGCCGCCCTTCATCGTCATGGACGTGATGACGGCGGCCGCCGCCGCCGAGGCGCAAGGCAAGCGCGTGGTGCACATGGAGGTGGGCCAGCCGGCGGCGCCCGCGCCGCGCGCGGCGCTTGACGCCGCCAAGGCGGCGCTGGATCGCCGCATCGCCTATACCGAGTCGCTCGGCATCCCCAGCTTGCGGGCGCGAATCGCGCGCCACTACGGCGAGACCTACGGCCTCGATCTCGATCCCGCGCGCGTGGCGGTGACCACCGGCTCCTCGGGCGGCTTCATCCTCGCGTTCCTGTCGCTGTTCGAGCCGGGTGAGCGGGTGGCGCTCGCCAATCCCGGCTATCCGCCGTACCGGCATATCCTCGCTGCGCTCGGCTGCGAGCCGGTGCTGCTCGACACCACCGCCAAGACGCGCTGGGCGCTGACCGGGGAGGCGATCCTCGCCGAGCACCGCCGCAAGCCGCTCGCGGGCGTCGTCATCGCAAGCCCGGCCAATCCGACCGGCACCATGATGACCGCTGAAGCCTTGGGCGAACTGATCGAGCTGTGCGAAGGCGAGGGCATTAAGGTGATCTCCGACGAGATCTATCACGGGCTCGACTATGCCTTTGCCGCCGAGACCGCCGCCAAGCTCTCGCCGCGCACGCTGGTGATCAACTCCTTCTCCAAATATTTCTGCATGACGGGCTGGCGCATCGGCTGGATGGTGGTGCCGGACAATCTCGTGCGCACGGTCGACCGCCTGCACGGCAATATCGCGATCTCGGTGCCGACGCTGGCGCAGATCGCGGCCGAAGCCGCCTTCGACGGCCGCGACGAGATGGAAGCGGTCAAGCATGGCTACGAGGAAAACCGCCGCATCCTGGTTGAGGGCTTGCCCAAAGTCGGGCTCGACCGGTTCTTTCCGGTCGACGGCGCGTTCTATCTTTACGCCGACATCTCGCGCTTTTCCGACGACAGTCTCGCCTTCGCCAAGCAGATGCTGGACGAGGCCGGTGTTGCGGCAACGCCGGGCATCGATTTCGATCCGCGTCACGGACATCAGTTCCTGCGCTTCTGCTACGCGGGTTCGGCGCCCGACATGCACGAGGCGGTGGAGCGGATCGGGGATTGGCTGAAGCGGCGCTGAGAGCGGTACGGCATCGAAGGACGGCAAAGAGGGCGGCAGCATGGATGAACCGGCGCCGACGCCTGCGCGCTCCAGTCCGCTGGAGGTGCTTGCCGTCACCATGCGGCTGGGGCTGACCTCGTTCGGCGGTCCGGTCGCCCATCTCGGTTATTACCGCGAGGAGTACGTCAAGCGCCGCAAATGGCTGGACGAGGCCACCTTCGCCGACTTGGTGGCGCTGTGCCAGTTCCTGCCGGGCCCCGCGAGTACGCAGGTGACCATGGCGGTCGGGCTGATGCGTGGCGGCTTCCTCGGCCTGCTGGCGGCCTGGTTCGGCTTCGCCATGCCGTCGGCGATCATCATGGTGCTGTTCGCCTATGGCGTCGAGGAAGTCGGCGGCGCGCTGCACAGCGGCTGGCTGCACGGGCTGATGGTGGTGGCGGTCGCGGTGGTGGCGCAGGCGGTGCTTGGCATGATGCGCTCGCTTGCCCCCGACCGCGAACGGGCGACGCTCGCCGTCGTTGCCGCGGCCATCGTGTTGTGGTTTCCGACCGCCCTTGGGCAGATCGGCGCCATCCTGCTCGGCGGTGTCGTTGGCGCGCTGCTGCTCAAGAACGGCAATAACAGCGCCAGTCCGGCCAGGTTGCCGATCGAGTTCAGCCGCTGGACCGGAGCGGCGTTGCTGATAACGTTTCTGGTTCTGTTGATCGGCCTGCCGTTCGCGGCATCGGCTATGCACGATCAGAGCCTCAACCTCGCCGCCGCCTTCTATCGCGCAGGCTCGCTGGTGTTCGGCGGTGGCCACGTGGTGCTGCCGCTCTTACAGGCTTCGGTGGTGCCGCCCGGCTGGGTGACCAACGATGCTTTCCTCGCCGGTTACGGCGCGGCGCAGGCGCTGCCCGGGCCATTGTTCACCTTCGCCGCCTATCTCGGCGCGGTGATGGGGCCAACGCCGAACGGCTGGCTCGGGGCGATCATCTGTCTGGTCGCGATCTTCCTGCCGTCGTTCCTGCTGATCGCCGGCATGCTGCCGTTCTGGGATAGTTTGCGGCGGCTCAAGGTGGCGCAGTCGGCGCTGCGTGGCGTCAACGCCGCCGTGGTCGGGCTCTTGCTCGCCGCGCTCTATCGCCCGGTGTGGACCTCGGCGATCATGAGCCCCTACGACTTCGCTTTAGCAATGGCCGCCTTCCTATTGTTATTCATGTGGAAAGTACCGCCGTGGCTGGTCGTACTCCTGAGCGCGCTCGGCGGCTGGGTGATCGCGTAGTCTATTTTGCGCACGATCTTATCCGAAAACCGGTTCCCACTTTTCGGGGATCGTGCGCCTAGAATTCGACGTCCAGTTCCACGACCTCGTCCGGCTCGGCCTCAGCGTCTGCAAGCCACTCCTCCATCGCCGTCATCGACATCACCGCCTCGCAATAGGCCTTGCAGTCGGAGTCGAGCTTGACGTCGTAGGTGCGAAAGCGCGTGACCACCGGCGCAAACATGGCGTCGGCCATGCACGGATGCTCGCCAAACAGGAACGGCCCCGAGCTGGAGGCGAGGCATTCGCGCCAGATGCCGACGATGCGGTCGATGTCGGCTTCGGCGCCCGCCCAGACCTTGAAGCCCGGATGATGCGCCTTCAGGTTCATCGGCAGCGCAGAGCGCAAATTGGAAAAGCCGGAATGCATCTCGCCCGAGATCGAGCGGCAATGTGCGCGCGCGGCCAGCGTATGCGGCAACAGGCCGGCGTCGGGCAGGATCTCGTTGAGATACTCCGCAATGGCCAATGTGTCCCAGACCTTGATGCCGTTATGGGTCAGGCACGGCACCAGGAACGAGGGCGACAGCAGCAAGAGCTCGGCGCGGGTCGAAGGGTCGTCGGAGGCGACCGGTTCCGTCTCGAAGTCGAGGCCGGACATTTTGCACAGCAACCAGCCGCGCAGCGACCAGGAGCCGTAATTACGGCTGGCGATGGTGAGAGTAGCCTCGGCCATGGGGCGTCAAAGTCCCTGTTCATCTCGGCCCGGCATTAGGGAGCTTAGACTAAAGCCAAGGAAGTTCAATAGCTTCCCGTGGCGCAAAATGCCGCTGAATTCCCGCTTGGCGGCCCTTGTCCCCAAAAGACCTGGCGCCTTTTGAAAGGCCGACTTTTATCTCGCACCGCAGCATAAAATGCTCTAGGTTTTGCGGGCGGTTCGCCGGGACCGCCGGGGAATGAATGCTTTATCAGGCTTATCAGGCGCACGCCGATATGATGGCGCCGTGGCGCGCCTTCGCCGGATTGGCGGCGACGTCTCTGGGCGGGCGGCTCAACGGGGCCGCACGCCCGTCCGTGCTGAGCAACATGACCGCGGCCTACGAGCTGATCGCCCGCGCCGGGCTTTCCCATGTGCGCCCGCCGTACGGCATAGAGACCGTCACTGTCGGCGGCGAGGACGTGGCGGTAACGGAGGAGGCGGCCGACGTCACACCCTTCGGGACGCTGCTGCATTTCAAGAAGGACGTGATCAAGGCACAGCCGCGCGTCCTGGTGGTGGCGCCGCTGTCGGGGCATTTCGCGACGCTGCTGCGCGCCACCGTGCGCACGCTGTTGCCCGAGCACGACGTCTACATCACCGACTGGCACAACGCCCGCGACGTGCCGCTCGAAGCAGGCCGCTTCGGCTTCGACGAATACATCACGCACCTGATCCGCTGGATGGAGAAGCTCGGCCCCGGCGCCCACATGGTCGCCGTGTGCCAGCCCTGCGTCGCCGGCCTGGTGGCGGCGAGCGTGATGGCGCAAGGCAACAATCCGGCGCAACCCTTGTCTCTGACGCTGATGGCGGGGCCGATCGACACCCGCATCAACCCGACCAAGGTCAACGAACTTGCCAAGAGCCACGACATTGGCTGGTTCGAGAACAACCTGATCGCGCGCGTGCCGCACCGCTACCCCGGGGGCGGGCGCGAGGTCTATCCCGGTTTCGTGCAGCTCACCGCCTTCATGAGCATGAACATCGACCGCCATCTCAAGGCGCATCGCCAGCTCTATGAGAACATCGCCAAGGGTGACACCGCCAAGGCCGCGATGACCAAGGCGTTCTACGACGAATATTTCGCGGTGCTCGACCTCACCGCCGAGTTCTATCTGGAAACCGTGCGGATGGTGTTCCAGGAGCACGTGCTGCCGCTCGGCGAGCTGACCTATCAGGGCCAGAAGGTCGAGCCGGCCGCGCTCAAGCGCACCACGCTGCTGACGGTCGAGGGCGAGAAGGACGATATCTGTGCGGTCGGGCAGACGCTCGCTGCGCACGATCTCTGCACGTCGCTCAGGCCCTACCGCAAGCGCCATCACATGCAGGCCGGCGTCGGCCACTACGGCGTGTTCTCCGGCAAGGCCTGGCAGAACCAGATCTACCCGATCGTCAAGAACGTCATCCTGCAGAGCGATTAGATTGGCTGGCTGAACCAGCCTACGGCGCGGCCGATCCAGGCTCTCAATGCGCTCGGTGTTTCGGGTTGTGCGCCTGCCTCGTCGCCTGCCTCGCCGGTCATCTCGTCGCCGACGCACAGCGCGTAGAAATAGCGCAGGAAGCTCATGTCGTTCTGGTAGGTCACCGTGAACGAGCGCCCGCCCACGAACACAGTGTAGTCGAACGGATGGCCCCTCGGGCGGAACAGGATGGTCAGCCGCATGGCGTGCGAAGCGTCCTTGGCGATGACGAAGCCGGAGGGGTCGATGCTGCGCTCGACCATGGTCGTTTCGAGCGCCGGCAATCGTTTGAGAAAATCCGGATCGAAGCCGCCGCAGGAGCTTTGCAGCGTGATGTGCGCAGTCTGATCCATGTGAAACGTCTGCCCCGATGCCGGCGCACGCCGTCTGCGCGCCTCAGTAGGCGCGCAACAGCCGTTGGAACGGCGTACCGCCGAGATAACGGCGGAAGATGACGAAGTAGAGAATGATCACTGCGTACAGCAGCAGCGCCGGGCTGCCGCTCAGCTTGAAACCGCTGCCGGTGAGGTTGCCGCTGAAATAGCCGATGGTCAGGCCTGCGCCCCAGAATATGAAAATGAAGTCGAGGATGGCGGCGAACACCTTGCGCCAGGTGCCGGCGGGCTTGCGGGGCGATGGGGCGGTGGGTTCGCCGACGCTAGCGTCGGAGATTGGGTGCTCGGTCATCGTGGACCCGGACATCGTGGGCTCGGACATGAGGGTGCCTTTCGCGGCTGGCGGGACAGCAGGCGGGGCGCGTTTGATTGTCGCCCCTTGCGTTGGTGCGTCCGCGGCACTGAAAGGTTCAAAGAATTGAAGAAAAAGCGACGCGACGCCGTCGCCGCGCGCCCAAGTGCGCTCAAGTACGCCGTCAGTAGGCGCCTAACAGCCGCTGGAACAGCGTGCCGCCGAGATAGCGGCGGCCGACAATGAAATAGAGCACGACAACAGCGAACAGCAGGAAGGCCGGGCCGCCCGAGAGGCTGAAGCCGCCTTGAGTCAGGCCGCCGGTGAACTTTCCGATCACGTAGCCGCCAGCCCAGAAGATGAAAATAAAGTCGAGGATGGCGGCAAGCACCTTACGCCAGGTGCCGGCGGGCTTGCGGGATGGAGACGGAGCAGATTCGGACATGCGGTCGCCCTCGCTGTCGGGTGCGCGATGGAAGTGCTACTTTTCTTCTGGCTTTTTCTTCGCCGGCTTGATGTGGACGTTGATCTTGATCGGCTTCCATTCGCCTTCGGAAGGAATGAAATCGATCTCGTAGAGCACGCGGCTCGGTTCGGTGTCGAAATAGCCGCGCATGACCAGCGCGCCGCGGTTGTCGATCCTGGTTTTCTCGGACGCGACCGGCGGCTTAGCGGCGATGACGCCGAAGTCGATCTTCTTGTCGTGGAAAGGTTTGAAAATCTTCTTCAGCCGCGCGGCGTCGAACTGCTCGCGGAACGGCTTGGCGAGTCGCGCGTGCAGCACACCGTAGTCGCCGGTGATGTTAGCGTCGTTGAGGGTCAGCAGATAGGTCTTGATCATCACCTCTTGGATGAGCGCGCTCGGCACCTTGTTTTGGACCGGCGCCGCGCCCCACGCCGGTAACGCGAGCAAGACGGCTCCAGCTAGGGCGGCGAGCGCCTGCCATCGATGTCGCATGGATATCCCCCCTTGATTCTAGCCACTATTATACTGACGCCAGCCCGATGCACCGCCTTGCGGTGGGTCAAATTTGCGCTGGGGCCCGGCGGCGGGCGGGCGCGCGGCATAGCCGACATGCCGGGCAGGGGGCAGACGCGGGCCGCGCAAGCTGGCATCTAGGCGGGCATGGCCGATTCCGCCGACGCATGCCGAACGCCAAACCTCCACTGTCATCCGACGGTCTGAATTTGCGTAAGTCCCTCAGCCTGCTCGGTGGCGGGATCCAGCGATGGCTCGGAGCCCGATCCACCGCCGCCCAATGGGCGCTGCTGCTGGGGCTTTCTGTCATGGTCGCAGCCGCGCTGGAGGCGCTGCGTCTGCCGGCGGCGCTGCTGCTGGGGCCGATGCTCGCGGCCATCTTGCTGGCGGCGGCCGAAACCCGCACGCGTGTGCCGGGACTGCTGTTCTTCGCCGCCCAGGCCGTGATCGGCGCGATGATCGCGCGCGGGCTGCCGGCTTCGGTCCTGGTCGATTTGCAGAAGGACTGGCTGCTGTTCGCCGTGGTGATCCTGCTGGTGATGGCGGTCAGCACCTCGCTCGGCTGGCTGTTGGCGCGCTGGCAGGTGCTGCCCGGCACCACCGCCATCTGGGGGGCCTCGCCCGGCGGGGCGAGCGCGATGGTCCTGATGTCGGACGCCTACGGTGCCGACATGCGCCTGGTTGCCTTCATGCAGTACCTGCGTGTGGTGTTCGTCGCCACGCTGGCCTCGGTGGTGGCCGCCGTTTGGACGAGTGGTTCGGGTGGGGCGGCGGCGGTGGTCTGGTTTCCGCCGGTGGACTGGCCGGCCTTCGCCGAGACGCTCGCTGTCATCGTCGCCGGCGCCGTGCTGGCCCAGCGGTCTGCGCATCCCGGCGGGCGCCTTGCTCGGACCGCTGGCGCTCGGCGTCGTGCTGCAGGGCACGGGGCTCCTGAAGATCGAACTGCCACCCTGGCTGCTGGCGATGAGCTACGCGCTGATCGGCTGGACCATCGGCCTGCGGTTCACACGCCAGATCCTCGCGCATGCGGCGCGTGCCGTGCCGCTGCTCACCGCCGCGGTGCTGGTGCTGATCGCGCTGTGCGGCGGGCTTGCCGCCATGCTGGTGGTGACGGTCGGCGTCGACCCGTTGACGGCCTATCTGGCCACCTCGCCGGGCGGGATGGATTCGGTGGCGATCATCGCCGCCACGACCAACGTCAACGTGCCCTTCGTCATGGCGATGCAGGCCTGCCGGCTGATCGTCGTGCTGGTGGCAAGTCCAGCGCTGACGCGTTTCCTCGCCGGTCGCATCGCGGCCATGCAGGCCGCCAGCAGCGATCAGCCCACGCCTTCGGCCTTGAGCGAGCCGTAGAGCTCGAGGGCTTCCTTCGGTTTCATGTTCTCGTGCACCACCGCGTTGACGGCGGCGAGCATGGCGTGCGGCGCGTCGGACTGGAAGATATTGCGGCCCATGTCGACGCCCGCCGCGCCCTGCTGCACGGCGTTGTAGGCCATGGTGAGCGCGTCGAGCTCCGGCAGCTTCTTGCCGCCGGCCATCACGATCGGCACCGGGCACGACGACGTGACGGTCTCGAAACCTTCCTCGACGTAATAGGTTTTCACGTATTGCGCACCGAGCTCCGCGAGGATGCGGCAGGCGAGGCGGAAATACTGCGCGTCGCGCTTCATGTCCTTGCCGACTGCGGTGATGCCCATCACCGGGATGCCGAGCTTGAGGCCGGCATCGACCAGCCGCGTCATGTTGTGCACGGTCTGGGTCTCGAACTCGGAGCCGATATAGACCTGCACGCCGACGCCGGCGGCGTTGAGGCGTGCGGCGTCTTCCATGTCCATGGCGATCTGCTCGTTGGCGAGATCGCGCAGGATCGAGGCGCCACCGCTCGCGCGCAGCACCATGGGTTTTTCCGACTCCGCCGGGACCACAGAGCGCAGGATGCCGCGCGTGCAGAACAGCGCGTCGCATTGCGGCAAGAGCGGCACGATGGAGAGATCGATGCGCTCGAGCCCGGTGGTCGGCCCCTGGATGTAGCCATGGTCGACCGCCAGCATCACCGTGCGCCCGCTCTTCGGATTGAAGGTGCGGGCAAGCCGGTTCTTCATACCCCAGTCGAGCTGGTGCGAGCCTTTGAGAAAGAAGCCGGGCGTCGCTTGTGGCTTGTCGGAGTAATAACGTTTACCTTCGTGGTCGGCTTCAGGCATGAGGTCTCGCAGTGACTGATGGGAGTTGAGGCGGGAATGGCCGTTCAAAAATTGCTTATTTGGTTTTCTTCTTCGTCTTTTTCATGGTGTGCTTTTTCTGCGCGCGGCGCGCCGGCGGCTCGTAGTCGCCCCTGGCCATGCAGCGCTTGATGAAGGTGCTACGCTTGGCGCCGGTGTATTTCAGGTCGGCCGCGCCCGCCTTGCAGGTCGCCATCTTGGCCTTGGTGGTCAGGTGATGGACCGGTTTCAGCGGCGCGCCTCTGGCCATGCAGCGCCTGATGAAAGCGTTACGCTTGGCGCCGGTCAGCTTCTCGGCCTTGGCGCCGATGCGGCAGGTTTCCATCTTCTGCTTGCTGGTGAGCGCGGAAGCGGGCGTTGCCTGGAACAGCAAGGGCAGGGCCAAGCCTATCGCCAGGAGACCAATCGTTCGGCCGAGAGTTCGCAGCATGATCGTTGCTCCGTCGGGGTGTCGATGATTCACGATAGCATGCCTATCGTCAAAAGAGGGCGGTTCTAGCGTAGCGCTGCGGCAATATTGCCGCCGTCGACGGTGGTCACGTCGGCCGTGGTCTTGAGCGCCAGCGCCTGCGCAAGAAAGGCCTGCGCCACGTCGTCGGCGGTGACCTCGCGCCCCAACAGGTTACCGCTCATGTAGTCCTTTTCCGTGAGCCCGCGCGCCTTGGCGCGTTCCTTGATGAAATCGTCGGTGAGGAGCCCGGACCGGATACGGTCGGCGTTAATGGCGTCGGCGCGGATGCCGTCGGCACCGTAGTCGAGGGCATACTGGCGCACCAGGAACAGGGTCGCGGCCTTGGGCAGGCCGTAGGGGCCAAAATTGGGGCCGGGGTTTACCGCCTGCTTGGAGACGTTGAACAGCAGGCAGCCACCGGTGCCTTGCTTGAGCATGATCTTGACCGCGGCCTGCGCCACCTTCTGATGGGCGAAGAAATTCAGCTCGAAGCTCTGACGAAGGATGGCTTCGTCCACCTCGCCGATCTTGCCCTGCCAGGCGGCGCCGGCGTTGGAAATCAGGATATCGGCGCCGCCGAAGCGTTTAGTCACCGCGTCGAATGCCGCGCTCACGGAAGCCGCATCGGTCACGTCGCAAGGCACCGCCAGCGCGCACGGGTTTACGCTTGCGGCCTTGTCTTGAGCCGCTTTCTCGTCGCGGTCGAGCAGGGCGATTTCCGCGCCGGCTTCGGCGAAGGCGCGCGCGCAGGCCGCCCCGATGGCGCCGCCGCCGCCGGTGATGACCGCCACTTGCCCCGCGAGCGGCTTGACCTTGCGCTCGCCCAGCTTGGCCATCTCGGGCGGCCAATATTCGCAGTCGAACATGTCTTCAGCGCCGATCGACGCGTAGCGGCCGATTTGTTCGGCGCCGGTGATGCAGTCAGCCGCGGCCTCCATCAGGTCGGCGGCGATCTTCGCGTCCTTGGCGCTCTCGCCCATGCCGAACAGGCCGAAGCCCCGGTACCAGCGCGACCCGCGGGGCGGGATCGTGCATGGCGGCGCCCGGCGAACGCGTCTTATGCGCCTCGAAATAGGCGGTGTAGTCGGCGACGAACGCTTGCGCTGCGTCCCGCGCCGCCACGTCGAAAGCGGCAAGGTCGTCCGCTGCCGGCGCCGGCACGATCAGCGGCCACGGCTTGATGCGGATGACGTGATCGGGGGTAACGACGCCGGCGCGCGCGGTGCGCGCCACGTCCTTGCCGTCGACGAAGGCGCGGATGGCGTCGCTGGTGCGGAAATCGAGGATCAACCGCTTGTGCGCGCCTTCGCCATAATAGTCGGGCAGGGCGCAGGCGCCGCGCAACGCCGGCGCGATGTCGGCAAGCGGGGCGATCTTAGTCGGCAGCGAAGCGGTGGCGAAGCTCTTGCGATTCTGCGCCAGGCATTGTTCGGCGAGCGTCACGCATTCGACCATGCGCTCGTAAGCCTCGCGTGCCGTCTCGCCGAAGGTGAAGATGCCGTGCTTGTCGAGGATGAGCCCATCGACCTTTGGGTTCTTGTCGAAGGCAAGCGCCGCGAGCCGCGCCAGCCCGAAGCCCGGCCGCGAATAGGGCACGAAGCCCAGCCGGCCTTTGAACACCTCGGCGCAAAGCGCCTCGCCGTCGGGCTGGTCGACGACGCTCAGCACCGCCGTGGCATGGGCGTGATCGACGAAGCGTGCCGGCATGAAGGCGTGCAGTAGCATCTCGACCGAGGGCACGGGCGCCAGTGGGTCGAGCCGATAGCCCTGCTGCACGCGTACGAAGTCGTCGTCGCTCAACGTCTCGCGGGTGCGCAAGGCCTGTAACGGCGCGAGCCGCACGGCGGGAAAGCCGGCGGGTTCGATCGTCCCCATGTCCCAGCCGGAGCCTTTGACATAGAGGACATCGACTTCCTCGCCCGAGAGATCGCGCGCTTTGGCCTTGAGAGAAGTGTTGCCGCCGCCGTGCAGGACGAGCTTGGGATCGCGGCCGATGAGGCGGGTCGAATAGACGCGCTGCGCCAGCGCGGGCAGCGCGCCACTGGCTGCGTATTCGTCGATGATCTGTTGCGCGTCGCGCTCGACCCAGGCGGATTTCATCCTAGTGGTCCGCTTCCGACATTTGCGTCCCGTTGCCGCAGGCTCCCGAGCAAATGTCGGCAGCAAAGGACCACTAGCAATTATTGCATGCTAGTGGAGCTTTGAATTTGACATTTGATGAGCGGTTAGCCGCAAGTGGGTATCAAATGTCAAATTCGCTCCACTAGTCTGCTCCGAGCCGCGCCCTTAGCCTGTGCGGCCTGGCACAGCCAACCCGATTCACATCATCCTGGTGGCGTCAGTTCTTGTCACCCAGGATGCGCTTGCCCCACCAGCCGCGCTTGGGCTGGGCCGGTTCCTCGCTCGACGACACCGAGATGACCGGCGCCGGGGGTGGCGGCAAGGTCGGCGAGGGCGCCGGCGGTGCGCCTTCGATGGCGATCGGCGCGCGCTCGCGCACGGTGGAGCGGCGGCGTTGCGGCGCCTCTGCCGCTTCCGCTTCTTCCGCGGCCTCGGCTTCCGCCTCGGCTTCGATGGCCTCCGGTGCGTCGCGCCCGACCGGCGCCGGGAATTCGGCTTCGGCGGTCGACAGGCTCACAGGTTGCTCGGGCTGTTCGGCCGGCTGCGGCTCGTCGGGCCAGGTCGCCGGAAGGTCCATATCTTCCGCCGCGTGCTGCAATTCCGGTTCGGCTTCTCCCTGGCCATTCTCGTAGGGCCCTTCCGACGTTTCCTCGCCGTCACGGCCGCGCCGATTGCGGCGCCCGCCACGGCGGCCGCGCCGGCGGCGGCGGCGACCGTCGCGCTCGCCGGCCTCGGCGCCGGCTTCGTCGCCTTCTTCCGCGTCTTCCCCTTGGGCGCCTTCTTCGTCGCCAAATTCCTCCGGCGTGCCGTTGTCGTGATCCTCATGCGCGATCGCGTGCTCGGCAACGGTCTCATGGGGCGCACCTTCAGCGCCCTCTTCGCCCGCTGCCTGCTCGCTTTCTTGCGCGCCTTCCTCACGCCCCTCGGCGCCGCGCCCGCGGCCCCGGCCGCGCCGGCGCCGCCGCCGGCGGCTGCCATCGCGCTCACCTTCGCTCTGCGCCTCTTCGGTTTCCGCCTCGGCTTCGAGCTCGCCTTCGGCCTCGGCCTCCGCTTCGTACTCTTCTTCCGCTTCCGCAACCGGCGCGGCGGCCTTCGCGGCTGCGGCGAGGTTGCGCGCGGTCTCCGCGCTGTGCACCTGCTCGCCGCGTTCGATGATGTAGGACTGCTCGCCAGCGACGGATTCGTCGGCCGACACCGTGATCGTCACCCGGAAGCGCTCTTCCAGCTCGCGCAGGTGCGCGCGCTTGTGGTTGAGCATGTAGAGCGCGACCTCGGAGCGGGTGCGCACGATCAGGTTATGGGTGGCGCCCTTGATCAGGGTCTCCTCGACGGCACGCAGGGCCTGCAGCGCCACCGACGACACCGAGCGCACGTGGCCGGAGCCGCCGCACAGCGTGCACTTCTCGGTCGAGCTTTCGAGCACCGAAGCGCGGATGCGCTGGCGCGACATTTCCAGCAGGCCGAAATGCGAGATGCGGCCGACCTGGATGCGCGCGCGGTCGTTCTTGAGCGCTTCCTTCACCTTGCGCTCGACCGTGCGGTTGTTGCGGCCCTCGTCCATGTCGATGAAGTCGATGACAATGAGGCCGGCGAGGTCGCGCAGACGCAACTGACGGGCGACTTCCTCGGCCGCCTCGATATTGGTCTTGGTCGCGGTGTCCTCGATGTGGTGCTCGCGGGTGGCGCGGCCGGAGTTGACGTCAATCGCCACCAGCGCCTCAGTCTGGTTGAGCACGATGTAACCGCCGGACCTGAGCTGCACCACCGGTGAGAACATGGCGTCGAGCTGGCTCTCGATGCCGAAGCGCGTGAACAGCGGCAGGCCGTCCTTGTACTGCTTCACGTGCTTGACGTGGCTCGGCATCAGCATGCGCATGAAGTCGCGCGCTTCCTTGTAGCCGTCCTCGCCGGCGACCACGATCTCGTCGATGTCCTTGGTGTAGAGGTCGCGGATCGAACGCTTGACCAGCGAGCCTTCCTCGTAGACCAGCGTCGGCGCGGTTGAGTTCAGCGTCAGGTCGCGCACGGTCTCCCACAGCCGCAGCAGGTATTCGAAGTCGCGCTTGACCTCGCTCTTGGTGCGCGCTGCGCCGGCGGTGCGCAGGATCACGCCCATGCCCTCCGGCACTTCCAGCTCGCCGGCGATTTCCTTCAGCCGCGAGCGGTCTTCCGAACTGGTGATCTTGCGCGAGATGCCGCCGCCGCGCGCGGTGTTGGGCATCAGCACCGAATAGCGGCCGGCCAGCGACAGGTAGGTCGTCAGCGCCGCGCCCTTGGTGCCGCGCTCTTCCTTGACCACCTGCACCAGCATGACCTGGCGGCGCTTGATGACTTCCTGAATCTTGTAGTTGCGACGGAAGCGCGGGGCGCGCTCCTGCGCTTCCTCGAGCGCGTCGGCGCCGCCAACGGATTCGACAGCCTCTTCCTCGTGCTCTTCGCCGTCACCGTTGGTGCCGTTGCCGTTGCCGTTCGACTCGGCAGAGCCGGCTTCGGCGCGCGGCTCTTCTTCGTCGCCGTTTTCGTCCTCTTCGTCTCCGCCGTCTTCCTCGGCCTCGTCGCCGTGGTGGTCTTCTTCGTCGTGTTCGGTGTCCTCGTCCTGATGCTCGTCGTCGTCCGCCTCAGGCTCGTGCGTTTCCGCCGTTTCGGCGGCGGCCTCGACCGGCGCGGGCGTCGGCTCGTCGATGGCGGTCGGCGGCTCGCCATCGACCGTGGCCGCGGCATCTTCGGCCGGCGTGGCTTCAGCGGGTTCACCCTCGGGCGGGAAGTCGGCCTCGTGGACCGCGGCCTCCACGCTCAGCGTGGGTTCGCTCGCAGCACCCTCGACCATCTCGGGGGCCGCCGCCGCGATGGCGGCGGGCGCTTCCTCGCCGGTCGGAAGCTCGGCGCTTTCCGCCGGCTGTTCGTCGGTTGCGATCTTATCGCTGCGCTTGACGTCGCGGCGGCGGCTGGCGCCGCGCCGGCGATGGCGGCCGCCGCGCCGGTTGGAGCGGTTGTCGGCCTCGTCGTCGGCGTCGCGCTGGGCGCGCGCTTCCTCGGCCAAGAGCGCCTGCCGGTCGGCGACCGGGATCTGGTAGTAATCGGGGTGGATTTCGGAGAAGGCCAGGAACCCGTGGCGGTTGCCGCCGTAGTCGACGAACGCCGCCTGCAGCGACGGTTCGACCCGGGTGACCTTGGCGAGATAGATGTTACCGCGAAGTTGCTTGCGGTGGGCACTTTCGAAGTCGAATTCCTCGACGCGATTGCCGCGCAGGACGACCACCCGGGTTTCTTCCGGATGGGTCGAGTCGATTAGCATTTTGTCGGCCATTGGTAATTCTCTCGGGGCCGGGGCTCATGGTGCGCTTGGCGCGCTCGCGCGGTAGAGGCGGCGCGAGACGCAGCGTGAAGGAGCCGGCCTGATGGGTGTGGGAGGAGGTCGGGCGCGCGTTTTCACGGGAAAGCGCGACGAGGCCCAAGCGAAAACGCGCCGTCGCGCGCGTCACGCAAAAGCGGGGGACCTCAAATGGCTCTTGCTGCATCATTGGCAGCATGAAAAAGCAACCCGTAGCGATCGGCTGCGCCAGTCAACATTGGGCGCGAGCCGGGATTAGTCGGCGCTGAAGGTCCTAAAACGGCGGCATTTCGAATGCCGCACGTCAATCCGGCTGTCCTTGACCTAGGGTTTCGGCTCGTTTCGCTTCGTCCGTCCGCCGACCTCCTAGGGGGGCGGTCCTGGACTTGTATCAGCGCGCCGGGGCCCGAACGCGGCACAACCGGAACTCAATGACCGTCAGCAGACTGTTACATACGGCTGGATTCTGGCGATGGCAAGCGGCTTGGGGGCTCGCCGGGTGGCCGGCCCGACATCCCCTGCCGGCCAGCCCGCGACAATACCGCCCATCCACAACCCGGGCGCGGCGAAAGCCCGCGCCGGTTAAGAACCGTTAACCAGGGCGGCTCCTAATGCGCTAAAAGGGCGCGAAAGGGTCGGGATTCGTGACGTTTCGCTCATTTGCCAGCTTCAACGCCATTTTGGGCGCCATCGTGCGCGCCGCCGGCCGCGCCGTGGTTCTGACGGCGGTCGTGGTCGCAGCGGCGCTGCTGCTCGTGCCTGCGGCGGCGCCGGCCAAGAGCGGTCCGTACCCGGTTGCCTCCGCCGTCAGGGTCGGCGGCAACGACGCGCAGACCCGCTTTGTGCTCGATCTTTCCCGCAAGGTCGACATTGCCGTCTTTTCGCTTGCCGATCCCTACCGGGTGGTGGTCGACCTGCCGCAGGTCACCTTCAAGCTGCCGCGGCACGCCGGCGGGCACGGGCGCGGCCTTATCACCGCGTACCGCTACGGCCTCGTCATGCGTGGCGGCTCGCGCATCGTGCTCGACACCGCCAAGCCGGTGAGCGTGAAGAAAGCTTTCGTACTGCCGGCAGCCGCCGGCCAGCCGGCGCGGCTGGTGCTCGATCTCGCCGCCACCGACCGCGCCAGCTTCCTGCACACCATCGCGCTGCAAAACCGCGACGAGCGCGCCAAGCGGCCGCGCCGCATGGCGGTGGCGCCGAAGCGGAGCAACGATCCGCGTCCGCTCATCGTGCTCGATCCCGGCCATGGCGGCATCGACAACGGCACCCATTGGAAGAATATCGACGAGAAGGACATCGTGTTCGCCTTCGCGCGCATCCTGCGCGAGAAGCTCATGAGGACCGGCAAGTACCGGGTGCTCATGACGCGCAAGGGCGATACCTACATCCCGCTGCGCGAGCGCGTGCGCTTCGCGCGCGAACACCACGCTTCGTTGTTCATTTCGCTGCACGCGGATTCGCTGCCGGTGCGGGAGGGCCACGCCGAAGGCGCCACGGTCTATACGCTGTCGGAAAAGGCATCCGATGCCCAGGCCGCCGAGCTCGCCAAGAGCGAGAACTCCTCCGACGTGCTCGCCGGCGTTGACCTATCCAACGAGCCGAGCGATGTCGCCAGTATCCTGTTCGACCTGGCGCAGCGCGAGACCAAGACCTTCTCGGTGCGGTTCGCCCAAGACGTAGTCGGCCAGTTGCGCGACACCGCGCGGCTCTTCAAGCATCCGATCAAGTCGGCCGGCTTCGTGGTCCTGAAGGACCCTGACGTGCCCTCGGTGCTGATCGAACTTGGCTATCTCTCCTCCGCCGCCGACCGCAAGAACCTGACCTCGGCGGCCTGGCGGGCGAAAACCGCCGGGGCGCTCGCCGAGGCGGTCGACGTGTTCTTTGCCCCGCGGCTCGCGACCTCCGGGGGCGCCCGTTGATGGACCGGCGGGGGAGCATCGGGCACCTTATCGGGCAGCTTGGGCGCATTCGGGCACGCGCGTTGCCCGTGTTGCAGACATGCCGCGTGGGCGCGGAAATCGGCCCGGATCACACCGGAAATCCCGGGTACTGGCCTCAGTTTCAACATAAAACCGCGCGAGCAGGGATAAACGCCACGATCGCGGCGGCGGCTCATTCGACGGCGCCAATTTCGGAACCCAATTCGGTATCCGGCGCGGGATGTGCGGGGAGGGCGACGGGCGGCGCGAGCCGTTCCCGGAAAAGAAGCGGGATCATTACCGAATGAAAGGTTTGCTGCGCTTCCTCGGCTTCCTGTTCGCGGCCGGCACCATCCTGTTCGTGGCGGGTATCGCAGGCATTGCCGGCGTGATGTGGCATTTCTCCCAGGACCTGCCGGACTATTCGCAGCTGAAGGATTACGAGCCTCCGGTGATGACGCGCGTGCACGCGGCCGACGGCTCGCTGCTCGCCGAATACGCCAAGGAGCGCCGGCTCTATGTCCCGATCCAGGCGGTGCCCAACCTGGTCAAACACGCCTTCATGGCGGCCGAGGACAAGGATTTCTACAAGCACGGCGGCCTCGATTTCCCCGGCATCGCGCGCGCCGCCATCTTCTACGTGGAGCACTACGGCTCCGGCCGCCATCCGCAGGGCGCCTCCACCATCACCCAGCAGGTCGCCAAGAACTTCCTGCTGACCAACAAGGTGACCTTCTCGCGCAAGATCCGCGAGGCGCTGCTGGCACTCAAGATCGAGCGCGCCTATTCCAAGGACAAGATCCTCGAGCTTTACCTCAACGAAATCTATCTCGGCATGGGCTCCTACGGCATTGCCGCGGCCGCGCTCACGTATTTCGACAAGAGTATCAACGAGCTCACCATTGCGCAGGCCGCCTATCTCGCCGCGCTGCCGAAGGGACCGAACAACTATCAGCCGTTTCGTCACCCCAAGCGCGCGATCGAGCGCCGCAACTGGGTGATCGACCAGATGGCGCAAGACGGCTTCATCAAGAAGGCCGATGCCGAGAAGGCGAAGAAGCAGCCGCTCGGCGTGGTGACCAATTCGGTCGGACCGCGCCGTTTCTCGGCCGAGTATTTCGCCGAGGAGGTGCGCCGGGAGTTGGCCCAGCGCTACGGCGAGAAAGAAGCTCTACGAGGGCGGGCTGTCGGTGCGCACGACACTCGATCCCAAGTTGCAGGTGATGGCGCGCCAGACCCTGACGCAAGGGCTGGTAAACTATGACGAGCACCACGCCGGATGGCGCGGGCCGATCACGCACATTGATGTCTCGACCGGCGACTGGGGTGTCAAGCTCGCCAAGGTGTCGTCGCTCGACGACGTGCAGCCCTGGCGCATGGCGGTGGTCTTGAACGTGACGCGTCAAGCGGCGCGCGTCGGCCTCAAGCCCGGCAGCGCGCCGGGCGGGGCGCTCAGCAAGACGCGCGACATCGCCGACGTGCCGCTCGCCGGCATGACCTGGGTCAAGATCAAGCACCGCGCCGCGCGCAACGTCGAGGATGTGCTCAAGCCCGGTGACGTGATCTACGTGGAGCCGGCCAAAGACGCGACCGACTATCAGGACGAGATCAAGAAAAAGAAGATCGCCGAGGACCAGTGGGTGCTGCGCCAGGTGCCGAAGGTCTCGGGCGCCATGGTGGTGGAGGACCCCTGGACCGGTCGCGTGCTCGCCATGGTCGGCGGCTTCTCCTACGACAAGAGCCAGTTCAACCGCGCGACGCAAGCGCTGCGCCAGCCCGGCTCCTCGTTCAAGCCGATCATCTATTCCGCCGCCCTCGACAACGGCTACACGCCGTCTTCGATCATCCTCGATGCGCCGATCGAGATCGATCAGGGGCCCGGCCTCGGGGTCTGGAAGCCGGAGAACTACGAGCAGAAGTTCTACGGGCCGTCGACCCTGCGCTTCGGCCTCGAGCATTCGCGTAACGTGATGACGGTGCGGCTCGCCCAAGACATTGGCATGCCGCTGATCGCTGAATACGCCAAGCGCTTCGGCGTTTATGACAATCTGCCGCCCTATCTCTCGTTCGCTCTCGGCGCCGGCGAGACCACGCTGCTGCGCATGGCCACCGCCTACGCCATGATCGACAACGGCGGGCGAAAGGTGACGCCGACGCTCATCGACCGCATCCAGGACCGTTACGGCCACACCGTCTACAAGCACGACAAGCGTGAATGTATCGGCTGCGACGCCAAGTCGTGGCACAACCAACCCGAGCCGGTGCTGATCGACCGGCGCGAGCAGGTACTCGACCCGATGACGGCCTATCAGATCACCTCGCTGATGGAAGGCGTGGTTCGCTTCGGCACCGGCACCGCGTTGCGCTCGCTCGACCGGCCGGTGGCCGGCAAGACCGGCACCACCAACAAGGAAAAGGATGCCTGGTTCATTGGCTTCACGCCCAATCTCGTGGTTGGCGTCTATGTCGGCTACGACACGCCGAAGCCGCTCGGGCGCGGCATGACCGGCGGCCGCGTGGCGGCGCCGATCGTGCGCGATTTCATGAAGGAAGCCCTCAAGGGCAAGCCCGCAGTGCCGTTCCGCGTGCCGCCGGGCATCAAGCTGGTGCGGGTCGATCCCAAGACCGGCGTGCGCGCCGCTCCCGGCCAGCGAAATGCGATCCTGGAAGCCTTCAAGCCCGGCACCGCGCCGCCCGACAGCTACAACATCGTCGGCTATAGCGACTACGGTAACGGCAACGGCGTGCCTGCCAATCAGGCGCCCGCGTTCGGCGGGGTTTCGCCCGACGCCGACCGCGCGGTGCGAACCGGCGGCGGGCTGTACTAGGGGAGCGAATTTGACATTTGATACCCGCTTGCGGCGAGCCGCTCATCAAATGCCAAATTCAAAGCTCCACTAGAATCAAATATTTGCTGATGGTCCTTTGATTCCGACATTTGCTCGGGAGCGTGCGGCAGCGGGAAGCAAATGTCGGAATCGGGCCACTAGGGCTCGGGTCGGGCGGCGGTTGCGCCGACGAGCTTGCAAGGCTAAATCCCTCCTACGAACCGGAATCAACACGCCGCCCCGGGCGGCCACGGAAACGGACGAATGCGCGCGGAAACCGAGACCCTCCTCGATGACATCAAGCAGTCGCTCGGACTGCTGAGGAGGCATCTTTGACGTCGAAACCGCGCAACGGCGCCTCGCCGAACTAAACAAAGAGGCTGAAGATCCCGAGCTGTGGAACGACCAGGCGCGCGCGCAACGCGTGATGCGCGAGCGCGATGCGTTGGAAGACCAGCTCAATGCCATCGGCCGCATGGAGCGTGAGCTCGACGACCAGGTCATGCTCATCGAACTCGGCGAAGACGAGGGCGACGAGGCGACCGTCGCCGAAGCCGAAGGCGCCCTGAAGCGCCTCAGGATCGAAGTCGGTCGCCGCGAGATGGAAGCGCTGCTCTCGGGCGAGGCGGACAGCAACGACTGCTATCTCGAAGTCCATGCCGGCGCCGGCGGCACCGAAAGCCAGGACTGGGCCGGCATGCTGATGCGCATGTACGTGCGCTGGGCGGAAGCGCACGACTACAAGGTCGAGTGGGTGGAAGAGACGGAAGGCGAGGGCGCCGGCCTCAAGTCGGCGACCGTGCTGGTCAAGGGCCACAACGCCTACGGTTGGCTGAAGACCGAGTTCGGCGTGCATCGCCTGGTGCGCATCTCGCCGTTCGACGCCAACGCCCGGCGGCACACCTCGTTCGCCAGCGTCAACGTGTTTCCGGTGCTCGACAACTCGATCAAAGTCGAGATCGACGAGAAGGACGTGCGCGTCGACGTGATGCGCGCGGGCGGCGCCGGCGGCCAGCACGTCAACAAGACCGAGTCGGCGGTGCGGCTCACCCACATCCCGACCAACATCGTGGTCAAATGCCAGAACGACCGCTCGCAGCACCGCAACCGGGCGCAGGCCTGGGACATGCTGCGGGCGAAGTTGTTCGAGCTCGAGGTGCACAAGCGCGAGGAAAAGGCCGCCGCCGACCAGGCCGCCAAGACCGACATCGGCTGGGGCCACCAGATCCGCTCTTACGTCCTGCAGCCCTACCAGATGGTCAAAGACCTGCGCACGGGTGTCTCCACCTCCGACACCGGCGGGGTGCTCGACGGCGATCTCGACGAATTCATGCAGGCGACGCTGGCGCAACGCGCCTTCGGCGGCGAGCCGGTCGAGATCGAGGACGTGGAGTAGCGGTTCAACGTGGCCGTGATCCGGGACTGTTCGTTCTCAGTCGCTGTCGGTCGGCGGGACGGGTTGCCGGATGGCGAACTGGTCCTTGGCCTTCTTACGCCAGTCGTGGCCCGGCCCCGAGGGGTTGTAGCGGGGCGGGCGGCGCGCCGCGCGCTTCTTGACGCTTTCGGTCGTCGCCGCCGAAGATGTGGTGTCGTCCGGCGTTTCCGGCGGCTTCTTGGACATGCGCTTGCTCCACCCGTGATGTCTGTGCCGCCAATCTAGGGTGGTGCCGCGCTCCGCCCTGTGACCGAGATCACAGAAACGGCGGTTTTCGCGCGCCGGCGGCGGCCGCACCGGAATGCGCATTTGTGTGACCCCGGGCACAGCGCGTAGCCGGGACGCCTCCTATGGTCACGATCAAAGAGGTCGACCGGCCCGCCCGCGACCGCGCGGCAAGCCGGGCCAGTACAGGAGAGCGTCCATGCTCAAGCTCACCAACTGCATAATCGCCGCTGCCGTGATCGCCGGCGCGGTTGCCGTCCTGACCGGGACCAGCGACCGCCTCGCCGCTGGCCCCTTGGCCGAACCGGCCCAGAGCGCACTGAAGGCCTGCACCGAGCGGCCGTGGCCGTATCTCAACTGCGTCGGCACGCCGTTCGGCGATCCGCATATCCGGCTGATCGCCAGCGAGCGGCTGCCGCAATAGCGGCGGCGGGGTTTGGCGCCAGGTCGCACCGGTCGCTCGGTTTCATTGAAGGCGAGGCAGCGCTCGTCCCAGGGAAGCCCGCAATACTCGAGCAGGCGCCGCGTTTGCCCCTCCAGGTCCTCTTAGCGCCCATCGAGGATGGGGCCCGGTGGCAGCACCCGGTGCCAATGGGCCATCAGATGCCGGTAGTTCGCGTAGAAATGGTTGAGCTTGGCGAGTGCGGCGACGGAGCGCGTACCGATCTCACGGATCGCCGCGCCATTGGCTACATGAATTGGCCGACTGTCGCGGACTTGGCCGCGATCACCGGGTCGCGGGCTGGCGCTTGATCGGCGGTTGCAATGCGGCCCCCGATCTCGGCCGTCACGCGGCGCGAGAACGGCCCAAGATGCAGATAAATCGCCATCATCAGCACGATGAAGCGCACGGCCCGCGGGTTCGTAGACGCGCAATAGCTCAGCGTTTCGCGGAAGACGCCGCTGGCCTCCGGCAAGTAATTGGCGATTCTTTCAAAGTGCTCGGCCGCGCCGGCGCGGAATTTGATGTCGCCCTTGGGTGCGCGGCGCCGACTGTTGGAGCGGTCGAGCAGGTCCGAAAGCCGCCGCAGCCGGCCGGCGAAGGCCTCCGGTGAATAGACCCGTTCCAGCACCTGGCTGTAGTCAGTCAGGATATCGGCCAGCGGCCGCTTCGGCTCGAAGTTGATGCCGAGCAGGCATTGATCGCCGCTTCGTGTCGGCTGCATCACGTCGTGGCCCTCGTGCAGCCGGCCCTCTCGGGAAAGCCGACGGGTGAGCTGCGTGTTCGGCAGCGCGTAGAGCAGGCCGACCATGCAAAGAGGAATCGCGCAGTCGTCGATGAATTGCGCCATCGCCTCGCCGATGGAATCGCTTTCCTCGTCGAAGCCGATGATGAACCCGGCTGTGACGAACATGCCCGCGGCGTAGATCTTGTGGACGCTGCTGGTAATGTCGCGCCGCGTGTTCTGTTTCTTCTTCGTCGCCGCGAGGGCCACCGGTTCGGGGGTTTCGATGCCGACGAAGAGCGCGAAGAAATTCGCCTCGGTCAACATACGCAGCAGTTCGTCGTCGTCGGCCAGATTGAGCGAGGCCTCGGTCGAAAATTCGAACGGATAATCGTGAGCTTCGAGCCAGTCCTTGAGCGCGGGCAGGAACTTCTTGAGGGCCTTCTTGTTGCCGATGAGGTTGTCGTCGACGAAATCCACATGCCCGCGATAGCCGAGCTCGTACAGCCGATCCAGCTCGGCCAGCATTTGCTCGTTGCTCTTGGTGCGCGGAACGCGGCCGTATAGTTCGATGATGTCGCAGAATTCGCAGGTGAATGGGCAGCCGCGCGAATACTGCACGCAGACGTAAAAGTATTGGTCGAATTTGAGCAGGTCGTAGCGCGGCATCGGCGAGCGGGTGACGTCGACCTTGAACTTCTCCGCCGTAAACACGCCGGAACGTTCGCCGCGCTCCCAGGCCGCCACGAATTCTGCAATGATGTCCTCGGCTTCACCGCGCACCTGGAAATCGGCGGCGGCGTAGATGTGAGGGCTGGAGGTGAGGTCCGGTCCGCCCACGGCCACCGGCTTGCCGCGGGCTTGGCAGCGCTCGATTAACGCCAGGCAGTCGGGCTGTTGGTTGATCATGCCGCCGGTCATGACCAGATCGGCCCAGTCAATGTCGGCGTTGTCCAGTTCCTCGGTATTCCGGTTGACCAGCCGGAATTCCCAGGATTGCGGCAGCAAGCCGGCGACCGTGATCAATCCGAGAGGCGCGGCCGGATAGCGAACCCCGAAGAGCTCGCAGGCCGCCTGGTAGTTCCAGAAGGTGTTGGCGACGAACCGCGGATAGATCAGAAGGACGCGACAAGGCTTAGTCATGAAGTTCCATCCAACGAAGTGCGAAGGCGACACTATTTCCCAGTTTTTTCTGTAGCATAGTCTGGATTGAAATTCGACCTGGGCGCCCGTCTCCGACTGCCAATTCTTCGGCGTGTACCCCACCCGGGACGCCTGGAGTTCTGAATTGCGCATGAATGCGCTATTAGTCGCACGCCATGACCAAGAAGACCGCACCCGCGCCACCGACGTTGAATGTGCTTGCGGCCCTTCCGCCGGCGGGTGCCGACGAAGCGATTGAGACGCTGCTCAAAGGGCATGGCGTGCGTGTGGAGCGGATCGTCTCCCACGGCCAGGCGTCGCCGGACGGTCACTGGTACGACCAGGATGAGGCCGAATGGGTCCTGGTCCTCAGCGGGCGCGCCCGGCTCACCATCGAAGGCGAGGCGGAAGACCGCGTGCTTGGTCCCGGCGATAGCGTGTTCCTGCCGGTTCATTGCCGCCACCGGGTTGCCTGGACCGAGCCGGGCGCGGCGACGGTGTGGCTGGCGATCTTTGTGGATGCGCGGCTTGAGCCGGAACCGGGCTAAATCTCCAGCCGCTTGCCGGTCTCTGCCTGCCAATCCTTCAGCCATTGCCGGAAGCGCTTGCCGCCGTCGCCGCTCGCGCCGCCATGCAGCGCCGCGAACACCGGCCCTTCGGCAGACACCATCAGCACCGCGTCGAGCCCTTGCGAGCGGCGCAGCGTGGCCAGCGCCTGCACCGGCGTCTGCGCGATGGGGCCGGCGACATTGAACGAGGTGTTGACCGCCACCTCCACACCGATGCGGCGCCCGAGCGCTTTCAGATAAGCGTAGGTGAGCGGATCGGTATCTTCGCGCACGATCTGCAGGCGGCCGGTGCCGTCGGCGTGCACCACCGAGGGGATGCGCTGGCGCGCTTCCGGCTTCGCATGCGCGGTCAGCACCATGTAATTGTAGCCGTTGTAATCGGCATCGCTCGCCCCGTCGGAGAGTTCGAAGAACGCTTGCGCTGCGTCCAGCGTCATCATCGGTGCCAGCGGGCGGATGGCCTCGCGGTATTTCACTCGCGCGTTCAGGTTCTCGCGCGTTTGCGGATTGCATGGATTGGCCAGGATCGAGCGATGGCCGAGCGCGCGCGGGCCGGTTTCGGCCGCGCCCTGGTAGAGCGCGAAGATGGCGTCGTGCGCGGTCATGTAGGCCATGAAGTCGGCATAAGCTGCCCGTGTCGTGTCGTCGGCGGCCACGAGCTCGATGCAGTCGACATCGTCCGCGTCGGCGAACGCGGCGCGAATGGCGGCTGCTGCCGGCGGCGCGCCGCAATAGAAGGCGTGGGTGACCGGCGGTCCGAGGCCATAGCCCGCGAGATAAGCGCCCATATAAGCGGCGCCGATCGGCACGCCGGCGTCGTTCGGCGTCGGCGGCACCCACAGGTGCAGGCGCCCGGCGCGGCCGTGCTCGCGGCGAAAATAGTCTTCGTCGAAGTGTTCCAGCAGCCGCATGTTGGCGAGCGCGTTCAGGCCCACGCCGCCGGTGACAATCAGGCGCTCGCTGCCGGTCGCACGGATGAAATGGTCGACGATGTGGAAGATGGCGTCCTCGAACACCATCTGGCAGGCGGCTGCCTTGTCGAGCCGCGCCTTCGTGTTCTCGGGGTGCTTGATGTCCTCGATCATCAGCACCGCGTCCGGGTTCCACATCCTGTCCACCGGGATCGGCTCGCCGAGGATGTCGACGAGCGCTGCGGTATAAGGCTCGCGCACGATGCTGCGCGGCCAGTTGGCGAGATCGCGGTTGAGATAGACGCGGCCGTCCGCGCGAAGGGCGAATATCTCCTTCAGCGCCGCATAATAGGGATTGGTCTTGCGGTCGTTGTCGCCATAGGCGGTGGCGCCCATGTAGCGGCCTTCGCTGGAAAGCCAAGTCCAGCCGCCCTGCGTCGAGGAGATGACCGCGTAATAGAGCCCGAGCGAGTCGAAGACGCTGTCGTTGCAATAGCGCCGCGTCATGCGGCCGTCCTCGCAGACATAGAGCGAGATCGAGCCGGCGTCGCCGAGCCCGTCGATCACCGCCAGCATGGTCGGGCCGCTTAGCCGCGCGTAGGGCGAGGCGGCGAACGAGAACCAGGCGTGATTGTCGTGGTGCGCGGTGCCGATCAGAAGCGGCGGCGCCTCCATGCCGAGTTGCCTGCCGATATGGCGCGCCGAGCGGATGCCGCTGTCGATGGCACGCATGTTGAACAGGCCGGTCGGCTCGCCGGCGAACATGCGAAAGGTCTGCGGCGCCTCCTCCAGCGCGGTGCGGATCAAAGTGGCCGCGAAGGCGGGGTGGTCCCAGCCGCTGAACCAGCCGTCGATCTGGCGAATATCGAGGCCCATTGCAGCCATGTCGTCGCGCAGCGTGTCGAGCGACAGGGTCGGAAACTTGTTGGTGTGCTTGACCGCGGAGAAGCGCTCTTCCTCGTTGTTGAACAAGAGGCGCGGGCCCTCGCGGGTCACTTCGACGAGCGCGATGCCGGTGTTATGCGCGCCGGAGGCCGAGACGCCGGCCAGATAAGCCGTCTCGCCGCGCGCGATCTTGTCGTGGATGGACGCAATGCGCGCGCGCGCGGCCGCGCTTCCGGCGCGCACGATGTTGCGGCTGCGGCAGGTGCGATCGACGAAGCGCAGCGTGAGCTCATAGCCAATCGCGCTGAGCCATGGATGACGAGGTCCGATCCGCACCTGACGTAGTGCCCCTTTGAGCGTTTCCAGGCGAAGTGGGAACCGGTTCGCCGTCCGGAAACGCGATGAGATTTAGATTTAGACACGTTCACCGTTTCCGAAACGGTGAACGTGTCTAAGGTGGTCAATTTGCGCGGGATTAATGGAGGACGCGGGCGCCGAGGGCAACCGGGATCGGTCTCAGAGGCTGCCGAGGCGGATGCCCGCGCGCAGGAACTTCTTGGGATTGACCGCTTTGCCGTCGACGCGGACCTCGTAATGCAGGTGCGGGCCGGTGGAGCGGCCTGTCGAGCCCATCAGGCCGATGACCTGGCCACGATGCACCCGCTGCCCGGCCTTGACCAGGATCTTGGAGAGATGGCCGAAGCGGGTGACGATGCCGTGACCGTTGTCGATCTCGACCAGGTTGCCGTAGCCGCCGTCCCAGCCGGCGCGTTTGACCTTGCCGTCGGCGGTGGCGTGCACGTGTTTGCCGATGTAACCGGCGAGGTCGAGCCCGGGATGAAACGCCGGCGTGCCGAGGAACGGATCGCGGCGCGGGCCGAAGCCCGAGGTCACGTCGAGCTGGCCGCCAAGCGGCTTGCGCACCGGCACCGTGCGTAGGGTGTCCGTGTACTGCGCAATCTTGGCGCGTGCGACGCTGACGCGATAGAGCGTCTTGGCGAAGGCGCTGGCGTTCCTGCGCGGGGGCTTAAGCGGAATGTAGGGACCGCCTTCGGCCGGCGGTCGGCCCGGCTTGACGCCTAGATCGCTGAGCACGCTGTGCATGCGGCGCGCCTTGCTGTCGAAGCGCTGTTCCATGCCGTCGACGAGCGTCGTCTGCTTCTCCGCGAGGCGGTCGAGCGAATGGGAAACGCGTGCGAGCGTACCGCCGACACCGGCGCGATTTTCGTCCGACTCGAAATAGAGCGACGACCGCAAGGCGGGGGCTTTGAGTCGAGCGTCCTTGTCGTCCTTGCCGCGCGGCAGCGAGCCCGTGGTGAGACTGTCGTCGGCGAGGGCGGTGGTGCGCCGCTCCAGAAGCGTCTGCCGCTTGAGCAGGGCATCGAGCCGGCGCTGGAACTGCTCCTGGTCGAGTAGTTGGCGGCTGGTGATGCGATCGACCTCGCCGCGCAATTCGGCGATGCGGTCCTCGTAAGCGATCTGCGTGCGCGCGTGCCGGCTGATCAGGCCGCTCAGCACGTCCTGGCGAAAGGCGAAATAGGTGCCGGTGCCGACCGACCACACCGCCATGATCACCAATGTGCCGACCACGATCCAGAAAGCCACCGGGCCGACGCGCACCTGGCGGCCGCCGTGCGCGAACGTGTAGTCGCCGACGGGGGCATGGGCGCGGCTGACGTGCTGCGAAACCGCGGCGGCCGAATGCGTACGACGCCGGCCATGGTGCGCCGCGTGCTCACCGTTGCGGTCGTGTGGATGCGAATGAGACGAATGCGACATCGATACCCCGTACCGGCCGAGAAACGCGAGATTCGGCCGGCGAAACGCTGTGAGGCGATATCAATCCGATATGGTTAATAAAGCGGTAAACGCGGCCCGCTAGCGTGCCGTTTCACGCGCGGGACGGTGGATAAAGGCATGCGGCAAACGGGCCGACGGGACCACAGGTCGGTCCGTCCCGACGTGCGTGGCGCGGCCTGGCGGCGCGCGTCAGGGCGCGAGCGCGCGGGCGGCTTCCAGCACTTCTTCGGCGTGGCCGGCGACCTTCACCTTGGGCCAGATACGCACGATGCGGCCCTGGCCGTCGATCAGGAAGGTCTTGCGGAAAATCCCCATGTATTTGCGCCCGTACATCGATTTTTCGCCCCACGCGCCATAGTCTGCCAGCATCTTGCGGGGTTCGTCCGAGGCCAGAGCGATCGTCAGTTTGTGTTTGGCCTTGAACTTGTCCTGGGCGGCCACCGGGTCGGCGGAAACGCCGAGAATATCGGTTCCGGCCCTGGCGAATGCAGCCTCGAGGCCCGAAAACGCGATCGCTTCCTTGGTGCAACCGGGGGTGTCCGCCTTGGGGTAGAAATAGAGGACCAAATTGCGGCCCTTGAAGTCCTTGAGCGAAACGCGGGTTCCGTCGTCCCGGGGCAGGGTGAAAGCCGGTGCCTTGGCACCCTCGGCAAGCTCGCGCGCCATATGCCTTCCTTTCGTCGCTTTCGACGTTTCAAAGTCGCAAATGCCAGTTGCGTCGGGCGGGCGCAACGGGCTTCACCAACAAGGCCAAGGGCCGCGCCAGAACCGGTCCGTCGGGCGGCGACAGGAACGCGCGTGACGCGTCGGACGAGGGGCGCCCATAGGGCATGACGGGCAGCGACCACAAAAAGGGTGGCGACCACAAGCGCAACCCGAAGCCGCACCCTAAAAAAGGGCCCCATACGGCTGCGCATCATCCGCAGGCGCACGCAGCTAAGCCCGCTCATCAGCCTCCCCATGCCTCTCAGCATCCGCACCCGTCTCAGCATCCCCATCACGCGAAGCGGCATCTTCCTGAGCCACCCCCCCAGAAGCTGAAGGTCCGCGCCCGCCGCGCGCTCGATCAAGGCCTGAGCCGCGCCATGGCGGTCGCGCGGACCATTCAAATCTGGGCCGGGCGGCGGGCCGCGCGCGTGGGCCGCGGCGCGATGGCGGTGCTGCGCCGGCGCTGGGTCAAGCGGCTCATGCTCGGTGCGACGGCTGCGGCGGTGCTGGTGGTGCTGGGTGCCGCCGGGCTGTGGTGGCGGTTGGCGCAGGGGCCGATCGAAGTCGACATGGCGACGCCGTGGCTGAAGGCGGCGATCGAGCAGAATTTCGGTCGCGGCCATACGGTCGAGGTCGGCGGCACCCAGATCGAGCGCGATGAGAAAGGGCGGCCCACCTTGCGGCTGCGCGACATCGTGGTGCGCGACGCCGACGGCGCGGTGGTGGCGAGCGCGCCCAAGGCCGAGGTCGGCCTGTCGGGGACGGCGCTGTTCGACGGACAGCTGCGGGCCGAGAGCCTCAACCTGGTCGGCGCCAAGATGGCGGTGCGCATCGAGCGCGACGGCCAGGTCACCGTCTTTGCCGGCGCCGACAAGCGGCCCATCGCGACCACCTCGCCCCGCGGCGCGAGCGGCATGCCGCCGGTAAGCGCCATCATGCCGCGCGGCAAGCTGAGCTCGAGCGTGCGGGAGGTGGCAGGCGTGCTGGCCTGGATCGACTCGGTCGGCACCTCCGGTCTCGATGGGCACGACCTGGAAGAGCTCGGCCTGAAGAACGGCCAGTTGACCGTCGACGATCGGCGCAACGGCAAGCAATGGACCTTCGATCACATCAACGCCAGCCTGCGGAGGCCGAACCAAGGCGGCGTGATCTTTCAATTGTCGTCCGACGACAAGAAGCGTCCCTGGATGATCAGCGCGGCGATGCGTCCGCTCGACGGCGGCATGCGCGCGGTCGGGCTCGAGGCGCGCCAAGTTTCCATGCGCGACATCATGCTGGCGCTGCGCGTGAAGGACGGCCAGGTCACATCCGACCTGCCGGTGTCGGCCTCGATCCGTGCCGACATCGCCGCCGACGGCACCCCGCAGCAGCTGCAGGGCGAGGTGGTCGCCGGCAGCGGCACCGTCACCGACCATGATGGACCCGATCTCATCAAGATCGGCGTCCAGCGTGCCGACGTGCGCTTTCGGTGGAATGCGCGTCAGCGCACGCTGATCGTGCCGTTCCAGCTGCAGGCGGGCGGCAACCAGTTCACCCTGCGCGCCGTGGTGACCGCGCCGCATGACGACAGCGGCGTTTGGCATTTTGCCATCACGCGCGGCGATCGGGTGATCGCGCCGGTCATCTTGGCGCCGGTTGCGGGTGGCGACAAGGAGGGCTTTGCCTTCAACCGGGTGAACGTGCGTGGACGTATCGACACCAAGAAGCGCCGGATCGATCTCGACCAGAGTGATCTCAGCCGCAGCGATCCGCGGCCGCTGTACAACGTCGGTGTCGCGGTCACCGGCAGCTTCGACTATTCGACGTCCAAGCCGCACCTTGCTTTCGGGGTCGCCGGCACCCGCATGCCGGCGTCGGTGATGAAGCGGCTGTGGCCGGTCTTCATCGGGCATCCCGTGCGCCAGTGGGTCCAGCAGCACATCCACGGCGGCGTCGTCGAGCGCATGGTGATCGCCGGCAACGCGCCGATGGCGGACTTCAAGACCGGCGGTCCGCCGACACCCGACGACGGTCTGTCCATCGACCTGGAGACCAGCGGCTCGACGTTGCGGCCGATCCCCGATTTGCCGCCGATCGAGGATGCTGACCTAGCGGTGCACATTACCGGCAGTACGGCCACCGTCCGTCTCGGCCGCGGCGTGGTGAACGTGGCGCCGGGCCGCAGCCTCAACATTGCCGACGGCGTGTTCTCGGTGCCCAATACGTATCTTAAGCCCTCGCCCGCGCAGGCGACCTTCCGCATCGACGGCAGCGTTCCGGTGGCTGCCATGCTCCTGAAGAACAAGGTGCTGAGCCGCAACGTCGACTTCAAGCTCGATCCCGCCACCAGCCGCGGCACCGTCGCCGCCAACGTCACGATCAACATGGTGCTCGCGCACCCGCAGCCCAAGAACACCATGCGCTATGGCGTCAGCGCCGTGCTGTCGAGTTTCGGGGCCGACAACGTGCTGCTGGGCAAGAAGCTCGAAGCGTCTTCGCTGCAGGTGAAGGCGTCGAGCGGCGGCGCCTATCAGATCAAAGGCAACGTCAAGATCAACGGCCTGCCGGCGGCGATCGACCTTCGGAAGAAGCCCGGCGCCGCGGCGGCGGACATCCAACTGACGGCTAAGCTCAACCGTGCCGCGCGCCACAAGCTTGGCCTGGATATCGGTGACGCCCTCAGCGGCACCGTTCCGGTCAAGCTCACCGGCACACTCGACCCCGGCAAGAGCAGCAAGAGCACCGTCTTCGATCTCGACGCCGATCTTACGCGGGCGAGGATCGAGGATCTCCTGCCCGGCTGGGTGAAGGCACCCGGTGCCCCGGCCCATGTCACGGCCAAGATGACCGAGGACGCGGACGGCAAGCGCTTCGACAATCTCGCGATCGTTGGTTCCGGCATCAACGTGAAGGGCGAGCTCGACCTCGACAGGCACGGCGAGCTGAGGTCGGCGGATTTCCCGGTGTTCGGCGTGTCGCGGGGCGACAAGGCGTCGCTCAAGGTCACCCGCGAGGGCAACGGCGTGCTGCACGTGATCATGCGTGGCGACGTCTATGACGGCCGTACCTTCGTCAAGAAGTCGCTGCTTGGCGGCACGTCGCCAAAACGGGGCCAGAAGTCCCCCGACGTCGATCTCGACGTCAAGATCGGGACCGTGGTCGGCCACAACGGCGAGACGCTGCGCGGGCTCGACCTCAAGCTGTCTCGCCGCGACGGCGACATCCGCAACTTCGTGATGCACGCCAAGATTGGGCGCGACGCCTCGTTGCTTGGCGACTTGCGCTTGCGTACCCGCGACAACCACCATGTGATCTACATCGAGAGCGGCGACGCCGGCGCGCTGTTCCGCTTCGCCGACATGTATTCGCGCGTCTACGGCGGCAAGATGTGGGTGGCGGTCGATCCGCCGCGCCCCAACGGCGCGCCGCAGGTCGGCTTCCTGTCGATCAGCAACTTCACGGTGCGCGGCGAGCAGGGGCTCGACCGTATCGTCGCGGGCGCGCCCGGGCAGAACCGCAAAGGGGTGCCGTTTTCTGAACTGCACGCCCAGTTCACCCGTTTCTCCGGCAAGATGGCGGTGCGCGATGGCGTCGTGCGCGGACCGTTGGTGGGTGCGACCATTTCGGGTCAGATCAATTACGTCAAAGACGACGTGCACCTGCGCGGCACCTTCGTGCCGTTCTATGGCCTCAACAATATGTTCGGCCAGATCCCGATCGTCGGCCTGGTGCTGGGCGGGGGCAGCAACGAGGGGCTGGTCGGGATCACCTACGAGGCGGTGGGCCCGATTGCGTCGCCGCGCATCCTGGTCAATCCAGTGACCGCGATCGCGCCCGGACTGCTGCGCAAGTTCATTCCGTCGCCCGGCGACTTCGATCCCAATTTCGTGCCGCCGTCGCGGTGAGGCGCCGCGGCTGGACCCTCTCTGTTCGTCCGCGCGAGATCGGGGACCCAGGTTTCGGAGGTGGGTGGCGGGCGCCGCAGGCGCGAGCCGGGAGGGGGCCATCGAGACGTCATTCCGGCGCGGAGCCTGTTGTCGGGCCGCGTTGACGCTGTTGCCTCTCATCCAATTTCTGACGTTCGACGGCGGGACGGCGTACCGCCGAGTCGGGCCAACGGCATTACCTCGTTGCGCACCGTCACCACAACTGAACGCCATTACCCGATAGATTGAACTTGAACCCGAAGAATCCGGTCGGCTGCCAGCCTGCGTACCAAACCACATGGCTGCCGCTGTAGCTGACGAACGGCAGCGGGATTGGCGTGTTGATTACCGACCATTGCCAGCCTTGCTCGGGTGGCGTCAGATCGTTCCGCTGCACCAGCGTCACCGGCGAGCGGCCCGTGACGCGGTAGTTCTGATCTTGCACGCCCATCACGTAGCTGCGGAAGTTCTGGAAGGGGTTCCGGAATTGCCAGGCCACCCAGCGCAGTGGCTCGGGCTTGCCCGGCATATACCAGGGCGCCTGATCGACGGTCTGCTCGCTGTCGTTTCCAAACCACCAGAGCGGATTCAGCTTCAGCAGAATCGAAACCGGATGGCGGCCGGTTACCACTGCGCTTCGTCTACCAGGCGAACGGTGCCAATGCGAGCGCGCGGGTGCCGCAGGACCGAAAAACGTTTGGTAGGGAGAGACATCCGCGCCGGGGCAAATAATGCGCGTACCCCAGTGGCACTCCGCAAAGGAGGGGCTCGCGGTGACCAGGAGACCAAGGGCCATTGCTAGAGCGGCGATAATTCGCATGGAGAGCGACCGTGTTCGCAAAATGTGTGCGCATTTCGGCGAACACACCAAATGAGCCACGCCGCACAAACGTGGTCGCATTGCGAAATCGCCACCCAAAGCAATGCAACATAGTGCGTTTACGACTGGTTAGGATGATGAGCCGATTTGCGGTTGTTGAACGTGGCGTCCGTCTTGGAGGCCTTCCGAAGAAATCTCCCAGCGATCGGACATTCATTTTGCCGCTGTTACCGAACATTGTCTTGTCGAGCGCAGACCGACGATCCGCTTTGAAGCCGGATTCGGTCTCCGGCGCTTTCGCCGCTTGATCCGAACGGTCGCGCCCCTCACACCGGCTTCAACAACACATGCCGCTTCTTGCCAAGCGAGAGCTTGATCACGCCGTCCGGGGTGAGGTTGCCGGCGGTGAGTTGCATCTTGTCGTCGGTCACGGCCTGGTCGTTGACCTTCAGCGCGCCGCCCTTGATCTGCCGGCGGGCGTCGCCGTTGGAGGTGACGAGCTTGGCCTTTTCCGAGAACGCCAGCAGCACGCCGAGCCCGGCGTCGAGGTCGGCGCGGGCGATTTCGATGGTCGGCAGGTTCTCGGCGAAGGCGCCTTCCTCGAAGGTGCGGCGCGCGGTGTCGGCGGCCTCATCGGCGGCCTCGCGGCCGTGCACCATGGCGGTCGCTTCGGTCGCCAGCACCTTCTTGGCCTCGTTGATCTCCTGATCCTTCAAGGCCGACAGCTTGGCGATCTCGGGAAGCGGCAGCGTGGTGAACAGCTTGAGGAAGCGGGTGACGTCGCCGTCCTCGGTGTTGCGCCAGTACTGCCAGTAGTCGTAAGGGCTGACGAGATCGGCATTGAGCCACACCGCGCCGGCGGCGGTCTTGCCCATCTTGGCGCCCGACGCGGTGGTGACGAGCGGCGAGGTCAGCGCGAACAGTTGCGCGTTATTGATGCGGCGGCCGAGATCGATGCCGGAAACGATGTTGCCCCACTGGTCGGAGCCGCCCATCTGCAAAATACAGCCGGTGCGCTTGTTGAGCTCGACGAAGTCGTAGGCCTGCAAGATCATGTAGTTGAATTCAAGGAACGACAGTTCCTGCTGGCGGTCGAGCCTGAGCTTCACCGAGTCGAACGACAGCATGCGATTGACCGAGAAGTGCCGGCCGACGTCGCGCAGGAAATCGATGTAGTTGAGCGTGTTCAGCCAGTCGGCATTGTTGGCCATGATGGCGTTTCCGCCGTGCTCCTCGAATTTGAGGAACTTGGCGAAGATGGCGCGGATGCTCTTGAGGTTCTCGCCGATCTGCGCGTCGGTGAGGATGCGCCGGCTCTCGTCCTTGCCGCTCGGGTCGCCCACGCGGGTGGTGCCGCCGCCCATCAGCGCGATCGGCCGGTGGCCGGTCTGCTGCATCCAATAGAGCATCATGATCGGCAGCAACGAGCCGACGTGCAGCGAGGCCGCGGTGCAGTCGAAGCCGATATAGGCGGTGATGGCGCCTGCGGTGGCGCGCGCGTCGAGATCTTCCGGCTCGGAGATCTGGTGGATGAAGCCGCGCTCGGCGAGAATGTTAAGAAAATCGGATTTATAGGCACTCATCGGTCGTCACTCATGGTGCGCGGCTTTATCGCCTTGGGGGCGCCGGTGGTGTAACAGGTCCGGGCCGGGATTCAACCGACCGGACGTTCCGGGGTTTATGGGGCAGGGCAAGGGACAGGCCAGATGCGGGCCATCGGGTTGATGAGTGGGACCTCGCTCGACGGGGTCGACGTGGCGCTGCTTGAAACCGACGGCGAGGCCATTTCCGCCTTCGGGCCGATCGGCTACCGGCCCTACACGGAAGCCGAGCGCGATCTCCTGCGCCGGGCGCTCGAGGCCGGCGTCGGCCTGACCGACCGTAGCGCGCGGCCGGGTGTGCTGGCGGAAGCCGAGGATTTCGTCACCCGCGCGCAGGCCGAGACCGTCGAGACCTTCCTGGCGATCGAGCGCATAGACAAGGCGACGGTCGACGTGGTCGGGTTCCACGGCCAGACCGTGCTGCACCGTCCCGCCGAGCGGCTGACCGTCCAGATCGGCGACGGTCAGGCGCTGGCGGATCGGCTCAGGCTGCCGGTGGTTTACGATTTCCGCGCTGCCGATGTCGCCGCCGGCGGGCAGGGGGCGCCGCTGGTGCCGGTCTATCACCAGGCGCTGGCGCGCAGCCTCGATCGGCCGCACCCGATCGCCGTGCTCAATGTCGGCGGCGTCGCCAACGTCACCTTCGTCGACGGCGGCGATCCGGTTGCCGGCGACACCGGTCCGGGCAACGCGCTGATCGACGATTTCATGCGCGCGCGCACCGGCAGTCCGCTCGACCGCGACGGCGACCAGGCGGCCAAGGGCCGCGTGCACGAGGATGTCGTGGCGCGCGTGCTGGCGGACCCGTTCTTTGCGCTGCCGTGCCCGAAATCGCTCGACCGCAACGCCTTCGCCCATGCCAACCTGGCCTTGCCGGCGCTTTCGGTGGCCGACGGCGCCGCCACCCTCTCGGCGCTGACGGCGGCGTCGGTGGCGCGTATCCTGCCGCACTTGCCGGCGATGCCCAGGACCTGGGTGATATCGGGCGGTGGTGCCCATAATCCCACCCTGATGCACATGCTGGCGGAGCGGTTGGCGCCGGCCACGGTCGAGACCGCCGATGCCGCCGGCTGGTCGGCGGATGCCATGGAGGCGCAGGCCTTCGCCTATCTGGCAGTGCGGTCGCTGCGCGGGCTGCCGCTGACGTTTCCCAAGACCACCGGCGTGCCGGAACCGATGCGCGGCGGAGTGCTGGCTAACCCTGCGCGCAATTGACCGGAACGTGGCTCTGGTGCACGTTCTGCCCGCAACCGCCATGCCGCCCGTCGTGTACGCACAAAGACAATAAAATTATTCATGCAGATCAATGAAATAGCGAAAATTCTTGAAGCGCAATTCGAGGGCGATGGCGCGCTTGAGATCGACCGTGTCGTCCACCCCGCCGGGGCGGAGCGCGGGTCCGACCTGGCGCTCGCCATGAGTGGCGATGCGGTGGCCACGCTCGCTCAGAGCAAGGCGCAGGCGGCGGTCGTGGCGGCCAAGAACCCGGCGCCGACCGGCACCTTCAAGGCCCTGATCACGGTCGACGACGCGCGCCTGGCGCTGGCCCGGCTGACCGCGCTGTTCGATGCCGGCCCGGCGCATGAGCCGGGCATCCATCCGACCGCGGTGGTCGCGCCCGACGCGCAGATCGGCGAGGGCGTCAGCATCGGGCCTTACGTGGTCGTGGGCCCGCGCAGCCGGATTGGGGCCGGTACCGTGCTCCTGCCGCAGGTGACCGTCGGCGCCGACGTCGAGATCGGCGCGCAGTGCCTGTTCCATTCCGGCGTGCGCATTGGCGACCGGGTGCGCGTCGGGAACCGGGTCATGATCCATGCCAACGCGGTGATCGGCGCCGACGGCTTCAGCTACGCACCGGATCTGGCGTCGCCGACCGCGTTCGTGCCCGGCGTGGTGGTCACGCGCGTGCATTCGCTGGGGACGGTGGATCTCGCCGACGAGGTGGAAATCGGCGCCGGCACCACTATCGATCGTTCGACCATCGAAACCACGCGCATCGGACGCGCCACCAAAATCGACAATCACGTCCATATCGGCCACAATGTCACCATTGGAGAAAACTGCATGATCTGCGGGATGGTGGGCATCTCCGGCAGCGTTCGTATCGGTGATAGAGTGCGTCTAGGGGGCGGTGTGGGCGTCGCGGATCACGTCGCGATCGGGGACCAGGCGGTGGTTGCCGCGGGCTCCGGGGTGGCCAACAACGTGGCTGCAAATACCTTTGTATCCGGCTATCCGGCGCAGTTGCACCAGCGCTCGATCGAGCAGTTTGTCTACATCACCAAACAGAAGCGCCTGCATGGAAAGGTGGATGACATCAGCGCGCGGCTCGAGGCGGTGGAACGCTCAGTCAATAGTGGGGATCAAACGCGATGACCGATGTTGCCAAGGATGTGATTGAGATCATTGCCAAGAAGAAACGGGTCGATAAGCCGACGGTGGAATTGACCGACCGGCTCGAGGACCTGGGGCTGGAGTCGCTCGACGCTGTTGAGATGATCTTCGACCTGGAAGAGAAGTTCGATATCTCGATCCCCTATAACGCCAACACCAACAACCCGCGCACCGAATTCGATACCGTCGACGACGTCGTCAAGGCCATCGAAAAGCTGGTCGCCGATAAGAAGTCGTGAATGACGTGAATCGCGTTGTCGTCACCGGCCTTGGGGCCGTCACGCCGCTCGGCCTGACCCTAAAGTCCTACTGGGAAAATCTGCAGCAGGGCGTCGGCGGCATCGGGCCGATCGAGACCATCGCCGATGGCGCGCAACTGACTCAGAAGGTCGCCGCCGAAATCAAGGGCTTCGACCCGCTCCAGTATTTCGAGGAGCGCGAGCTATCCACCCTCGACCGGGTGTCGCAGATCGCGGTGGTCGCCGCGCGCGAGGCGATCGCGCAGTCCGGGCTCACCTTCGACGCGTCGTTGTCGGAGCGAACCGCGACCATCATTGGCACCGGCGCCGGCGGCCAGGCTACGGTCGACGAGAATTTCCGCCGCATCTATATCGAGAAAAAGACGCGCGTCTTCCCGCTGACGGTGCCGAAGCTGATGGTGAACGCGCCGGCGAGTCAGGTGTCGATGCAATGCGGCTTGCGCGGACCTGCCTTCGTGGTGGCGAGCGCCTGCGCCTCGGCGACCCACGCCATCGGGCTGGCCTTCCAGATGCTGCGCGCCGGCATCGTCGATTGTGCCGTCACCGGCGGCACCGAAGCCTGTATCACCTTCGGCTCGATGCGCGCCTGGGAAGCCATGCGCGTGATGGCGCCCGACACCTGCCGGCCGTTCTCGAAGGATCGCAAGGGCCTGGTGCTGGGCGAGGGCGCCGCCATGCTGGTGCTCGAGCCGCTTGAGCGCGCGCGCGCGCGCGGCGCCAATATCCTTGGCGAGATTGTCGGCTTCGGCATGACCGCGGACGCCGCCGACCTTACCGCGCCCGATCTCGGCGGCATGACGCGGGCGATGCAGGGGGCGCTCGACGATGCCAAGCTGGCGCCCGAGGACATTCAATACGTCAACGCTCATGGCACCGGCACCGCCGTCAACGATCAGACCGAAACCAAGGCGCTGCACGAAGTGTTCGGCGCGCACGCCAAGAAACTGGCGGTGTCGTCGACAAAGTCGATGGTCGGCCACGCGCTGGGCGCGGCCGGCGCGCTCGAAATGCTGGCGATGGTGATGTCGGTGCACGACGACGTGGCGCCGCCCACGATCAATTTTCTCGGCGCCGATCCGGCCTGCGATCTCGATTATGTGCCGGACGAAGCGCGCCAAATGCCGATCAAGGTCGCGATCTCCAACTCGTTCGCGTTCGGCGGGCTCAACGCCGTGCTGGCGGTGAAGAAATTCGCCTGATCTCGTTTCGGTAGACCAGCGCCTGTCGTGGCCGCCACGAGGAAGCGATGAACGTCGTGGTGCCGACGCCCGCGCGCGACAAGGGCGACGTCTTTCCCGCGCTGCCGGAGATGACGGTGCGTGTGCGCAACGGCGTCGTCGAGTTTCCCGTCCATCACGTGCGCGGCGGCACCTCGACCGGGCTCGTCATCTGGGATCGCTTCGCGCCCGAGGACGTGAGCTTACGCGAGGAACTGCTGCGCCACCTGATGGGCGTGCCGCTCACCGGCACGCGGCCCGGCAACAAGCAACTTACCGGGCTCGGGCGTGTGGCGCCGACTGGCAACAAGGTGTTCTTCGCAGCCGTCGAGACCGGGCGGACGGCCCGCCGCTGCTCGTCAGTACGCTGGCGCAGCTCGCCGCCGACAAGCCGGCGATCGACTGGAGCGTGAATTGCGGCACCATGTCCGCAGCGCTACCCTTATGGGCACTCGACACCGGGCTGGTGGCGCGCGTTGGCGACGGTGCCTTCGAACTGAATATCCGCAACGCCAACACCGGCGTTACCGCCGCTTCGCGCATGAATTTTGTCGGTGGGTTGGCGGAGAATGCGGTCATCCCCGGCGTTGACGGCGCCTGGCCGGGCGTCGACCTGTTCCTGAACGAGCCGGTCAGTGCCAAGACCGGCAAGCTGTTACCGACCGGCAACGCCGTCGACACAATCGAGGGCATCGAGGTGTCGTGCGTCGACGTGGCGGTGCCGATGGTGATCGCGCGCGCATCCGACTTCGGCCGCGACGCGCAGGACGCCATCGAGACCTTCGACACCGACAAGGCGTTGATGGAGCGATTGCGCGCGGTGTGGACGCAGGCCGGCCTGAAGATGGGCCTGAAAAAGCGCAACGGCGAGCCGATGACGGCTGACGAGATCGCCAACAGCGAGACCATTCCGAAAGTGTGTTTGGTGGGCGCGCCCAAGGGTGAGGGCAACATCACTGCGCGCTATTTCACGCCGCAGGCGGGCCATCGCTCGATGGCGGTCTCGGGCGGCTGCTGTCTCGCCGCCGCGGCGCTGGTGCCTGTCACGGTAGCGCACGTGGTGGTGCAGAATGTCGGCGCGTTGGGGCCGGCCTACAGTGAAAGCAAAATCGGCATTGAAAACCCGGCCGGCGTGCTCGATGCGGCAATCGAAGCGCGCATCACCGATAATGGCGTCGAGATCGCCAAGGCGGCCTACAAGCGCAGCACGCAGATGCTGCTCGCCGGTTACGTGCCGCTATATCACGCCTCGCCGGCGTTGCGGCAAGCGTTGCTTTAGGCGAAAGCGGCAGCCCCAAGACGCGCATGCCCGGGACAAGGCAGCGCGGCCAAGGACGTTTGTGGATAGCGCCCCTCAGGTGCGCGCCCGCGCGGCGCGATGGGCAAGAAAGGCGCGGGTGACCTCGCCGGCGCGCCGGCCGCGCTCGACCGGCGGCAGGTGAGCATAGGCGCGGCAGGGCGCTTCAACGCCGATGGGGACGTCGCCCGGCATGGCATCGAGGAAATCGTCGAGCGGCAACGCGCCTTCGCCGGGATAGAGGCGGCCAAGGCGCGCTTCGTCGCGCAGGCCTTCGGGCGGTGGCGGCTTCGCCGGCGCATCGCAGAGATGGACATAGCCGACAACGGAAGAGTCCACCGTGGGCAGCGCCCGCATGTCGGCGCCGGAGCGGCTTATATGCAGGGCATCGATCAGCAGCCGAAGGTTGGGAGCGGCAACCTGTTCCTTGATGCGCAAGGCTTGCGCGAGACTGCGTACTTGCGTGAACGGCATGAATTCGAATGCGATCTTGAGGCCGTGCGTCTTGGCGATGCCCGCCAGGCGGCCCAGGTTGTCGATGAGACGGGCCTCGTCCGCGTCATTGGCGGCGACGAGCGCGAACTGAGCGCCCAGCTCGGCACCCGTTGCCATGGCCGGCTCAAGCGCATCGGGATCGCTGTCCGCGCCAAGCCAGATGGACTCGACAAGGCCGATCTTGATGCCGGTTGCCGCCATGCGCGCCTTGAGTGCGCGCAGGACCTCGGGTTGCCCAATGACGGGGAATGCCTCTTTGGCGGCAAGCGGCGTGACGACGCGTAAGCCCACGGCATCGAAACCGCCCGCCGCGGCCGCGTCGATCAGTTCGAGAGGCGTCGCGTCGATGACGGTGAGGTGGTCGAGCGACAGCGGCGGCAAGTCTAAGCCGCCGCGGTCGGCTTGCGCTCGATCTTCAGCCGCTTGTCGAGATAGTCGCCGATCTGCTCAAGCAGGGTGTCGACCTTGCCATCGAAGAAATGGTTGGCGCCAGGCACCACCTTCTGTTCGATGACGATGCCCTTCTGCGTCTTCAGCTTCTCGACCAGCGTATTGACGTCCTTGTGCGGCACCACCGCGTCCTTGTCGCCGTGGATGATCAGGCCCGAGGACGGGCAGGGCGCCAGGAAGGAGAAGTCGTAGAGGTTGGCCGGCGGGCAGATCGAGATGAAGCCTTCGATCTCCGGGCGGCGCATCAGGAGCTGCATGCCGATCCAGGAGCCGAACGAGAAGCCGGCGATCCAGCAGCTCTTGGCCTCAGGATTGATGGTCTGCGCCCAGTCGAGCGCAGCGGCGGCGTCCGACAGTTCGCCCGTGCCGTGGTCGAAGTTGCCCTGGCTGCGGCCGACGCCGCGGAAGTTGAAGCGCAGCGCCGAGAACCCGCGGTGCACGAAGGCGTAGTACATCTGGTAGATGATTGGATGGTTCATCGTGCCGCCGAACTGCGGGTGCGGATGCAGCACGATGGCAATCGGCGCGTTCTTCTGCCGCGCCGGGTGGTAGCGGCCCTCGATGCGTCCAGCGGGACCGGTGAAGATAACCTCAGGCATTCGATCGACCTCGAACCAGCTTCGCCGCGAACGGCGCGTCAGGGGTGGCGGTGCGTCAGGCGGACAAACGGCAGCCCGGCGCCTACTTTAGAACGGTTCTAATTATTTGATTTCCGCTGTTCACAAGCGCAACACAGGCTATAAGTGGGCCCGTATGGGTTCGGCTTCTAGCATGAGCCCTAGGGCAAAAAGCAAGTTTTTTGCGTGGCCTAGGAGCTAATGGTATTTGGATACCCGAACTGGCGAAAGCGACCAAGGTGGCCATAGAGCTCTGATGACTGAACGGGCCTATTTCGACTGGAATGCGACCGCTCCCCTGCGGGAAGAGGCCCGGGCCGCCGTGGTGGAGGCCCTGGGGGCCACCGGCAACGCGTCGTCAGTGCATGCCGAGGGCCGGGCCGCCCGCCGCCTGGTCGAGGACGCGCGCGCCGAGGTGGCCGCCCTGGTCGGGGCCGAGCCAAAGAACGTCACTTTCACCTCGGGGGCGACCGAGGCCAACATGCTGGCACTCACCCCGGCGCTGGAGGCCGGGCGCGAGAAGGCCACGCGCGACCGGCTGTTCGTTTCGACAGTGGAACACCCTTCCGTGCTCGGCGGCGGGCGCTTTGCCCCGGAGCAGGTTTCGAAACTCGGCGTTCACGCCAATGGTGTGATCGATCTGACCGCGCTGGAACAGGCGCTGGCTGAGGCCGAATGGCCGCTGGTGTCGGTCATGCTCGCCAACAACGAGACCGGTGTGATTCAGCCGATCGCAAAGATTGCCGAGATCGTCCATCAGGCGGGTGGCCTGCTGCACGTGGACGCGGTGCAGGCGCCCGGCCGCATCGCGTGCGACATGGCGGAACTCGGCGCCGACCTCATGAGCCTGTCCGGCCACAAGTTCGGCGGGCCGCAAGGGGCGGGCGCGCTCATCACGGGCGGCGATATCCGTATCGCCGAGCCGCTGATCCGTGGCGGCGGCCAGGAGCGCTTCGTACGCGCCGGCACCGAGAACGTGGCGGGCATTGCCGGCTTCGGCGCTGCCGCCGCGGCGGTGCGCGCCACCGGTGAGGCGGACGCTGGCCGCATGGCGGCTTTGCGCGCGCGGCTGGAGGCCGGCCTCAAGGCGGCGACCCCGGAAATCGTGATTTTCGGTGCGGACGTGCCGCGCCTGCCCAATACGACTCTGTTCGCGGTCCCTGGCCTGAAGGCCGAAACCGCGATTATCGCCTTCGATCTCAATGGGATAGCGCTGTCATCTGGCGCCGCCTGCTCGTCCGGAAAGGTGGCCGCCTCGCACGTGCTGGCCGCCATGGGCGTTCGACCCGATCTGGCGCGCGGGGCGCTGCGTGTGAGCCTCGGTCGGACCACCAGCGAGGCCGATGTGGAACAGTTCCTGGGAACTTGGATTATGCTGGCAGGATCATTAGTTAAGGAGAGACGCGAACTGGCCGCCTGAGGTGGTCAGAACCGGCGCCGGATTGAAGCGCGAATTTGTCCGCGCGCAACGAGGCGCCAACAGAGATCGACCAATTAGAGATCAACGCGAGAGATCAACCAAACAGGGACGCTAAGCGACACGAAGCGCTAAGCCACCATAACCGACAAATCCAACCCGCGGTCCTTGCAACCGTGAGCGGAGGGAAGAATGCCGGCCGTACATGAGACCGTCGAGCAGGTCAAAAGCATCGACGTTGACCAGTATAAGTACGGGTTCGAGACCAACATCGAATCCGAGAAGGCCGACAAGGGCCTTTCCGAAGATACCGTTCGCTATATCTCGGCCAAGAAGAACGAGCCCGCGTGGATGCTCGAATGGCGGCTCGGCGCCTACAAGCGCTGGCTGACCATGCAGGAGCCGAGCTGGGCGCGCGTCAGCTATCCCAAGATCGACTACCAGGAGATCTATTACTACTCGGCGCCGAAGCGAAAAGAGTTCGCGTCGCTCGACGAAGTCGATCCCGAAATCCTCAAGACCTACGAGAAGCTCGGCATTCCGCTGAAAGAGCAGGAGATCCTCGCCGGCGTGCGCAAGCAGGGCGAGCCGAGCGAGCTCGACGACGATATGACCGGCGGTGAGTACCGCTCGTCCGGGCGCGTCGCGGTCGACGCCGTGTTCGATTCCGTGTCGGTCGCCACCACCTTCAAGGAAGAGCTGAAGAAGGCCGGCGTCATCTTCATGCCGATCTCGGAAGCGATCCGCGAGCATCCCGAACTGGTGAAGAAGTATCTCGGCTCCGTGGTGCCGACTTCAGACAACTTCTTCGCCACCCTCAATTCGGCGGTGTTCTCCGACGGCTCGTTCGTCTACGTGCCGGAGGGCGTGCGCTGCCCGATGGAGCTTTCCACCTATTTCCGCATCAACGAGGCCAACACCGGCCAGTTCGAGCGCACGCTGATCATCGCCGACAAGGGCGCCTACGTCAGCTATCTCGAAGGCTGCACCGCGCCGATGCGCGACGAGAACCAGCTGCACGCCGCGGTGGTGGAGCTCGTCGCGCTCGACGACGCCGAGATCAAGTATTCGACGGTGCAGAACTGGTATCCCGGCGACGCCGAAGGCAAGGGCGGCATCTTCAACTTCGTCACCAAGCGCGGCGATTGCCGCGGCAAGAACTCGAAGATCTCGTGGACCCAGGTCGAGACCGGCTCCGCCATCACCTGGAAATATCCTAGTTGCATCCTGCGCGGCGACAATTCGCGCGGCGAGTTCTACTCGATCGCTATTTCAAACGGCCATCAGCAGGTCGATAGCGGCACCAAGATGATCCATCTCGGCAAGAACACCATCAGCCGGATCATCTCCAAGGGCATCTCGGCCGGCAAGTCGAACAACACCTATCGCGGGCTGGTCTCGGCGCACCGCAAGGCGACCAACGCGCGCAACTTCACCAACTGCAACTCACTGCTGATCGGCCATCAGTGTGGCGCGCACACGGTGCCCTACATCGAGGCCAAGAACTCTTCGGCCGTGTTCGAGCACGAGGCCACCACCTCGAAGATCTCCGAGGACATGCTGTTCTACTGCCAAAGCCGCGGTATGTCGGCGGAGGAGGCGACGGCGCTCGTGGTCAACGGCTTCGTCAAGGACGTGCTGCAGCAGTTGCCGATGGAATTCGCGGTCGAGGCGCAGAAGCTGATCTCGATCTCTCTGGAAGGAAGCGTCGGATGAGAGCCGATCGGAATGGATTCAGGCAAGAAGTTCTCGCCTGTCTCGGCAAGGACCAGGGGGTGGTCGCGCTGCAGCAGTGCATCGCCAGCCATTTCTCCGATCTGGAGGTCTATCGCGAGAACGACGACCTGGTCATCAGGCACGGTGGCCGTTTCCTGATCGTGCGCCGTGCGGGCGCGGACAAGTTTCGCACAGAAATCATGATCGACGCGCCGTCCACAAACGATGTCGACGCCGGTGGCGGCACCGAGCGTGACGTCGACGGCATGTTCGACGAGATAGCCGCTTTTGGCGAGGTATAGATGTCCAAGCTACTCGAAATCAAAAACCTGCACGTCGAGATCGACGGCAAGAAGATCCTGAACGGCCTCGATCTCACCATCGAGAAAGGCCAGGTCGCGGCCATCATGGGCCCCAACGGCTCCGGCAAGTCGACGCTCGCCTATGTGCTCGCCGGCAAGCCGGATTACGAAGTCACCGAAGGCGACGTTCTGCTCGACGGTGAGAGCATCCTGGAGATGGGCCCGGACGAGCGCGCCGCCAAGGGCGTCTTCCTCGCGTTCCAATATCCGGTCGAGGTGCCCGGCGTCGCCACCATGACCTTCCTGCGCACCGCGCTCAACGCCCAGCGCAAGACGCGCGGCGAGGGCGAGGTGTCCACGCCGGAATTCATGAAGCTGGTGCGCGACACCGCCAAGCATCTCGGCATCAGCCAGGATATGCTGCGGCGCGCGGTCAATGTCGGCTTTTCCGGCGGCGAGAAGAAGCGCCAGGAAATCCTGCAGATGTCGATCCTGCAGCCGCGTATTGCGGTGCTGGACGAGACCGATTCCGGCCTCGACATCGACGCGCTCAAGGTCGTTTCCGAGGGCGTCAACGCGCTGCGCTCGCCCGAGCGCTCGATGATCGTCATCACCCACTACCAGCGGCTATTGGACTACATCGTGCCGGACGTCGTGCACGTCATGGCCAAGGGCAAGGTGGTGAAGACCGGCGGCAAGGAGCTCGCGCTCGAGCTCGAAGCCAAAGGCTATGCCGAATACGTCGGCGAGGAGGCCGCGTAAGCGATGGCTGACGTCACTCCCATGAAGACTCCCGCCGAGCAGGCGTTGGCGCAGGCTTATGAAGCCGCGCGCGGATCGCTGCCGGGCAAAGGCGGCATCGCCACGCTGCGCGACGGCGCGTTCAAGCAGTTCGAGGAACGCGGGCTGCCGCACCGGCGCGTGGAGGAATGGAAATACACGGATTTGCGCGCGCTGATGCGCGAGGCCAATCCGCTGGCGCCGGCGCCCGATGCCAAGGCCAAGGCGCGCGCCAAGGACGCCGGTAAGGCGCTTGATGGGCTCGACAGCCGCAAGCTGGTGTTCGTCGACGGTGTGTTCGCGCCGGAGATGTCCGATCTCGCGCCGGAAGACGGATTGACCGTCGGTTCGCTCGCCGATGCGCTCGCCAAGGGCGACAAGCTGGTCACCAAGTACGTCGGCAAGACCTTTGCCACCGACGATGTGGCGGTCGCGCTCAACACCGCGCTGATGGGCGACGGCGCCGTCATCGAGATCGCCAAGGGTGCCGAGATCAAGCGGCCGATCCATCTGATCTTCGCCACCGGCACCGATAAGCCGAGCGCAACTTTCGTGCGCTCGCTGGTCGTGGTGGGCGAGGGGGCCAAGGCCACCCTCATCGAGGATCACGACAGCGGTGACGCCCAAAATGCTCAAGTCAACACGGCGTTCGAGCTCAAGGTCGGCGACCAGGCGCAAGTCGACTATTTCAAGATCACCAAGGCGCGCGCCCTGCACGTCGCGAGCCTGCTGGCCGAGATCGGCGCCAAGGCCACCTTCAACACTTTCGCCTATACGGCCAACTCGATGCTGGTGCGTAACCAGAACTTCGTGCGCTTTGCCGGCGAGCACAGCCACGGCGGCATCCGCGGCGTCACCCTCTTGCGCGGCAAGGAGCACGTCGACACCACGCTGCTGATCGAGCACGCCGCCGCCCATTGCGACAGCCGTGAGCAGTTCAAGACCGTGCTCGACGACGAGAGCCACGGCGTGTTCCAGGGCAAGATCGTGGTCAAGCCGGGCGCGCAGAAGACCGACGCCAAGATGATGACGCGCGCGCTCCTGCTCACCGACGAGGCCGAGGCCGACGCCAAGCCGGAGCTGGAAATCTTCGCCGACGACGTGGTCTGCGGCCACGGCGCCACCACCTCGGCGCCCGACAAGGGGCTCAAGTTCTATCTGATGTCGCGCGGCATCACCGAGCCGGAGGCCGAGGCGCTGCTGATCCAGGCCTTCATCGGCGAGGTGGTCGAGGAGATTGGGAACGAAACGATCCGCGAGGCGCTGATGAGCGCGGCGATCGATTGGATGAAATCGCGAGAGTAATTATGCACCCGGCAGTGACCAACGGCGCCCTCGACATCGACCGCATCCGCGCGGATTTCCCCGCGTTGGCCATGCAGGTCTATGGCAAGCCGCTGGTCTATCTCGACAATGCGGCGTCGGCGCAGAAGCCGCAGGTCGTGCTCGACCGCATCAACAAGGCCTATACCGAGCAATACGCCAACGTGCACCGCGGCCTGCATTACCTCGCCAACGAGGCGACCGAGGCCTATGAGGGCGCGCGCGAAACCGTGCAGAAGTTCCTCAATGCCGGCCGCAAGGAAGAGATCGTCTTCACGCGCAACGTCACCGAGGCGATCAACCTCGTCGCCTATACTTTTGGCCGCGAGCGCATCCAGGCCGGCGACGAGATCGTGCTTTCAATCATGGAGCACCATTCCAACATAGTGCCCTGGCATTTTCTGCGCGAGCGCCAGGGTGCGGTGCTGAAATGGGCGCCGGTCGACGAGGATGGCAATTTCCTGCTCGACGATTTCGAGAAGCTGCTCGGCCCCCGCACCAAGATGGTCGCGATCACCCAGATGTCGAACGCGCTCGGCACCATCGTGCCGGTGAAAGAGGTGGTAAAGCTCGCGCATGCCCGTGGCATCCCGGTGCTGATCGACGGCGCGCAGGCCGCCGTTCACCTCGACGTCGACGTGCGCGATCTCGACTGCGACTTCTACGCCTTCACCGGCCACAAGCTCTACGGTCCGACCGGAATCGGCGTGCTCTACGGCAAATACGAGCATCTCGCAGCCATGCCGCCGTTCAACGGCGGCGGCGAGATGATCGAAGAGGTGTCCATGGACCGCGTGACCTACGGCGAGCCGCCCTACAGGTTCGAGGCCGGCACGCCGCCAATCGTGCAGGCGATCGGGCTGGGCGCGGCCATCGATTACGTCAATTCAATCGGCAAGGTGCGCATCCGCGCGCATGAAGATGATTTAGTCAAATACGCCCACGAGCGGATCGGCGCCATCAACTCGCTGCGCATTATCGGCAACGCCAAGGACAAGGGCCCGGTGGTCTCCTTCGAGATCAAGGGCGCGCATCCGCATGACGTTGCGACCATCATCGACCGTTCCGGCGTCGCCGTGCGCGCCGGCACCCATTGCGCGATGCCGCTCTTGGCGCGCTATGGGGTTACCGCTACCTGCCGGGCCTCGTTCGCCGTGTACAACACCAAAGAGGAGGTGGACGCACTCGCCACCTCGCTCATCAAGGCGCAGGAATTTTTCGCATGAGTGAGGACACCCCTGTGACCGATCAGACCACCGAAACGGAAACGCCGGTCGAAGAGAAGCCGCCGGAGAACGCGGCTATCACCACGTCGTCCGCGCTGCCGGCCGAGGAGCTCACGCGCCTCACCGACGACATCATCGCCGCGCTCAAGACCGTCTACGACCCGGAAATTCCCGCCGACATCTACGAGCTCGGGCTGATCTACAAGGTCGACATCGGCGACGACCGTGACGTGAAGGTCGACATGTCGCTGACCTCGCCGAATTGCCCCGCCGCCCAAGACCTGCCGATCATGGTCGAGAATGCCGTCGCCAGCGTGCCGGGGGTGAAGGAGAGCAAGGTCGAAGTCGTGTGGGACCCGCCCTGGGACCCGAGCCGTATGTCGGACGAAGCCCGTCTCGTATTGAATATGTGGTAGGCGCATGATCCCGAAAAGTGGGAACCGGTTTTCGGGTAAGATCATGCGCGAGCAAGAAGTGCGGGTAGCGATTGCGAATTGCGATGCCAAATAGAGACTGAAAGAGGTTCACCATGGCGACTGCACAGCCCCGACCCCGTCCCCAGGTAATGCGGCTCACCGAGGCCGCCGCCGTCCGCATCAAGGACGTGATGGCGCGCGCCGAGGCACCGGCCGTAGGCATCCGCGTCGGCGTCAAGAACGGCGGCTGCGCGGGTATGGAATACGTCATGGAGTACGCCGAGGCCGTGAAGCCCACCGACGAGGTGGTGGAGGACAAGGGCGTCAAGATCCTGATCGATCCCAAGGCGGTCCTGTTCCTGCTCGGCACCGAGATGGACTTCAAGACCGAGAAGCTCTCCGCCCAGTTCGTGTTCAACAACCCGAACCAGACGAGCGCGTGCGGTTGCGGGGAGTCGGTGCAGCTCACGCCGGCCAAGCTCGACGCGGAGTAGGGGCCGCGATAGCGGCAGGCCCGGCAATCCCATACTGTCATTCCGGGCTCGCGGCCTCCGGCGGCGCCCCGGAGTGACAATGGGAACGTCCCCATGGACGCCGACTTCATCCAGGAACTGTTCGCCGCCTTCGGCCCCGTCTCGGTGCGCCGGCTGTTCGGCGGCGCGGGGATCTATGCCGAGGGCGTGCTGATCGGCGCCGTGTTCCGCGATGAGATCTATCTGAAAGCAGATGCCGAGACGGCCGCCCGCTTTGACGCCGAAGGCTGCGGGACGTTCGAATATGCGACCAAGACCGGCACCCGCGCCATCGCTTCGTTCCGCAAGCTCCCCGAGCGGCTCTATGACGATGCCGACGAGCTCACCGAATGGGCGCGGGAAGCGCTTGGCGTTGCCCGCCGCAAAGGCGCGGCCAAAGCCGGTAAGGGCCGATCCCGGGCGGGCCATTCGATTGGCAGGCAAGCACGCGCCGGAGAACCGAGGGCCGCGAAACCAAAGCGGCCCGAGAGATCCAAGAGGTCCAAGGCATCCAAGAAACCTAAGAATACAAAGACGCGGAAATCGGCGCCCAAAGCACCGCACCGCCGTCGTCCATCTTGACGGTGCAATCGGTTTCCCGCCCAATAGGCTAATGAGGCAGGGGGTGGGCCGGTGCGGGGCGGCGTATTGGGGTGGTGGCGTGCGGCGCTTGGTGTTGCGCTTGTAGCCACCATTTGCGCACTGCCGGTCGCCGCGGCGGCCAAGAAGAAGACGTCGGGCGGCAACCCCTGCGCCGACAGCGACGACGAACCCGATTTTCCCTGGCAGCGGTTCAAGGCCGGTAATGTTTGCGTCGAATTCACCAACACGCTGACGGGCGTCTATCAGCATGTGATGAGCACCAGCGGCGTTCCGCCCGTGGCGGCGCGGCGTGGTGTCGCTTCGACCGACAACCCGGACGTCATCACCTTCACCTACAAGCCGAGCCTTGCCACCACGACGCCGACGGCATTGGGCGACTTCAAGACGACATTCGAGCTCTCGACCCAGTACGCCAGCGACGACGGTAATCAGGTCACGACCCTGTCGGAGGGAACGGCGCAGCTCGCCGGAGCGACCGTCGGCTACACCGATAGCGTGATGAACTTCTGGGACGGCGACTTCCAGTTCAGCGCCGCGGTGCCCGCGCGCACGGTGGGCGTGGTGCGCTACGAATATGGGATCTTCAAGAATTCAAAGCTTGGCCTGTCGCTCGAAAGTGGCGTTCCGACCTCGAGCACGTCGTCGACGGAGTTCGCGCCGATCTATACCGACGATCCCGTCCTGGCGGGCCGTTGGCTCTACGAAACCGATCCGTTGACGCTCGACCTTGCCGGAATGGTCCACCGACTCCATTACGGCGGCGACAATGGCTCCATCATTCCCGCGCTGGCCAACCGTTCGGGCAGCGTTCTGGGCTGGGCGATCACCGCCGGCGTCACCGTCGCCCTGCCGGCCCTCGGCGACGACGACAAAGTGAGCGGGCAGGTGACCTACGCCGCGAATGCCTCGCCCTATCTGGGCACCAACTCCGACCTGTCGACGCTGGCAAGCGTGATTCCCTTCAAGGTGGACACGCGCGGCTTTAGCGCTGTCGCCTCCTATCACCGCGCCTGGACGGACGAATGGGAAACCAACGTCTTCGTCAGTTATCTCGCGCTCGATATCGATTTGCCCGCCGCGAGCCCGGCTGTGCGGACCGTGCGGCTCGCCGCCAATGTGCAATGGTCGCCGCTCGATTATGTCACCGTCGGCGCGGAGCTCGGCTATCTCCACGTCCGCGCCGATCCCAACGGCACCGTCGGCGTCGTTTCGAACGTCAGCGGCGAGCAACTCACCGGCTATCTTTTCGCGGAGCTGGATTTCTGAGGGGGAGAGGCGGTGCTTTACGCCACCTGCGTTTCCGCCGGCTTGCCGGTGACTTCCGGGTCGGACTCGCACAACACCCGGTTGCGGCCGCTGCGCTTGGCGGCATAGAGGCATGCGTCGCTGCGCTCGATGAGTGTCTGAGCGGTGTCGCTCTGGCGCAGGGAGGCGACGCCGACGGAAATCGTCACGCGGCCCAGGTGCTCGCCGGTCGAGCGCTTCATCAGTTCCTTGGCCATCACCGCGCGGCGGATGTGGTCGGCCACCGTGTTCGCCGAGCGCAGCATCGTGTTGGGCAGGATGACGGCGAATTCCTCGCCCCCGTAGCGCGCGGCGATGTCTTGGCCCTTGACGTTCTGCTTCACCGACATCGCCACCAACCGCAGCACCTGGTCGCCGGTCAGGTGCCCGAAGCTGTCGTTGAACTTCTTGAAATAGTCGATGTCGGTCAACAAGAGCGACAGCGGCTCGTTGTGGCTGCGCGCGTCGGCGATCGCCGCCTCCAGCGAGAGGTCGAAGAACTTGCGGTTGGAGAGCTGCGTCAGCGGATCGGTCAGGCTTTCGTTGCGTACCGCCTCCAGGTTCTCGTGGAGTTGGTCTATCTCCTGCTTGGACGCGTTCAGCCGCGCTTCCAGCTTCTGGTTCGACGCTTCCATTTCCTTGGCGGCCTGCACAATGCTCTCGACGATCGTGCGCAGGCTTTCGCGGTCCTTGGAGTCGCCCAGCTTCTCGCTCATGTCGGCGAGGCTTTCGGTATAGCTGGAGGCGGAACCGGCGGCGGCGTCGATCATCGCCATCACCTGCTCGATCTCGCCCCTGACCATGGTGCCGACGGTATCAATGCGTTCGGACAGCCGCGTGGGCGCCAGGAACATGCCGTAGATTTCGTCGAGGTCGCCCTCGGAGAGGACGCCCTTTTCCTTCAGCGTTTCGTTAATCTTCTGGTTCAGCGAAGGATGATGACCCGTCGCGTAGGCGTACCAGATCTCGTAATTGCGCGGCGTCGCCGCCTGGCGCAGCGCCTTGATCTGCCCGAGAGCAATGTCAGCGAACGCCAAGCTGCGTTCGTGCTCATCGGATTGCACGGTCATCGAACCCCCCATCTGGCGGCATTCAGCCGAAAGCGGCGACGCGGCTAGGTGGCAGCACCGCGTTCCGCTGGCGCAACCTATGCGAGGGATATGAATTAGCGGTAAATGGCAGCCGGAAACGCGTAAACAGGCGCGTAAAATATAGTTCCGACGCATACGCCGCGCCGTTGCCGCCGCGTTGCAGGTGCGGCGAGAACGGTTGTAGCGGTTGTATTCAGGCCTTGATCGGCACCGGCCGGAGCAGGAAGGCGGGCAGGTGGCTGTGGTCGGCGTCCTCGGCCGCGGGCTGCTGAACGGGACGTGCGCGCGGGCGGTCGCCAGCACGCACCGGCTGCTGGTTCTCGCTTGCTTGCGCGCCCTGGTGACCAGCCTGGTGGCCGCCATGTTGGCCGCTCTGCCGGCGCGGCGAGCGCCGTTCGGCGCCGCCTCGGCTGCGGCTGCGGCCGTTGCCCCGGCTGTGTTTGTCGCCCTCGGCGGCCGTCGTCTCGTTGTCCGCCTCGGGGGCGGCCGGCTCGCCCATCCAGGGGATGGTCCGGCCGATGAGCTTCTCGATTGAGGCGATCGATTTCTTGTCCATGGGCGCCACGATGGAGATGGCGGTGCCGGCGCGACCGGCGCGGCCGGTGCGACCGATGCGGTGGACGTAATCGTCGGAATGATGCGGGACGTCGAAGTTGAAGACGTGGCTCACTTCCGGAATATCGAGCCCGCGGGCCGCGACGTCGGAGGCGATCAACAGCTTGGCGTCGCCCTTGCGGAAGGCTTCAAGCGCGGCCGTGCGCGCCGACTGATCCATGTCACCGTGCAGCGCCACCGCGTTGAACTTGTGCCGCACCAGCGAGCGGTGCAGCAGCGCCACCTCGCGCTTGCGATTGCAGAAGATGATGGCGTTCTGCAAGTTCTCCGCGGACTGGATCAGCTTGCGCAGCACCTCGCGCTTCTCATGCGGTTCGCTGCTGCTCGCCACCAGCATTTGGTTGATGGTGGTTGCGGTGCTCGCCGGCTTTGACACTTCGACGCGCACCGGGTTGTGCAGGAAGGTATCGGCGATGCGCTGAATTTCCGGCGGCATGGTGGCGGTGAAGAACAGTGTCTGCCGCGTGAACGGCACCAGCTTCCCAATGCGTTCGATGTCGGGAATGAAGCCCATGTCCAGCATGCGGTCGGCTTCGTCGATGATCAGCAGTTCGCAGCCCGACAGCAGCAGCCGGCCGCGCTCGGAATGGTCGAGCAGGCGTCCGGGTGTCGCGATCAGGACGTCGACGCCGCGCAACAGCTTGGCGTCCTGGTTGTCGAACGACACGCCGCCGATGATCAGCGCTACGTTGAGCTTGTGGTTCTTGCCATATTTCTCGAAGTGCTCGGCGACCTGGGCGGCCAGTTCGCGCGTCGGCTCGAGGATGAGCGTGCGCGGCATGCGCGCCCGCGCGCGGCCCTTTTCCAGCATGGTCAGCATCGGCAGCACGAAGGCGGCCGTCTTGCCGGTGCCGGTCTGCGCGATGCCCAGCACGTCGCGATGGGCGAGCACGTGCGGGATGGCTTGTTCTTGGATCGGGGTGGGGGTCTTGTAGCCGGCCGTCTCGATGGAGGCGAGAACCTTGTCGGATAGGCCGAGATGGGAGAAGGACATATAACCTCAGAAGTCCTGGGGCCGCGCCGCCAGACGTAAAACGGGGGTTGCGTTGCGCGGGGAAACGGTTCGAATCCTGATCCGAACCGGATGACCGGAACATAGGGACGAAAGCCGCAGAGTCAATGGTTGGGGGCCCGAAACCGCATTAATTCTTAATGTTTTGCGGTGTTTCGGGCTTTTTCAGCGCTCAGCCGGCGCTGTTCTGGAACCGGCCCCGGCGCCTTGGGAGTGCCTTGGGAGGATGGATTGATGTCATCGTTGCCGCTCGTTCTGGTGCCCGGTCTGCTGTGCAGCGCCAGGCTTTTCAGCCCGCAGACCGAGGCCTTGTGGCCGCTTGGGGCGGTCACCGTCGCCGAACACAAGCGCGACGATACGATCGGCGCGATGGCGGCTCGCATCCTCACCGAAGCGCCGCCGCGCTTCGCGCTCGCCGGTCTTTCATATGGCGGCTACCTCGCCTTCGAGTTGATGCGCCAGGCGCCGGAGCGCATCGGCAAGCTTGCCCTGCTCGATACCTCGGCGCGGCCCGACACGCCGGAGCAGACGGCAGCCCGCTATGCCTTTGTCGAGATGGCTGAGGGCGGGCGCTTTTCCGAGGTGGTCGAAACGCTGACACCGCGGTTCCTGCAACCGAGCCGGCGCGAAGAACCCGCGCTCAAGGCGATCCTGCACGCTATGGCCGCCGATACCGGCGCCGAAGCTTTTGTGCGGCAGGAAAAGGCCATTATCTCGCGGCCTGACTCGCGGCCGTTCTTGGCTCAGATTAAATGCCCGACCCTGGTGCTGACCGGCGACAACGACGACCTCACCACGCCTGAGATGGCGCGCGAGATCGCCGGCGGCATTGCCGGGTCGCGGCTCACCATCGTCTCGGATTGCGGGCATTTATCGACGCTCGAACAGCCTGCGGCGGTGAACGCGGCGATGGCAGAGTGGCTGTGCGGCTGACTTAGCCACCGTGCATTTCTGCAATTTGTTCTTAATTGCCGAAAAGTGCCATCCTTTCCGGCAATCATCCCTTTGTGGCGAGGCGGCTCCGTTTAATGAGGAGACCAACGAACCATATCCTGGGGAGGATCGTGCATGCGCACCCAAGTCGGCATCGTCGGAGCGGGCCCCGCCGGCCTGATGTTGGCGCGGCTCCTGCATCTGCAGGGCATCGAGTCCGTCATCATCGAGAACCGCAGCGAAGAATACATCTACAACCGCATTCGCGCCGGGTTGATGGAGCATTGGGCGGCCGATCTCATGACGGAGGTCGGCGTCGGCACGCGCATACAGCGCGAGGGTCTCGTCCACTGGGGCAACCAGATCGGTATCAACGGCGACATCCACCGGATCGACTTCAAGAAGCTGGTGAACAAGCACATCACCATCTACGGCCAGCAGGAGGTGGTGAAGGACCTTGTGGCGCAGCGGCGTGCCGATGGCGGGGCGCTGCTGTTCGAGGTCGATCAGGTGAGCGTGCATGACCTCACGTCGGAGCGGCCCAAGATCAAGTTCACCCACGAGGGCAAAGCTCAGGAAATCGATTGCGATTTCATCGCTGGCTGCGACGGCTTCCACGGCATCTGCCGCCCCAGCTTCCCTGACGGTGTGCTCAGCGTGTTTGAGCGCGACTATCCGTTCGGCTGGCTCGGCATCCTGTCGGAAAGCCCGCCGCCTGACGACGAGTTGATCTACTCCTACACTGACCGCGGCTTCGCGCTTTACACGATGCGTTCGCCGACGCTGTCGCGGCTCTATCTGCAGGTCGACCACGACGAGGACATCGAGAACTGGTCCGACGCGCGCATCTGGGACGAACTGCACTTGCGGCTCGGTGGTTCGCGCAAGCTGCAGGAAGGCAAGATGTTGCAGAAGGGCATTACGCCCATGCGCAGCTTCGTGGTCGAGCCGATGCAGCACGGCCGGCTGTTCCTGGCTGGCGATAGCGCCCACATCGTGCCGCCGACCGGCGCGAAGGGCATGAACCTGGCGTTTGCGGACGTGGTCTATCTCTCGCGCGCGCTGGAGCAGCACTACAAGGCGAAGAGCATGGCGGGGCTTGACGGCTATTCGGCCAAGGCCCAGCGCCGGGTGTGGTACGCGCAGCGCTTCTCCTGGTGGATGACGCAGATCATGCACCGCTTCCCCAACGAGACGGCCTTCGACCGCCGCCGCCAGCTCTCCGATCTCGACTACCTGACGTCATCGGAAGCGGCCTCGCGCTCGCTCGCCGAGCAATATGTCGGGCTGCCGCTCGACTGACCCGGCGTTTCGGTGCGCTTGACTGAGATCAGTGCAGGAACCTGGCGCGACGCGCTCTCTGGCGATTGCCGCCGGTAAGCGGGCTGTTATGCTCGCGTGCGGTTCGATTCTGGAGACGGGTAGGGTGTCATGCGTGCGGTCGCGGTTGCGGCATTCTGGCTGTCGATGACGCTTGCGGCCGCTGCTGCACCTGCGGCGACCCCGGCGAACGTCTTCCGCGCCTTCGGCTTGTTCGGGACCTGGGCGGTCGATTGCGGCCGACCGGCCTCGCCGCAGAACCCTTACGTCAGCGATTTCCTTGAGGACAACGGCGCGGTGGTCGAAGAGCACCATCTCGGCACCGATTATGCCGTCAATCACTACCACGTGCTCTCGGCCAAGGGCCTGTCGGCCACCAAGGTGGCCCTGGAGGTGGTGTTCCGGCCAGGCAGCGAGGCGGGTCACCACCAGAAGCTGGTGATGCGCGTCGCCAACGGCCACCGCCGCACGCTGTTTAACCAGCCGCAAGGCGACAAGGTGCGCGTCAAGGACGGTGTGGTGCTCGGCTTGGGGGTGAAGACGCCGACGCTGACGAAGTGCGAGTAGGGCGTTGGCGGGCGCGCGCCGGCAACCCGTTGAAAACGCGACGTCAAAAAAACTCATCCCCGCGCGCTTTGGCGCCCTTATCATTCTCGGCGTCCGGTTCGCCGAGGGCGCTTTCATGAGGCGTCACGAAAGTGGAACCGCCTTGACGGGGCCGATATCGGCAAGCCCAACATCGGCGATGCGGTGCCTGCGGGCAAGGGACAGTACGCATCCCTTGCGCTCGGGCGGCCCGGGGCACGCGCAAACAAGTTTACGCGGTTTGCGCAAACGCAAACCGCTATGCCGGGGGCACTAGGCCCCCCCGCCAGGAGCTGGCTGACAGCGTGAGTCTTCGAGACCTTGCTGAAAGCGTGGCCCGGGTTGGAAGACACCGCGATGGTTGCGCCACGCGGCGCTCCATTGCCCTCACTTTATGTGAGGGCAACGGGGGAATACGGGCGAACCCGGCGCCCGCCAAAGAATACCGGCGGCGGAGCTGTGCGCGTGACCCCGAAAAGTGGGAACCGGTTTTCGGACAAGGTCACGCGCAAGAAGAAATGGCTAATGCCGTTTGTTTGAAAAGTGGATCAATGGAAACGCGGACGCGCGTCGTATTCCGTTCATTCCCACGTGAGCGGAAATCCGGCCCTTTGGCGGCAAATTACTTGATGCCCGCTTGTGCGGGCATGAGCGGAGATCTGTCCGCACGCCCCTAAACGTCCAGCATTTCCTCGCTGGCGAATTCGGCGCGCTCCTGGATGAAGGCGAAACGCGTCTCCGCCTTGGTGCCCATCAGTTGCTCGACGGTCTTGGCGGTGGGCTTCATCTCATTATCCGTCAGCATCACCCGCAGCAAAGTCCGCTTTGACGGGGCCATGGTGGTTTCTTTCAACTGCGCCGCCATCATCTCGCCCAGGCCCTTGAAGCGCGATATCTCCACCTTGGCGTTGGCGTGGAACTCGCTCTTGAGCAGCGCGTCCTTGTGCTTGTCGTCGCGGGCATAGGCGATCTTGCCGCCGTGCTGGAGCCGATAAAGCGGCGGCACCGCGAGATAGAGCCGGCCGGCCTCGATCAGCTTCGGCATGGTGCGGAAGAAGAAGGTGATCAGGAGCGAAGCGATATGCGCGCCGTCGACGTCGGCGTCGGTCATGATGATGACCTTCTCGTAGCGCAGATCCTTCTCGAGATAGTGCGTGCCGGTGCCGCAGCCGAGCGCCTGGATGAGGTCGGCAAGTTGGGCGTTCTGCGCGAGCTTGTCGCGCCCGGCGCTGGCGACGTTCAGGATCTTTCCGCGCAACGGCAGCACGGCCTGCGTTCGGCGGTCGCGCGCCTGCTTGGCGGAGCCGCCGGCGCTGTCACCCTCGACGATGAAGATCTCGGAGCCGTCGGACGCCGAATTGGTGCAGTCGGCGAGCTTGCCGGGCAGCCGCAATTTGCGCACCGCGCGACTTGCGCGCGATGTCCTTTTCCTGGCGGCGGCGCAGGCGCTCGTCGGCGCGCTCGATGACGAAGTCCAAGAGCTTGCTGGCCTGCGTCGGATTGGCGGCGAGCCAATGGTCGAACGGGTCCTTGATGGCCTGCTCGACAATGCGCTGGGCTTCGGCGGTCGCGAGGCGGTCCTTGGTCTGGCCCTGGAACTCCGGCTCGCGCACGAACACCGACAGCATGCAGGCCGCGCCCGTCATGATGTCGTCGCTGTTGATGGATGCGGCTCGCTTTTCCTGGCCGACGCGGGCGGCATGGTCCTTCAAGCCTCGCAAGAGTGCTGAGCGCAAACCGGACTCATGGGTGCCGCCATCCGGCGTTGGGATGGTGTTGCAGTAGGACTGCACGAAGCCGTCCTGATCGGCGGTCCAGGCGATCGCCCATTCGGCGGTGCCATGACGGCCGGTCTTGCCGGACGTGCCGGTGAAGATGTCGGGATGGACAAGCGTTGCGCCGTTGAGGCTTTCGGCGACATAGTCCTTCAGGCCTTCGGCGAAATGGAAAGTGGCCTTTTCCGGAACGTCTTCGAGGCCCTTCAACAGTTCCGGCGCGCAATGCCAGCGGATCTCGACGCCGCCGAAGAGATAGGCTTTCGAGCGCGCCATCTTGAACATGCGCTCCGGCCTGAAGGCGGCCTTGGGGCCGAAGATCTGCGGGTCGGGATGGAAGCGCACCTTGGTGCCGCGCCGGTTGGGTACGCGCCCGACCTTCTGCAATTTGCCCTTCGGCTTGCCGCGCTCGAAGGCCATGCGATAGAGCTGCTGGCCGCGCGCGACCTCGACCTCGAGCCGGTCGGAGAGGGCGTTGGCGACCGACACGCCGACGCCGTGCAGGCCGCCGGAGGTCTCATAGACCTTGGAGTCGAACTTGCCGCCGGCGTGCAGCGTGCACATGATCACTTCGAGCGCCGACTTGTTCTTGAATTTAGGGTGCGGGTCGACCGGGATGCCGCGGCCGTTGTCGGTCACGGAGACGAAGCCGTCCTTGTCGAGATCGACCTCGATCCAGTCGGCGTGGCCAGCCAGCGCCTCGTCCATGGCGTTGTCGATGGCTTCCGCGAACAGGTGATGCAGCGCTTTCTCGTCGGTGCCGCCGATATACATGCCGGGGCGGCGGCGGACCGGTTCCAGCCCTTCCAGCACCTCGATGTGCTTAGCGCTGTAACCGGACTCGGCGCTCGCGCCGCGGGCGGCTTTCGCGGGGGGCTTCTCGCGCGCAGATTTGCCGCGCGCCGGCGCCTTGCGCGCGGGGGCGGCGAACAGGTCGTCTTGCGGGGCTTGTTTTTTCTTGGTTGCGGTCTTGGCCATTCACGTACAGTCGGTTGGGGCCCTTCAGATGGGGACGGCCCGAATCATTTGCCAGTCACTATGCCACGAACGGTGGCGAGGGCACGGGTACGAAGGGGCTCAAATTCGGCCGGGAACAAGGCGCGGCGGTTGGCGTATCGGGGATAGAGCCGCAGTCGATCATAGGGTTACCGGTATTGGTGCATCTTTCCGTGAAACATCAGTCCCGGTTCCCGGCCATGGCCTTGCGACCGGTCGTCGGCTGGCGCGGGGGCGGACACTGGGCTAGAGAACGGCGCCTGCGGCACCGGATCCTTCCATGAATTTTGACGGCTATGTGCACGAGATCGTCGCGTTCGTCCGCGACCATTCGGCCTGGGCTGCGCCCATCGTGTTCGGCCTGGCGTTCGGGGAGTCGCTCGCCTTCATCTCGCTCCTGATCCCGGCCTGGGCGGCGCTGGTCGCCATGGGCGCGCTGATCAAGACCGGGGGCCTCGACTTCTGGTCGGTCTGGATCGCCGGTAGCGTAGGGGCGGCGACCGGCGACTGGCTGTCCTATTGGATCGGCCTCAAGCTCGAATACTCGGTGGCGCATGTGTGGCCGCTGTCGCGCCATCCCGACCTGATCCCGCGCGGCGAACGCTTCGTGAAGCGCTGGGGCGTTCTCGCGATCTTCATCGGCCGCTTCTTCGGGCCGTTGCGCGCCTCGGTGCCGCTGGTCGCCGGCATTTTCGAGATGCCATACTGGCGCTTCCAAATCGCCAATTTCACCTCCGCCTTCCTGTGGGCGGGGGTACTGCTCACCCTCGGCGATATCGTTTCGCTGGTCGTGCACTGGCTGTGGCCATAAGAAAAGCCGCCGGCGCACATCGCCCCGGCGGCCTCCATTGCATGCCGGCGTTTAGAAGCTGCGGGTATCGCCCGGCTTCATGACGATCAGCTTGTTCGCGAGCTTGCGCTTCTCAAGCGCCGCGCGGAACTCGGCCGGTGTGCCGGCGAGCAGCTTGAAGGTGCCGTAGTGCATCGGGATGACGTGATCCGGCTTCACGAACTGAACCGCGAGCGCGGCGCGCACGGGATCCATCGTGAAATACCCGCCGATGCACGCCAGCATGATGTCGATGTGGTGGAACATCGGGATCAGCTTCATATCCTCGGTCACGTCGGTGTCGCCGGTGTGGTAGATCGTCGGCCCACCCTTGATCATGATCACGTAGCCGACCGGGTTGCCGCTCGTGAGCGAGGCGGGCTCGCCGGGTTTCGCCTTGTATACCGGCGGCACAAGCTCGGAGCCGTGGATGGCGTTGACGTAGAGCACCTTGGCGCCGGCCTTCGGCAGATCGACGGTGCCGCCGACGTTGCCACCGTACATGACCTGGTCCTTGGGAAAGCCGGCCACCGACTTCAGATTGAACGCCAGCCCGTAGGTCGTCAGGATCTTGGCGCCGGTCTTCTTGGCGATTTCAAGTGCGTTGCCGATATGGTCGCTGTGGGCGTGCGTGATCAGGATGTAATCGACGCGCCCGAGCTCCTTGATCGAGTTCTTGTCGGGATTGGTCGGCACCGTGAGCCACGGGTCGACCAGGATGACCCCGCCGGAAGGCGTGGTGATCTTCCAGGCGGCCTGGCCGTACCAGTGCAGCGTGGTCTTGCCGGCGGCGAGCGCCGGGCTTGCCAGCGTTGCCGCCAGCAATAGCGCGCCGACAGCGCGCAGCATTGTTCGCAACATCGTTCCCTCCCTTTGATCTTGATTGGCCGAGCACGCCCCGTCGCTTCGGTATTTGTTACGCGGCCCACCTTATCGAACCGCTATGAAGCCACCTATATGGAGTGCTGCCCAATCACACTTTATCGGCGACGAACCGCGCATTTATCGCGCGGCAATCTGCGGCGCTTTCACCTGTTCGAACTTTTTGCGGCCACTCCACTGGCCCGGCCGTGTCGGCTCTTGAAGGTGGGCAGCTTAGCCAAGAAGCGTATGGCCGCCTATCGGGTGGTGCGATAAGGCGTCATCCAAATATGGAATGCTCGGGCATCATCGCGGTGTATGGGTGTGCACACGAGATCGCCGGATGCGCGGTACGCGTCCGGCTTGACGGGCCGGGCCGTGCGCCCTATATCGCGCGCCCATGAAACCGACCGTGACAGCGCAAGTCCGCCGCCGCCGTGCCACCCCGGCACGGGACAGGCATTAGCCGTCACCCGTGCCGCCGGACGAGGGCCGCGGCACGTTCTCGCTGAACATCCCGCGATTGGCCTTCTTCCGGACGTCCGTTAAGACACTGGATGAGGATCGACCATGGCTCAGAAAGCGAAAATCGGCATTTTGGGTGCGTCCGGCTACACCGGTGCGGAGCTGGTGCGGCTGCTGCTGCGCCATCCGCGCGCGGAGCTGACGCTGCTCACCGCCGACCGGCGGGCAGGGCAGGAGATGCGCAGCGTCTTCCAGCATTTCTCGCCGCATGAGCTGCCGCAACTGGTGTCGATCGACAGCGTCGATTGGGCGACCGCCGGGCTCGACGTCGCCTTCTGCGCGTTGCCGCACGCCACCACGCAAAAGGTGCTGAAAGAACTGCTGGCCAAGGCGCCGGCCACCAAGGTGGTCGATCTGTCGGCCGACTTCCGGCTGGCCGACACCGGGGCTTATGCGAAGTGGTACGGCCATGAGCACCATGCACCCGAGCTGCAGACCGAAGCGGTCTATGGCCTGTGCGAGGTTTATCGGCGCGAGATCAAGCAGGCGCGGCTCGTTGCCAACCCGGGCTGTTACACCACCGGCGCGCAGCTTCCGCTCATCCCGCTCATCAAGGGCAAGGCCATCGATCTCGACGAGATCGTGATCGACGCCAAGTCGGGTGTGACCGGGGCGGGGCGGGCGGCTAAGGAGACGATGCTGTTCGCGGAGGTGTCGGAAGGCTTCAACGCCTATGGCGTCGGCGGCCACCGTCACATGGCCGAGCTCGACCAGGAGTTTTCGCTCGCCGCTGGCCGCGAGGTGGTGGTCAGCTTCACGCCGCATCTGGTGCCCATGAACCGGGGCATCCTCTCGACCATCTATGTGCGGGGCAAGCGCGGGCGGACGGCGGAAGACCTGCACGCCATCCTCGCGAAGGCTTACGCCAAGGAGCCTTTCGTGCACGTGCTGCCGTTCGGCGAGACGCCGCAGACCCGGCACGTGCGCGGGTCCAACATGACCTTCATCGGGATGGCTAAGGACCGCAAGGAAGGCCGCGCCATCATCGTCTCGGCGCTCGACAACCTGGTGAAGGGCGCCTCTGGCCAGGCCATCCAGAACATGAACCTGGTCATGGGCTACCCCGAGACCATGGGCCTGGAGCAGGTCGCGCTGTTTCCGTGAATCGGCGATTGCTCTAGCCTCTGTCACTCCGGGTGCGCCCGCGCCCCGGAATGACGGGGAGAGCCATGTTCGAGGTCCAGAACCAGCCGCCGCCGCTCGAGACCTATAATCCGTTCGCCAGCGACACGGTCTTGCGCGACGCGGTGACGCGCGAGCAGGCGGGCTGGGCGGAGGATGGACTGAGTGCGCTGGGCGCGACGCTCGGCAAGCCGGAGACGATCAAGCTTGGCTTCGACGCCAACAAATATTCCCCAACGCTCCGCACCCTCGACCGCTACGGCCATCGCGTCGACGAGGTCGAATTCCATCCCGCTTGGCACGAATTGCTGGCGATCGCGCTGCGTGCGGGGCTGCACTCGAGTCCGTGGGCGGAGCCGAAGCCGGGCGCCCACGTGGCGCGGGCCGCCGGCTTCTACCTGCTGATGCAGATCGAAAGCGGTGTCTGTTGCCCGCTCGCCATGACCTACGGTTCGGTACCGACTCTGCGGCAGGCGCCGGAGATTGCCGCTCAGTGGCTGCCGAAGATCTATGGCCGCGAATACGACCGCCGTTTCATGCCGGTCGGCAAAAAGACCGCCGCGCTCATCGGCATGGGCATGACCGAGAACCAGGGCGGCTCGGACCTGCGCACCAACGTCACCCGCGCCGATCCTTCCGGGGACGGCAGCTTCCGGCTCTTCGGCCACAAGTGGTTCATGTCGGCGCCCATGTGCGACGCTTTCCTGGTGCTGGCGCAGTCGCCAAAGGGCCTGAGCTGTTTCCTGATGCCGCGCTGGACGCCGGACGGCGAGCGCAATGCAATTCACATCCTTCGCCTCAAGGACAAGCTCGGCAACCGTTCCAATGCCTCCAGCGAAGTGGAGTTCGACGGCGCTTATGCTGAGCTCATCGGGGAGGAGGGGCGTGGCATCCCGACGATTATCGAGATGGGTAACTACACGCGGCTCGACTGCGCTATCGGCTCGTCGGGGCTAATGCGGCAGGCGCTGACGCAGGCGCTGCATCACGCGCGCCATCGCACCGTGTTCCAGAAGAAGCTGATCGACCAGCCGCTGATGGAGAACGTGCTGGCCGATCTGGCGCTGGAAAGCGAGGCCGCCACGGTACTTACCTTGCGGTTGGCACGCGCCTACGACGAGGACGACGAACTTTCGCTCGCCTACCGCCGGGTGGTGACGCCGGCGGCCAAGTTCTGGATCTGCAAGCGCACGCCTTACGTCACCTTTGAAGCCATGGAGGTGCTGGGCGGCTCCGGCTACATCGAGGAATGCGTGATGCCGCGGCTCTACCGCGAGGCGCCGGTCAATTCGATATGGGAGGGCTCTGGTAACGTCATGTGCCTGGACGTACTGCGGGCGCTGGCGCGCACGTCCGGTGCCGCCGAAATGCTGGCGGCCGAACTCGACAGCGGCGGCGATCGGCGCCTCAACACCTTCGTGCAGCGCTTGCGGGATCGCCTGCAAAGCCCTGAACATCATGACGAATCGCAGGCGCGGGCGCTGGTGCGCGAGCTAATTCTGGCGTTGCAGGCCTCGCTCCTGATCAAGCACGCGCCAGTGGCCGTTGCCGACGCCTTCTGCGCCTCGCGGCTTGAAGGCGACGGCGGTGCCGCCTTCGGCCTGCTGCCGCGCGGTATCGATGTGCGGGCGATTATCGAGCGGGCGAGCCCGCTCTCATAGCGCCTCAAAGCTTCCCGAACACCGCCAGCACCAGCATCGCTTGCGCGAGGAAGCCGACCGCGAACGACAGCGTGCGCAGCACCGGAATGCCGGCCCAGTAGACGATGGCATGCGCGAGCCGCGCCCAGAAATAGAGCGCGCAGGCGATGACCGTGCTCTCGGTGGAGTGCTTCATGATCTGAAGCGTCAACACCAGCGCCGCGAAGATCACCAGGTTCTCAACCGCGTTCAGGTGCGCCTTTTGCAGCCGCTGCGCCCAGGGCGATTGCGGTGTGTCGTCGAGCGAGGGGTTGCCCATGGTGGCCATGAGCCCGCGCACCATGATGCGGTCGAGAACATACGGCACCCACAAAAGTCCGGTCAGGATGACCGTCAGCGTCAGCCAAAAGAGTTCCTGTGACATCTTCGTCCCCCGGCGGTTGGCGCGCATGAACGAAGGATAAGTCGCTGCCGACGGCGATTGGCGACGTGGGGAGCGGCTTTCCGGTATTCACGCGCAAAGAACGAACAGCGGCAAGAATTCTAGCCTAAGTCGGGGCCCGGTCGCGCCCCGGCCTTCTCGGGCAGCGTTCTGCGGCGCCGGGGGTTTGCCTTCGGGGGTGCAGGGCCGCTAGAACGTCTGCCGAGAATGTTGGGCAAATTGGGCGAAGAACGTGAGTGAAAAGGCGACCGAGGTCGATTCCAGGCTGTTCCGCCGCGTCATGGGGCGGTTCGCCACCGGCGTGACGATCATTACAGCGGAGGTGGAGGGTGGCGTGCGCGGCATGACCGCCAACGCCTTCATGTCCGGCTCGCTCACGCCGCCCTTGTGCATCGTGTCGGTGGCGACCAAGGCGCGCCTGCACAAGGCGCTGATCGATACCGGCCAATTCGGCGTCAGCATGTTGGCGCAGGGGCAGGAGGCAATCAGCCAGCATTTCGCCGGGCAGGGCATCGAACGGCCTGAACTGTTGTTCGAGCACATGCACGGCGTACCGGTGCTGGCCAACGTCTGTGCGGCGATCGCGGCGGAGATCGTCGCGCGCCACGACTGCGGCGACCACAGCCTGTTCATCGGCCATATCCTTGGCCTTCGCGACGATGAGCGGCCACCGCTGGTCTTCCACGGCGGCAAATACGCCACCGTGCATTACCGCAAGGAGAGGCCGGCCGATCAGACCGTCGACTTCTGGGAACTAGAGCCAGAGTGAACGGGCGATCACGTAGAGCCCGACCACGATCACCACGCCGGCGAAGGTCAGCGTCAGCGCGTGTTTATGCCCGGCGAGCCGGTGCGCGAGCTTGATGCCAATGAGGCCGCCGGCGGCGCCACCTGCGATGAATAGCCCGGCGAGTTGCCAGTCGACGTAGCCGGACCAGGCATAGCTCGCCGCGGTGGTGAGCCCGAAGGCGGTCACCGATACGAGTGACGAGCCGATGGCGTTGATCAGCGGCATGGCGGTGGCGGCCATCAGCCCCGGCACGATCAGGAAGCCACCGCCGATGCCGAAGAAGCCGGACAGTGCCCCGACCAGGAAGCCGGTGCCGATGAGGAACGGTAGCAGCCGCCCCGCGCTCATGGCAGTCAGTCGGACGTCCGGATTGCCGCCCGACTTGCGGGGCTTGAGCATTAGCGCGCCGACCACGACCATCAGGATGCCGAAGAAGAGAAGCAGTTTATGGCCGTCGACCAGTTTTCCGATGTGCGCGCCGGTCGCCGCGCCGGCGATGCCGGCAAGCGCAAAGGTGATGGCGCACGGCCATTTCACCGTGCGGTTACGGGCGTGGCCGGCGAGGTTGAAGGCGGCGCTGGCGGCGACGGCGAGGGCGCTGGTGCCGATGGCAACATGGGTGCCGGGCACGCCGACGACGTAGACCAAGAGCGGCACCGCCAGGATGGAGCCGCCGCCGCCGATCAGGCCGAGGGTGAATCCGACCATGCCGCCGGAGGCGATCGACAACAGGTAATGCAGCGCCAGCATGGTCGGTGTCTTGGTTGCGGTTTAGCGGAACAGGCTCGAAAGCTTGCTGAGCAGGCCCTGGTCGTTGCTGTTGGCGGCGCCGCCCGCGGGCTGCCGCGAGGTCGGCAGGCCGGCGCGCTTCCAGGCTTCGATACCGCCGCCGAGCAGGTAGACGTGGCAATCGCCGGAGGTGGCGGCGAGCTTGGCCGCGTTCATGTTGGTGCGCGCGCCCGACTTGCAGTGATAGATCAGCACCGTGTCGCCCTCCTGCGCCGGATGGCTGCGGTTGATCTGCGACAGCGCATAGTTTCGCGCCCCAGGGATGCTCTCGCGCGCGTATTCGTGCGACTCGCGGACATCGATCAGCACGGCACCGTCGTCGATCAGCTTCTTGGCGCGCTCCGGGGTGATGTTCTCGACTTTACTCATGGCGTCTTCTTGTCCTTGTCAGGTGGGTTCATGACCGAGGGGCAGGTTCAGGGGCAGTAGATGTCGCGCAGCAGCGCCAGCAGGCGCGTCGCGTTTGCGTCGGCGAGGCGGTAGAACACCGTCTGAGCCTCGCGCCGCGTGCCGAGCAGGCCGTCCTCGCGCATCCGTGCGAGATGCTGCGAAAGCGCCGACTGGCTCAGGCCCACCGCTTCGGCGAGGCCGTTCACCGACATCTCGCGGGTCTCGGCCAGGCGGCAGAGGATGAGCAGCCGGTGCTCGTTGGCGAGCAGCTTGAGCAACTGAGCGGCATCGGCGGCCTTCTGTTCGAACTCGTCGCTGCCGGCACCGGGCTTCACGCCTCCTTTGGCGGGTCCACAGCGGGCGGTCTCAACGGGCATGGAGCGGTTCTCCTTCAGAATTAGATATTGCTAAATTAGTGATCACTAATATATAGTCAAGTGCATATGAAAGAGGGAGCGCAAAATGCTTGCAAGACCCGAAATTCGCGCCTTTTTCGACGAGCCGACCAATACGGTCAGCTATCTGGTCTGGGACCCGAAGACCCTCGACGGGGCCGTGATCGATCCCGTGCTCGACTTCGACCACCGCAGCGGCGAGGCCAACGTCCACTCCGCGGATGCCATTCTGGCCGCGGCCGAGAAGCTGGGCGTCAAGATCGGCCTCGTGCTAGAAACCCACGCCCACGCCGACCACCTGTCGGGCGCGCCCTACATCAAGCTCAAGAGCGGCGCCAAGGTCGGCATTGGCGAGCACATCCGCGAGGTGCAGAAGATCTTCCGCCCGGTGTTCAACGCCAACGACGTCTCGGGCGACGGCTCCGAGTTCGATCATCTCTACAAGGACGACGAGCGCTTCTATATCGGCACGCTCGAGGTGGAGGTGATCCACACGCCGGGCCACACGCCGGCCTGCGTCTCCTACAAGATCGGCGATGCGGTGTTCGTCGGCGACACGCTGTTCATGCCGGACTTCGGCACGGCGCGGGCCGACTTCCCTGGTGGCGACGCCCACGCACTCTACCGCTCGATCCACCGCCTCCTGTCGCTGCCGCCGGAGACGCGGCTGTTCATCTGCCACGACTACAAGGCGCCGGGCCGCGACCAATACGCCTGGGAGACGACGGTGGGCGAGGAGCGGGCGCGCAACGTCCATGTGCGCGATGGCGTGAGCGAGGACGAGTTCGTCGCCATGCGCACCAAGCGCAATTCAACGCTGGCAGCGCCGCTGCTGCTATTGCCCTCGATCCAGGTCAATATGCGCGCCGGCAAGCTGCCGCCGGCAGAGGCCAACGGCGTGCGCTACTTGAAGGTGCCAGTGAAGCTAGTGGCGTAAGACCAAGGAACAAAAACAAAAACGGCCGGAGCGATCCGGCCTTTTTTGCCCCCGCAGGCGACCCGCTTGAGCAAGATCAACGACGGGCGTTGCGGCGGGAGGTAGGGACGTCACCATGCACATTCTCCCTATTCGTGCTGCATGGATCGGCTGCGTCGTGGCCATGTTGCTGCTGTTTGGCGCCGTAGCGCAAGCCGATGGCGGCGAACCTTTCGGGCTCGCGACCGTGCCCGCGCAGGGGTCGCTCGCGGCGACGTGGCGCACGCTTCAGGCGCGCATGAAGGCGGAGAGGCCGGTCATCGCGCGCTGTCGCGCCGCGGCTTTGGCGTGTGGCTCGATTCCGGCGCTGCAGTTCATCGCCATCGTCGACGAGGGAAATGGCTTTACGGGGCTCGCGCGTATCGGCCGTATCAACCGCGCGGTGAACTTCGCGATCCGGGCGGTGGACGCGGGCTTGCCGGACGGCGCGCACGACGATTGGAGTTCGCCGTTGCAAACGCTCGCCGCCGGCAAGGGCGACTGCAAGCAATATGCGGTGCTCAAATATGCGGCGCTGCAAGCTGCCGGCTTTGCGGCGGATGACCTGCGGATTGTCATTGTCGAGCGGCGTGCGGGCTTGGCCGTTCACGCGATGGTTGCCGTACACAATGATGGGCGGTGGCTGATCCTCGACAATCGTGTTCTGACAATCGTCGATAGCCGCAAACTGTTGGACCGCAATCGCCCGCTCTTTACGCTTGATCGGCGGGGGCTGCGGCAATTCGTGCCGCGCTCGCAGCGGACGGCGCAAAAAGTCGGCGCGGCCTGCGCCGGATAGTGAAGCGAATTTGACATCTGATACTCGCTTGCGGCGGGCCCACTTATCAAATGTCAAATTAATAGAGCGCTTAGAATCAAATAGTTGCGAGCGGTCTTTTGATTCCGACATTTACTCCGGAGCTTGCGTCAATGGGAGGCAAATGTCGGAATCGGACCACTAGTCCCAGCTCTTGACCTTCACATAGGAGCCCGGCGCGTCCTCGATGGGGCTGAGCTTGCCGCCGCCGATCTCGCGCGCCGGCACGGTCTCGCTGCCGTGGCTCTTCAGCCATTCCAGCCAGTGCGGCCACCAGGAGCCGGGGTGTTCCTCGGCGTTCGCCAGCCACGTGTCGACGTCGGAGCCGCCGGGTTCTTCACCGGTCCAATACTGGTACTTCGTCTTCGTCGGCGGATTGACCACGCCGGCGATATGTCCCGAGCCGGCGAGCACGTAGGTCACAGGCCCGCCGAAAAACTGCGAGCCGAACAGCACCGATTTGGCCGGCGCAATGTGGTCCTCGCGGGTGGCAAGGTTATAGATCGGCATCTTGACCTTGCGCAGGTCGAGCGTGGTGCCGGCAATTTCCATTTCGCCGCGCGCCAGCTTGTTGGTGAGATAGCAGTTGCGCAGATAGAAGGAATGATTGGCCGCCGGCATGCGGGTTGCGTCCGAATTCCAGAACAGGATGTCGAACGGGTAGGGCGTCTTGCCGCGCAGGTAGTTGTTGACGACGTAGGGCCAGATCAGATCGTTGGAGCGCAGCAGGTTGAAGGCGGTCGCCATGCGCGAGGCGTCCAGGTAGCCCTGCTCCTTCATGCGCGTTTCGAGCTGCTTGATGCGCTCCTCGTCGACAAACACCAAGAGGTCGCCGGCATAGGTGAAGTCGACCTGCGCGGTGAAGAGCGTCGCCGACACCACCCGGTTCTTGCGCTTAGCGGCGAGCCAGGCGAGGGTGATGGCGAGCAGCGTGCCGCCGACACAGTAGCCGATGGTGTGCACCTTCTTCTCGCCGGTGATCTCCTGGACCTTGTCCATCGCGGTGATGACGCCTTCGCGCATGTACTGCTCGAAGCTCTTCTCGGCGAGCTTGGCGTCCGGGTTGACCCAGGAGACCACGAACACCGAGATGCCTTGTTCCACGCACCACTTGATGAAGGACTTCTCCGGCGTGAGATCGAGGATGTAGAACTTGTTGATCCACGGCGGCACGATCAGCAGCGGGATCTTCAGCACTTCCTCGGTCTTGGCCTCGTACTGGATGACCTGCATCAGCTCGTTCTGGAATACGACCTTGCCGGGGGTGGTTGCGAGATTGCGGCCGACTTCGAAGGACGAGCCGTCCGACTGGCGGATGCGCAGTGTGCCGTGGCCGGCCTCGATGTCCTCGGCCAGGATGCGCATGCCGCGCACCAGGTTCTCCGCGTTCGACGACATGGTCTCGCGCAAGAGCTCCGGATTGGTCAGCACGAAGTTGGAGGGCGAGACCGCGTTGGCGATCTGCTTGACGTAGAACTCGGCCTTGGCGCGCGTGTGCGCGTCGACGCCTTCGGCGTTCTTGACCAGGTGCTCGGCCCAGTGGGTCGTGAGCAGGTAGGCCTGCTTGAGGAAGTCGAAGTACTGGTTCTGCGACCACTCCGGATCGGCGAAGCGCTTGTCCTTGGGGTCGGCCGACACCACCGGCGGCACGGTTTCGCCGGTCAGCCGCCTGGCGGCGGCGGCCCACAGGTCGAGGAAAGCGGTCCCGAGGCCGGCCTGCAGTTCGGCGGTCCGCTGCGGATCGACGAGCCAGTATTCGAGCACTTGGCCGAGCGTGCGGACGATGTCGACCAGGTCTTCGTTGACCTCGTCTTTGATCTGGCCTTGCTCGCGCGGCTTCATGTAGGCGGCGAGCGTCTTGCCGCCTTCCTCGATCAGACGCGCGAGGTTGCGCGACAGGGCCTCGATATCGACCGCGGTGGCTGGCGCAGAGGGCTCTGCCGTCGGTTTTTGCGCCACCGGCTTTGCGGGAGGCGCGACCGCAGGCTCGCCCGACGGTCTTGTCGGCGTCTCCTTGAAGGGCCTCTCGGCCGGTCCATCTGTGGGCTTATCCATGCGTCTCTCGTCGATCCCCGATCCACAACTCGCGCGGACGACGGACCGGTGCAAGGTGCGCATCGCCACAGGCGCCTTGTGAAGCATGAACCGTACCGGTTCCCCCCGGCAACGGGGCCCAGCGCAGTTCCTTGCTGCAGCCATATTAGCTCGATACGCGATTTAAGCTATAATTCATTGAGTCTTCGTGACTTTCTCAAGGTGATGGGGGACGGAGTAAGGCCGTGGCAAAAGCCCGTGTGAGGCTGTGTCTGGCGATCCTGGGCGGGGTCCTGGCACTCGGTGGCTGCTCGCCATCGCCGATGATGGAGCGGATGCCGGCCGTGATCGGCGGGCTACCGTCGGGCGCGCCTGCGGCCCCGGTGACGCCCTACCGCTATCCCGCAGTGCACGATACGCCGCCGCCGCGCGCCGCCGCCCCCCTGAGCGACCAACAGCAACTCGAGCTGGAAAAACAGCTGCAAAAGGCCCGCAAGAAGCAGGAGGGCGAGGCGGCCGGCATGGAGAAGAGGCCACTCGGCTCCGGCGAGGACTCGAAATGAGCGACAAAGCTGGCGCTGCCCACAAGCCGTGATAAAAGCCAGCCGGGGTCTAGGCTTGCGCCGGAGAGGGTCACGGCAGGCCGACTTTAAGGTCCGAAACGATGGAAGAATTCTACCGAATCCGCCGCTTGCCGCCCTATGTGTTCGAAGAGGTGAACCGGGCCAAGGCCAAGGCGCGCAATGCCGGGGCGGATATCATCGACCTGGGCATGGGCAATCCGGACCTGCCGGCCCCCGCCCACGTCGTCGAGAAGCTCAAGGAAACCCTCGGCAAGCCGCGCACCGACCGCTACTCGGCCTCGCGCGGCATTGCGGGCTTGCGCCGGGCGCAAGCCGCCTATTACGAGCGCCGCTTCGGCGTGAAGCTCAACCCGGAAACCCAGGTCGTCGCCACGCTCGGCTCGAAGGAGGGCTTCGCCAACGTGGCGCAGGCCATAACCGCGCCGGGCGACATCATCCTGGTGCCCAATCCGAGCTATCCGATCCACGCCTTCGGCTTCCTGATGGCGGGCGCCGCCATCCGCTCGATGCCGTCGGAGCCGACGCCCAACTTCTTTCACACCCTCGAGCGCGCGATCCTGCATTCGATCCCCAAGCCGACCGTGCTGGTGGTGTGCTATCCGGCCAACCCGACCGCGTACGTGGCGAGCCTCGATTTCTACAAGGACCTCGTTGCGTTTGCGAAGAAGCACGAACTGCTGCTGCTGTCGGACCTTGCCTATGCCGAGGTCTATTTCGAGGACAACCCGCCGCCGTCGCTCTTGGAGGTGCCGGGCGCCATGGACGTGACCGTCGAGTTCACGTCGATGTCCAAGACCTATTCGATGCCGGGCTGGCGCATCGGCTTCGCGGTCGGCAACGAGCGCATCATCGCGGCCTTGGCGCGGGTGAAATCCTATCTCGACTACGGCGCCTTCACGCCGGTGCAGGTGGCGGCGACTGCCGCGCTCAACGGCCCCGACGACTGCATCATGGAAATGCGCGAGATCTATAAGCGGCGGCGTGACGTGATGGTGGAAAGCTTCGGCCGCGCCGGCTGGGACGTGCCAAGCCCGCGCGCTTCCATGTTCGCCTGGGCGCCGATTCCCGAGCCGTTCAGGGAGTTGGGCAGCGTCGAGTTCTCCAAGCTGCTGGTCGAAAAAGCCGACGTCGCGGTATCGCCGGGCATCGGCTTCGGCGAGTATGGCGAAGGCCATGTGCGTATCGCCCTGGTCGAGAACGAGCAGCGCATTCGCCAGGCCGCGCGCAACGTGCGGCGCTTCCTTGAAAACGCGCCGGGACAACTGCACAACGTGGTTCCGCTCGCCAACCGGCGCTAACGAATTTCGGATTCAAGCACCTTCCATGTCAGCTCCCCTGAAAGTAGGCGTCGCCGGTTTGGGCACAGTCGGCGCGGCCCTGGTCGCCCAGGTGGCGCGCCGGCGCGAGGCGATCACCGCCCGCTGCGGCCGCCATGTCGAGGTCGTCGCGGTGTGCGCACGCTCGCGCAACAAGAACCGCGGCGTTGATCTGAAGAAGTTGAAATGGTTCAGCGATCCCGTTGAGCTGGCCAAATCGCCGGATATCGACGTCTTCGTCGAACTGATCGGCGGCGCCGGCAACCCGGCCAAGGCGGCGGTCGAGGCCGCGCTCAAGGCCGGCAAGGCGGTGGTCACCGCCAACAAGGCGCTGCTCGCCAAGCATGGCGTGGCGCTGGCGACCTTGGCTGAGAAGCAGGGCGCCGCACTCAACTACGAGGCGGCGGCGGCCGCCGCCATTCCGGTGGTCAAGGCGCTGCGCGAGGGGCTCGCCGGCAGCTCCATCCACCGGCTCTACGGCATCCTCAACGGCACCTGCAATTACATCCTCTCGCGCATGGAGCAGGAGAACCTGTCCTTCGCGGACTGCCTCGCCGACGCGCAGCGGCTCGGCTACGCGGAAGCCGATCCGACCTTCGACATCGAAGGTCACGACACTGCGCAGAAGCTGGCGATCCTGGCGAGCCTTGCCTTCGGCACCAAGGTCGACGAAAGCGCGATCTATGTCGAAGGCATCTCCTCGCTGCAGCCTGCCGATCTCGCCGCCGCCGACGAGCTCGGCTACCGGGTGAAGCTCTTGGGCGTGGCGGTCAGGACTCCCAACGGTATCGAGCAGCGCGTGCACCCGACCATGGTGCGCAAGGACTCGCCCATCGCCCAGGTGATGGGCGTGACCAATGCGGTTACCATCGATACGGACGGGCTCGATCCGCTCACCTTCATCGGCCCTGGGGCGGGCGGCCTGGCGACCGCCTCGGCGGTCCTGTCGGACCTTGCCGATATCGCCTGCGGCGTCTGTCCGATCCCGTTTGGCCGGCCGGCCGGCGGGCTCGCCGGCGTCAAAAAGGCGCCGATGCAGCGTCACGAGGGCGGCTACTACATCCGCCTGATGGCGCGCGATAAGCCCGGCACCGCAGCGACCATCGCCCAGCGCCTGGCCGACCAGGACATTTCGCTTGAATCGATCGTGCAGCGCCACCACCAGGCGCAGCCGACAAGCGACGGCAAGGGCCGCTCGGTTCCGGTTATCCTGGTGACCTATGCGACGACCGAGGATGCGGTGCGCAAGGCCCTTGCGGCGGTGGGCAAAGATAGGGTGATCTCAGGCCGGCCGCAGGTGATCCGGATCGAGAAGAACTGATCGGCGGCAGCGTTAGCGAGGGGCCGCCAAGGGGGCTGCCAAAATGGCCGCCAAAAAGGGGCCGGGTGCTGCCCGGCCATGCGAGGGGAGCGTTTAAGATGGCGTCGATCACGATCCAGCCGGAATTGCTGCTGGAGCGAATCCTCACCCTGGAGATCGTACGCGTGACCGAGCGCGCCGCGGTCTCGGCCGCCCGCCTGCGCGGGCGCGGCCAGGAGAAGGCCTCCGACCAGGCCGCCGTCGACGCCATGCGCCGCGAGCTCAACCAGCTGCCCATCGACGGCACGGTGGTGATCGGCGAGGGCGAGATCGACGAGGCGCCGATGCTCTGGATCGGCGAGCAGGTCGGCAACAAGACCGGCCCCAAGGTCGACATCGCGGTCGATCCGCTGGAAGGCACAACGCTCTGCGCCAAGAATATGCCCGGTGCCATCGCCACCATCGCTATGGCCGACGGCGGCACGCTGCTGCATGCCCCCGACTGCTACATGGATAAGATTGCCATCGGGCCCGGCTACCCCAAGGGCACTGTCGATCTCGATGCGTCCGTGGAAGACAATATCGTGAGCCTCGCCAGGGCCAAGGGCGTCAAGCCCTCCGAGATCACCGCCATCCTGCTCGACCGTCCGCGCCACGCCGACATGATCGCCGGCATCCGCAAGCTCGGCGCCGCCGTTTCGCTGATTACCGACGGTGACGTTGCCGGCGTCATTCACTGCGCCGAACCCGACAAGACCGGCATCGACATCTATCTTGGCATCGGCGGCGCGCCGGAAGGCGTGCTGTCGGCGGCGGCGCTGCGGTGCATCGGCGGCCAGATGCAGACGCGGCTCATCATCGACACCGATGAGTTGCGCACCCGCACCCAGAATATGGGCATCAAGGACCCCAAGAAGAAGTACGAGATCGAGGACATGGTGAAGGGCGACTGCCTGTTTGCCGCCACCGGCGTCACCACCGGTCCGATGCTGCAAGGCGTCAAATACAGGGGCGATACGATCGAGACGGAGACGGTGGTGATGCGCTCGACCACAGGCACCGTGCGTCGCGTCTTCGCCGAGCACCGTCAGCTCGACAAGTTCTTTCTCGACTGAGCGAGCTTGGATCGCGCTGGCGCGCTGCTTTGCTGAAAGTGCTCGACACCGGCATCGCCGATTCCGACCCATGCATGTTTCGAGCGCTCGAAGACCGATCTGACGGGGCCTGGGTAGCCCGGGTCGGATATTGCGCCGACCGCAACCCCAATGAGCGCCGGCAGATTGTCGGCGGTCCAATAGAGTGTTGAGCCGCAGTCCGGGCAAAAATAGTTGCGGACCGTGCCGCCGCTTGCGGCGATGCGGCTGAATTCCTTTGGCGTTCCCGAGACGGTAACTGCCTCGGCGGAATAGAACGCTCCGACGCCGAATGGCGCGCCGGTTCGTCGCTGGCAATCGATGCAGTGACAGGCAACGACCAGCTTGGACGGTTCTCGAAGCGACAGTGTGATGGCACCGCAGGTGCATTGGGCTTTGTTCATCGGAATTCGCACCTTCTTCAGCTTGTGAGATTTGCTGTTGGGCCACGCCGCATTGGATCGCCCGGATGATCCGAGGGCGAATGTAGGCATGACGATGTCGGGGGGCCGCGCATGTGACAAACGGGATCCCGGCAGGCGGGATCGCGGAACCGCGCCGAGGGGTTCCCAAAAAGGCGGCATGGGGACAGAACGCCCCAACCATGGGCCTGTCAATGCGCCCATACGGCTGACCGAGAGCCAACGGCAGTGCCGAACCGTCGGCGGCGGCTACCTTGTCCACGCTGTTCACGGGCGCCGCGCGGCCGTCCGCTGGCGCGCCCCGCCCGCCTCCTTCAATATGCCGGCCTTGGCTGGCAGCTTGGACGCGTGATTCGCACCCGTGTCAGCGGTGAGTGAGTGATGGCGGCATTTCCGGCAACGGCAGAGAAAATAGACGAGCGCGGCTTCCTCGGTGTCGAACGCTCGGCGACCGGGCGGCTCTGGCGCGACCGGCTCGACGCCCGCGGCCAGGCCAATGCGCTGGCCATCGCCCAGCACCATGGATTGCCCGAGCTGCTTGCCAGAGTACTTGCAGGACGTGACGTAACTCTCGATGAAGTCGAGACTTTCCTCGATCCGTCCATCCGGCGACTGATGCCTGATCCGCACCAACTCACCGACATGGACGCGGCGGCGGCGCGTCTGGCCGACGCGGTGGAGAAGGGCGAGGCGGTCGCCGTGTTCGGGGACTACGATGTCGACGGGGCAACGTCGGCGGCGCTGCTGACCCATTATCTGCGCCAGTGCGGGCTTGACCCGATCGTCCACATTCCTGACCGTATCTTTGAAGGGTACGGTCCAAACGTCGACGCCATCAGGTCTTTTGCCGATCGCAAGACGAGATTGCTGGTCACCGTCGATTGCGGCACCACCAGCCAGGAGACGCTTGCCGAAGCCAACAAGCTCGGCATGGACGTGCTGGTGATCGACCACCATCAGGCCGACGAGGAACTTCCCCAAGGCGGTCGCCGTCGTCAATCCGAACCGCGCCGACGACCTCTCCGGGCTCGGCCATCTGGCGGCGGTCGGGCTCGTCTTCATGACGTTGGTGGCGGTGACGCGCGCCCTGCGCCAGCGCGGCTTCTGGTCCGGCAGCCGGTCGGAGCCGGACCTGTTGTCGATGCTGCACCTGGTCGCGCTCGGCACGGTGGCCGACGTGGTGCCGCTTACCGGCCTCAACCGGGCCTTCGTTGCCAAGGGCCTCCTCGCGCTGCGCCGGCGCGAGCATCTCGGGCTCACTGCGCTGATGGATGTGTCGCGGCTCTCCGGCCCGCCGGAGCCCTGGCATCTCGGCTTCCTGCTGGGGCCGCGCATTAATGCCGGCGGCCGCATCGGCCGCGCCGACCTGGGCGTGCAGTTGCTGCTGGAGGACGACGTCTCCGAAGCGGCACGCATCGCAGGCGAACTCGACCGGCTCAACCAGGAGCGCCGCGCCATCGAGCGGGCGACGCTGGAACAGGCGGAAGCCGAAGCGCTCGCCGCGCTCGGGCTGGAAGAGAAGGGCGCGGTGGTAGTGACCGCTGCCGAAGGCTGGCACGCCGGTGTGGTCGGTCTGGTGGCGGCACGGCTGAAGGAACGCTACGGCCGTCCGGCTTTTGCCATTGCGATCGGGCCCGGCGGCGTCGGCACCGGCTCCGGTCGCTCCATTGCGGGCGTCGATCTCGGCCGCGCGGTGCGGCGTGCGGTTTCCGAGGGCCTGCTCGTCAAAGGCGGTGGTCACACCATGGCCGCCGGCGTCACGCTGAAGAAGGATCGGCTCGGCGCCTTCCGCGCCTTTCTCGAGGACGCGCTGGGCGACAGCGTTGAGGCGGCGCGCCGCGAGCGCGCGCTCAAGATCGACGGCGCGGTCAGCGCCGGCGGCGCAAACCGCGAACTGGTCGAGTTGCTGGCGCGTGCCGGTCCTTACGGCGCCGGTAATCCAGAACCGGTGCTGGCGCTGCCGTCGCATACGCTCGCATACGTCGATCCGGTCGGCGAGAACCATCTGCGCGTGCGCCTGCGTTCGGGCGACGGCAAGCTGGTCAACGGCATTGCCTTTCGGGCGGTCGGGCAACCTCTCGGCAAGGCGCTGGTGGACAGTCGTGGCCGCCCCGTGCACGCCGTCGGCCATCTCGTGCTCGACCGGTGGCAGGGCGAGGCGCGTGTGCAGTTGCGGCTGAGCGACGTGGCGCCCGCGTGAGGCACGACCGTCTGGGCCGCCTCTAATTTCGCATTCATTGCGCATCGATTTAGACGGTGTCGCAAGACCTTTGCTCAAGGTGCGCGGGCTCGCCGGGAGCAACTGGTGGATAAGTGGCATGCAACCACCAGCTTTGCTTGCAATGTTGCAGGTCTATTGCTGCACTACCCCGGTAACGTTTGTTCCGTCGCGTGGCAGTGCAGATGTCGAAACTGGCGGATATCTTTCGGCCGAGAAGTCAGGAGAGCGCGCAAGAGATTGCGCGGGCCTTCGAGCAGGATCTCGCAAGCGACGGCGTGGTCGTCGCCATGCCGCTTCCGGCTGGGCGAATGAACGGATCCGGTCATCCAATCGCCGGTGCAATGGCCGCACAGGTTGTCCGCGATGAGTCGCCGCCGCCCGAATCCGAGACACCGACCGAAAGCGACAAAAGCGACAAAGCCGAAGTGCGTCGCAGCGATGAAAGCGAGGCGTTGCACGGGTTGCTGGTCGATACCCGCCGGAAGTTCGACGATCTCGACGCGCTGAAGGGCTCCCTCGATGAAATGATGCTGCCATTCCGCGGTGCGATGCGCGCGCTCGATGAGGAACGGGCACTGTCGGCCCGTCTCTCCCGCCAGATCAACGATAGAGCCGTTGCCTACGACAAGCTGCGCGATGAGCTGCAGCACGTCGAGAACAAGGCGCAGTGGCTGGCCGCAGAAGCGGAAAACCTGCGCGAAGCACTCGATCGGGCGCGCGAAACCGGTCACGCCACGGAAAACGCGCGCCTGTTGCTCGGCGAGGAGATCAAGCGGCGCGACGCGACCATCGCTGCGCTCGAGCGCCAGCTCGAGGAGGAAGCGTTGCAGCGGCGTGGCTTCGGCGAAAACTGCCGGGCTTTGCAGGAACAGGCGTTGCAGGCCGAACGGCGCGTGAGCGAGGTTCAGGATACGCTGGCGGAGGCCGAGCGGCGTTGCGAGACGCTCAAGCAGGACAAGCGCGCGCTGTGGCGCGCCGCCGAGCAGGCACGCGAGGATGCCGAGCGGTTGAAACGGCGTCTGGCGGAAGGCGAGGGCGAGCTGAACACCGTGCGGACCGGGCTCATCAAGCTCGAGGCCCGCCGCGCCGAGGCCTGCGACGAACGAAACCGGCTGGCCGACGCCGTGGATGAACTGCGCGCGCAACACCGGGCCGAGCAACAAAGCGTCGACGAGCGGATCGAGGCGCTGGACGCGCGCGCCGCCGCCGCCGAGCGGCAAATGACCGAGATGCGGCGCCGGCTGATCGAGCGCACCGAGGAGGCGCGCGCGTTCGTCTGCAAGGCGGCGGAAGCCACCATGGCGCGCGCGACCGCCGAGCGACGGCTGGCGTCGCTACAGGTGACCCGCGGTGTGCGCGGACACGACGACGACGACCCGACCGAAACGCGCACCGCACTGTCGGAGTATTTGCGGGCGCTCAACTTGAAATCGCGCGAGATGGCGCTGGCGAGCGCCGCCGAGAAGATGGCGTTGTTGGGCGAACGCAAGGAGCAGGCACCGCCGCCGCACCGGCCGTTGCGCGCCGAGGCTGACAAGGCGTTGGAAAACCTGGTGGCGGCCTTTCAGGACGAAGGGTCGCGGCCGCGCGACATCGAGAAGACGCTCGACGCGGCCCGCCAAGCCGACGCGCGGCTGGCACGTGAAGCGGCCGACCTCAGCGGGGAACTCGACACGGCAGCGGCCGCGCCGTCGCGCAGCGGCGCGCTCGGCTACGAAGGAGGTCTGGTCGCGCGGCTGCGCCGCCCGGCCGAAGACGACGACACGGGGCGTCCGGTCGCCTGAGGTCGCGCAAAAGCAAAATGGCCGGGGCGGTGCCCGGCCATCGTTCGTTTGCCATTGAAGCGAGGCGCTTGGCGCCTTACCGCTTGCGTGGCGGCTTGCTGCAGAACACCTCGTAGACGGCGCCGATGACGACGCGCGCTTCCTCGCTCGCCAGGCTGTAATTGATCACCTTGCCGTCGCGGCGGGTGGAAACCAGCCCGTCGGCGCGCAGGCGCGCGAGCTGTTGCGACACGGTCGGCTGGCGTAGGCCCAGCTCCTGCTCAAGCTCGCTCACCGACTTTTCGCCGTCGGCGAGGATGCACAGGATCATCAGCCGGCTCTCATGAGCGAGCGCCTTGAGAAAGGCGCTGGCGCGCTTGGCGTTGTCGGCCATGCGATCAAGCTCGTTGACGTGGCCGCGCGCCTCGGGACGAGGCAGGGTCAATTCCATCAGAGCACCAGATGTTGCGTTTCGCCCGCATGGACATATAGACGATTAACTGGCCGGACGCATGGCTTTTTCGGTATATTGGGCGCGTTCTCCTCCCGTTCCGGCCGTGTCGAGCTTCTGGAACAGCACGGCAAGCTGCATCCAGAAGCTTTCTTCGCCCGGGTAGCCCCGGATACGGCCGATTTCACGGCCTTTGTCGACCAGGACGAACACCGGCGTAAACCGTTCCACCTGAACGAACGCAAGATCGGGCGGAATCGGCTTGTCGATATCAACTCGGCGCAGGGGGGCACGCTGGCCTTCCGCGGTCTTTGTGTAAGTTGGCGCGATCTCGCGATCGAATCGCGCGCACCATGGACAGCCGGCTTGTTCGAACATCACCAGCTCGGCGGCGTGCGCCGGCAGTGACGCTAGCGCAAAATACGTCACGCCGATGAGCACCAACAAAGAAGAAAATTTCATGAGCCGTCGCATGGCGCCAGCATCGTTCTCCGCACCCCTTGCGAGCGCACCGGAACGGAGACGCGGGGGCGGCAGGCGTGTTGAGTTGTGCTGCAATATATCACACAAAATGAATGTGTCGATGCGGGAGGACCGGGCATGGATTTGGACGTAAGTGCGGGCGGCGCCTTCTTGGCCGGATTATTGTCCTTTGCCTCGCCCTGCGTGCTGCCGCTGGTGCCACCGTATCTCGCCTTCATCGGCGGCGTATCGATCGAGGAACTGGGCCCGCAGGGGGGCAAGGGCATACGCTGGCGCGTGCTGTCGGCAGCGCTCGCGTTCGTGGCCGGCTTCAGCAGCGTGTTCGTCGCTCTCGGCGCCACCGCCTCCTGGCTGGGGCAGGCGGTCAGCGCCCATCTTGGCATCCTGGGCTATGTGGCGGGCATCCTCATCGCCATCATGGGCCTGCACTTCCTGCGCATCATTCGCATCCCGTTCATGGATCGCACCGCCAAGGTGGGGCTGACCGAGAGGCCGGCCGGGCTCGTCGGCGCCTACCTGATCGGGCTGGCGTTCGGCTTCGGCTGGAGCCCCTGCGTCGGCCCGGTGCTCACCGCTATCCTGCTTTTGGCGAGCGCCAAGGACACGGTGGGCGAGGGCGCCTGGCTGCTGCTCGTCTATTCGCTCGGGATCGGCGTGCCGTTCCTGGTGGCGGCGGCGTTCGCCTCCGCCTTCATGCGCTGGAGCGCGCGCTTCAAGAAACGGCTTGGCCTGATCGAAAAGGCGATGGGCGCGTTCCTGGTGCTGACCGGCGTCCTGGTTTTCACTGGGCAGTTGGCCAACATCGCCTTCTGGCTGCTGGAGACGTTTCCGGTGCTCAACAAACTGGGGTGATTTCAGCCAAAGCGGAACGAGAGTAGGTTATCGATGGCGCGCAGTTCACCGACCACGCGGTGAAACAAGTTGTTGTCGCGCTCGTTGATTGCTTGCGGCACGAAGGTCAGGCTGTGCCGGGCGCCGTCGATCAGCCGGCGGAATTCGGCGTCCTTGCGCACGGCGTCGTTCGCCATGGCGTCGCAGCGCGCGAGCTCATGGCCGTAGATGGCCGCCTTGCCGGCGACGGCGTAGCTGGTCTCCGGCTTGCCGAAGTCGAGACCGGGCTTGTCGTAGGCCATTAGTGCCGCGCCCGCCTTGTTGGCATCGCCGATGCAGTCGGCCAGCACCGCGATACCGCTTTTTTGCCTGAGCGCGTGCAGGTCGTCGCGGATCGCGATCAGTGACTGCCGCGCGATCTTCGCTCGACCGCTGTTGAGCATCATGTCGGCGCCGACCAGGCGGGCGTCGACCGCGGTGAACAGCTTGGGATAGAGCGGATTGCCGTCGAAGGCATCCGGCCGGTGGCCGGCAAAGCGCGCCGTCAGCTTGTGCCAGGCGTCGCGCAGGCGGTCGAGCTCGATCGAGGCGAGGTCGATGTTGCCGGTACGCAGGTAGCCAATGGCCACCCGATTATGGCTGCTCGCCGCCTCCACCGCGGCATTGAAGGCGGCGAGACCTCCGGCCTTTGCGGGGGCCGCGCCGCCCAGCAGGGCGAGAACGAACAGGATCGTGATGGAACGCCGCATGATTGTTCACCGCACCCGGGGCGCTTAGATGTAGTATTCTCGCAATATAGACCGCCCGGGACGCCCCATGTCTATCACCCGCCGCAACCTGCTTCTGGCCGCCGGTGCCACCGCCGTGGGCGTGGCGGGGCTCGTTCCCGCCCGCGCAAAGCCCGTCCTTACCGCCGACGGGCTCTACCGCGAGCCCTGGTTCCTGGAAAGCTTCCTGGACCTGCGCGACGACCTGCAGCAGACCAGCAAGGAAGGCAAGCGTTTCGCCATTATGTGGGAGCTGAAAGGCTGCCCCTATTGCAAGGAGACGCATTTCGTCAATTTCGCGCAAGCTCGCATCGCCGATTATATCAAGGCCAATTTCAACATCACCCAGCTCAACATCATCGGCTCGCTGCCGGTGACCGATTTCGACGGCGAGCAATTGCCGGAAAAGAAGCTTGCCGCCAAATATGGGGTGCGCTTCACGCCCACCTTCCAGTTTTTCCCGTCGGATCTTGCCGCCATCAAGGCGCTGCCGCCGTTGAAGCGCGAGGTCGCGCGCGCGCCGGGGTATCTGAGGCCCAACGACTTTCTCGCCATGTTCCGCTTCGTGCGCGAGAAGGCCTACGAGCAGGGCAGCTTCCGGGATTTCCTCAAGAGCCAGCCGAGCTGACCGGGCGCGTGCGCACCGACCGCATCAAGAAGCCGGAAGACCTCAAAGGGAAGAAGGTCGGCCTGCCGGAATATCAGTTGACCGCCAACGTGTGGGCGCGCGCCATCCTGGAAGACGACTACGGCGTAAAGCCCTCGGACATCCACTGGATCAGAGGCGGCATCGAGGACGCCGGCCGGCCGGAGAAGATCCCCATTCAATTGCCGACGGACGTGACGCTGGAGAACGCGCCGGCCGACAAGACCATTTCACGCATGCTCGCCGACGGCGACATCGACGGCTTCATCGCGCCGCGCCCGCCGTCGCTGCCGAAGAATACCCCCAACGTCGGCTGGCTGTTTCCGGACCCGGTGAAGGCGGCGCAGGTTTATTTCAAGCGCACCGGCATCTTCCCGATCATGCATCTGGTCGGCGTGCGCCGCACGCTCGTCGAGCAGCACCCGTGGCTGCCGGGCGCCGTGTTCAAGGCGTTCAACCAGGCCAAGGGCGTGGCGCTCGATCTTCTAAGCGACACCTCGGCGACCAAGGTGACCCTGCCGTTCGTGGAGGAGCGACTGGCGGAAGCGCGCGCGCTCATGGGCGAAGACTTCTGGGCCTATGGCGTGGAGGAAAGCCGCAAGACGCTGGAGAATTTCTTGGACCACCACCATCGCCAGGGTCTGTCATCACGGCTGGTGAAGCCGGAGGAGCTGTTTCACCCCGGCACGCTGGAGAGCTTCAAGCTGTAGAGCGTTTCCAGGCGAGGTGGGGACCGGTTCGCCGTCCAGAAACGCGACAAAAC
>CAWGGL010000024.1:0-98196 GCA_963822085.1 uncultured Pseudomonadota bacterium
GATCTGTTGAAAGGTTTGATCGCCGGCGTGTTCGGCATTCTAGTTGCCAGCTTCGGCGAGGACCAGGTCAATGGCGTCGCCCGCTTCACCTTTGGCATCGACGCGCTCGAGCAAGGCTTCGCGTTCCTGCCCGTGCTCGTCGGGCTGTTCGCGTTTAGCCAATTGATGTCCGACGTGCGCGACCCCGAGTCGGCGAGTCAGGCGCTTGCCGAACGCGGTGCCACCGGCGTCAAGATTGAACACGTGGGCGCGATCAAGGCGATCTTCGAGCGCTGGGGGATTTGGCTGCGCTCCTCGCTGATCGGCGTGTTCGTCGGCGTGCTGCCGGCTGCCGGCAGTTCGATCTCGAACATCTTGGCCTACGACCAGGCCAAGAAGTCTTCCAAGTTTCCGGAAAAATTCGGCACCGGCATTCCCGATGGCATTATCGCATCGGAATCGGCCAACAACGCGACCGCCGGCGGTGCGCTCATCACCATGATGGCGTTGGGTATTCCCGGTGACGCCGTCACCGCGGTCATGCTGGGCGCGCTGCTCATCCACGACATCGCGCCGAGTCCCACTTTCATCAGCACGCAGCCGCAACTCGCCTATGCCATCATCGTGGCTTTCTTCATCGCGCACTTCATCATGGTCGCCTGTCAGTCATTTTCGCTGCGACTGTTCGTGTTGATCATGCGCGTGCCGCTTTACGTCCTCGCGGCGGTGATTCTTGTCTATTGCGCCATTGGTGTGTTTTCACTCCACAACGTCGGATTTGATTTGTGGACGCTGCTGATTTTCGGCGCCATCGGTTACGTCATGGTGCGACTGGGCTTTCCGCTGACACCGATGATCCTTGGCGTGGTGCTGGGGCCGGTGGCGGAGGTCAATCTGTCGCGCTCGTTGGCGACCAGCAGCGACCTCACACTTTTCGTGACGCGGCATTGGTCGCTGTTCTTCATCATCCTGTCGGTGTTTTCGCTGATCTATCCCTGGTTCCAACGCGTGCGCGGCCGCAGGAAATGGACGCTTGCGTATGCGCCGGCGCTTTGTGCGGCGTTGTCGCTGCCGCTCTTTCTGATGGGCGGATGGGTGCGGCCGATTGCGGCGGCGGCGCTCTTGGGCTTCGGCCTTTGGCTGTTGTGGCAGCGCTGGCGCAGTGGCTGGCGGCTCGAAACCAACGGCGCCACGCCGCTGCATCAAGGCTAACCACTGGTCGCAGTGACGGCCAGCGTGCGCGGCCATTGCCGTTCAGCAATCGCCTCTGTGCCACAGGTTCGCGTTCACCAGTCATTAACGATCGAACGAAGCCGGTGTCGCGCTTTAGCGACACTGAAAGATTTGCGCGGCCCGTTCGTATGGTTACCACCTATGGTTAACCCCAACTTTACATTTCTCAGGCATTTCTAGGCGATGAGATGTCGTCGTCACGCGCGCGCAGTGCGTCCGGGCGACACACCAGTAGCCGTGCGTAAGCTCGATTTCGGGTCGATCAGTTGAGATCGCCCGCCTGAAAACTCTCAATGCCAGTAAAAGGGCCGACCCAAATGACGACCAAATTGATCCGAAGCGGTTTAGTCGCCGCGATCTTCCTGGCTGCTGCTCCCATGGCCGTCCTTGCGGCGGATCTGCCGGCCCAGCCAGCCTATCAGCAACCCTACAAGGCGCCCGCCTACGTGCCGCCCGAGCCGGCTTACGCGAACTGGTCCGGCTTCTACGTCGGTCTCAACGCCGGCTACGGCTTCGGCAAGTCGGATTGGAGCGATCCGGCAATCAACCTGAGCCCGAAGGGCTTCCTCGCCGGCGGTACCGTCGGCTACAACCTGCAGACCGGTACCTGGGTCTGGGGTCTGGAAGGCGACATCGACTATTCCGGCATGAAGGATACCAACGACGGCTGCGTGCCCGGTTCCTGTGAGACCAAAGCCTCGTGGATGGGGACGGCGCGCGGGCGCATCGGTTATGCGGGCTGGAACAACTTCCTGCCCTACATCACCGGCGGCGGCGCCGTCGCCAGCCTGAAGGCGTCCTCCAACCTCGGCGACGCCACCAAGACCCAGATCGGCTGGACCGCCGGCGCCGGCCTGGAATACGCCTTCATGTCGAACTGGAGCGCCAAGCTCGAGTATCTCTACACCGACCTCGGCAGCTTCGACTGCGCGGCGTGCAGCGCCTCGGGCACCGACTCGGTCGACTTCAAGGCCAACCTGGTGCGCGCCGGTATCAACTACCGCTTCTAAGCGCCATACGCTGCCATGAAACGGCAAAGCCCCGGACCTGCAACGGCCCGGGGCTTTTTTTTAACCAAGGCAGGGCCGGTTAACCCGGCGTTCATCGCACCGGCGGGAAGCCGGGCGGGCGGGCGACGATTAAGCTAAACATCAACGCAATGTTGACCGGTCGTTCCTAGCCTCGGACCCTGAAGACGAGCCGCTCCGGCCGCCGCGCGTTTCGAGCCGGATGCGCACCGCAGTGAGGGCGACCATGGTCAGGATGCAGGATCTTCCGCTCGACCTCGATACCTTCCGCGCCAGCCGCGTGAGCGACTACCAGCGCGGCGGCGAGCAGTTCGTCAACGCTATCCGCATCGTCGGCGCCGACCGCGCCGCGCACGCCGTTGGCGCCCACATCTACAGCGCGCACGGCGTCGAGTGGATCATCCTCGAGCAGGTGGCGAGCGACGACGCGCCGGTGTTCGAGTGCCTGTGGTTTCACGACGCCTGCGAGCGCGCCGTCACGCTGGCCGGCGCCGAGGAACGGCTCTACCACCACATCGCCGCCGCGTAATAACAGGACGCCGCGGCATCCCGCGCCGCAATTCCGCCTGAAACCGGCACAGTCTTTCGCGCCGCTTTACTGCGCGCGTGCGCGATTTTACGCCGCCGATATTCGCCCGCCATCCAAAAGACGCCGAGCGCGCCGATGTTGTGCGTTGACCGGAGCTGATCCGGCATTCATGGAGAGTCAAATGAAACGGTTGTTCTACGGTGTTGCGGTGTCGGCGCTGGTCATCGGCACCGGCGGGGCGGCGATGGCGTGCAGTTCGCACGATCACAGCGCGGCCCTGAAGAACCCGGCGGCTGCCACCCAGGCGGCCACCATGCGCGGTGTGCTGCTCGCGCAGACCCAGTCGGACGAAGATAAGAGCGCCACCACCGGCGAGGAGAGCAAGGACAAGTCCGAAGCGCTGCCGTCGAAGGCGATCGGCCCGCTGGCGCAGTCGCAGGACGACGCCGATAAGGAGAAGGTGGACGAGGACAAGCCTGCCAAGCCTGAAGCCACGCCGAGCCGCGATCGCGGCATGATCCTGGCGCAGGTCCAGCAGGACGACGCCACCAAGGAGAAGATGGACGAGGACAAGTCCGCCGCGCCTGAGGCCGCCCCGAGCCAGGACGAGCAGAGCGGCACCACGGGCGAGAGCACCGACGAGGACTCCAAGCCCGACAGCGAAGAGCAGAAGTAAGCGGCACGCGCGAACGCCGCTGCGCGCACCCCCCATCCCCCAAGCCGCGCGGCGTTTGTTCCTGGCATCGCTTGTCCCCGTAGGCGATGCCCCGCACCCCCGGACCGGCAACGGTCCGGGGTTTTTTGCGCTCAGCCCTTGGTGACCTTCGCCTCGTGCTTCACCGCCGACTGGAGGGGGAGGGGCGGGGGCCAAGCTCCGACCCGTCATTCCGGGGCGCGCGCGTTTACGCACGTGAGCCGGAATCCAGGGTGGCGGGTGTTGCCGTGATTTCCCATCACTGCCCGACGGTTCGGCTGCAATGACGTCGCACGGCGGCCTGCGCCACAGGTGCGGTCGCATGTCGCAAGCGAACATGACCGCGATCCGACGTCACGGGTGTGTTGGGCCACAAGCCGACACGACGGCGTGTCGGGCAGACCTCCGATCTTCACTAATAAGCAAACATATAGCGGAGAGCGTGGCACTTCGGTTTAGGGCCGATGCTGGCCTCACCAGGTTTTCCTGATCGTCCCGGAGCCGGAATAGATAGAGGTGGTGCTGGAAAACTCACCGTCGAATTTGGCGACCACCGACCAGCCGCTCGTCAGTTTATATTCCGCACCGGCGGTCACGATCGCGCCATCCGCAGCGGGTGTGGCGCCGTTCACAATGAAATTGGAGCCCGGCAGCGCTTGGAAGGTGGCACTCGCACGCGTGCTGTTGCCGAAGTCATGCACCCAAGCCGCGCGCGAATACAAAGTGAGGGTCTCGCCTCGAGCGAGCAGATAGCTGCTGTCGAACCGCACCCCCAATTCGGTGCGCGTCGTCGTCTCGCTCGAGGAGGCATAGTTCAAGGCGAATTGCGATGACCCGGATGTTGCGCTTTCACCGTAGGCTGGCAGTGCGACGGATTGCACTTGCACCGCCCCGTAGGGCGTGAAGGCTAGCCAAGGCGTCGCATAGCGATAGCCGCCTTCCAAGCGCCCACTGAAAACGTTGGCCTGGAAGTTTCCCTCCAGCACGTCGCTACCCGAGACCGTTACGGTTCGGTCAGTGGTCACATCATGGAAGGAATAAGCGAGAGCGCCGGCGAGATAGGCTGCTCCCCAGCGGGTCCTGCCATACACCCCGGCCTGGAACATGTCGGAGCGTCCGCTCCCCAACGCTTGGTCGAGGCTCCAATGGGTGCCGCCGCCGGCAAGTGCAAACCCGACAAGCGTGTCCGGTGTTACGTGATAATCGAGGCCGCTGGCGAAGGCGTAAGTTTGGCTGGAGGTGCTGTGCGATCCGGTCGCACCGTCGCCACTTATACTGCCGCTGCCGCCAAATGCCGATCCCCAGACACCATAGCGAGCCTCTGTTGGCGCCGATTGCTTACGATCGAACGCAGCGAATGCACTCGTCGCTGTTGGACGCTTCTCGTCGGCAAAGGCAATCGGACCGAAGTTGCCGGCAGCAAAGCGCGCGTCGAATGAAGCATTGAGCATCACATTGAGGAACGCAGTGCCGGCCTGAAAGGCGACCCGCGGAAAGCTGGCGCCGACCTCGCCCGAGATCTGTGTCAGCCCATCAGGCGTCAGTGCGCCAAAAGCGATTGGGATACTGCCATTGGTGTTGAAGGAATTGGTGACCGCATTCGCGACGTTCTGCTGGTTGACGTTAAAGCCGCTACCCGAAGGGGGCGTGAAGTTAAGACTGAGAGTCAGGTAAGCACGTGTGGCGTCGTACCCCAGGCTGGCGGTAAAATCGGCTGGCAGATTGGTGTTAACAATCGAGCCGAACGTGCCACTCACGCTCCCGGCATTGAGAATTGTGTATTGCTTGGCGACATAGGTGCCAGCGGCATAAGTCGCGTTGACGGTTGCGCCGCCAAGCGTTGCCGCGCCGGATACATTGGCGAGCGAGGACGTGGTTGAGTTGAGGTTGACTGTATAGAAGCTTCCCGATGCGAAACCGAGGGTGCCGGTCACCGTCATTGACGAGCCCGGGGTGGCGGAACCCGGCTGAAAGGTGCCGCCGCTTGCAACGACGGTATTGCCAACCGTTCCGGTGCCGGACAGAACGCCGCTATTGACCGTGGTCAAGGACGAGGGCGCTATTGAGCCAGACACTTCCAGGGTGCCACCGCCGATCGTGGTAATACCGGTATAGGTATTGGCGCCGGCCAACGTCAGCGTGCCGGTTCCGGTCTTGGTGAGTGCGGTCGTATGCGTGCCGTCTTCGATCACGCCCGAGAAGGTCGTAGAGGTGTTGTCGCTGCCAACGGTCAACGTGGCACCAACGCTGTCGCCGTTCGTGACCGTGCCGCCCGCGCCGGACACATCCGACAGTGAGCCTATGGAGACATTGTTGCCGTTGATATCGAGCGTGGCGCCTGTCGCCACGCTCACTCGGCCAGTGCCGAAAGCCGTGGTCGAGCCGGCGGCCAACGTGCCGACGTTCACGATGGTGCCGCCGCTATAGGTGTTGGAACCGGAAAGGATCAGAGTGCCGGCGCCGGTCTTCTCCACCACGCCGGCATTGGGTCCGGGAGAGGTGTCGGAGATCAGGCCGGAAATAGTGTCGGTATTGCCGGTATCGACGAAAAAAGTCGGGTCGCCAGTCAGCCCGAAATTGTTGCTGATCGTGTGATTGCCGGAGAAAGCTAACGTGGTCCCTGCCGCCATGGTCACGTCGCCCGTGCCGAGCGCGTTGTCGTTGCCAACGGTGAGCGTGCCGGCAGTGATGGTGGTGCCGCCGCTATAGGTGTTGGTGCCGGTTAAAGTCAGCGCGCCGGCCGAGAGCGCCAGTGCTCCACTGATGCCGCTGATGACGCCGTCGTAGGTGGTTGACGCATTCGACAGCGTCAGCGTCTTGGCACCGAGCACCACACTGCTACTGGCGACACCTGACAAGGTGGTGATACTGGCCCCAGTGGAAGTGCCGGAGATGTCGAAAATGCCGGCAGCATTGGCGACATTGACGCCGCTTGAACCGGCGATACTGCCGCCACCGGTCAGCGCCAGCGTGCCGCCGTTGATTGTCGTCGCGCCGGTATAGGTATTGATGCCGGTCAGCGTCTGGGTGCCGGCTGAGAGCGTCAGCGCGCCATTGGTTCCGCTAATGACGCCGTTGTAGGTGGTTGACGCATTCGACAGCGTGAGCGTCTTACCGCCAAGCACTACGCTGCTGCTGGCGACACCCGACAAGGTCGTGATGCTGGCGCCGGTGGTGGTGCCGGAGATGTCGAAAGCGCCGGTCGCGTTGGCGACGTTGACGCCGCTTGAACCGGCGATGCTGCCGCCACCGGTCAGCGCCAGCGTGCCGCCATTGATGGTCGTCGCACCAGTATAGGTGTTGATGCCAGTCAGTGTCTGCGTGCCGGCGCCTTCTTTGGTCAGGGCCGTCTGGCCGGTCCCGTCTTCAATTACACCAGTGAACATCGTACTGGTGGCGCCGCCCGTGGTCAGGGTGGCGCTCGCGGCAACACTGTTAGTGACAGTGCCACTGCCGGCGAGCGAGCCGATTTGTTGGCTGTTGCCGGCAAGATCGAGAATTCCAGGCGTGTTGACTGAAATCGCGCTGGTGGATCCGAAGACATTCGTGGCGGCGCCCGCCTTCAATGTCCCAGCCGAGATTACCCACGGCGTGGTCTGGCCCGGCGTCCCTGTGAGCGTCCATTCGCTCACACCGGTCTTATTGAAAACCGTGAAGTTTAGGTACTGAGTGCCGATCAGCGTGGTATTGAACGCGCTATTGGTCGCGCCGCCGAGTGCGAATGTGTCGGTGCCACCGACTGACCGCGACAACGTTGCCTAAAATCGAAAAGCCACTTTGGATCGTCAAACTGTTGACACCGCCCGTGAACGTAATCGCGTTGGCCCGCGTGACCGTATCGCTGGCGAGGCCGCCCGCAATCGTGGCGCTGTTGATGATCGTGAGTCCGCTCCCGACGACGCCCACTCCACCGGCGCCGCCAGAACCGGCGATGCCGACCGTGCCGCCAGCGCCACCCGCCCCAGCCGCGCCGCCTGCGCCTCCCTGAATGTTGCCTGCGCCGCTGTTGGTGAGAGAGGCACCGGACGTGGAGAAAATGACACCGGTACCGCCGTCGCCGCCGGCGCCGCCATCCCCACCAGTGCCGCCGGCGGCGGCCGCGCCGCCTGCACCGCCGGCGCCGCCCGTACCACCGGCAATGGCAGCGGAGTTCGTGTTGACCGTTGCACCTGTCACGGTGGCGCCGGAGCCGCCGGAGCCTCCGCCGCCGCCACCGCCGCCATTGCCAACGCCAGACGAAGCGCCACCAGCGCCACCGGCACCACCGACAACGCCAGTCAGCGCTCCACCGGGAAGACTTGCTGCGCTGCCCCCACTGGTGCCACCGCCGCCTCCGCCACCACCGCCGCCGCCAAGGTTGACTGCACCAACCGTGCCCGCTGTACCGACGGCGCCGGCCGCACCACCGCCGCCGCCCGCTCCGCCACCGCCGTCTCCGCCAGCGCCGCCGGCGCCATCGCTGGCGCCGCCGCCGCCACCACCACCGCCGTTAATGCCAGTGCCCGCGCTTCCAGTACCGCCCGTTCCGCCTGCGCCGGTGCCGCCGGCACCGGCAGCGATCCCACCTCCACCGGCACCCCCGGCGCCGCCATCCGCAAACGCGGAAACCGACGGAAGAATGAGCTGCCGTTACGAAAAAGGCCGTGACCGCAAAATTAGCGAGCGCAGTACAGATCAAAAACTTCGCACGACACCTCTTGATGACGGACTTCGACGATCGCCGTTGAACCCGGCCACCGGTCATGGCGGAGAACATTGTTGGTCACGGTGAAATCGATTTGGTGCGGACCTAAGCGCTCGCGCAAATGCTTGCACATGCACGACGCACCTGTTCCTCCTACCGCGCTTAAGTGCGAGCACTGCCGAAACCGGATACATTTTGCTACCAAACTCAGACGCAAGCGCCGATCGCATAGCTGTGGCAGCTTATCGGCCTAATGCACGCCGACGGTGGTACTAAAAGTCGTTTGCTAAAATTGTGGGTCCCGATTTGCCGGGCGCCTTATGTTCAAAATTGAACACTTCCAAGAACTGGCGATCTTCGCGCTACATGTGTTGGCATTATCGCGTTTGATCTGGAACGATTTGAAAGCACGCGTACGAACATACCGTATATGAATAAGCTGGCCGCGACGGGTCACATCCCGCGGTCGAACGAGGCGTGAGGCAGGTCGGCAATGCGCGCCAGAGCCGCCGTGGCCGTGCAGTTCACCGTTCGGGGCTATGCGCGTCACTCCGCCACGATCCTCGCTTCGCTCGGATCGATCCTCCCCGTCCAGGGGAGGGTGCGCGCCGCGTTTGCCGCACCGTCTGGGCTAAACGGGTGTAAGCCGCCAGTGTTGCAGAACGCGATGCCCCGCACCCCCGGACCGGCAACGGTCCGGGGTTTTTTTGCGCTCAGCCCTTGGTGACCTTCGCCTCGTGCTTCACCGCCGACTGGAGGGGGAGGGGCGGGGGCCAAGCTTCGACCCGTCATTCCGGGGCGCGCGCGTTTACGCACGTGAGCCGGAATCCAGGGTGGCGGGTGTTGCCGTGATTTCCCATCACTGCCCGACGGTTCGGCTGCAATGACGTCGCACGGCGGCCTGCGCCACAGGTGCGATCGTTTGTCGCAAGCGAACATGACCGCGATCCGACGTCACGGGCGTGTTGGGCATCAGCCGACATGCCCTTGGCCGATCACCATGTATAGCTCAGCGTGCCGGTGCCGGCGTAACTCGCGGTAGTGCCCGAGAACTCGCCGTCGAAGCGGGCGCCGACGCTCCAGTTGCTGGCGAAGCGCAGCTTGACCCCGGCCGACGTCAGCACGGAATTCGCGGCCGGCTGCGCGCCATTGACCGTGAAGCTGGTGCCCGGCAGCGCCTGAAAAGACGACGTAACGGCGCGGCTGGTGTTGCTGTCATGCGCCCAGGCGACGCGGCCGTTCAGACTGAGCGTGCCGCTGCTCGTCGCGAAAGAACGACTGAGCCCGACGCCCAGCTCCGTACGCCAATTGGTGACGGTCTGCGAGGAATAGGAAAGCGCGAACTGATTGCTGCCGGAGGTGGCGCTTTCGCTGTAATTCGGCAGATGGACGCTGGTCGGCTGCAGGGCGGCGTAAGGCGTCACCGCGAGGCAAGGCATGGCGAAACGGTAGCCGCCTTCGAGACGGGCCGACCAAGTGTAGGCATCGAAATTCGCCTCCAGATTATCGGTGCCGGCGATCGTCACGGTACGCTTGGTCTGCACCCGCTGCCAGCCGAAGGCGGCGGCGCCGGCGAGGTAGGCATTGCCGAACCAGTGCCGCCCATAGAGGCCCGTCTGCAATACCTGGGCGCTTCCGCTGCCAAGGCTCTGCGTTACGTCGAAGTTGAAACCGGCGCCGCCGAGCGCGAAGCCCAAGGTCGTGTCCGGATCCGGCCGATAGGTGGCGCCTACCGCAGTGCCATAGACGCTGCTCGTGGTGTCGTGCGAACCAACGGTCGCGTCGCCGGACACACTGCTGGTGCCGCCGTAGCCGGAAGCCCACACGCCCCAACGCGCCGGATCGCGCGCGCCGCCAAGGTCGCCCGGCGTCACCGCGGCATAGGCCTCTGCGGCTTTCGCCGACGTGCGGGTACCGGGGCTGGCGTAAGCAAGCGCGGAATCGCCCTGGGCAGAGGCTGTCTCGCTGCCGCCGAACTTGTCGCCGCCGCCGAACGAGCCGAACAACGCCTGCATGAACTGATTGGCGGCATCGAAGCCGGCCTGCGTTACGTCGCCGCCGCTCTCGCCCGAGACTTGGTCGAGGCCCGATGCGAGAGCATCGCCGGTCAGCCCGAACAATGTGACGAAGCCAGGCGGCAACGTGCCGCCATTGTTGAAATAGCTGTTGAGCGCGTCCGACACGCTCTGCTCGTTGCCGGTGAAGTTATTGCCGCTCGCGCCGCTCGCGCCGAGTTGCGCGGTCAGCGTCAGCAGCACGTTGTTGTTGACGGTGTCATACGAAACGCTGTCGCTGAAGCCCGCGGGCAGGCCGGTGTTGGTGAGCGTGGAGAAGGTGCCGTTCAGCCCGGTGTCGGCGTGCAGGATGGTGTAGCTCTTGCTCAGATAGGTGCCGGAATTGAAGGCCGCGTTGACGGTGCCGGCGAGATTGGCGGTGCCGGTCACCACGGTTTTGTCGGCCTGGCTCGGCGAGACCTGCACCGCGTAGGTGCTGCCGCTGTTCAGGTTGAGATCGCCTGCGACGGTCAGCGTGCCGATGGAATTGCCCGGCGCCAGCGTGCCGCCGCTATTGACCGTCGTCGTCGGCACGATGCCGGTGCCGCCGAGGGTGCCGCCGCTGTTCACGATGACGCCGCTCGACGACGCGATCGAGCCGTTCACGTTCAGCGTGCCGCCGTCGATCGTGGTGGCGCCGGTATAGGCGTCGGTGCCGGAAAGCGTGAAGCTGCCGCTGCCGGTCTTGGTCAGCGCCACGGTGCCGAAGCCATTCTGGATCGCGCCTGAGAACGTGGTGGAGCTGTTGTCGCCGCCGGTCGTCAGCGTGGCGGATCCGGCGACGCCCGACGCGACCGTGCCGGCGCCGGCGAGCGAGCCGATCGATTCATTGAAGCCGCCGAGATCGAGCGCGGCGCCCGAGGCGACGGTCATGGCGGAATTGCTGCCAAAGACGTTCGCCGCACCGGCCTTAAGGGTGCCGGCATCGACCGCGGTCGGGCCCGTGTAGTCGTTGCTCGCGTTCGAGAGCACGAGCGTGCCGGTGGTGAAGACGCCGCCGTTGTTGACGACGACGTCGCCGCTGCCGCTGATCTGCCCGGATATGGTGGTTGTGTCGCCGGTGAGAACGTTGAAGGTCGGGTCGCCCGAGACGGTGAAATCGTTGGCGACCGTCATATTTTTGTTGAAATAGACCGTAACGCCTGCCGTGCCACCGTTCAGGGTGACAGCGCCGGTGCCGAGCGCACTGCTATTCGAGACGATGAGCGCGCCGCCGTCCAAAGTGGTGCCGCCCGAGTACGTGTTGGCGCCGGTAAGCGTCAGCGTACCCAAATAGCCGGCGCCGCCGTTGTTGACGACGACATCGCCGAGCCCGCCGATCTGCCCCGATATGGTGGTCGTGTCGTTGGTGAGGACGTTGTAGGTTGGATCGCCGGAGACGACAAAGTTATTGGCGACAGACATGTTGCCGTCGAGATCGACGATGACGCCCGTGGTGCCGCCGTTCAGGGCGACATTGCCGGTGCCGAGCGCACTGCCGTTCGAAATTTTGAGCGTGCCGCCATTGAGCGCTGTGCCGCCCGAGTACGTGTTGGCCCCGGAGAGCGCCAGCGTCCCGGTGCCCGTCTTGTCGATGGCGGCACCGGCACCGCTGCCGGCGGTGTAGCCGTTGCCGGACGGCAGGCTCGCCGCGCTGTCGTCGGCGATGGTGCCGGCGATAGTCAGTGTCCCGATCGGGTCGAAGGTGGTGGTCGTGCCGCTCATCAGGAACAGGCCCGATCCCGCCGCCGCGCCATTGTTGGCGCCGGTGCCGGCGGTCACGCCGTTGCTGCCGTCGAACGAGCCGTCACCTATCTTAAGTGTGGCGCCCTGGCGCACGAACACCGCGCCGCCGAATGCCGCGCCGCCGCCACCTTCGCCGGTGTTGCCGCCCCCGCCCGCGGTCGTGCCATTCTGTCCCGCCCCGGCGCCGACGCCGCCGCTGCCGGCCGTTCCGCCGTACGCAGTTCCAGCCCCACCACCGCCACCGCCGCCACCGTAGCCGCCAAGAGCGCCAGAACCACCGCCCCCCGAGTTGGTCATAGGCCCCGCCGCCGCCGCCGCCGCCGAATCCGCCAGCACCGCCAGGACCGGCACTGAATCCCCCGCCACCGCCGCCGCCGAAGTCGCTGCCGCTACCACCGCCTACCGTTCCATCAGCGGCGCCTCCGCCACCGCCTCCGACGCTGGTCGCATTCCCGCCGGGCGGAGCCGGATCCACCAGCCCCGCCGGAACCGGTAGCGAGACCGCCACCGCCGCCACCACCGCCGTCGGAGCCATCGACGCGTCGCCGCCCGCACCACCACCGCGGCCGCCGCCCCCGCCGCCCCCGCTATTAACACCGCCACCCGTACCTCCTGCCCCGCCATTAATTCCAGGAGACCCGACGGTCCCTGCTACCGCCACCACTGCCTCCGGCGCCGCCCGGCCCGGTACCGCCGCCGCCGCCGCTGAAGGACCACCGCCGCCGCCGCCGCCGCCGCCGCTGTAGCCACCACCGCCGCCAGCACGCACCCCGTCGCCGCCGGGCTCGCCGCCGCCGCCGCCGAGCCACCACCGCCGCCGCCGCCGTAGATTCCGCCAGCGCCGCCGCGCCGCCGGTGGCGCTGTCGCCCGAGAAGGTGACGTTGCTGATGGTGGCGGTGCCGGTGTTGACGAAAATCGCACCGCCGGCGCCCATGCCGCCACCGCCGCCCGCACCGCCGGCGCCGCCGGTGGCCGCGCCGTTCTTCAGCGTGACATTCTCGATGGTCGCCGAGCTGTTGAGAAAGAAGATGCGGTTCTTGCCTTGCGCATCGATGGCGTGGTTCTGCCCGTCGATGGTGACATCGGCCGCGACCGGCGGCAGCAGCGTCGTGCCGAGCGAGACGTCGTTCTGCAGCGTGATGGTGTCGCCGCTCACAGCGCTGCCGATCGCAGACGCAAGCGAGGCCGCATCGGTGACCGGAAAGTCTGTGGCGCGCGCCGGCGCGTTGTACACCAATGCTGCGGCCGATACCGAAGCCAGCAGCACCGCAACGCGCCGCGACCTGGCGCCAAATCGGCGCCCCGCACAAAACCCAATAGACATGACCTTACCCCGCTCCGGTGCAAACCCGGTCAGCAGGGAAGACTCCAAACCGAACGACCTATCCGTATCAATCGGACCGGCTTCGCTTGCCGGACCGCACCGCCCCCGGTGCTCGGCTGGTACGTCCCAGCCGACATTAACGAGGCGTTGATCTCATCCCGTTTGAGGATCGCCAATCGAAAGGCCAAATAAACGATAACGATCAATCTTAACGTGTCCGCGTGCGCGCTAGTAACGACAGGTACTGCACGTCCGCCCTCGGTCACGTCCGGCGGTCGAACGAGGCGTGCGGCAGGTCGGCAATGCGCGCCAGGGCCGTCGTGGCCGTGCAGTTCATCGTTCGGGGCTATGCGCGTCACCCCACCCCGATCCTCGCTTCGCTCGGATCGAGCCTCCCCGTCCAGGGGAGGGTGCGCGCCGCGTTTGCCGCACCGCCTGGGCCAAACGCGTGTAAGCCGCCACTGTCGCAGAACGCAATGCCCCGCACCCCCGGACCGGCAACGGTCCGGGGGTTTTTGTTTGGCCTCTTGCTTTCCCGCTCCGTCTTTCCCTTTCGGTGCTTGCGGGGAAGGGTGGGAGAAGGCCTTCGCGCCCAAAGGAAATTAATCCTTGACAGCGTGACGCTGCCTCGCTAGCGTTGCGGCATCGTTGGCGTGCTGACACCGCCGCCGACACTTATCCCCCCGACAATCCAAATCCGACACACGAACGCAATGGAGCTTCGCCATGGCGAATTCCAAACGCGCGCCTTTGCGCGCGCGGTCACGCGCGCCCGAAGACATGCGCGCGCCCAAAGGTGCGACGGTGCGCGCCATGAAAGCGCGCGCGCCCAAGAAGAGCGCCCAGACGGTCGTCGTCGAAGAACAGATCGCCGAAGGCGAGGACCCGGCGACCGTGCGGCTCGACGGCCGCCGGCTGAGCCGACGCATCGAATTCACGCCGCGGCTCGTCGAGCACATCCGCCTGCGCTACGAAGAGGCGGGCGACAGCCTGGACGTCATCAGCCGCAGCATCGACATTGCCAAGGCCACGCTCCTGCGCCTGGTGCGGGAGCAGCAATGGACGCGCGCGCCGCGCGGCCCGCGCGATCTGTCGCCGGCGGCGCGGCTGCTGATGGAGACGCGGGCGTTGGAGGACGATGCCGCGCCGCGCGCGCAAGACGTGTCGTCGCAAACCGCCTCGCCGCAAGACGCTTCACCCGACGACACCGCCGCCATCCTCGACCGGCTGCTCGCGCGCGGTGATGCGCGAGCTTGCCGCGGTCGAAGCCATGCGCGCCGAGATGAAGAACACCCCGCAGCGCCCGCGCGACGCCATCGCCACCGCGCAGACCCTCGCCAGCCTCACCGAGACCCTGAACAAACTGCAGCGCATGCGCTGCGGCCTTGCGGATCAACACCATGACGACAGCGACGACCTCCCCACCGATATCGATGCCCGCCGTGAGGCGCTTGCGCGCCGCATTGAGGCTTTCTTTGCCAGCCGGCCGGACGAGGGACGTCCTGCTGGCGTTGAGCCCAAGCGAGCTGACGGCGCTTGAGCGCGACTTCATCGCGCTGGCGCACGCGCACCAGGAGCCGCCGGCCTGCGCCTTGAGCGGCGGCCCCTGGACGACCTGGCTGGTGCTGGCCGGGCGCGGCGCCGGCAAGACGCGGCTCGGCGCCGAATGGGTGCGCGCGCTGGTGAAAGGCGAGGGGCCTTACGCCGAGCAGGTCCACATGCACATCGCGCTGGTCGGCGAGACCGAGCACGACGCCCGCGAGGTCATGATCGAAGGGCCGGCCGGCCTGCTGCGCTCATCGCCGCCCGGCGAGCGGCCGGCCTGGACGCCCTCGCGCCGGCGGCTGGAATGGCCGAGCGGCGCGGTGGGGCTTTGCTTTTCGGCGGAGGACCCCGAGCAGTTGCGCGGGCCGCAGTTCGACGCCGCCTGGTGCGACGAGCTCGCCAAGTGGCACCACGCCGACGCCACCTTCGACATGCTGCAGTTCGGCCTGCGCCTGGGCGCCCGCCCGCGCCAGCTCGTCACCACCACGCCGCGGCCGATCCCGCTCATCAAGCGCCTCATCACCGACGCGCGCACGGCGGTGACGCGCGCAGCCACGCAGGCCAACGCCGCGTTCCTCTCGCCGACGTTTCTCGACGAGGTGCTGGCGCGCTATGCCGGCACGCGGCTGGGGCGCCAGGAGATCGACGGCGACATCATCGAGGACCGCGCCGACGCGCTGTGGACGCGGGCCATGATCGAGGCCGCGCGCGTGCAAGAAGCGCCGCCGCTGATGCGCATCGTCATCGGCATCGACCCGCCGGCCTCGGCCCGTGATGGCGCCGACCTCTGCGGCATCGTGGCGGCGGGGCTGAGCGAAGAAGGCATCGTCTACGTGCTGGCGGACGACAGCCGCGGCGGCCTTGCGCCCGACGGCTGGGCGCAAGTGGCGATCGCGCTTTATCGCAGGCTCAAGGCCGACGCGCTCATCGCCGAGGTCAACCAGGGCGGCGACATGGTGAGCGCGGTGCTGCGCCAGGTGGACCGCAGCGTGCCGGTGCGCGAGGTGCGCGCCACGCGCGGCAAGTACCTGCGCGCCGAGCCGGTGGCGGCGCTCTACGCGCAAGGCAAGGTCAAGCACGTCGACCCGCCCTTGGCCGCGCTCGAAGACGAGATGTGCGACTTCGGCCTCGGCGGGCTCTCGACCGGCGCCTCGCCCGACCGGCTCGATGCGCTGGTGTGGGCGGTGACGGCGCTGACGTGCGCGGATGGGAGGGGCCAAGGATCAGGAGCATCGATTGGGACGGGACGGCGCCGAGGGGGTGGCGGTAGGGCGCGGGGTCATGCCGCGCGCTCGATGGCCTCGCCCCGCTTGCGGGGAGAGCGTGGCCGACGCCCGCGCAAAGCGGGCGGCGGGCACAAGCCTCTTCCGCTCCTCCCCGCGAATGCGGGGAAGGCCCTTTCCGTTTGAGCCGGCGCTATGCCCGTCGCGTCCGGCGCTCAGCTCTTCGTGAGCTTCGCGACATCCTTCGCCGGCAGTTTCTTGAGCGCGGCGGTCAGCTTGTTGGCGCAGGCGTCGGCGACGTCGTCGTTCGGCGTCTTGGCGGTTGGCGGCGTGGCGAAGCCGGCTTTTTCGATGAAGTCCTGCTGGTCATAATTGGCGTTGGCCTTCTTCAGCGCGGCCCAATGCGCCGGCATGTTGCTCTGCGCCTCGAAATGCCTGACGCATTGGGGCGTGTAGAGCGTCACCACCGCGGCGTTGACCTTGTCGTTCGCCATCTTCTGCGCCGTGCTGCCGAGCATCCAGCCGCCCCAGCCGAAGCCGATCGTCATCGCCGCCACCGCGCCGAGGAGGAGCGCGATAACGTGCGTCTTGAGCTGTTCGCCTTGGAGATATGATGGGAGTTTCATCGACGTTTCCTTGCCCTTGAAGACAGAACGTCGCCCTGTGGGCCAAGATTACCACGGGCCCCGGCGCGGCATTTGTTAATTAACGGTAGGGAACCGGGTGCGGTGCAGCGTGGCGGCCTCTCTTTCCCTCTCCCCGCTTGCGGGGAGAGGGTGCCAGACGCAGGCGCACGCGGGCGGCGGGCAGGGGTGGGGGACGGGTCTAGCCGTTCCCAGGTGCCCGTGCGGCCATCGGCTTTGCCGTTGCAACGTGATCAGACCTCCGCTTTGAACGTCTTTCCAAGCAAAGCGGCATTTCCAAAATAGTGACGGAATATATAGAAGAGCGGATTCCATCGCCCGGTGTCGATATGATCGGTTCCGGGAATGACAATGTCGCGGTGTGCGTGCACACGAACGACCTCGACCTCGATGATCAGACGCCGCATGCGTGTCGCTCCGTCCTGCCGGTCCTCGTCTTCGTGAAACGCGTTGACCTTGGCCTCGAATTGTAGCGGGCATTCCAGAATGCGGGGGGCGTCAACCAGGTCGGAAGGTTGCTCGGTGAAGCCACCGAGGGTGAACTTGTCGGCAACGTGCGTGTAGCCGATCTCGGCCTTGTAAGCCGGCACGGGATCGCAACCCGTCGATCGGGCAATCCTCTCCACGCGGGGCCAAAGCTCGGCCGACGGAAAATTGAGCGTGCATTCTCCACGGCGGCGGAAATTGCCTGCGCCCTGGCCGTCCGCAAGGAGGCCGAGCACGACGGACGAACCCAGCGCCCACGCCGACGACATGGGGGTTATGTTGGCGGTCCCATCCGGGTTGCGGGTCACGATGAGGGCGACCGGCGTGCCGAAGTAAAGCACGGATGGCGAAATGGTCAGATGGTCCTGGATAGCGGCGTCTGGGGCGGAAGCGAGCATTGTCTGAAAATCCATTCTTGTGTTGGGGCGGCACCCGATACCCGCTTTTGACGCCGGGATATTTCGGCGAGGGCCGAACCAATTTCCGCTGACGACGGCCCTCCCGGCTGATAGACCTTCCCGAATGTCCAACGTCCCGTCCGGAAACACGATTGCGGAGGTCGCGGCGCTGTTCGGCGATGCCGCCCGCGCCAACATGCTGTCGGCTTTGATGGGCGGGCAGGCGCTGACCGCGGGGGAACTGGCGCGTCATGCCGGGGTGACCGCGCAGACCACCAGCGGCCACCTGGCCAAGCTGGCGGACGCGCGGCTGATCGCCGTTGAGAAGCAGGGCCGGCACCGCTATTACCGCCTTTCTTCAGCGGAGATTGCCGACGCTCTCCACGCCCTGATGGCGGTCGCGGCGGCTGGGCCGAAACGCCATCGTCCGCCCGGTCCGCGCGATCAGGCGCTGCGCACCGCGCGCACCTGCTACGACCATTTGGCCGGCCGCCTCGCCTTGTCTCTGGCGGATGCCTTGCGCACGCGTGGCTACGTCGTGCTCTCGGATGGCGCGGCGCTGATCACCGACGACGGTTGGCGTTTCTTCTGCGACTTTGGCGTCGATCTGGAATCGATGAAGGGCGCGAAGCGGCCCCTTTGTCGGACCTGCCTCGACTGGAGCGAGCGGCGCCCGCATCTCGCCGGCAATTTCGGTGCCGGCCTTCTGAACAAGCTGCTCGACCTCAAATGGCTCGTGCGCAGGCCGGAGACCCGCGCGCTCAGAATTACGCAAACAGGGGACGTCGGCTTGGTCAAAGCCTTCGGCCTGCCTTACGACTGGCGCGACGGATCGCAGCCGCCGCGATAGCCTGGGCGCGGTTCTCCTTAGCCCCCGGCGCCTGCCTTCAATCCGAAAACACCACCGGATCGCGCGGCTTGCGGTCGACCGCGAAGGTGAACACGTCGGGCCGCGAATAATGCCCGCAGACGTCGATCGAGCGCCGCGCGCGGCGCGCCGCCTCAACGTCGATCTCGGCATAGAGAATGCCCTTCTCGCGATGCAGCGGGCCGGCGGCGATGGCGCCCATCGGTTTGACCACGACGGCGTCGCCGTCGTTGATCCACTCGTCGGGCTTGTACAGCGTGTCGCGTTCGGGGAAGTCGGCGGGAATGTCGCTGCCCTGCATGGCGGTGGCGGTACCGATCACCCAGCAGCCTGCTTCCTTGGCGATGTGGCGCATGGTGGCGAGCCAGCTTTCGCCGGTGTCCCAGGTCGGCGCCACGTAGATGTCGATGTCCTGGGCGTAGAGCGCGTAACGCGCCAGCGGCATGTAGCTTTCCCAGCAGATCAGCGAACCGAGCCGGCCCACCGGCGTATCGACCACGCGCAGGCCCGAGGCGTCGCCCATGCCCCACACCATGCGTTCTGGGTTGGTCGGCATCAGCTTGCGGTGACGGTTGAGCAGTTTGCCGTCGGGGCCGATCACCACGACGGTGTTGTAGAGCGTGGTGCCGCTGAATTCGCTGTCGAGCTCGTCGATGCCGACGACCAGCGTGACGCCGTGCTTGGCGGCGGCGTCCTGCAGCGGCTGCAGGTCGCCGCGCGCGAGGTCAACAGCGTTGGCGCGCAGCCGGGCATGGATCTCGCCGGTCAGCGCGCCGTCGCCGCCGGGTCGCAGCCGCCAGATCCAGGTCGGGTAGCCGGGGATATAGGCTTCCGGAAACACCATCAGCGACGCGCCTTGCGCCGCCGCCTCGTCGATGTCGGCGAGCGCCTGGGCGATGGTGGCGGCGCGGTCGAGCAGCACCGGCGGCTTCTGAATGACGGCGACTTTGCTGGGCATGTGTGCGGTCCCCCCGTTTTTGCGTGTGCGGTGCGCAAAGGCCGCCGCACCGGCGATCCGGTGCGCGGTACGAAGGGAAACGACAGACCGCACCGGCACCCGTAAAGGTGCCGGCGTGCAAACCCCGGCGGCCCCAAAAAGGCCGCGAGCATCCGTCGCCCCCGCGACCGTCGCCCGTTCGTGTCATCGTAAGCAAAGCTGGGCCGGCGCGATGCAGCCACTGGTTGGCTGTGCGCAAATGCCACAGGCGCGGGCGATGGTGTGTTTGTCCTACGCTATCGTCGAAACAGTCGAACCGCTCGACGTGCTCGTCGTCGACGTTGACGTCGACGTCGTCTGATACGCGCTGGTGGCGCTCGTGCTGCTGGTGTCCGTCGTCCCCGTCGATGAACTCGAACCCGTTATCGTGCTGGCGTCGGCGCTGAGCAGGAGCCCGCCGAGGTTCACCTGCGCCGCCGCCTTCGCGCTCTGGTTCACGGCAAAGCCAAGGCCCTCGGCGCTCGCCAGCAAGCCGTTGACCTGGGCAAGCGCGCTGTCGAGCGAGGCCTTGTCGGGCCGCGTCAAGGCGGTTTTCACGTCGGTGTTCTTGAGAAAGGCGCCGATCTGCGAGCCGAAGGTGTTGACGTTGGCAAGCCCAGGCGCGGAGCCCACGTTCACGGTCGCGTTCAGCAACACTTTAAGCGCCTTGCCGATGTCGGTGCGTCCGCGGGTGACGCGTTCGTAGGCGGAGACGAACTTTCGCGTGCCGTCGGCCACCGTCACGGTGCCGTTCTGCACCGGCTTGCCGTTGACGGTCACGTAGGTCGGCTTGTCGATGTAGTGCGTGATCTCGGTGGTGACGGCTTTGAGCGTGGTGCTGCCGGGCACGGCGTCGGCGTTGTCGCGCGCGGCGGAAAGCGCGTCGCGCAGCTGGCCGAGCGCCGCCTTGATTTCGGCAACGCTGCTGCGGCTTGTGTCGAGGGAGGTGAGGGCGGAGCCGGCGGCGAGGCGGCCCGCGGCGCTGTCGGCGCCGGACGCAACAGAAGAGAGCCCGCCGGAAAGCCCCGTCAACCCGAAGCCGCCGAACGTGGAATTGCTCCCGAAATTGACCCCATAGCCAATCACTGGTGCAACGCTCCTATCGCGCTTGCGGCTCCCTCCCAAGACCGCATGCCATACGGGCGCCAGTGTAGGCGCCAAGGTGTTGACGATAAGCGGCCGGCGCGGGCGGCATTTGATTTGAAGTGTAGCGGTTGCGGCAACACGCCGGCAGGGCGCGCCGTGCTATAGGCTGCGCCGATGTCTTCGGACGTCTCCGGGCGTCTTGGGATGTCTTCAGGTGAAAACTTAAAAGCCCCGCGCGTTGCGGGGCTTTTTTTGCGTTTGGTGCGACTGCCATCGTCCGCGAGAGCGGACGATGACAGGCCTGCGGCCGCTCACTTGCGCGGCGCGAGGATCTTCTGCTTCTGCTCGCCGAGGCCCTCGATGCCGAGGGTGACCACGTCGCCGGGGTGAAGCCACTTCGGCTCCGGCTTGATGCCCATCGCCACCCCCGGCGGCGTGCCGGTGATGATGATGTCGCCCGGCTCCATGACGAAGAACTGCGAGCAGTACCAGACGATGTGCTCGGCGCCGAAGATCATCGTCCTGGTGTTGCCGGTCTGGCGGCGCTCGCCGTTGACGTCGAGCCACATGTCGAGGTTCTGCGGGTCCTTGATCTCGTCCCTGGTGACGAACCAGGGGCCGATCGGCCCGAAGGTCTCGCAGCCCTTGCCCTTGTCCCACTGGCCGCCGGAGCGCTCGAGCTGGAAGCCGCGCTCGGAGACGTCGTTGGCCAGGAAGTAGCCGGCGATCGCCTGTCTGGCGTTCTCCTGGGTGAGGTAGCGCGCGCGCTTGCCGATGACGATGCCGAGCTCGATCTCGTAGTCGAGCTTGGTCGATTCGCGCGGGGTGATGGTGTCGTCGTTCGGCCCGCAGATGCAGGTCGAGGTCTTGGTGAAGACGATCGGCTCCTTCGGGATCGGCATGCCGGCTTCCGCCGCGTGGTCGGAGTAGTTGAGCCCGATGCAGAAGAAGTTCTGCACGCTGCCGACGCAAGCGCCCAGGCGCGGGCGGCCGGGGACCGGCTTCATGCGGTTGAGGTTGGCCTTCTTGATCTTCTGCAGGCCGCCGGAGGCCAGCATCGCGCCGTCGATGTCTTTCACGAGGCGCGAAAGGTCGCGGATCTTGCCGTCCTCGCCGATGATGCCGGGCTTTTCGCGGCCGGCTGCGCCGTAACGGACAAGCTTCATGTCTTTCAGTCTCCTTGGGGCGTGGCGTTTCTGGTTGGGGGGCCCCCGCCGGGGCCGGAAAAGCAGCGGCAAACCCGGCAAGATCGGCAGGTTCGGCGCCATGCGACGTGAGGTAAATCGGCGGGATATTGCGCCGGCAAAGGGCGCCGGGCAACCCCGGTCCCGGCGCGCCGTCATGGTGCGGTGTCTTGGAGAGGGCCGGTGCCCGTGTGGGCCCTAGTGGGCGCGGCGCTGCCGCCGCAGCACGGCCAAGACGACAAGGTACACCGCCAGCGCGCCGACGATGACGAGCATCCAGTTCTGTCCGTTGAGACCGATCACCCGGCAACTGCCCGTGAGCCAGTGCAGCATGGTTCACCGTCCGTTGGTTGGCGTCTCGAGGCCCGCACGGGGATCTGCGCACCGTCCGCCATCCCGCATTGTAGGCCGCGTCGCGGGCGCTTACCGATAAATAGCGGATAAAATGCGAGGGTATTGCCGCAACCGCGCCGACAAGATCGCCGGTTTGCCGGCCATAAGTCCATGATGCAGCGCGTGAAATCTTTGGGCCGCGGCACCATGGTAAATGCAGGCTAACGGCGAAGCACGGCTTTCGATGAGGGCTTTTACGGTCGGATAAAGCCTAGGGCCTATTGTGTATCCGACCGCTCAGACTGGCGCGATGCGGAGGGGGCACCCGGAAGGCGCGTCCGATGAATCGAGTGGAGGTTTGTCATGGAAGAACGCCGCAAGATCCAACGTCACCGCGTGCTCAAGGCCGGCCGCATCGGCTTCAACCGCGCCGGCGGCATCGACTGCCGCGTGCGCAACCTGTCGCAGGCCGGCGCCTGCCTCGACGTCGTGAGCCCGATCGGCATTCCCGAATACTTCATGCTGGTGATCGACAGCGACCGCTTGCGCCAAGCGTGCCATGTGATCTGGCGCGATGGCGGCCGCCTGGGCGTCGAGTTCTGCGCCGATGAGCAGCCGGTGCCGCCGCACGCGGCGTAGCGACCGCCGATATGCACGGTGGGCGACGGGCCGACGCCAAAGCCTCGACCCGCCGTCGTCGAATCAATCCTTCGGGTTCGCTCCCTCGCGCGTGTCCTCCAGTACATGCCCGGTCATCGCGTCAACACCGACTTCGCGCCAATGACTGCCGCGGCGCATGTCGAAGGAATAGCGAAGCCCGCTGCCGCCGCGCTCGTGCTCAAGCTCCTCCTTCACGATCTTTCCCGGAAAGGTCTTGAGCGCAATCGCGCGGGCCTTGCTCATGGTGATCGCGGGGTGCTTGGCGAGGGCCGCCTCTGCGCTTGCCAAGGTAGGCGGTAACGCCGCTGCGGCGGCCAGCAGCGCCGCGGCTGCAACGCCCAGCGATCTGTTGCGCATTTTCATGTGTGTGCTCCATGTCTGGTAAAGGCGGCAGCCTGATTAAGTCGGGGTGGCCGCCGCGATGACCCCTTGGAGCCGATATAGGAGCGGGACTTTGCCGGGAGCTCTCCGCCCACATACAAATCGTTAAAGCTTTGCTGGCGGACCTTACAAATCTGTAAGCGGCAAGACAGGCTGCCGTGAATTCGCACCGGTAGGGTGAGCGTGCGCCTCGGTGAACAGAGCGGGGCGCAGACGTCACTCTTGCGAACGTCCATGTGCGACCAAAGGGAACCGCCGATGTCTACCATTGCCGCTGAAGCGCCGACTTTGATGTATAACCGGGTTCCCGAGGTCACCGTCGACTTTTGGCTGATCAAACTTATGGCCGTCACCGTCGGCGAGACCGCGGCCGATTACCTGAGCGTCCACATGGGCCTCGGCCTGCCCGCGACGTCGCTGATCATGAGCGGGTTTCTGGTGGCGGCCCTGATGCTCCAATTCGCGCAGCGCAAATACGTGCCGTTGCCCTATTGGCTTGCGGTCGTGCTGATCAGCGTGGTCGGCACGCTGATCAGCGACTATCTTGCCGACGGCCTGGGGGTGCCGCTTGCCGCCACCAGTGTTACCTTTGCCGCCGCGCTGACCGCGACCTTTATTGCCTGGTATGCCCGTGAGCGGACGCTTTCCATCCACACGATCTACACCACGCGCCGCGAGGCCTTTTATTGGCTCGCCATTCTCTTTACTTTCGCGCTCGGCACGTCCGCCGGCGACCTCGCCGCCGAGGGGCTCGGGCTCGGCTATCTGCAGGCGGGACTCGCCTATGCGGCGGTCATAGCGGTGATTGCGGTGGCCTATTATGGGTTCCGTCTCAACGGCATCGTCGCCTTCTGGCTCGCCTATATTCTGACGCGGCCGATGGGTGCGTCCTTCGGCGATTATTTTGCGCAGCCGCGTTCGGAAGGGGGGCTTGGCTTGGGCACCACCATCACCAGCCTTGCGTTTCTCGGCTGCATCGCCGCTATCGTCATCTATATGAGCGTCACCAGGGAGGGGTTGGAACGAGCCAGGAGATCCAACGCCTAGAAGCCGCTGCGTGAAAGCATATTCCGGGTACGACGAGCAATTATCTTGATCTATAGAACACGGGTGGCGTAGCAAGTACCTTATGCGCATACTTCTGATCGAAGACGATCAGCGCACTGCTGATTACATCGTGCGCGGATTTGCCGAGAACGGCCATCGCTGCGAGGTCCTGGCCGATGGCCAGGATGGCCTCTACCAGGCAACGCGCGAGGCCTATGACGTGCTCGTGGTCGACCGCATGCTGCCCGGCCTGGATGGGCTGTCGCTGGTGCGGGCCTTGCGTGCCGCCAACGTCATGACGCCCGTCCTCTTCCTGACGTCGGTCGCCGGCGTGGACGACCGGGTCGAGGGCCTCGATGCCGGAGCAGATGACTATCTCGTCAAGCCTTTCGCCTTTTCCGAACTGCTCGCGCGCGTCAATGCCCTCGGTCGCCGTCCCCCGGTTCAGAGCGAGGTCACCAAGCTTCAGGTCCACGATCTCGAACTCGACCTTCTGCGCCGCCGCGCCGCGCGCCAAGGGCAGCCCATCGATTTGCAGCCGAAGGAGTTTGAACTGCTCGAATTCCTGATGCGCAACGAGGGCCGCGTGGTAACCCGCACCATGCTGCTGGAACGCGTCTGGGGTTTTCATTTCGATCCCAAAACCAGCGTGGTCGAGACCCATATCAGCCGCTTGCGCGCCAAGATCGATAAGCCGTTCGATACGCCCCTTTTACACACGGTCCGGAATACCGGATACTCCCTGCATGCGCCGTCATAGTCTTCTGCGCAGCACCCCGTTCCGCCTCGCGCTTGCCTTCGCGGTATTTTTCATTTGTGCGTTCCTGCTTGCCGGTTTTGTGACCATCGATCTCATCAAACACGAACTCGACACGCGCTACGACAACCGCACCCAAGAGCTGTTCCATGTCATCTCGCAGGCGTTTTCGGACAGCGACATCCAAGACGTGATCGATTCGACTCGCGTGCATATTGCGGCGACGTCTCGTCAGCGCGACATTTTCCTGCTGCAAGCGGCCGACGGGAAGGTGCTGGTGGCGAATATTCCGGCAGTTCCAGTGCCCGACGGCTGGTCGAGGCGCCCCGGCGCCGCATTCGGTATCCCGGGCCAATACACCTACCGGATTTTCGCCGGACGCGTCGGGTCCAACCGGCTTGTTGTCGGCACCAACAATGAGGAAACCGACGAACTCAGGGAAATTGTCGTCATTAGCTTCGGCTGGGCGTCGATCGTCGTAATTGCGCTCGCCATCGGCGGCGGCGCGTTCATCGCATCCCGTGCTCAGCGCCGTCTCGATGCGGTCCGCGATACCATGGGGCGGGTGTCGCACGGCGAACTTGCCGCCCGCATACCGCTTCTCGGTAGGGGCGACGATATCGATCTTTTGTCGCTGGACATCAACATCGCGCTGGAGCGATTATCGGCCGCAGTTGAAAGCATGCGCCAAGTCAGCAGCGACATCGCTCACGACCTGAAGACACCGCTCAACCATCTCAAGATCACTCTTGAAGAGGCAAAGCTCAAAGAGACGTCCGGTGGACCGGTCGGCAGTATGCTCGAATCCGCCCTGGCCGAAGCCGATCAGATCAACCAAACCTTCGAAGCGCTGCTACGCATCGCCCAGATCGAGGCAGGAGCGCGCAAATCCCGCTTTGCCCAGGTGAATCTGGCTGGCATTTGTGGGTCGCTTGCCGAAGTCTACCGCGATGTCGCGGAAGATGCCGGTCGTACGCTCGTGTATGATTTCGACTCGCGCGGAGAGTATTTGATATCGGGCGACAAGGAACTTCTGACGCAAATGTACGCCAATCTGATCGAGAACGCGATCCGGCATTGCCCAAAGGATGCCATCATTCGCCTGTCGATCGAGGCCAAAGATGACGTCATTGTCACGAGCGTTGAGGACAACGGGCCCGGAATCCCGGAAGACGAGCGCGAAAAGGTGTTCCGGCGCCTTTACCGTCTCGAAAAGGGCCGGACATCGCCTGGGACGGGGCTTGGTCTCAGTCTGGTCAAGGCCATCGCGGATCTTCACGCGGCCGAAATCCGCCTGGAAGATGCCCGTCCGGGATTGCGCGTCGTGATTAAGTTCGCACGTCAGCTGGCCACCGGAGACTCACTCGTATGAGCCACGATCAACGGGTTTTCTTTACAAATTTGTAAAGTGACATTTCTCGTAGAGGCCTTTCTTACAATTGTGTAAGCCCCGCGAAATGCGGCCGTAAGTTTTTCCTGGCTATGTAGCGAATGGAAGGGGCGCGCCGCACCGCGCGCGCTTCGTTCATTTGGAATTGCTCAAGAGAGGTCCCATGAAGCACGCGTCCGCCGACTACCTGACCAAGGTCCCCGAGGTCACGCTCGTATTCTGGATCATCAAAATATTGGCGACGACCTTGGGCGAGACCGGGGGCGATACGGTAACGATGACGTGGCTGCACGCGGACCGGAGCGCGCATGGTGGCGGCTATCTGATCGGCACCGGCATCTTTCTGACGCTGCTGGCGGTGCTGGTCGTATGGCAGACCCTGGCACCGAAATTCCATCCCTACCTCTACTGGGCGACAATTGTCGCCTCCACGACTGCCGGCACAACCCTGGCCGACTTCTCAGATCGCTCGCTCGGCATCGGCTATACCGGCGGCTCGACCCTGTTGTTCACGTGCCTGATGGCGACACTCGCAGTGTGGTACTGGTCGCAAGGCTCGATCTCTGTCCAGACGGTCAACACGCCGAAGGTGGAAGCCTTCTATTGGGCCGCCATTACGTTCTCGCAGACCTTGGGCACCGCGCTCGGTGACTGGGCGGCCGATACCGGCGGGCTCGGCTATGGTGACGGGGCGCTCGTGTTCTGCGCTGGGCTCGTGCTGCTGGCAGGCCTCTACTTCTGGACCGACATTTCGCGGGTCTTCCTGTTCTGGGCAGCCTTCATCCTCACGCGGCCGCTCGGCGCCACCGTCGGCGACCTGCTCGACAAGCCGATCAAGCATGGCGGCTTCGATCTCAGCCGGCCGTTGGCCTCGGCGGTGATCGCGCTCGTCATCGTCGCCTGCATCGTCATTCTGCCGCAGCGGGCAGGGCGGCACCCTGGAGCCGTTAGTGGCTGAAGGTGAGGCGGTCAGCCGCGCGCGAGTGGAGCGAATTTGACATTTGATAACCGCTTGCGGCAACGGGATGCATATGCCGGAAGCGGATCGCTAGACGCGTTCACTGTTTCACGGAAACAGTGAACGCGTCTAAGTTTTTGCCTTGTCGTGTTTCCGGCCGGCGAATCGGTTTCCACTTCGCCTGGAAACGCTCTAGAACGCCCCGTTGAACACGCCGCCGTCGATCAGCAGGTTCTGCCCGGTGATGTAGCCGGCCTGGCTCGAACACAGGAAGGCGCAAGCGTCGCCGAACTCCGCCGGCTCGCCGAAGCGCTTGGCCGGGATCGCGGCCATGCGGGCAGTGGTGACCTCGGCGACGCTCTTGCCCTGCTTCTCGGCGTTGGTGGTGAGCGCGCTGTGCAGCCGGTCGGTGTCGAAGGCGCCGGGTAGGACGTGGTTGATGGTCACGTTGCTGGCCGCGACCGTAGCGCGCGACGCCGGCCAGGAACGCGGTCAATCCCGCGCGCGCGCCGGAGGAGAGATCGAGGCCGGCGAGCGGCATCTTCACCGAGCCCGAAGTGATGTTGACGATGCGGCCGAACTTCTTGTCGCACATCGGGTCGATCACCTTTTGGATGAGCTCGATTGCCACGATCATGTTGGCGACGACGCCGTCGATCATCTGCTCGCGCGTGAGCGTGCGGAAGTCGCGCAGCGGTGGCCCGGCGTTGTTGTTGATCAGGATGTCGGGGGTGGGGCAGGCCGCGAGCAGCGCCTTCTGGCCCTCCGGGGTGGCGACGTCGGCGGCCACGGGCGTGATCTTGGCGCCGGTCGCCTTGGCGATCTCGCTCGCCGCGGCTTCCAGGGTGCCGCCGTTGCGGCCGTTCATCACTACCTCGCAGCCGGCTTCGGCGAGCGCGCGCGCGCAGGCGCGGCCGAGCCCGCGGCTCGAGGCGCAGACGATGGCCTTCCGGCCGGCAATTCCGAGATCCATGGAGGTCCCCTCGCGTATAGACGGTTTGTTGTTGTGGGCGGGAGTGTTAGGGCCTGAGACCGGGGCGTCAACCCGTGTTGCTGTTCAGGCCTTCGGGGCCGCGGCGACGGCGACCTATGCCGGCATTGGCGCGGATCGGTTGGCGATCGCGCGGCCGGCCTCGGCCGCGAGCCGCTGCGCACCGTGCTCGATGTGCAGGAGGCGCCGGCGCAACAGGGTGAGCGGCTCCACGTCGTGCAATTCGAACCAGCCGCGTCGGCGCAGCGTTTCGGGCGGCGGGGCCACGCCGGTGGCGGTGAGGCTTGCCAACACGCGCGCCCGCGTCTCGTCGAGCAGCGTGGCTGCGGCAGCCACGTCGAGCGTGTCGGCGCGCGTACGCAGCATGCCCTGCACCGAGGCAAGGTCCGAAGCGAACAGATAGTTCGCGGCCAAGAGCTCGTTCAGGCCGACGAAGTGCCGGGCGTCGTGATGCGGCTCGCTGGACAGCCGGCGGGCGATGGTCGCGAGCGCCGTGAAACTGTCGAGCGCCCGCTTGCGGGCGAGCCGGTAGGGTTGATCGTCGGGGTTGGCGGTCAGGGCCTGTTCGGCAAAGGCGCGATCGGTCGCCACCAGCGCGGACACCAGCCGCGGCACGTCGTTCCACTCCCAGCTCGGCAGCACGCGCGCAAATGCCATAGACAGAACGGCGCCGATCGCCGTGTCGATGAGGCGGTCGGCGACATAGAAAGTTTGCGGCTCCAGAAAGTGCAGCAGCAGCAGCGCCATCAGCGAGGCCGCGAACGAGGTGATCCGGTAATTGACCACCGCGTAGGCGTGCGCGAGGCCGACGCCGACGATGATGATGGCAACCACGGCGGCGGGCGGCAGCACCGGTATCAGGACCGCGGCAACCGCGCAGCCGGCCAGCGTGCCGAGCAGGCGATCGTCACGCCGCTGGCGCGTGATGGCGTAGCTCGCGCGCATGATCAGCGCCACGGTCAGCAGGATCCAGCCGCCGTGGACGTAATTCGGGAAGGCGACGGTGACCGCGTAGCCGGCGAGCATCGCGAGCGTCAGGCGGATGGCGTAGCGCGTCACCGGCGAGGTCAGCGTCATGTGCGGGCGTAGCGTCGCGATCCATTGCACCGGCGGTTGCACGAAGGCGGCCAGCGCGACCGCCGGCAAGGGCGGCGCGGCACCGTCCGGCGCCGACAGCACCTCGGCCACCCGCCGGGTCCGCTGCATGGCGCGGGCGAGCTTGACGCGCGTCGGATAAAGCCCCGCGATCGCGTCTTCGCGGCCGGCCTGCGCGAGTCGTGCCAGCGCCGCGTCGAGCGCCGCCAGCAGGTCGGGATGGTCGCAGGCCGGCGAGACGCCGCCCGCCGAGATCAGCGCCAGCGCGATCGCGTCGATGTCGTCGGCGACGGCGCGGCTGAGCGACGCGATCAGACGCATGGCTTCGCTGTCCGGCACCTCGCGCAGCGCCTCCCAGTCGGCGTCGCTGGACAGCACCGCCTCGTAGAGATCGAGCAGTGCCAGCAAGCCGGCGATCCATTGGCGCCGCCGGGCCGTGGGCCGGCCGGTGAAGATGGTGTCGCGCGCCGCCTGTAGCCGCTCCATCAGCACGCCGTGACGCTCGATGACATCGGCGAGCGCCCGTGGCCTGTCCGTTCCGCGGTCGTAAAGATCGGCGCGCGCGCGCATGTAGGCGGCGAAGGCGAGCAGGGCCTCGTTGAGGAACATGCGCCGGTTGCGGTCGTCCAGGCCCCACGACCCAAGCATGGCCAGCACCGCATAGGCGCCGCCGCCGGCCAAGAAGAGACCGGTGCGGGAGAAGGCGGCAGCGGCGCCGCCCGCGGGAATGGCCATGCCGATGATCAGGGCCAGCACGCCGGTGATGGCCAGCATGAGCGCGGGCCGGCCGAAGGCGGTGGCGAAGGCGAAAACGAGGCTGGTCAGCGTCACCACGCCGGCCATGGCGAGCGGCCGGTCGCTGGCGAGGCCGGCCAAGACCGAGATCAAGGAACTCGCCAGCAAGGCGGCGGCGAAGGCGCGGGCCTTGCGGGGCAGGGCAGCGGGCTGGTCGACGATGCTGACGCACATGGCGCCGATGGCGACGAAGACCGCCTTTTCAACGCCGCCGAGCGCGACTGCCGCCAGCACCACCGCCGCGAGGCATAGCGACACCGAGACACCGGTCTCGACGTGATGCCGGAAAAGCAGCCGGGCCGTGTGCCGGGGCAGGTCTCTTGCGGCGTCTCTTGTGGTCATGTGCTGGCGATTTGGGCTGGTCGGGATGGGGCGGTTGTTTCGGGCAGCCGGCTTTTCGGACGACAATGTTTCGGACGCGGGATCGAGCCGCGAGACTATCCCTGTCTCCGATCATGGTAAAACCCGCGACTTGCGCGTGCCGATCAGGGGCGCTGCGCCAGGTGGCGTCTCAGGTAACGGAATTCGTGCCACGTCAGGACGATGACGACGGTGTCGACCACCGTCAGGAATATCAGAAACGGCGAGTGCGTGAAGCTGAAGCGGTAGAGCTGATAGGCAATGAATGCGCCGAATACGATCAGCGCCGTCGGGTAGTACCAGAGCCGCTCGCGCAACAGACCGACGATCAGCCAGAGTTTCACGGCGCCGTGGCTCAGGAGATAGATCGCGGCAAAGTGCTGTGTGCCGACCGAGATGTGCTGGGCGGCATGCAAGAGATAATTCGCGACCAGGTCGCGCGGGTCCTCCGCCAGTTCGCTTTGGGTCAACATGGCGACAAGGCCGATGACGAATTGCTTCGGCACGAAATAGGCGAGCACGGCGCCGATCATTTCCAGCAAGGCAAATGCGCCCTTGAGGAGGAGGCTGACCTCGAAAATCCAATGAATTCGCTTTTCGTCCAGGAATTGTCGGGAGGCCACGTTTAAATTCCATTCGCACAAATGGTGTCGGGATCTCAGTCAGAACAACGTATTCCGGCGGGCATCGTTCGGCCGAAGCGGTCGCTCCGAAATCGCGTCGGTCGGTCAGCGTCCGGCGAACACGATGGCGGGTTGTAATTTGAATACCGGCCGCGCGCTGATGGCAGCGGCCACCAGGGCGACCAGCACCACCATCAGGCCGCCGAACAGCGGCGTGAACCACATCATGCGGAACGGATAGTCGGCTTCGGCGACCGCGATCTGTCCGATGACCGCGCAAAAACCGAGGCCTATCCCAGTGCCAAGCACGGCGCACAAGCCCGCCTGCCCGAGGATCATGGTCATGAGCAGCCGCGGCGTGGCGCCCATCGCCTTGAGCACGGCGTACTGCGTCATACTTTCCTCGGTGAACATGTAGAGCATGACACCGGTGACGCCGAAGCCGACCAGCATGGCGATCGAGATCATCGAGGCGATGTCGCCGACGTCCTCCGAATTGATGAAGAGCCAGCGCAGCGTGTCGTCCTTGAATTGTGCGGTAGTGCGCGCGCGCAAGCCTGTGCGCGCGGCGATGCGCGACGCCAGCGCGGCCGGCGACACGCCCGGGGCGGCGGTCGCGAGCACGAAGGTCATGCGTTGGCGCTCGGGCGGCAGGACGCGCAAGGCGTTGGCGTAAGATGTGTAGAGCAGCGGCCGCGCCGGATAGCGCGGCAGCGCGCGCGCGAGCCCGACGATGCGCACCCGGTGGTCGTTGACCAGCACCACGTCGCCGGCGCGCAGGCGCCGCGTCGGGACGTTGAGATGTGGATGGCGCGGCCATTGGTCGGCCTTCATGAGCGGCGTCTGCAGTTTGCCGGTGCTGCCGCCGGACGCGACCACCGCCGCGTCCGGCGTGCGCAACACCGTGCGCGACACGCCGCCGCGCAGCGGCGGCAGCCCGGCGAGGGTCGGGCCGTCGAAGCCGATCACCTCGAAGGCCTGAAACTCGCCGTTGGGATAGAGCACGTCGGTGTGGCCGATCGCGAGCGGGGTCGCGGCGCGCACGCCGTCGACGCTTCGCACCTCGGCGAGGGTGGAGGAGGGGATGTTGGTCGTGTGTTCGGTCGAATTCACCGCCGGGTCCATCACCCAGACGTCGGCTTGCGGGTTTTCGGTGATCAGCGAATAGCCGCGCGTCATGAAGCCGGCGAGATAGGAGAGCGCGAAGGTGACGAGGAACGAGGTGAAGGCGATGCCGAGCAGGAGCCCCGCGTATTTGGCGCGGTTGCCGATCAGCATTTTCAAGGCGATACGAAACATGTGGGTGGTCCGGAACAGTGCGGGTCAGGATGGCTTGCCCGCATGGCCGTTGGCCGACGCGGTGTGCGCCGCGCCCGGCGGCGCCTCGATGAAGGCATCCATTTCCTGGCCGGCGTAAACCGGCAAGGCGGCATGTTTGAAGCTGTAGATCACCTCCAGCACGCGCATGTCGCTGCGTTCGGTGCTGCGACCGGTAAGGACGGGCTTGGGAACGACATAAGGATCGAAGCGCACGAATTTGAGCGGTGTCTTCAGCTTCGGGTTGCCGCGCACGAAGGCGACGGCGGGAGCATCGGGGCGCACGCGCCAGGCGTCGTCTTCGTCGATGTCGACCCGCAGATAGAGCCGGCTGTCATCGCCAAACAGCATCAGTGGCGGTTTCAGCACACCGCTCTGGGCGAATTCGCCGACGCGGGTGTTGATCTGCAGCACGCGGCCGGCGACCGGTGCCCGCACGACATGACGCGCGAGCTCGATCTTGAGCTCTTTGACCCGTGCCTGCGCTGCCGCCACGGCCGCCTGCTTGATGGCGACGTCGTAACGGCGGTTGTCGAGGGCGACCTTGCTGATCGAGCTGCCGATCGCCAGGCCGCCGGCCACTTTCAGCAGATTTTTGGTCTTGGCGAGGTCGGCCTCGGCCTGCTTGACCTTGGCCACGGCCGGCAGCAGCTGCGCCTGTACATCGCGGTCGTCGATGGTGAACAACGGCGCGCCGGCGGCGACCTTCTCGTTCCAGGTAACGGCGATGGATTTGACGATGCCGGAGATCGCCGTGCCGATGGCGATGTTGCCGGTGCTGGCCTCGGTGATGCCGGTGCCTTCCACATAAGAGGCGAAGGGCGAACTCGCCGTCGGGCTGGGCGCGCCGTGCGCGGGCGCGGCGTTGTTGTCGTGGAGCACCGCCACCGCGGCGAGGGCGAAGCCGGCGAGCGCCAGCACGGGCAAGAGCAGCTTACGCATGACCATGGGCCTCTCCGGTCTGGATGTCGATGACGCGGCCGTCGTCCATGCGCGCGAGACGGTCGGCAAACGCAAAGATGCGCGGGTCGTGGGTGACCACGATCACGGCGCGGCCGGGGCTCGTGGCGTGGCGTTTGAGGATGCTCATAACGCTATGTCCGGTGTCGTGGTCGAGGCTGCTGGTCGGCTCGTCGCAGATGATGAGCCGCGGATCGCCGGCGAGCGCCCGCGCGATCGCCACCCGCTGCTGCTGGCCGCCGCTGAGCTCGGCGGGCCGCTTCTGCCGGCGCTCGGCGAGGCCGACACTGTCGAGCAGATCGCCGGCGCGCGCCTCCGCCTGCCGGCGGCCGATCCCCTGGATCAGCAGCGGCACCGAGACGTTTTCCAGCGCCGTCAAAGCTGGCAGCAGGTTGAAGACCTGGAACACGAAGCCGAGCGACAGGCTGCGAAAGCGGGCGCGCTCGAGCGACCCGAGCGCGTTCAAATCCCGGCCCAGCACCTCGCAGGAGCCGGCGTCCTGGTCGAGGATGGAGGCGATGATGGAAATGAGGGAGGTCTTGCCGCAGCCGGAGGGGCCGACCAGCATCAACAATTCGCCGCGCCGGACGTCGAGATCGACGCCGCGCAGTGCGGCCACTTTCGCAATCCCCGCCCCGTAGGTCTTGCTGATGTTGCGGCACCGGACCGCGAAATCAGCATCTTCCTGCATCGGCGTCGTGCCTCATCAACAGAATTGCGCGCCCCGCAAGCTCGTCTCCGCCCTCATCCGCCCCGGTTTTCTTCATGCGCCTCGAAGACCTGCTGGGCGTAGCTTTCAAGCAGCACCTCGCAGTCCCGAAGCCGCGCTTCCGCCTCTTCGGCGAGAGGCGCGCCGTAGAAATCTAGCTTCCGAATTTTCTCGAGCCAGCTTTGCAGCTTCTTGAGATCGGTTTCTTCTTCGTCGAGCTCGGCATAGGTGAACTTGTTCGTCCGCCGTTCCTTCGCGATCTCGGCTTCATAATCCGCGCAACGGCCGATGAACTCCTTGTACTGCTCGTCGCGATCGGCTTTGAAGCGCGCCACGACGCGCTCTTCCTCGCACTTGTCGAGCCCAACCGTTTCGAGGGCAAAGGCTGCTCCACCCATATCCGCGACGTCGTTCGCCAGGACCTTGAGACGGCGCGCATGCTCCGCCGTCTTGGGAAAGAGGCACACGCCGTTTTGCAGATAGACGGCACCAAGGCTCTTGAGCTTGCGCCACAGAGCAATGCGCTTCGCCGGCGGGTCGGGCGGCACCTTGTAGGCCAGCATCAGCCAGGAGAGCGGGGCGGTCATAACGGTAACGCTATAAATGTTACAGCGGTTACATGTCAAGCGCCCCCGCAGCGCGTGCCGTCGCGTGCCGTCGGGCGCCTGCGCCCGGCCGCGTGGTGCCGCCTGTCGCCGGACTGTCGCACAGCGTTGCTACCCCGAAAGCCGTGCAGGGCATTCGATTCGTGGGGGGACCATGCTGCGCGATCCCGAGCGTCAGACAATGGAAAAGGCTTATGCCCGCTGGGCGCCGGTCTATGACGCGCTGTGCGGGCCGGTGTTCCTCAACGGCCGGCGCGCCGCGGCGCAGGCCGCGCGCGAGGTCGGGGGACGCATCCTGGAGATCGGCGTCGGCACGGGGCTGTCCTTCGACGATTACGACGCCAGCACCGAGATCACCGGCATCGACATCTCCGAGCCCATGATCGCACGCGCCCGCGAACGGGCGGCGAGCGGCCGTTACCCTTACGTCAAGGGGCTGGCGGTGATGGACGCGCACGATCTCAAGTTCGAGGATGCAAGCTTCGACTGCGTGGTCGGTCAGTTCGTCATTACACTGGTCGAGGACCCCGAGCGCGTGTTGTCGGAATGCGCCCGCGTGGTACGGCCGGGCGGCGAGATCATCCTGGTCAATCATCTCTATTCCGAGCGCGGCTGGGCCGCCGCGGTGGAGCGGCTGCTGGCGCAGAAGGCGCGCGGCTTGGGCCTACGTCCCGAATTTCCCTTCCAGCGCCTCGCCGACTGGGCGAGCACGCACGGCGGTGCCGCGTTGGTCGAACGGCGCAAGGTCAAGCCGTTCGGCGTCTATACTCTGGTGCGTTTCCAACGAGCGTTAACCCAAACCGCCGCCGCCTGACGCGTATGACAGACTGTCACAATACTGCAATACGCCCATGCTAATTCCCTCCACACATGAAGATGAGCAACAAGAGCATCGCCTCGTGACGGAAGACGCCACGAAGCGGTATCGCGCGCTTTTCATCTCCGATGTGCATCTGGGGATGCGAAGCTGCCAAGCCGACAAGCTGCTCGACTTCCTGCGCTTGTACGACGCCGACACCATCTATCTCGTGGGCGACATCGTCGACGGCTGGGCGTTGCGCTCGTCGTGGTATTGGCCGCAGGCGCACAACGACGTGGTGCAGAAGCTTTTGCGCAAGGCGCGTAAAGGTGCGCGCATGGTCTACATCCCCGGCAACCACGACGAATTCCTGCGCGGCTACTACGGCACCCATTTCGGCGGCATCGAGGTCGTCGAGCACACGATCCACGAGGCTGCCAACGGTAAACGATATTTTGTCGTGCACGGCGACATCTTCGATCTCGTCGTGACGCAGGCGCGCTGGTTGGCGCTGCTCGGCGACAAGGCCTACGACATCGCCATCAAGGCCAACCGCGTCTTCAACGCGCTGCGCCGGGTGATCGGCGCGCCGTACTGGTCGCTGTCGCAGTGGGCCAAGCTGAAGGTGAAGAACGCGGTCAATTTCATCGGCGCCTTTGAGAAGGCGCTGGCCACGGAAGCCCAGCACCACAAGGCCGACGGCGTGATCTGCGGGCACATCCACTACGCCACCATCCATAACGATTTCGGTCTGCACTACATCAATTGCGGCGACTGGGTGGAAAGCTGCACCGCGGTGGGCGAGCGCGAGGACGGCACCTTCGAGATCATTACCTGGACCGAGACCATGGCCGAGGCGGAAGCCGCGCCCGCGTTGGCGCAACCGCAGGCGGCATGAGCCGTGCCGCAGCCCGACGCCCTCATCCTGAGGAGCCGCGCGCAAGCGCGGCGTCTCGAAGGATGACCGCAAATTCGGGGCCTCATGGTTCGAGACGCGCCGCTGGCGCGACGCTCCTCACCATGAGGAGAAAGGCGGCATGAAGATCCTGGTTGCCACCGACGCCTGGCATCCGCAGGTCAACGGCGTGGTGCGCACTCTCGGGAAGGTGGCTGAAGAGGCGCGCGGCTTCGGCGTCGAGATGGATTTCCTCAGCCCGTCCGAGTTTCGCACGCTGCCGATGCCGGGTTATTCGGAAATCCGCCTGGCGCTGGTGCGCCCCGGCGCGGTGGAGCGGCGGCTGGAACGCCTGCGCCCCGATGCCATTCACGTGGCGACGGAAGGGCCGATCGGCCACGCCATGCGGCGGGTGTGCATCCGGCTCGGCGTGCCGTTCACCACCAGCTTCCACACCCGCTTCCCCGACTATCTCGCCGAACGGCTGCCGGTGCCGGCGCACTGGACGCAAGCCGTGACCTGGGCGTATCTGCGCCGCTTCCACAGCGCCGGCAAGGCGGTGCTGGCGGCGACGCCGACGCTGGTCACCGAGCTCGAAACGCGCGGCTTCAAGAACGTCAAGCTGTGGCCGCGCGGCGTCGATGCGGACCTGTTCCGCCCGCGCGACGGCGCGGCGCTCGACCTGCCGCGGCCGATCTTTCTCACCGTCGGCCGGGTGGCCGTGGAGAAGAACCTCGAAGCGTTTCTCAAGCTCGATCTGCCCGGCAGCAAGGTGGTGGTCGGCGACGGGCCGGCGCGCGCCGCGCTTGAAAAGGCCCATCCCGAGGCGGTGTTCCTCGGCGCGCGCCAGGGCGAGGCGCTGGCCGAAACCTACGCCGCCGCCGACGTGTTCGTATTCCCCAGCCGTACCGACACCTTCGGCCTGGTGCTCTTGGAGGCGCTGGCGAGTGGCGTGCCGGTAGCGGCCTTTCGGGCGCCGGCGCCGCGCGACGTGCTGGGCGAGGCGCCGGTCGGCGTTTTGGATGAGGATTTGCGGGCGGCCTGCCTGCGGGCGCTGGAGATTTCGCGCGATGCCTGCCGCGACTTTGCCCTGACCATGACCTGGGAGAAGAGCGCGCGGCTGTTCGTGCAATACGTCGGCGAAGCCGCACGCGGCGCCAACATCCCGCAAGTGGCGGCAGTCGCGGCCTGAGATCATGACAGGGGCGCCGCGGCGCGCTACTGTCCCGGCCATGAACGCTCCCGACACGCTTCCCACCGCCGCCGACGTGGCGCGCGCCGCCGAACGCCTGAAGGGCGTCGCCGTGCGCACCCCCCTGATCAACGCGCCCGTCCTGGACGACCGCCTGAACGCGCGCGTCTTCCTGAAAGCCGAAACCCTGCAGCGCACCGGCTCGTTCAAGTTCCGCGGCGCCTATAACAAGATCTCGTCAATTCCGCCCGAGAAGCGCGCCGGCGGCGTGGTCGCCTATTCCTCCGGCAATCACGCGCAAGGGGTGGCGGCGGCGGCGAAGCTTTGCGGCCTGCGCGCGACCATCGTGATGCCGGCCGACGCGCCGGCGGCGAAACGGGAGCGCACACGCGCGCTCGGCGCCGAGATCGTGCCCTACGACCGCGAGACCGAAGACCGTGCGGCGATCGCGGAAGGCATTGCGCGCGAGCGCGGCGCGACGCTGGTGCCGCCCTACGACGATCCGCTGATCATCGCCGGCCAGGGCACCGCCGGCCGCGAGATCATGGAAGACCTCGCCGCGCTGGATCTCAAGCCGGACGTCGTGTTCGTCGGTGCCTCCGGCGGCGGGCTTGCCGCCGGCATCGCGCTTGCCGTCAAGGACGCTTCGCCCGCGACGCCAATTTACGCGATCGAGCCGGAAGGCTTCGACGACACGCTACGCTCGTTCAAGAGCGGCAAGCATGAATCGAACGCGCGCCTGAGCGGCACCATCTGCGACGCGCTGATGAGCGGCACGCCCGGCGCGCTCACATTTCCGATTACGCAGAAGCTGATCGGCCAGGGCTTCGCGGTCAGCGACGACGAGGTGGGGCGCGCCGTGCGCTATGCCTTCGAGGAACTCAAGCTGGTGGTGGAGCCGGGCGGGGCGGTGAGCCTTGCCGCTTTGCTGGCCGGCAAGCTCGATGTCAGCGGCAAGGTGGTGGCGGCGGTGTTGTCGGGCGCCAACGTGGATGCGGCGCTGTTTGCGAAATTGATAGGCGAATAGCGAATAGTTCTATTCGCTATTCGCCACTCACTATTCGCTCTCACGAAAACAATGCGATGCGCTCTTCTTCGCTCAGCGCCATGATGGCGGCGAGGGCTTCCTTCGCGGTTATGGCGCGGGCGGTCTTCGGCGCCTCGGTTGCGGCGGACGGCATCTTCCTGGCGCGGCTTTCGACTTCGGTGACGACCAGTTCCTGGATCTCGGCCTCGATCTCGACGGCCGTCGCCGGCCGCGCCCGTGGCGGCGCAGGCGGCTGTGCCTGACGGGCGACGCGCGGCGGCGTGCGCAGCGTACTGGCGACCTTCGCCGCGATCCCACTGCCGGCGGGACGCGGCAGCGGGCGCGCGTCGTTGACGGCGGGTGGCGGCACCAACGGCTCCTCGAGCCAGCGCGCCGCAGGGCGCGGCGCGGCGGTCGGCGTCGCAGCCGGTTTCGGTGGCGGCGCGATGCGCTTAACGTCGGTCGCGGGCGGCGGCAGCATCTTGCCGATGCGGCGCAGCAGCAGTTCGAGCAGGGCCCCGAGCTGATCCGCTTTGGCCACCTTGCCGCCGGCTTCGATGCGGGCGCGGGCAGTGCGCAGCTCTTCGAGCACGTTGCCCAGATCGTCGTAGAGCGGATCGCGCGGGCGCGGGCGCACCTGCGCCTCGATGCGCTCGATGGCGGTGAGCAGAGTCTTGGTTTCCGCGCTGCGGCTGCGCCGGGCGTGCTCGTTCAGGAACGCGCGCCCGCGCGCGCTCTCGGAGAGCGCCTGCACCAGCGCGTGATATTCGGTCTCGCCCAGTGTGTCGGGCGGCCGCGAATAGGCGAGCGCGATAGACTGCTTTGGCATGACCAATGACGTGGATAGCGATGCGGGCCGCAACGCGAGGCACGACATAGGCAACCCGTTGCCAGCAGTCTAACAATCGGACCGCCTGATTCGCTCGTATAGAAGCGGGAAATGCCCTTGTTTCTCCAGCCCAGGTTCGGGTTCGCCAGCCGTCTGGCGGCATTCTATGCCGCGCTTTTCGTCCTCATGGGCGTGCAACTGCCGTTCTTCCCGGTCTGGCTGAAGGCCAAGGGCCTGGATGCCACCCTGATCGGCGTGGCGCTGGCACTGCCGATGGTGATCCGCGTGGTGGCGGTGCCGCTGGCGACCCGGACGGCGGACCGGCGCGACGCCCTGCGCGCGGCGCTTATGCTGGCTGGCGGCGGGAGCTTCGTGGGTTGCGTGCTGCTGGCGTTCGCGCCCACCGCGGCGGCTTTGCTTGTCGTCTACGCGCTGGCCTCGTTTGCCCTGATGCCGGTGATGCCGCTCATCGACACCTATGCGCTGAGGGGCCTGGCGGCGCAGGGGCGCGCTTACGGACCGGTACGGCTGTGGGGCTCGGTGGCCTTCATTGCCGGGACGTTCGGCGCCGGCTTTGCCAGCGATGCCATTCCGGCGCGCGATTTGATCTGGCTGATCGTGGCGGCGAGCCTCGGCTTGGCACTGGCGGCGATCGGCTTGGCGCCGCTGCCGGCCCCAAGCCGCCATGCCGCTGCGCCGCAGACCGGGCGGCGCAGCCTGTTGCGCGATCCCGCCTTCCTGGCCGTGGTCGCCGCCGCCGCGCTGATCCAGTCGAGCCACGCGGTCTACTACGGCTTCTCCACGCTTGCATGGCGCGCGGCAGGCTTAAGCGGCACCACCATCGCCGCGCTCTGGGCGCTCGGGGTGGTCGCCGAGATCGTGCTGTTCGCCGTTCAGGGAAAGCTGCCGCCGTTCTTCCAGCCGGCCGTGCTGCTGATGATCGGCGCGCTCGGCGCGGCCGTGCGCTGGGCCGGCATGGCGTTCGATCCGCCGGCCTATGTGCTGCCGGTCTTGCAGGCGCTGCACGCGCTGTCGTTCGGCGCCACCCATCTCGGCGCCATCGGCTTTATCGCCCGGCATGCGCCGCCCGGGCAGGGCGCCACCGCGCAAGGCTATCTCGCCATCGCACTCGGGTTGGCGATGGCGGCTTCCATGACCTTGGCCGGCTGGCTCTACGGGATGTTCGGCAGCACTGCCTATGCGGCGATGGCGTTAGCGGCTGTCGTTGGCGGCTGCTGCGCGCTGATAGCGCATCGCGCGCGCTACGTAGTGCCTGCGCCGTGAATGGGTGTGGCGGCGCGCTTGGCGCTGCTCGTGTCGTGCCGAGCAGCTCGGCACGATGCGGTAGAGTTCGTGCCCCTGCAGGTAGATCATTTGGCGTGAGAGGCCGCCGTGGCGGTTGATCCAGCGCCGCACCCGGTAAGGGTAGACCTTCCAGAGTTCCCGCGTGCCCGGACCGCTGGTCACCGGGCGGCCGTCAGGGCCCGGCATCCAGGCGGCGTGAAAACCGAACACGGCGCGTGGTGTGGCGCACATGCGGTTGTGAGGGACGATGCCTAAGATCAGGGTGCAGGCCGACAGACAGTCGCCGTCGATAACCACCCGCTCGCCGGACGCACGCAGCATGGCGTAGGCCTGCAGGTAATGGCCGATCTGCCCGCCGCGATCTTCGGAAATGCGCATGGCCGCCGACGCCGGCGCCGCATAGGCGAATACCGTGGCCGTCAGTGTCGCGATGAGCAGCAGTCCCCGAAACCGCATCTGCCCCTACCCCGTCTCACCCCACGTGCGTCTGCCGCTTCCGGCAGGGCACTTTACACAATCTTAACGTAGGCGCGGGACGGACGGAAAGGTTTGGTTAACCAAATAATGCGGACAATCCGTGAACAAAATTAGGTATTTCTGCTCGGCCTGAGTGGCGGTTTCGCCTCAGTGGAGCTGCGCGTGGGGCGGAACCTTGGAGTCAATATTGTCGGCGGCGGCCAGGCACTGGTCGGCGAGCCGGTTGAGCTCGTTCGCAATCGTCTCGTTCCAGCTCTCGTGGGCGATCTGCTGGCAGAGCCGTGCATGCGCGCGCAGCCGCTCGGCCATCTTGGTGTCCGGCACGGCAGGGCGGAAAGGCGAAATATGATGCACATGGCTCATGCTGGAGCTTATGCCCGCAGACGCGCCAGGCTGCATTGAGAGAGATCAACCGCTGCGGAATATCGTACCAGGCTCACCCCCAAAGCGCGGGTGCCGCCGGAAAGACCAGGCTGTCGCGGTAGACGAGGCCATCGGGACGATCGTGCTCCAGCAGCAAAGGGCCATCGAGATCGACGAACTGGGCGGTTTGCGCCAGCAGCACGGCCGGCGCCATGGCAAGCGACGTCGCCACCATGCACCCGGCCATGATGGCGAAGCCCTGCCGGGCCGCGTCCGCCGCCATGGCCAACGCTTCCGTGAGCCCGCCGGTCTTGTCGAGCTTGATGTTGACGGCGTCGTACTTGCCGGCGAGCCCGGAAAGTGACCCACGGTCATGAACGCTCTCGTCGGCGCAGAGGGGAACCGGCCGCGCGATTGTTGCGAGCGCCGCGTCGCGTGCCGCCGGCAGCGGCTGCTCGACCAGCGCCACGCGCGCTTGCGCGCAGGCGGCGAGGTTGGCGTCGAGGTTGGCATCGGTCCAGCCTTCGTTGGCATCGACGATCAGGGTCGCCTTGGGCGCCGCCGCGCGGACCGCCGCAATGCGCGCAGGGTCGCCATCGGCGCCGAGCTTGATCTTCAAGAGCGCGCGGTGGGCGGCGCGCGCGGCGGCCTCGGCCATGGCGTCGGGGGACCCAAGCGAAACGGTCAGCGCGGTGGTGAGCGGACCGGGCGCGGGCAGGCCGGCGAGTTCATAGACCGGGCGGCCGCTGCGCTTAGCGTCCAGGTCCCAGAAGGCGCAGTCGAGGGCGTTGCGGGCGGCGCCTGGCGGCATGGCGCGTTGCAGGCCTTCGCGGGTCAAGCCCGCTGCGAGCGCCGGCGCCATGGCGCGCAGCGTAGCCGAGACGCTTTCCGGTGATTCGCCGTAGCGCGCGTAGGGCACGCATTCGCCCCGGCCACGTGTCTTGCCGTCGGTGAGAGTCGCCACCACCACCACGGCCTCGGTCTTGGCGCCGCGGCTGATGGCAAATCCGCCACGGATCGGCCAGCTTTCGATACAAATGTCGAGAGCGAGGGGCATGAATCGCCAGGATCAGGTATAGATCGGGTATCGTTGAGAAGTTCCGCCTCACCCTCGACAGGTTCGCCCGCGATGGTCAAGTATCGGATTCACCGCTTGCGGCCGCGGCGAGGGCTCCCCCCGTTGCCCCGCGCCGGCCGTCCTGCCCGGGATGGTGAGCGACATCAGAGGTGCTAAGCCCGTGAGCGACATGCTGCTCGAAGCCAAGACCGAAGGCGACCGGCTCCGCATCGCGGCCGGCGGCGACTGGATCGCCGAGAACGCCCCCGCGCTCGAAGCGCAGGTCGACGGCGAGATCAAGCGCGCATCCGCCGCCGGCCAGGGGTCGAGCAGTGTCGAGATCGACATGGGCGGGGTGAAGCGGCTCGACACCTTCGGCGCCTGGCTGCTGGAGCGGCTGGTGCGCGCCTTTTCCATGCACGGCGTCGCGCCGACGATCAATGGGCTCAAGGACGACTACAAGCCGCTGTTAGACGAATTGCACGCCGTCGAGCCGGCGCCGCCCGAGCCGCGGCCCCGCCACGGCCTCACCTTCGTGCTGGGCTCGATCGGCATCAGCATCGTTTCCATCGGCCATACGCTCGCCGGCGTCGTCAACATGCTGGGCGCGCTGGCGGTGGCCGTAGGCCACGTGATCGTCAATCCGCGTCGCTTCCGATTCACCTCGATGGTGCACCAGCTCGACAATGTCGGCTGGCGCGCGGTGCCGATCGTCCTCCTGATCACCTTTCTGGTCGGCTGCATCGTCGCGCAGCAGGGCGTGTTCCACTTCACCAAATTCGGCGCCACCGTCTACGTGGTCGACCTGCTCGGCTTCCTGGTGCTGCGCGAGCTGGGCGTCTTGATCGTCTGCATCATGGTGGCCGGCCGCTCGGGCTCGGCCTACACCGCCGAGCTCGGCGCCATGAAAATGCGCGAGGAGATCGACGCCCTGAACACCATGGGTTTCGATCCGGTGGAGGTCCTGATCCTGCCGCGCATCGTCGCGCTCATCATCGCGGTGCCGATCCTCACCTTCCTCGGTTCGATGGCCGCGCTCTACGGCGGCGCGCTGGTGTGCTGGCTCTACGGCGGTATCGATCCGTCGGTTTTCCTCGAGCGGCTGAAGGAGGCGATCACCCTCGACACCTTCAAGGTCGGCATGGTGAAGGCGCCGTTCATGGCGCTCATCATCGGCGTGGTCGCCTGCGTCGAGGGCCTGCGCGTCAAGGGCAGCTCGGAATCGCTCGGCCTGCATACCACCGCCTCGGTGGTGGAATCGATCTTCCTGGTGATCGTGGTCGACGGCCTGTTCGCCGTGTTCTTCGCCTCGATCGGGATGTGAAACCATGGCGGGCAACGGACACAAGGAGACGGTGATCGAGGTGCGCGACGTGGTAGTCGGCTTCGGCGATCACATCGTGCTCGACCACATCGACCTCGACGTCTATCGCGGCGAGGTGCTTGGCTTCGTCGGCGGCTCCGGCGCCGGCAAGTCGGTGCTGATGCGCACCATCGTCGGCCTGCTGCCGAAGCGGCAGGGCACCATCAAGGTGCTCGGCGTCGATCTCGACGCGGTGAGCGACCGCGAACGGCAGGCGGTCGAGCACCGCTGGGGCGTGCTGTTCCAGCAGGGCGCGCTGTTCTCGTCGCTGACCGTGCGCGAGAACCTGCAGTTCCCGGTGCGGGAAAACCTGAAGGTCTCCCAGCGCCTGCTCGACGAACTGGCGCTCGCCAAGCTCGAAATGGTCGGCCTCGACGCCAGCGCGCTGGAGAAGTATCCGGCGGAGCTCTCCGGCGGCATGACCAAACGCGTGGCGCTCGCCCGCGCGCTCGCGCTCGATCCCGACATCGTGTTTCTGGACGAGCCGACCTCGGGCCTCGACCCGATCGGCGCGGGCGACTTCGACAGCCTGATCGCCACCCTGCAACGGACGTTGGGGCTGACCGTGTTCATGGTCACCCACGACCTCGACAGTCTGCACACGGTCTGCGACCGCATCGCGGTGCTGGCGGACGGCAAGGTGATCGCCGCCGGCACCATGGAGACCATGCTCCAGTCCGAGCATCCGTGGCTGAAGGAGTACTTCCGTGGCAAGCGGTCCCGGGTGGGGCACGCGCTCGATGCGACGGTACACGTGTAATCCCGCGTTTAGTCCTGCGTTAAGTGCATAGTTTCGACGGGGCAGGGCCGGGTTTCGGACAAAGTCCTGCGTCAGAAGCGGTGCAATCCAGCGGCGAAAATCCGCCGCACCAGGCCGGCGCGCTTGCCGGGGCGACCCGATCGTTTGACCGGGACGGCCATGGAGACCAAGGCGACATGGAAACCAAGGCGAACTACACCCTGATCGGCCTGTTCACGCTGGCGGTTATCGTCGGCGCGTTCGCCGTCATCTACTGGTTCCAGGGCATGGGCGGCACGCGCGCCTATTACCGCGTGCTGTTCGACGGCTCGGTGTCGGGCCTGTCGACCGGCGCGTCGGTGCTGTTCAACGGCCTCCGGGTGGGGCAGGTGACCGACCTCTCGCTGGACACCAAGCATTCGGGACGGGTGGTCGCCAGCATTGCGATCAAGCGCGCGGTGCCGGTGCACAAGGACACCGATGTCGGCATCCAGTTTCAGGGGTTGACCGGCATCGCCGCGCTGTCGCTGACGGGCGGCAGCGCCGGCTCGCCGTTGCTGAGCGGCACACGAGACCATCCGGCCGAGCTCGTCGCGCCGGTGGCCGCCGGCCAGGACGTGACCCAGACCGCGCGCGACGTTCTCGGCAGGCTCGATCAGCTCTTGAGCGATAATCAGAAGGCGCTGCACACGGCGCTCGCCAACGTCAACGCGTTCACCGGGGCGCTCGCCAGGAACTCCAAGCATATCGACGACACGCTCGCTAACGTCGACAAGTTCAGTACCACGCTGGCGAAGAATTCCGATCGCCTCGACAAGATCATGCAGGGCATGCAGGACCTGACCGGCGGCAAGGACGGCAAGAGCGGGCAGATCAACGAGGCGGTCCGATCGATCCGCGGGCTCGCCGCCAAGCTCGACAAGCGCACCGCGGCCGTGACCGACAGCCTGAGCGAACTCGCCACCAGCGGCAAGAAGCAGTTCGACACGCTGTCGACGGAAGCGCGGCGCACGCTCGGCACGCTCGACCGCACCATCAAGAACATCGACAAGAACCCGAGCCGGCTGATCTGGGGTGGCGGTGCGCCGCCGGCGAGCGGGCATTGAACAAAAAAGCGCCGCGACGCTGTCCGCCGCGGCGCTTCTAAGTTTTGTCGCGTTTCCGGACGGCGAACCGATATCCACTTCGCCTGGAAACGCTTCACGCCGCCCGACTACGGCACGCTTGTCATTTGGTGGCGGTCGCGGCCGCGGGTGGCAGCAGCGTCGCGTCCTCGACTTCGACCACTTCCACTTCGCGCTGTGCGATCTGCCGCCGACGGACGAAGACCCAGTAAGCAATCGCCGCCACGACCGCGAATGAGACGAAAGTCGAGATCACATCGTCGTGCGACAGCAGGACGTAGAGCGACAGGGCCGCGAGGCCGAGCTTGATCGGAATGTCTCGCGACCGGCTGTCGACGAAGCTCGCCTGTATGCTGAAGGTGAGGCCGATGGTCGCCACCAGGATCAGGTAGGCCGCGGCCATCTGGTCGAGGCCGGGCTGAATTACCAGGTCCGGATGCACGAACACGCCCACCATCAGCGTGAACAGGGAGATGCAGATCTGCACCGAGCGCCATAGCGTGACGTAGAACGATGCGCCGGCGATCTTCGAGGTTATGGCCGCGGTTATCGATGTGGGCGGGGTGAGCTCTCCGAACACCGCGATGAAGAAGGCGAAGAACTGCGCCACCCACGGATTGACCCCGACGTGGATGAAGGCCGGCACGATCACAACGGCGACGATGATGTAGACGGGTGCCGGCGGCAGGCCCATGCCGAGCACGGCACCGAAGATGAATCCCATGCCGACCATTACGGCGAGATTGATGCCGGCGGCGTCGACCAGGAGCTGGCCGAGTTTGGTCGGCACGCCGGTGATCACCAGCGCGCCGGTCATGATCGCCAACGTCGCCAGCAGCAGCGCGATGTCGGTGATCATGTCGGTGTAGCAGTTGAGGAAACCGTCGAGTGGCTCGAGGAACTTGCGCAGCGACAATTCGCCCGTGACGATCAGCGACACCAGATGGATCACGATCAGAGCGACGCCGGCGGCGTAGAACATGTCGAGCGCCGCAAACATCGGCGCCATGAAGGTGATACCCATCAGCGCCACCAGGCCGCCGACCACGGACACGAAGGCGACGAGGTTGATCTTGTCGCGCAGGGTGATGTTGGCCGCCTTGCGGTCGATCACCATGCGGGTGCGGTAGTGGATCGCCAGCAGGTACACCGAGGTGGCGACGGTGATGTAGTAGATCAGGGCCGGCACCCAGCCGCGGGCCACCACCTGGAAATAGTCGACGCTCAGATACTCCGCCATAAGGAAGGCGGCGATGCCCATCACCGGCGGCATCAACTGTCCGCCCATCGAGGAAGCATTCTCGATGGCCGCCGCCGTCGCCGGCGGCAGGCCGGCGTTGATCATTGCCGGAATGGTCGCTGAGCCGACGGTGATCGAATTGGCGGCGCCCGAGCCGCTCACCGTGCCGATCATCATGGAGCCGATCACCGCCGACTGCGGGATCGCGTGCGCCGAGCGCACCGCCACGCGCTTGGTCGCGCGCAGGAGCGAATCGACGCAGCCGAAGCCGCGCAAGAGGCCGAGCACCAGCAGGAACGAGCCGATCAGCGTCAGCGCGAGCTGCGGCAGTCGCGCGAAGATGCCGGTCGCCATCTCGACGCTGGAGGCGGAAATCACGCGCTCCCACGGCAGGCCGCCATGATAGAACATGCCGGGCACCAGGTAGCCGTAGACCGCGTAGAGAATCAGCACGATATTGAGAATGAACAGCGGCATGTGCCGCTTGCGCGCGTATTCGATGATCAAGAGCGACATGCCGCCGCCCATCACGAGATCCTGCGTGTCGTAGAGGCCAGCGCGGTATTCACCGAGCGCAATGTAGTTCGTGTACATGTAGTACGAGCAATAGACCGAGAACGCGACGAAGGCGGCGGCGATCAGGTAGTTCAGCGTGGTCGGGAGCTTGGGATAGAGCTCGTTCCGCCGCAGCGACGCCACCGTGAACAGCGCGTAGGTGAGCGGGATCATGGTCATCGCAAGCAGCGTGGCGCCGCCAAAGCCCGTCCAATAATAGAACAGCAGGTAACCGAGGTACCCGATCGAACCGGCGTAGTAGATGACGTTGAGTGCCAGCGGCGGCCGGAATTGTGACGTCGTGTCGGTCATGGCGGGCCTAATGAGGAGTTTTCAAGTCAAGAGAGGCGGGCGCCACCTTTGGCGCCCGCCCCAGATCTAGCCGATCAAAGCGTCAAGCCTCACAGCTTGGCGATGTGGGAATCCCATTTGCTGTCCCACTTGCCCTTCTCCTTCAGCCACTTGGCGAGGCCCGGGTGGATCGGAACGAGCTTGTAGGTCGATTCCAGCGCATCGTGCTCGAACTGGGCCATCTTGCCGTTGGCGATCTGGCGGAAGCTCGGGTCGAGCTTGGCCAGCTCGTCGGCATGCTTCTCGACGACGTTGAGCATCTTGACCATGTCGTCGGTCGAGTACTTCGAGCCGACGTCGAAGCCCCAGTAGAAGGGCAGCAGGGTTACTTCCTTCACCTTCGTCTTGTGGAAGTTCGAACCCGGAACCTGCTCGACCGCGAAGCCGTCCTTCTTCAGGGTGGCGACTTCCGCCGGGGTCGGGTTGAGCGGGATCCAGTTGACCGCGAGCGAGGCTTCCGCGATCCACGGCGGTGGTGTCCGGCCGCCGGCGGCATAGATGATCATGCCCTTGATCGAGCCGGACTTGAGCTGTGAGCCGACGGTCGACAGGTCGACCTGCTTGTAGATGTGGTGCACACCGACCGCATGCATCGCGGCTTCGAGGTGCTTGCGGGTGTCGAAGGGCAGGGGGCCGGTGTAGACCTGCTTGCCGGTCAGATCCTTCCACGACTTGATGGTCTTGGCGTCGCTGGCCTTGATGGCGAGGCCGACGTCGAGGGTGTAGCACCACAGCGACTGCACCGGCGTCACCTTGACGTGCGACCTGAAGCCTTTGAAGCGGCCGTTGTTCGCCGCGTATTCCTTCATGGCGACGTCGGAGCCGTAGTAGCCGTCGTACGTGCCGAGCGCGAAGCCCTTCACCGTGGTCACCGCGCCAGGCGTCGGCAGCACGTCGATGTGGTACTTCGGCATCGCCTTGTTCAAAATGCCGGCGAGGACGACGAGCGCCTTGCCACCCGACGAGCCGATCGGGCCGGTTGCCCATTTGACGTCGATCGGCGCCGCCTGGCTCGGCGTCGCGCCGACCATAACAATGGCGGACGCCGCGAACAGTCCCGCAGCGACGCCGCGTGCAATCCGAGCACGGGCAGAATTATTACTATAACGCATGGCTTCTTTCTCTCCCAAGACTGACCGTATGTTCATTGGCGCCTTCATCGACGCCGGAATGGAAAACCTCAGCTCCACCTTAAGAAATGTTTTCGAATGGCGGTGCTTGGTTGCGCGCTCCTTGGCCACAATTTCCTCGCGTGGGGAAGGGCGTGGCGGGCGGTACTATCGGCTAGAAGGTGGGCCGTGGCAATTCGAAATTGTGCTTCAAGAACCGTAATGTAGCGCACGCGACCAAATCTTCATGAGGCATCTGCTCACTAACCGATCGGCACTTTCAGCATTATAAAATTGTGCCACGCGCTGTACCGCTCTGCGGGAATATCGCATCTGCATTCATTCCGCGCGTGTCGCGTAATTGTATGCATAACAACAAAAAGAAACGGCCGCCGGTGGAACCGGCGGCCGCTGCTTATGTCAAAGCGTGTGCGGAACTCAGTCGAAGCGTCCGGCTGCGTGCGCCAGCATGGTGTAGACCTTGCCGGTCTCCGACGTGAGGTAGGTGCGCGCCATCATGCCGCTCGGGTCGTCGCGCGACGCGTCTTCCAGCAGCCGTTCGAAGTGGCCGATGTAGCCGTCGACGGTCTGCTTGAATTCGCGGTCGGTCCGATACTTCCGGCGGATCTCATCGAACGCTTTCTGGCCCTGCAGCGTATAGAGCCGGCGCGTGAACACGTTGCGCTCGCCGCGCTTGTAGCGGTCCCACAAGTCGGCGGCCGCTTCGTGATCGATCATGCGGGCGATGTCGACCGACAGCGAGTCGAGGGACTCGATGGTGTGGCGCGGCGTGCGCTCGTCGTTGCTGCCGCGCGCGGGCTCGCGCGGGTAGTCGCGCGCCGGCGGCTGCTCCGGCTCTTGCGAAGCGCGGTTGAGCAGGTCGCTCAGCCAGCCGCGACCGTTGCCGCCCTCCGGCGCGGCGGGTGGGGCCGCGGGTTCCGGCCGGCGCGACGGCGGGAAGTTGGAGGCTTCGCTACGCGGCACCGACGGCCGCAGCGGCGGCAGGCTGCGCGGCGATTCCGCGCGTGCCGGTGCTTCTGGGCGCGCTTCGTAGCGCGCGCCGGCATCGCTTGAGCGGCCGCCGCCGACCACGGCCAGCGTCGGCTCTTCGCGCTGCGGGCGGCGCATCGGCTCGCTGGAGTCGATGTTGCGGCCGTGGCGAGCGACGATGCGGTTGAGTTCGGCCAGCGCCTCGATCTGGTCGACGATCACGCGGCGCATCTCGGCGGCGCTGTCGGCGGTCTCCTGCGGCAGCTCGAAGATGCCGCGGCGGAGTTCCGCGCGCGTCGTCTCCAACTCGCGCTGCATCTCGCCCGCCATCTCCTTCATGTTCGCCATCACCTCGGCGAAACGGTTGCCGGCTTCGCGGAACAGGGTTTCGGCGTCGCCGCCGACTTGCTGGTAGGCCGAGCGCATGGTCTCGACGGTGCGGCGCCGCTCGTCCTCGGCATTGGCGCGGATGCGGTCGTACTGATCGCTCATCGCGCGCGCGCCTTCCTCGGCATTGGTGGCGACCGCGCGGGCGGCGTCTTCCGCCTGCTGGCGCATGTGCTCGTACTGCTCGCCGACCATGCGCGCGCCCTCGGCGCTGCTTTCGAGCATGGCGCGGGCGGTTTCGTCGGCCTGCCGGCGCATGTGCTCGTATTGCTCGCCAACCATGCGCGTGCCCTCGGCGCTGCTTTCGAGCATGGCGCGGGCGACGTCATCGGCGTGCTCGCGCACGCGTTCGTACTGTTCGCTGATAGCGCGGGTACCTTCGGCGGTGGTCTCCGAGACCACGCGGGCGACGTCGCGGGCGCGGCCGGCCGCCGCTTCCAGCGATTCGTCGAGCAGGCCGGAGAAGCGGCTGAGTCGATCCTGCATATCGCCGGTGCGGTTTTCCAGGGTCTGCACCAGGTCGTCGAGCTGGACGCGGCGCTGGTTGACCGCTTCTTCGGTGCGCTGGTTGCTGTGGTCCATCATCTCGATCGACTTGGCGAGATCGCGCCCGTGCTCGTCGAACTGGTAGGCGAGCTGGCCGAGGTCGGTGACGAGCTGGGCGGTGACCTCGCGGAAGCCGGTGATGTTGCCTTCCACCCGCTTGGTGACATCGGTGGTCGTGCCGGTCACCTCGTTCATGGCGGTGACGAATTCCGACACCCGCAGCATCAGGGTGCTTTCCAGCGAGTTCATGTTCTCGTGCGCGCCGGAGAGCACTTCCTGCAGCATGGTGTTGGCTTCGCGCAGGCGCTCGAACAGGGCGACGCTGTCGGAGCGCAGCATGTTGTGCGTCTCCTCCATGCCCTTGATGGCGTCGGTGGCGCTTTCGGTCGAGCGGGTGATCGCGGCTTGCGTGCTGTCCTGCAGCTCGGTGAGCGTGCGGCTGACCGAACCGGCGGCGTTCTCGCCGGCCGTGTTGATGAGGTTGGCGATCTCGGTGCTGTTGTCGAGCACGGTGCGCGAGAACGACAGCCCCTTTTCCTCGATCGCCTCGAGCGCCCGGTCGGTGGCGCTGCCGACCGTGAAGGCGAAATGCTCGCCCTGTTCCGTGAGGGCGGCGATCACGCCACCGCCGCGCTCGGAGAGCAGGTTGGTCAGTTCCTCCGCGCGCTGGCCGATGGCCGTGGCGATGTCGTCGCTGGCGCCGCGCAGGGTACGCTCGGCCTCGCTCGCGCTGCCGCGGATCGCATCGGTGGTCGACTGGGTGAGGTCGCCGAGCGAGCGCTCCGCGTCCGCGGTATTGGCCTTCACCGACTCCGAGAGTTGCTCGACGCGCGCCTGCACGGCGTCGGCGGCCGCTTGCGTGCGGGTCTCGATGTGCTCGGCCACCGCTTCGGCGCGGCCGACCAGGAGTTCCTCGAAGCGATTGATGCGCTGGTCGAGGGTCTCGGCCACCTCGTCGCCGCGCGCCGTGATGGTCGCGCCCGCGGTGATGATCTGCTCGCCGACGCGCTGGTCGAAGCTGTCGAGATGCGTGCGCATGGCGTCGGAGACGTCTTGGGTGCGCTGGCCCAGCCGCTCCACCAGTTCGCCGCCGTAGGTCTTTACGGTGCGGTCGAATTCGCTGATGTGACGGGTGATCAGGCTGCCGAGGGTGCTGGCGTCGCGCGAGATCTTCTCGGTGAGCTCGGTGCCGCCGTGCTGGAACATGTCGTCGAAGGCCTGCAGGCGCTTGATCAGCATGTCCTTGACCGTCTCGCCACGCTCGTCGATGGCGCCGAGCAGCGTTTCGGAACTGGCGCGGAAGCTGTCTGCGACCGAGGAGCTACGGGCGTCGAGCGCGCCAACCAGGGTTTCGGTGCTGGCGCGGAATGCACTGGCGACCGAGGTGCTGCGTGCGTCGAGGGCACCGATCAGCGTTTCGGTGCTTGTGCGGAAGCTGTCGGCGATGGCGTCGCTGCGGCCGACGAGCGTGTCGCCGACGCGGGCGCCGGTCTCTTCCATGCGGCCGACGACGTCGTCGCCGCGCTGGCCGATGCTGTGCACCAGCGAGTCACCGGTATTCTGCAGCGTCGTGTGCAGGTCTTCCGCGCGTGCAGCCATGTCATCGACCATGCGCTTGCTGGTCTCGGCCAGCGCGGTGGTGAAGGCCTCCGAGCGCACGCCCATGTTCTCGATGGTGAGCGCGGCGTTCTGCGCGAAGCCGTGCGCAACCTGGTCGAGCCGCGCGTTCATCATCTCCTGCAGGCGGGCGGCGAGTTCGTCGAACTCCTGCGACACCGTCTCGCCCTTGAACCTGAGGCTGTCGGTGAGCTGTTGGTTGGCGGCGGTGATGATATGGGTGACGTTGTCGGCGGAGGCGGCGATCGCCTGCGAGGTGTTCTCGCCGACGGTGGTGATCGCGCCGACCGAGCGCTCGCTGGTCGATTCCAGGCGCTCCAGCAGGGTCGAGCCGCGCTCGCTGAGCGCGTCGATCATGGAGTCGCCGGCGTGGCCGAGCGCGAGGGTGATGTATTCGCCTTTTTCGGTGAGCGATTTGGTGACGCGCTGCGCCACCTCCTGCACCTTGTCGGCGACCAGGTCACCCACCGAGGTGATGTCGTGGGACAGATCGAGGTGCACGCTGGAAATCGCGGTGCGCACGTGCTCGCCCTGCGCGACGAGCGTTTCGCGCTGGGTCGCGAGATCGCTGAGCAGGCCGCGGATGCGCACTTCGTTGTCGTTGTAGGCGCGCTCAATGGCCGAAACTTCGTTGTGCACCAGCGATTCCAGCTCGGCGGCGCGCGCGAGCGCGCGCTCCACACCGTCGCCCATGGCGGCGACCTCGCGGCGGATCGCTTGGCCGACCGACATCACGGACTCGCTCGCCGCGGTTTCCGGCTGCGCCAGCTTGAGCGCGACGTCGGCCATGGATTGCGCGACGGCGCGCATTTCCTGGGCGCGGCGGATGAGCAGGGCCAGCACGTAGAAGGCGATGATCGGCAGCACGACCGTCGCCAGCGCGCCCAGCGCGATCAGCACGGTCATGCGGGGCGTCGTGAGCAGCGCCTGTAATTCGGGACGGAACAGGAAGGCGAGAGCGGCAGCAGCCACGAGCCACGCGATGGTGGCGAGGGTGGCGAGCATGATGGGCGTGCGCGAGACCGGGCGCTCGTTCAGCGCCTGGAGCATCTGGCCGGCAATGGCACGGTCGTCGTTGGCGGGACGGGGTGGCGTCTCGTCCGCCTGCCAGGACGGCTGCGGCTCTTCGATCGACAGCTCGGGCTCGGCGGTCTTCGGCTTATCGGCGTTGTTGCTTTCGGTGGGCGCCATCACCGGCGGGGCCTTGTCGCCGTCGCCGAGCTTGAGCGCGGCCTCGATGGCGTTGAGGGTGTCGGCCATTGGATCGTCGTTTTTCTGGGGGCTGTTGGCCATTGCGATGGTCGCCTCGTTTGAACGCCGGACTGTTAGCGCGGCCCGTCTCGGACTGTCGTGCCGGGCCGCGCCACGAGCGCGGGTGCCTGCGGAGCCGGCAGCTTCCGTCCCAGGCTGCCGGCAGTTTCATCCTATCGGCTCGGCAAAGCGAAAGAAACAAGTCCGATCAAGAGTTTCCCATCATCGTTAACTTCTTATTCACCATGATTTTGAAGTCCTTAGCGGTGGTCCGGCAGTCGTTCCGGCGGAAGATTGGGGGGTCGAAATAGGGCACTGGCGCGGCCATGAACAGCCACCGCGCGGTTCCATCCCCGGCTTCCTGGCGGCGCGGTTGCCGGTGCGTTAACCACCCCGGAACCGGGTACCTCGCGCGTTTACCCGTCGTTGGCGGTACTGGCCGCATGCTCCCGGTCAAGGACGAGGCGCCAAGCCTCAAGGCCAGGGGAGGCCAACGACATGACCCAACTTGCCATCGATCTGACGGAATCCGTCCGCCACGACGGGGAGGCCGTGCCGGCGGACACCGCGCCGGCCATCGACCGCGCCCATCTCAAGCGCATGACCTACGGCGACCACGGCCTCGAGCGCGAGCTGTTGGAGCTGTTCGACCGGCAGGCGACGATCCTGCTCGCGCGCATGCGCGACAGCGAGGCGGCCGCCTTCACCGCGCTGGCGCATACTTTGAAGGGGTCGGCCGCAGGTGTCGGCGCGACCGGGGTGGCCGCGGCCGCCGCCGGCGCCGAGGCCGCCGCCCCGGCTGAGCGCGCGACCGCCGTCGCGCGACTTTCCGCCGCGGTCGAGCGCGTGCGGCCGGAGATCGCGGCGCTGCTGCAGGCCTGAAAGGCCCTCAGCGAAGGGATAGCGCGCCCGGCCGAATGGCTATATAGGGGGCGCGCCCGTGCCAATTCCGGCGTGTGGCTTTTCCTTAGATTCACGCTGGCGGCCAGTCGTTCATGCCGAAGATCACCTACATTGACTCCGAAGAGACCGCGCGCACGGTCGATGCCGAGGTCGGCTCCACCGTGATGGAGACCGCGATCCGCAACAACGTTCCCGGCATCGAGGCCGAATGCGGCGGTGCCTGCGCCTGCGCCACCTGCCACGTCTACGTGGACGAGGCCTGGCGCGAGAAGACCGGCGAGCCCTCGCCGATGGAAGAGGACATGCTCGATTTCGGCTACGACGTGCGGCCCAATTCGCGGCTGTCGTGCCAGATCAAGGTGACCGACGAGCTCGACGGCCTGGTGGTTCGCACGCCGGAGAAGCAGGCGTAGGCTTTGCGTCATTCCGGGGCGCGAGCGAAGCTCGCGAACCCGGAATCCGGAAGAGGCCGGCGCGATATGCGTCTCTGGATTCCGGATCGCCGCTGACGCGGCGTCCGGAATGACGAAGAGGAGCCATGGCCGCACAACGCCTCAAGACGACGTGCTGCGTGGTCGGCGGTGGGCCGGCCGGGATGATGCTCGGCTTTCTGCTGGCGCGCGCCGGCGTCAAGGTTGCGGTGCTGGAAAAGCACGCCGACTTCCTGCGCGACTTCCGCGGCGACACCATTCACCCCTCGACCTTGCAGTTGATGCACGAGCTCGGCTTGCTCGATGCGTTCCTCAAGCTGCCGCATGCGCGCGTCGATCATCTCGGCGGCCAAATCGGCGCCACGCGCATCACCGTCGCCGACTTCACCCATCTGCCGACGGTGTGCAAATACATCGCGCTGATGCCGCAGTGGGATTTCCTCGACTTCATCGCCGCGCACGGCAAGCGCTATCCCGCCTTCGACCTGCACATGAAGACGGAAGCGACCGGCCTGATCGAGGAGGGCGGCCGTGTCGTCGGCGTGCGCGCCAAATCACCCGCGGGCGAACTCGAAATCCGCGCGGATCTCACGGTCGGCACCGACGGAAGACATTCGACGTTGCGCGAATGCGCGGGCTTCCATGTCGACAGCCTGGGCGCGCCCATGGACGTCTTGTGGTTCCGCATGTCGCGCAAGGAAAGCGACGAGTCCGAAACCTTCGGCCACGTCGAAGCCGGCCGCATGTTGATCATGCTCAACCGCACCGACTACTGGCAGTGCGCCTATCTGATCCCCAAGGACGGCTACGACAAGGTGAAGGCCAAGGGGCTCGACGCCTTCCGCGACGGCATCGTCGCAGATGTCGCCGTTTCTGCAGCGACCGCGTGCAGGAGATCGCCGACTGGGATCACGTCAAGCTCTTGACGGTGGCGGTCGACCGGCTGCCGCGCTGGCACAAGCCGGGGCTCATGTTGATTGGCGACGCCGCGCACGCCATGTCGCCGATCGGCGGAGTCGGCGTCAATCTTGCGATCCAGGACGCGGTGGCGTCCGCAAACATTCTGGCCGAACCCTTGCGCGCCGGAAAGGTGACGGAAGCGACGCTTGCCGCCATCCAGAAGCGGCGCGAATTTCCGGTCCGCGTGACGCAGAAGCTTCAGGTCTTTGTGCAGAACAAGATGATCGACAAGGTGCTGCACGGCAGCGCGCGGCCCACGCCGCCGTTGCCGGTCAAGCTCCTGCAGTGGTTGCCGGTGTTGCAGCGCTTGCCGGCGCGCCTCGTCGGCATGGGCGTGCGGCCGGAGCACGTGCACACGCCGGAAGTGCGCGCCCCATAACGCCGGCTTTCATGCCCCGCCGTACTTCCACCGCTCCAGCCGCGCGATCGCTTCCGGGGGCAGGGGCCGCGGGCGGCGCGTGGTGGCGTCGAGCATCACCAGGGTGGCGCGTCCAGCCGCCACGCAGTCGTTACCGGAAAACGCCGCCTGCACCATGACGAACGACGAGCGGCCGAGCTCCGCGAGCCCCGTGCCGATCACGACCTCGCCCGGCCAGTGCAGTTCGCGCAGGAAGTCGATCTCCTGACGCGCCAGCACGTAGGTGGCGTTTTCGACGCCGATGCCGAGATCGGGATCGCGGAACATGGCGACGCGGCCGGTCTCGAAATAGGTCGCGAACACGGCATTGTTGACGTGGCCCTGCGCATCGAGATCGCCGAAGCGGACGATGTCGCGCTCGCGGTGCGGATAGTGTTCAAGCTGTGGCGCCGGCTTTTTGGGCCGGGACGGGGACTGTTCGTTCATGATCGGATTTTCTTATGGAGTGGCGGGCGGCGCGACAGCGGCGGTCTGGCCGCTGCGCTTCAAGGCGTCGGCGGCGAAGCCGTTCGCCTTCATCTCCTCGATGAAGGCGCTGAGATAGGCCGCGCCGGCCAGATGGCCCTTGCGCGCGGCCATCGACTGCTTGATCTGCATGAAGGGCTCGTCGATCAGCCGCACCTCCGGATGATCCTTGGCATAGGCGAGGAGGGGCTCTTGCACGCCGGCGGCGGCCTCGAGCTTGGCGCGCACGAAAAGGTCGATCATGGCGCGGCCGCCGCCCTTGTCGGCGCGCACGATGGTCGCGTTCTTCAGCGTGCGCGTGAGGAAGAGATCGTAGGCCGAGTTGGGGCCGACGGCGATGCGGATGCCGGGCCGGTCGAGATCGGCGAGCGTCTTCAGCTCTGAATCCGCCGGCACCAGGTATCGGCCGTAGATCAGCACGTAGGGCGCGGTGAACTCGATCTCGGCGGCGCGCACCGGCTCGTTGGCGAGGAAGGCGATATCGACGTCGCCGGCCTTGAGCGCCTCGAACGACTTGCCGGCGCCGTCGAAGAGGGCGAACTCGACCGGTACGCCGAGCCGCTTGCCGAGTTCGTGCGCGAGCTCCGGCGTGATGCCCTTGATGCCGCTTGGCGCGCCGCTCGCGTCGTCCTGCTGCACCAGCACGCCGTTGCCGAGATTGATGGCGGTGCGCAGCGTACCGGTGGGCGCGAGGTCTTTGAGGACGGCGGCGTCGGCCATGGGGGCGGGCTCCGATGGGGCGGGAAGGCGGCGGCAGGCGCCGCGGGCGGAAAAACGCGCTTCGGATAGCACGCCCGATGGCGGGTTTCACCGGGGGGTGCTGCCGGGGAGTGGCGCCGGCCGGGCCGCCTATGCAATATGCGGCCCATGTTCGTCACCTTCTTCCAGGAACTCAAAAGCGCCGGCGTGCCGGTGTCCTTGCGCGAATACCTCACCCTCATGCAGGCGATGGAGCAGGACCTCGCCGGGCGCCGGGTGGAGGACTTCTATTACCTGTCGCGCGCCGCGCTGGTGAAGGACGAGCGCAATCTCGACAAGTTCGACCGCGTGTTCGGCCACGTGTTCAAGGGCCTCGAATTGATGAGCGATGCCGTCGAGGCCGAGATCCCCGAGGAATGGCTGCGCAAGCTCGCCGAGAAGTATCTCACCGACGAAGAGAAGAAGCAGATCGAGGCCATGGGCGGGCTCGACAAGCTGATGGAGACGTTGCGCCAGCGCCTCGCCGAACAGAAGAAGCGCCACCAGGGCGGCAACAAGTGGATCGGCACCGCCGGCACGTCTCCCTTTGGGGCTTACGGCTATAACCCGGAAGGCATCCGCATCGGCCAGGACGGCAACCGCAACTTCCGCGCCGTCAAGGTGTGGGACAAGCGCGAGTTCAAGGACCTCGACGACGAGGTCGAGCTCGGCACCCGCAACATCAAGGTGGCGCTGCGCCGCCTGCGCAAGTTCGCGCGCACCGGCTCGGCCGACGAGCTCGATCTCGACGGCACCATCAAGGGCACCGCGCACAAGGGCTATCTCGACATCCACATGCGGCCCGAGCGCCACAACGCGGTGAAGGTGCTGCTGTTCTTCGACATCGGCGGCTCGATGGACTGGCACATCAAGGCGACCGAGGAGCTGTTCTCGGCGGCGCGCACCGAGTTCAAGCACATGGAGCATTTCTACTTCCACAATTGCCTGTACGAGAAGGTGTGGAAGGAGAACCGCCGCCGCTTCCAGGAGACGACCTCGACCTGGGACGTGCTGCACACCTACCCGCACGACTACAAGGTGGTGTTCGTCGGCGATGCCTCCATGTCGCCTTACGAGATCACCGCGCCGGGCGGCTCGGTCGAGCATTTCAACGACGAGCCGGGCGCGACGTGGCTCGAGCGCGTGCTGCACACCTATCCCGCGGCGGTGTGGCTCAACCCGGTGCCCGAGAAGGAATGGGACTACACCTATTCGATCCAGATGGTTGAGCAGCTCATGGGCGGGCGGATGTATCCGCTGACGCTGGACGGGTTGGAGAGGGCGTGGCCGAGCGCGAGGGTGATGTATTCGCCTTTTTCGGTGAGCGATTTGGTGACGCGCTGCGCCACCTCCTGCACCTTGTCGGCGACCAGGTCACCCACCGAGGTGATGTCGTGGGACAGATCGAGGTGCACGCTGGAAATCGCGGTGCGCACGTGCTCGCCCTGCGCGACGAGCGTTTCGCGCTGGGTCGCGAGATCGCTGAGCAGGCCGCGGATGCGCACTTCGTTGTCGTTGTAGGCGCGCTCAATGGCCGAAACTTCGTTGTGCACCAGCGATTCCAGCTCGGCGGCGCGCGCGAGCGCGCGCTCCACACCGTCGCCCATGGCGGCGACCTCGCGGCGGATCGCTTGGCCGACCGACATCACGGACTCGCTCGCCGCGGTTTCCGGCTGCGCCAGCTTGAGCGCGACGTCGGCCATGGATTGCGCGACGGCGCGCATTTCCTGGGCGCGGCGGATGAGCAGGGCCAGCACGTAGAAGGCGATGATCGGCAGCACGACCGTCGCCAGCGCGCCCAGCGCGATCAGCACGGTCATGCGGGGCGTCGTGAGCAGCGCCTGTAATTCGGGACGGAACAGGAAGGCGAGAGCGGCAGCAGCCACGAGCCACGCGATGGTGGCGAGGGTGGCGAGCATGATGGGCGTGCGCGAGACCGGGCGCTCGTTCAGCGCCTGGAGCATCTGGCCGGCAATGGCACGGTCGTCGTTGGCGGGACGGGGTGGCGTCTCGTCCGCCTGCCAGGACGGCTGCGGCTCTTCGATCGACAGCTCGGGCTCGGCGGTCTTCGGCTTATCGGCGTTGTTGCTTTCGGTGGGCGCCATCACCGGCGGGGCCTTGTCGCCGTCGCCGAGCTTGAGCGCGGCCTCGATGGCGTTGAGGGTGTCGGCCATTGGATCGTCGTTTTTCTGGGGGCTGTTGGCCATTGCGATGGTCGCCTCGTTTGAACGCCGGACTGTTAGCGCGGCCCGTCTCGGACTGTCGTGCCGGGCCGCGCCACGAGCGCGGGTGCCTGCGGAGCCGGCAGCTTCCGTCCCAGGCTGCCGGCAGTTTCATCCTATCGGCTCGGCAAAGCGAAAGAAACAAGTCCGATCAAGAGTTTCCCATCATCGTTAACTTCTTATTCACCATGATTTTGAAGTCCTTAGCGGGGGTCCGGCAGTCGTTCCGGCGGAAGATTGGGGGGTCGAAATAGGGCACTGGCGCGGCCATGAACAGCCACCGCGCGGTTCCATCCCCGGCTTCCTGGCGGCGCGGTTGCCGGTGCGTTAACCACCCCGGAACCGGGTACCTCGCGCGTTTACCCGTCGTTGGCGGTACTGGCCGCATGCTCCCGGTCAAGGACGAGGCGCCAAGCCTCAAGGCCAGGGGAGGCCAACGACATGACCCAACTTGCCATCGATCTGACGGAATCCGTCCGCCACGACGGGGAGGCCGTGCCGGCGGACACCGCGCCGGCCATCGACCGCGCCCATCTCAAGCGCATGACCTACGGCGACCACGGCCTCGAGCGCGAGCTGTTGGAGCTGTTCGACCGGCAGGCGACGATCCTGCTCGCGCGCATGCGCGACAGCGAGGCGGCCGCCTTCACCGCGCTGGCGCATACTTTGAAGGGGTCGGCCGCAGGTGTCGGCGCGACCGGGGTGGCCGCGGCCGCCGCCGGCGCCGAGGCCGCCGCCCCGGCTGAGCGCGCGACCGCCGTCGCGCGACTTTCCGCCGCGGTCGAGCGCGTGCGGCCGGAGATCGCGGCGCTGCTGCAGGCCTGAAAGGCCCTCAGCGAAGGGATAGCGCGCCCGGCCGAATGGCTATATAGGGGGCGCGCCCGTGCCAATTCCGGCGTGTGGCTTTTCCTTAGATTCACGCTGGCGGCCAGTCGTTCATGCCGAAGATCACCTACATTGACTCCGAAGAGACCGCGCGCACGGTCGATGCCGAGGTCGGCTCCACCGTGATGGAGACCGCGATCCGCAACAACGTTCCCGGCATCGAGGCCGAATGCGGCGGTGCCTGCGCCTGCGCCACCTGCCACGTCTACGTGGACGAGGCCTGGCGCGAGAAGACCGGCGAGCCCTCGCCGATGGAAGAGGACATGCTCGATTTCGGCTACGACGTGCGGCCCAATTCGCGGCTGTCGTGCCAGATCAAGGTGACCGACGAGCTCGACGGCCTGGTGGTTCGCACGCCGGAGAAGCAGGCGTAGGCTTTGCGTCATTCCGGGGCGCGAGCGAAGCTCGCGAACCCGGAATCCGGAAGAGGCCGGCGCGATATGCGTCTCTGGATTCCGGATCGCCGCTGACGCGGCGTCCGGAATGACGAAGAGGAGCCATGGCCGCACAACGCCTCAAGACGACGTGCTGCGTGGTCGGCGGTGGGCCGGCCGGGATGATGCTCGGCTTTCTGCTGGCGCGCGCCGGCGTCAAGGTTGCGGTGCTGGAAAAGCACGCCGACTTCCTGCGCGACTTCCGCGGCGACACCATCCATCCCTCGACCATGCAGCTGATGCACGAGCTCGGCTTGCTCGAGGAATTCCTCAAGTTGCCGCACGCGCGCGTCGATCATCTCGGCGGCCAGATCGGCGCGACCCGCATTACCGTCGCCGACTTCACCCATCTGCCGACGCTGTGCAAATACATCGCGCTGATGCCGCAGTGGGATTTCCTCGACTTCATCGCCGCGCACGGCAAGCGCTATCCGGCCTTCGACCTTCACATGAAGACGGAAGCGACCGGCCTGATCGAGGAGGGCGGCCGTGTCGTCGGCGTGCGCGCCAAATCACCCGCGGGCGAACTCGAAATCCGCGCGGATCTCACGGTCGGCACCGACGGAAGACATTCGACGTTGCGCGAGTGCGCGGGCTTCCATGTCGACAGCCTGGGCGCGCCCATGGACGTCTTGTGGTTCCGCATGTCGCGCAAGGAAAGCGACGAGTCCGAAACCTTCGGCCACGTCGAAGCCGGCCGCATGCTGATCATGCTCAACCGCACCGACTACTGGCAGTGCGCCTATCTGATCCCCAAGGACGGCTATGACAAGGTGAAGGCTAAGGGGCTCGACGCCTTCCGCGACGGCATCGTCGCAGATGTCACCGTTTCTCAGCGACCGCGTGCAGGAGATAACCGACTGGGATCACGTCAAGCTGCTTGACGGTGGCGGTCGACCGGCTGCCGCGCTGGCACAAGCCGGGGCTCATGTTGATTGGCGACGCCGCGCACGCCATGTCGCCGATCGGCGGAGTCGGCGTCAATCTTGCGATCCAGGACGCGGTGGCGTCCGCAAACATTCTGGCCGAACCCTTGCGCGCCGGAAAGGTGACGGAAGCGACGCTTGCCGCCATCCAGAAGCGGCGCGAATTTCCGGTCCGCGTGACGCAGAAGCTTCAGGTCTTTGTGCAGAACAAGATGATCGACAAGGTGCTGCACGGCAGCGCGCGCCCCACACCGCCGTTGCCGGTCAAGCTCCTGCAGTGGTTGCCGGTGTTGCAGCGCTTGCCGGCGCGCCTCGTCGGCATGGGCGTGCGGCCGGAGCACGTGCACACCCCGGAAGTGCGCGCCCCATAACGCCGGCTTTCATGCCCCGCCGTACTTCCACCGCTCCAGCCGCGCGATCGCTTCCGGGGGCAGGGGACGCGGGCGGCGCGTGGTGGCGTCGAGCATCACCAAGGTGGCGCGGCCGGCCGCCACGCAGTCGTTACCGGAAAACGCCGCCTGCACCATGACGAACGACGAGCGGCCGAGTTCCGCGAGGCCCGTGCCGATCACGACCTCGCCCGGCCAGTGCAGTTCGCGCAGGAAGTCGATCTCCTGACGCGCCAGCACGTAAGTGGCGTTTTCGACGCCGATGCCGAGATCGGGATCGCGGAACATGGCGACGCGGCCTGTCTCGAAATAGGTCGCGAACACGGCATTGTTGACGTGGCCCTGCGCATCGAGATCGCCGAAGCGGACGATGTCGCGCTCGCGGTGCGGATAGTGCTCAAGCTGTGGCGCCGGCTTTTTGGGCCGGGACGGGGACTGTTCGTTCATGATCGGATTTTCTTATGGAGTGGCGGGCGGCGCGACAGCGGCGGTCTGGCCGCTGCGCTTCAAGGCGTCGGCGGCGAAGCCGTTCGCCTTCATCTCCTCGATGAAGGCGCTGAGATAGGCCGCGCCGGCCAGATGGCCCTTGCGCGCGGCCATCGACTGCTTGATCTGCATGAAGGGCTCGTCGATCAGCCGCACCTCCGGATGATCCTTGGCATAGGCGAGGAGGGGCTCTTGCACGCCGGCGGCGGCCTCGAGCTTGGCGCGCACGAAAAGGTCGATCATGGCGCGGCCGCCGCCCTTGTCGGCGCGCACGATGGTCGCGTTCTTCAGCGTGCGCGTGAGGAAGAGATCGTAGGCCGAGTTGGGGCCGACGGCGATGCGGATGCCGGGCCGGTCGAGATCGGCGAGCGTCTTCAGCTCTGAATCCGCCGGCACCAGGTATCGGCCGTAGATCAGCACGTAGGGCGCGGTGAACTCGATCTCGGCGGCGCGCACCGGCTCGTTGGCGAGGAAGGCGATATCGACGTCGCCGGCCTTGAGCGCCTCGAACGACTTGCCGGCGCCGTCGAAGAGGGCGAACTCGACCGGTACGCCGAGCCGCTTGCCGAGTTCGTGCGCGAGCTCCGGCGTGATGCCCTTGATGCCGCTTGGCGCGCCGCTCGCGTCGTCCTGCTGCACCAGCACGCCGTTGCCGAGATTGATGGCGGTGCGCAGCGTACCGGTGGGCGCGAGGTCTTTGAGGACGGCGGCGTCGGCCATGGGGGCGGGCTCCGATGGGGCGGGGAGGCGGCGGCAGGCGCCGAGGGCGGAAAAACGCGCTTCGGATAGCACGCCCGATGGCGGGTTTCACCGGGGGGTGCTGCCGGGGAGTGGCGTCGGCCGGGCCGCCTATGCAATATGCGGCCCATGTTCGTCACCTTCTTCCAGGAACTCAAAAGCGCCGGCGTGCCGGTGTCCTTGCGCGAATACCTCACCCTCATGCAGGCGATGGAGCAGGACCTCGCCGGGCGCCGGGTGGAGGACTTCTATTACCTGTCGCGCGCCGCGCTGGTGAAGGACGAGCGCAATCTCGACAAGTTCGACCGCGTGTTCGGCCACGTGTTCAAGGGCCTCGAATTGATGAGCGATGCCGTCGAGGCCGAGATCCCCGAGGAATGGCTGCGCAAGCTCGCCGAGAAGTATCTCACCGACGAAGAGAAGAAGCAGATCGAGGCCATGGGCGGGCTCGACAAGCTGATGGAGACGTTGCGCCAGCGCCTCGCCGAACAGAAGAAGCGCCACCAGGGCGGCAACAAGTGGATCGGCACCGCCGGCACGTCTCCATTTGGGGCTTACGGCTATAACCCGGAAGGCATCCGCATCGGCCAGGACGGCAACCGCAACTTCCGCGCCGTCAAGGTGTGGGACAAGCGCGAGTTCAAGGACCTCGACGACGAGGTCGAGCTCGGCACCCGCAACATCAAGGTGGCGCTGCGCCGCCTGCGCAAGTTCGCGCGCACCGGCTCGGCCGACGAGCTCGATCTCGACGGCACCATCAAGGGCACCGCGCACAAGGGCTATCTCGACATCCACATGCGGCCCGAGCGCCACAACGCGGTGAAGGTGCTGCTGTTCTTCGACATCGGCGGCTCGATGGACTGGCACATCAAGGCGACCGAAGAGCTGTTCTCGGCGGCGCGCACCGAGTTCAAGCACATGGAGCATTTCTACTTCCACAATTGCCTGTACGAGAAGGTGTGGAAGGAGAACCGCCGCCGCTTCCAGGAGACGACCTCGACCTGGGACGTGCTGCACACCTACCCGCACGACTACAAGGTGGTCTTCGTCGGCGATGCCTCCATGTCGCCTTACGAGATCACCGCGCCGGGCGGCTCGGTCGAGCATTTCAACGACGAGCCGGGCGCGACGTGGCTCGAGCGCGTGCTGCACACCTATCCCGCGGCGGTGTGGCTCAACCCGGTGCCTGAGAAGGAATGGGACTACACTTATTCGATCCAGATGGTTGAGCAGCTCATGGGCGGGCGGATGTATCCGCTGACGCTGGATGGGTTGGAGAGGGCGATCAAGGAGTTGGTGAGGTAGCGACTGCCAAAAAGGGGCTGACGTGCTGCGGGATAGCCGTGATATCATCAGACGGCTCCGGGAAGAGGGCTACGAGCAGGTGTCAGTCCGCGGCTCGCACCACAAATTCGTCCACAGCGGGCTTCGCCGCCGGGTGATCGTGCCGCACCCCAAGCGTGATTTGCCATTGGGAACAGTACGCGCCATCTATAAAGATGCCGGCTGGGAGAAGGATTGAGACAATGACGCACTACATCGCTCTCATCCATAAGGACGCCGATAGCTGCTACGGCGTGTCCTTTCCCGACGTGCCCGGTGTGTTCACCGCCGGCGACACCATCGACGAGGCGATCGCGAAGGCGGCGGAGGTGCTCGCCTTTGCAGCCGAAGACTGGTCCGATCTGGATGGCAAGCGCTTTCCCGCCCCGCGCACCATCGACGAATTGCGGACAGACCCGGATTTTGAGGAGCAGGCTCCCGACGCCGTGATTGCCGCCATTCCGTTCCATGCGCGCGCGGACGCCGTGGCTTAGCAAGCGTAGCCTGGATGGAGCAGAGCGAAATCCGGGGTCTCATACGCCGTCGCATTCAAATTTAACTCGTCATTCCGGGACACGCGCGAAGCGCGTGGGCCCGGAATCCAGAGCGAAATCGGAACGCGTTGCCGTATGGCCCTGGATTCCGGGTTCGCGCCCATAGCGCGTCGAAGACGCGCTTATGGGCGCACCCCGGAATGACCGGAAGAATTGATCGCTCGAATTCGATTTTGATTGGCCGTGCTCTGCCGGTCGACCCTTGAACCGACCGACAACGTTGCGCTAAGCCGCCTCACGATCTAAACGCCGCGAAACCAGCCCGCCCTCCAGCCCGAACCACGATGAACCCTTTAGTCCATATCGGTTACCTGCCGCTGCTGGTGCTGCTCGTCATCGCGGCGACGGCGTGTGCCATTTTGGCGGCGGAGTTGCACCCGCGCTGGGGCGGCATGCGCGACATCGTCAAGGCCGCGCCGCCGCAGCGGCGCGTCATCTACGGCCTGGGCGGCATCGCGCTATTGCTGGCCGCCAATGTGGTGATGTTCCTGATCGCCGCCTTCATCGGTTTCGGCTTCGGCGCGGCCTACCTCTACGGCTCGATTGTAGTCGTGCTGTTGATCACGGTGCCGGCACTCTCCATTCCGCCCTTCAACCGGGCGATCGAGCGGCTCAGCATCTGGCAGGTCATGGCGCGCGCCGGCGCCGTCATTGTGGGCGCGCTGGTGCTGGCGGCGCTCTATGTCGCCGTCGCGATCGAAGCCGGACTGCCCATGCACTTCGGCGCGTGAAACCGGAAACGCGAGCTTTTACTCTGGCGCGTTTCCGGACGGCGAACCGGTTCCCACTTCGCCTGGAAGCGCTCTACCGCTCCCCCACCTCGTCGGCCACCGGCACCTCGTCGACCTTGTGGCCGTGCTCGTCGACCACCAGCACGAACCAGCCGCCCCAGTTGAAGCCGGGCATGATGGCGCCGAGCCTGAGATCGCGTGCCAGCGCCACCGCGTCTTCGCGCGCGGCGGCGGCGCCGGGCAGGTCGATGCCTTTGTGGTTGTTGAGCACCTGGTTGCCATCGGTGAGGCGGAAGAAATAGCGGGCCATGAGGTTCAAATCTCGCGCAAGGGGTCGTTCACGGTTCGAGCGGTGACGCTATCACTTCGCGCGCGCCGGGTCACGCGAGCGCGGTTACGTACATCTCCGGAGTCTGCCGCTTGCGCTGCGTCAAAGCATTTATCGCAAATCCCGTGCAGATTGCCCGCGTCAACGAACGAGGACGGGACGTGCCATGATGGCGCACGAGGTGAAAAGAAGCAGCGACGCGAGCGCGCAACTTCGCCGTGATGGCGAAGAAGCTGGGCGTCACCGTGCCGGCCGCCTGGCCGTCCGGGATTTCGCCGCTCATGCAGGCCTACGCGACCTGCCAGCGCTGCGTCGCCGAGGAAGCCTGCGCCGATTTCCTCGCGAACGCGCCCGATTCCATCCAATTGCCGCCGGAGTTCTGCCCCAACGCGGCCGAATTCGCCCGCCTGAATAAGACCAAGTCGCGCGGCGAGGCTTGAGTTTCAGATTTTCCGTGAGCGGGCGCCTATTCCCGGCGAGTTCATGGTCGACAGCCGTTACGCCGGCGGGGGCGGCGTGCCCCGGATCCGCTTACGTCGTCGGTAGCTCGGCGAAGGCGTGATCCGGGGTTTTTATTTTGGGCACGCTCACACCGCCACGGAATGGCGCTTTTGGCTGCTGTTGAGGTAAGCGTCGAACGCGGCTGCCGCGATGCGTACATAAGGCCGACCGCGGTCGGTCACCGACACGCGCGCGCCGTCGAGCGTCACCAGTCCCTGTTCGGCAAGCGGCTTGAGTGCCGCGAGTTCGTCGACGAAAGCCGCCGCGCCGCCGTCCATCGTGTCGAGATCGACGGCGAGATCGCACATCAGCCGCTCGATGATCGCGGCGCGCAGGCGGTCGTCGTCGCTCAAGGTCAGCCCCTTCACGATGGGGAAGCGCCCGTCGGCGACGCTGCGGGTATAGCCGCCGAGGTCCGGCGCGTTCTGCACGAAACCCTGCGGCAGTTTGCCGATTGCCGAGGCGCCCAAGCCGATCAGCGCATCGGCGTCGTCCACGGTATAGCCCTGGAAATTGCGGTGCAGCCGGTGTTCGGCCGCGGCAATCGCCAGTTCGTCGCCGGGCAGGGCGAAATGGTCGAGCCCGATCAGTTGATAGCCGAAGCTCTGCAGGGTTTCGGCGGCGACCTCGGCTTGCTCGAGCCGCGCCTCGACGCCCGGCAATTCACCCTCCGGCATCAGCCGCTGATGGGTCTTGAACCACGGCACGTGCGCGTAGCCGAACAGTGCCAGCCGCTGCGGATTGAGCGAGGCCGACAGTTCGGCGCTGCGCGCGACCTCGCGCGTGCCCTGGCCGGGCAGGCCGTACATGAGATCGATGTTCAGGTTCTCGATGCCGGCTTCGCGCAAGCCGTCGGCTGCGCGCTCCACCAGCTCGAAGGGCTGCACCCGGCCGATCAACTGCTGCACGTGCGGTGATGCATCCTGCACCCCGAGGCTCGCGCGGTTGACGCCGATCAGCTTGAGCGCGCGCAACAGCGCCTTATCGACCCGGCGCGGGTCGAGCTCGATGGCGTGTTCCTTCAGGTCCGACAGGTCGAACAGCGAGGCGAGGCGCGCCGCGACCGTCTCCAGCCATTGCGGCCCGAGGATCGACGGCGTGCCGCCGCCCCAATGCAGATGGGTGAGCTTGCGGCCCTTGAGCGCCGTGAGCAGCGCGATCTCGTCGATGAGCCGCTCGGCATAAGCGTCGACCGGCTCACGCTTGCGCACCGCGCGCGTGTTGCAGCCGCAGTAGTGGCAAAGCTCGGTGCAGAACGGCACGTGGATATAGAGCGAGAGCGAAGCCTCGCGCGGCAGTGCCTGCAGCCATCCGGCGTAGACATCGGGCCCGACCGCGGCGGAAAAATGCGGCGCGGTGGGATAAGACGTGTAGCGCGGCACGTTGCGCTCGGCGAGGGCGAGGGAACCTGTCTTCGAATCTGTCATGGCATTTGCTTCAGGCATCGCGCCGCACCCAGTTGTCGTCGGCCTTGACGTAGTCCGCTTCACCGCCGCCCAGGCGATCATGTGCGCGCGCTGCTCGCGGTCGGCCTCGCCGGCATGGGCCCGAAACGCATGGTTGAAGGCCTCGCGGTAGATGTCCTGGGCGTGGTCGGGCAGATGGGCGCGGACCGACGGCGGCAGGTCGATGTTGGAGCGGTAGGGCATGGCGCGCTCGAGTCTCGCCTCTCGGTCTCGTTCTGAGATATCGGCGTCGGCCCCCGCCGGAGTGTGGTCGGACCATATCCGGCCCGTCGTAGGGTTTGCCTTGCGGTAAATCAAACCATCGCCCAGTTGGTTCCACCGGGATCCTGCCCCCAAAACCGCGGCCCGGCGCTGCTGCGGCAACGTGTCTCAAAGGCGCTTGCCCGCCCGGCCAGCCCCAGGCGACCAGCACGGGTAGGCGCGGTGGCGCGAACTGTGCATAATCAAGCTTCTTGCTAATCTGACCGCTTGCAGGTGATTCGCTTTGCCGTCGACGATTGTGCCGCCAGCCGGCGCGAATGGGGCGAGCAGGGCGTATGGGAATGCCTAAGGGGACTGGGAATGAACCGTAAGATTGCCGTTTTTGCAGCCGCGTTCGCGGCTTTTGCCGTTTGTATGGGACCGAGCGCCCAGGCCGGCTCACGGAACCTTCTGGATCAGCTCAACCCCTTCGCCGGGCCGGTCGCCACTGCCGGTACCGTCGCCGGCGCCGGCACCACCGCGGGCTATTTCGCCATCAACCACTGGAAATGGCATTGGGACGCCGCCGCGGCCGGCATTTCTCAGGCCGGCGCCATGATCGGCACCACCATCGGCTGCGCCGCCATTTCGCCGATGATCGCGACCGTGCTCGCCAAGCGCGAGCTGACCTTTCGCGAGGCCGACAAGCTGGCTGTCGGCTGCGTCATCCCGTTCGTCGGTCCCATGATCGTCGACGCGCTCTACGACGCCCATCCGGACTGGGAGCAGGTGCACCTGAAGAAGGCGCACTACCGCAGGCGTCACCACCGCCGCCATCGCTGAATTCTTATTCGAACGCGAATTGCGCCGCGCGTTTCCGTGAGCTGCGGGGACGCGCGGTTTTTTGGGTTCTGGCGTTCAGTAAGCGCAGCCGACGCAGCGGTTATGGCGCGATCCATCTTGGTCGAGACGTCGTCGCTTGATCGGCCTCATCCTGAGAAGCATTGCGAAGCAATGCGTCTCGAAGGATGAGGGCCGCCCTCGTCCTTCGAGATGCGCTCCTTCGGAGCGCTCCTCAGGATGAGAGCGGATGGAAGGCAATATGAATGACGCTAATCGCGCTTCGCCACGAACAGCCCTTCGGTGAGGCGGAAGGTGAAGGCGACGTCCGCCTTCTCCTGCGGGTCGAGCGCCGCCTTCACGGCCGGCGTCGCCTCTTTCAGCATGGCGGTGAGCAGCGCCTGCATGGTGGCGTCGTGGCGCGCCGCCCACGGGGCGAATTCCATGGTCTTGGCGATCTGCTCTTCGTGCTGGACGCTAAGGCTCGCCGCCTTCAGCGCCTCGCCCCATTCGTCCATGGTCCAGGCGCGCAGGTGGCTGGGATCGCGGAAGCGCTCGAAGGCGTTGATGTAGTCGCCGACGCTGCCCGGCGGCACCACGTTGTCGACCAGCGCGAACAGCGCGCCCGCTTTCAGTACGCGGTGCACCTCGGACAGGAATTCGGGGATCGAGTCGAAGTGATGCGGCGCGATGCGGCAGGTCACCAGATCGAAGGTCTCGTCCTCGAACGGCAACGCCTCGGCCTTGGCGTAGGCGACGCGCACGTTGCCAAGGCCGCGTTTGTCCGCTTCGGCCTTCACCATGTCGAGCATTTCCTGGGTGATGTCGGTCGCCCAGACCCGCGCCACGTGCGGCGCGAAGGCGTATGCGACGTGACCGCCCCCGGTGGCGATGTCGAGCACGCGCCAGTCCTTCTGCGGCGCGGTGAGCGCGACCATCCGCTCCAGGCTCTTGCCGAGCTTGTGCGGCTTGCTGGTGAGGTAGGTGGCGGCGGTCTTGCCGAATTCTTCCTGGACTAGGGACTTGCTCATGGCGGGTGCGTTCCGAAACGGTGAAGCGGACAGCGCTTTCATAGCCCCTCCGCGCCGGCCGCGCGAGGTGGGGTCCGCCGGGACAGCGGGCCAAAGCCCTTCCCCATCAGTCGTTGTCGGTGCGCTTCCAGGAGGCTTCCGGCGGCTCATCGGGCTTGGCGCGGTCGCCACCGCTGAGGTCGTCGTAGCCGTGGCGGCTCGAATAGAACAAGAGCGCCATCAGCCCGCCGCCGACCAGAAGTGTGGCGGTCGCGCCGCCGATGAGGGCGAGCCAGCCTTCGAACGGGATGTCGTAGTCGAAACGGATCCAGGCCGTGCCGGCGATATAGACCGCCAGCGCCAGCAGGATCAGCAACGGGATAACGGCAAGCCAGCTGCGCATGCCGCTCATATAGGGTGGGGGCGGGCGGTTGTCACGGCGCGTCCGCGCCGCGGGCTTCACGGTTCACCCCCCTGCCGGTCGCGCGGGTCCCGAAAAAGCAAAACGCGGGGCTTCGCGCCCCGCGTCCGGTAACAAGCGTCTTTCGGGTAACGCGCGAGCGCGGCCGGCCTTACGGCTTGTCGTTGGCCGCGCGGGCTTCCTGGCCCGTCTCGAAGATGTCGTCTTCGTCTTCGTTGGCCGGTACGCTCGGTGCCAGCGCTTCCTCGCTCTCGAGCGGCGCGTTCCGGCGGGCCAGCGCGCGAAGGGCGGTCATCTCGCTCTGCAGGCGGGCATTGTCCTTGCGGGCGGCCTCCAGCGCGCCTTCGATCACCGCGCGCTCCAGGCGCTCGCGCTGCAGGGCGCTGCTCAGGTCCTCGACCCGCTTTTCGATGTTGGTGCGGCCGACCTGGACGTCGGCTTCGAGCTGGCCGTTGCGCTCGGTCAGCGCCGCGATCTTTTCCTCGGCCCGGGTCACGGCGGTATCGCGCGCCTTGAGCTGCTTGGTGAGCGCGTTGTTGCGCTCGGCGAGCGCGTTGCGCGCCTGCTCCAGCTCCTTGACCTGGCGCTCGCGGGCCTCGTGCGAGACTTCGATCTGGCCGAGGCGCTTCTCGGCGGCATTGCGCGCGATGGTCGCCTCCACCGCCTTGCGGTCGAAGGCGCGCACTTCCTCTGTGCGGGCAAGCACGTTCTGCCGCGCCTCCGCCAGCAGACGTTCGGCGGTGGCCGCGCGCGAGGACAGCGCGTCGAGCCGCATGGACATGGTGTTGCGCTCGGCCTGGTACTGCTCCTTGACCTCGTCGAGGGCGGCGGCGAGCCGGCCGCGTTCGGCGTAGGCCTCCGCGAAGCTCGCCTCCACCTTGCCGAGCTGGGCGCGGGTGGCGGTGAGCGCGTTTTCGCTTTCGGTCAGGCGGCGACCGAGGCGGGCGTTCTCGTTGAGGCCGTGGTCGACCGCGCTCTGCAGCGAGCGCCGGTCGTCTTCCATCAACACCAGCTTCTCGCGCGCGGCGGCGAGTTCGCCTTCCATTTCGACGATATGCTTCTCGGAGGCGTCGACCTGCTCCTGCGCGGCGCGGCGGGCCTCGCTCAGCGAGCGGCGCTGGGCGCTTTCCTGCCCAAGCTGGCGTTCGAGCTCGGCGATCTGGGCGCGGTTGGCGGAAATCTCGTTGCCGAGTTCGCTCGTGGTGCTTTCGAGCGACCGGTTGTTTTCGTCGGCGAGCTCGAGGTTCTCGCGCAGACGCTCGGCTTCGGCTTCGAGCGCGGTGGCTTTGCGTTCGGTATCGTAGAATTCGCTACGCAGCGTCTCGTAGGCGGAGCGCGAGTCTGCCAGCATGCCGGAGAGGCTGAGCGTCTGCGACTTCTCTTCCTCCAGAGCGCGCAAGGTGGCGTTGAAGGGATTGACCAGTTTGCCGAAGGCCTGCTTGAGCTCGTCGAGTTCGCCGATCTTGCGGCCGGCGTCGCTCAGCATGTTGCGCAGGGCTTCGTTTTCCTCGCCCATGCGCGAGCCGAGGTCGCTCGTGCTATCTGGTGTCGAGGGTGCCGAGCCGCCGTTGGGACGGCTCGCTGTCTGGCTTGCCGACGGCGCGGCGCTCGCGCTCATGGGCACGGACTGCGGCGGCGCCTCCGCGCCAGTTTCGACCTTACGGCCGAACAGATCCGTCAACTTAGCCATACCGAGGGCCCTCCGAGCACCCATACCACTAACGCGGTATTAAGCTATTATAAACCATGGCCGATTGAAACCGCGACGGCGGCTTCCGGCGGCCTTAGGCGGCGTCAGCCGTCAGCATGGTTAACGCGCATGCGGCGCGCGGAAAGATCGCCGTAGCCCGCCTTTCCCGGAACCCGACGATGACATTCGACACTGCAGACGCGCCGTTGAACGGGGAGCTGAGCTACAGCTTCCGGCCCTCGCTCCTGGGCGCGCCCTGGGAATTCCGGCTGACCGCAGGCGGCATGGACTGGTCCGCCGGCAACCGGTCGGGGCGGATGCGCTACCGCGACGTGCGCCGGGTCCGCCTGTCGTTCAAGCCGGCGGGCCTGCAGACGCAGCGGTTCCTGACCGAGATCTGGGCGGAGGGCGCGCCCCGGATGCAGATATCGTCGACGTCCTGGAAGAGCATGGTCGAGCAGGAGCGCCTCGACGATGCCTATGCCGCCTTCATCGGTGAGTTGCACGCCCGCATCGCGGAGAGCGCACCCACCCGGGCGGTGCGCTTCGACCGGGGCACGAACCCGTTCGCCTACTGGCCGGGGTTGGTGCTTTATGTCCTGGTGGCGCTTGGCCTGCTGGCGGTCATCATGCGCGCGCTCGAACTCCACACGATCGGCGCTGCGGCTTTCGTCGGCGCCTTCGTCGCATTGTTTCTGTGGCACGGCGCCAATTTCTTTCGCCGCAACTGGCCCGGGACTTACCGGCCCGATGCGCTGCCGGAGCAGTTGCTGCCGCGCCTCAGCCGGCGGCTTCCAGCGACTTCGGGCTGACGAAGCGCTCGAGCCGTCCGGACTGCGGGTGCAGCTTGTTCCAGTCGTCGAAAGCGAAGTCGACGATCACCAGCCCCGAGGTCGGCAGCTTCTCGCGCAGTCTCTCGCGCGCTTCCACGTCGCCGGAGGCAATCATCATCAGTGCCAATTCGTGCAGGCCGGGGTTGTGGGCGATGACCATCAGCGTGTGCGCCTTCGCCGGCACGTCCTTGATCGCCGCCAGGATGGCGTGCGGCGTCGCATCGTAGAGCTTGTCGACCATGGTCGCGGCCGGCGCTGGCTTGAAGGCGCCTTCCGCCGCCTTCCAGGTCTGCTGGGTGCGGGCTGCGGTCGAGACCAGCACCCGGTCCGGCACCAGGGCGTGGGCCGCCATATAGGCGCCGATCTTGGCGGCGTCCTTGCGGCCGCGCTCGATCAGGGAGCGCTCGCGGTCCGGCGCGCCCGGAAACGAGCGTTCGGCCTTGGCGTGACGAAAGAGGAGCAGACGGCGCATGGTCGGTGACTTAGCTATGACTTGGCCATCGGACAAGGATTCGCGATCAGGTATGCGGGTGAGGGGAATCGCTTTCGATTTCGGCTCAGTCTAGCATGCGCTGCCCCGCGGCCGGGAGCGCGCCGCACTGCTGCAAGATGACGCGCTGCCGCACGTTGAGATGACCGAAACCGGGATGCGATGAGCAAGACCCACACCCCCGACGCCACCTGGTACGAGGCGACGCAAGTCGCGGCGCCGGAGCGCCCGCAACTCACCTTCGATTTCGACGTCGACGTCTGTGTCGTCGGCGCGGGGCTGGCCGGCCTGACCGTGGCGCGCGAGGTGGCACGGCGGGGCTGGACGGTGGCGGTACTGGAAGCGAACCGCGTGGCATGGGCCGCCTCCGGGCGCAACACCGGCTTCGTGCTGCCCGGCTTCCAGGAGGACCACGAGCGCATGATCGAGCGCATCGGGCTCGATCAGACCAAGGAGCTCTGGGCGTTGTCGGAACAGGGCCTCGCCTATGTGCGCCGCGCCATCGACGAGATCGGTATGCCGGGCGTCGAGCCGGTGCCCGGCTGGCTCACCGTGTCCAAGACCGACGAGAGCGGCCGGGAAAGCCGCACCGAGGTGGAGCGGCTGCGCTGGATCGGCGCCGAGGTCGAGGCCTGGCCCACCGAGCGCGTGCGCGAGGTGCTGCCCAACCGGCGCTATTTCAGCGCCGTGCATTTCCCGACCGCCTTCCATATCCATCCGCTCAATTACGCGCTCGGTCTGGCGGCTGCCGCGGAAGCCGCCGGCGCGCGCATCTTCGAGCACACGCCGGCGATTTCCATCGATCCGGCCGGCGTGCGCAAGCGCATCCACACCCCGCACGCGCGCGTGCGCGCGCCGCACGTGGTGCTCGCCGGCAACGTTCATATCGGCGCGCTGCTGCCGGAGCTGGCGGCGACGCTGGTGCCGGCTACCACCTTCGTGATGGTGAGCGAGCCGATCGGGCCCGAGCTTCGCGAGGTGATCCGCTATCGCGGCGCGGTGAGCGACGGGCCGCGCGCCGACAACCACTATCGCATCGTCGGTGACAAAGAGAGCGGCGAGCGGCTGCAGTGGTCGGGCCGCATGCGGGTGTGGCACGCGCACCCGCAGGCGTTCGCGCGCGCGCTCAAGGGCGATATCCGCCGCGCCTTTCCTACTCTCCCGCCGATCGAGATCGCGCACCTGTGGCGCGGCACACTCGGCATTCCGGTGCATCACATGCCGCAGATCGGCGAGCTCGAGCCCGGGCAATGGGTGGCGAGTGGCTTCGCCGGCCACGGCCTCAACACCACGGCGATGGCGGGCGAACTGATCGCGCGCGGCATTGTCGACAAGGACGATACCTGGCGGCTGTTTGCGCCCTATGAACTGGTGTGGGCCGGCGGCGCCGCGGGCCGCGCGCTGGCGCAGACGCTTTACTGGACGCGCGGCGCCCGCGACCAGGCGGCGCAGGCGATGGCGCGGCGCCGTGCGCGCTCGCGCGCACGCAAGGCAGCGCAGGCGAATCGCGCGACGCGCGTCTGAGCTTTTGGAGCGACGCGCCGGTCTTTGGCCTAAGCGCTGCGGGGTCGGGGAGAAGCAGGTGGCACAGGGCGTGGGCGCATGGCGCGACTTGGCGGCGTCTTGCGGCCGCGCTCGCAGGGAGCGCCGCGGTCGGCGCGCCGGAAACGAGCGTTCGGCCTTGGCGTGACGAAAGAGGAGCAGACGGCGCTGGTCGGTGACTTAGCTATGACTTGGCCATCGGACAAGGATTCGCGATCAGGTATGCGGGTGGGGGAATCGCTTTCGATTTCGGCTCAGTCTAGCATGCGCTGCCCCGCGGCCGGGAGCGCGCCGCACTGCTGCAAGATGACGCGCTGCCGCACGTTGAGATGACCGAAACCGGGATGCGATGAGCAAGACCCACACCCCCGACGCCACCTGGTACGAGGCGACGCAAGTCGCGGCGCCGGAGCGCCCGCAACTCACCTTCGATTTCGACGTCGACGTCTGTGTCGTCGGCGCGGGGCTGGCCGGCCTGACCGTGGCGCGCGAGGTGGCACGGCGGGGCTGGACGGTGGCGGTACTGGAAGCGAACCGCGTGGCATGGGCCGCCTCCGGGCGCAACACCGGCTTCGTGCTGCCCGGCTTCCAGGAGGACCACGAGCGCATGATCGAGCGCATCGGGCTCGATCAGACCAAGGAGCTCTGGGCGTTGTCGGAACAGGGCCTCGCCTATGTGCGCCGCGCCATCGACGAGATCGGTATGCCGGGCGTCGAGCCGGTGCCCGGCTGGCTCACCGTGTCCAAGACCGACGAGAGCGGCCGGGAAAGCCGCACCGAGGTGGAGCGGCTGCGCTGGATCGGCGCCGAGGTCGAGGCCTGGCCCACCGAGCGCGTGCGCGAGGTGCTGCCCAACCGGCGCTATTTCAGCGCCGTGCATTTCCCGACCGCCTTCCATATCCATCCGCTCAATTACGCGCTCGGTCTGGCGGCTGCCGCGGAAGCCGCCGGCGCGCGCATCTTCGAGCACACGCCGGCGATTTCCATCGATCCGGCCGGCGTGCGCAAGCGCATCCACACCCCGCACGCGCGCGTGCGCGCGCCGCACGTGGTGCTCGCCGGCAACGTTCATATCGGCGCGCTGCTGCCGGAGCTGGCGGCGACGCTGGTGCCGGCTACCACCTTCGTGATGGTGAGCGAGCCGATCGGGCCCGAGCTTCGCGAGGTGATCCGCTATCGCGGCGCGGTGAGCGACGGGCCGCGCGCCGACAACCACTATCGCATCGTCGGTGACAAAGAGAGCGGCGAGCGGCTGCAGTGGTCGGGCCGCATGCGGGTGTGGCACGCGCACCCGCAGGCGTTCGCGCGCGCGCTCAAGGGCGATATCCGCCGCGCCTTTCCTACTCTCCCGCCGATCGAGATCGCGCACCTGTGGCGCGGCACACTCGGCATTCCGGTGCATCACATGCCGCAGATCGGCGAGCTCGAGCCCGGGCAATGGGTGGCGAGTGGCTTCGCCGGCCACGGCCTCAACACCACGGCGATGGCGGGCGAACTGATCGCGCGCGGCATTGTCGACAAGGACGATACCTGGCGGCTGTTTGCGCCCTACGAACTGGTGTGGGCCGGCGGCGCCGCGGGCCGCGCGCTGGCGCAGACGCTTTACTGGACGCGCGGCGCCCGCGACCAGGCGGCGCAGGCGATGGCGCGGCGCCGTGCGCGCTCGCGCGCACGCAAGGCAGCGCGGCAGGCCGGGCAACCGCAGGCGGCGGAGTAGGGGGAACCTTATTCCGCTCGTTCCCCCGCGAAAGCGTGGACCCAGTTCTTTGGCAACAAGGGATTGGATGCCCGATTGCGCGGGCATGGGCTGAGAGATTTAGCGCCCCTCTCTTCTCGCCATGAACGCCAGCCGCTCGAACAGATGAACGTCCTGCTCGTTCTTGATCAGCGCGCCGTGCAGCGGTGGGATCAGCTTCTTGGGATCGCGCTCGCGTAGCAACTCCGGGCCGATGTCCTCGACCATCAAGAGCTTCAGCCAGTCCAACAGTTCCGAGGTCGACGGCTTCTTCTTCATGCCCGGCACGTCGCGGATTTCGTAGAACAGCCGCAGCGCTTCCGACACCAGGCGCTTCTTGATGCCGGGGAAGTGAACCTCGACGATCGCCGCCATGGTGTCGGTGTCGGGAAAGCGGATGTAGTGGAAGAAGCAGCGGCGCAGGAAAGCGTCCGGCAGTTCCTTCTCGTTGTTCGACGTGATCATCACGATCGGACGACGCCGCGCCTTGATGGTTTCGCCGGTCTCGTAGACGAAGAACTCCATGCGGTCGAGCTCCTGCAACAGGTCGTTGGGAAACTCGATGTCGGCCTTGTCGATCTCGTCGATCAGCAGCACGGGTCGTTCGTCGGCGACGAAGGCGTCCCACAGCTTGCCGCGCTTGATGTAGTTGCGGATGTCCTTGACGCGCTCGTCGCCGAGCTGGCTGTCGCGCAGGCGCGAGACCGCGTCGTATTCGTACAGGCCCTGCTGCGCCTTGGTGGTCGATTTGACGTGCCATTCGATCAGCGGCGCTTGAAGCGCTTTGGCGACCTCCAGCGCCAGCACGGTCTTGCCGGTGCCGGGCTCGCCCTTGACCAGCAGGGGCCGCTCCAGGGTGATCGCTGCATTCACGGCGACCTTCAGGTCGTCCGTCGCCACATAGTCTTGGGTGCCTTCAAAACGCATGGAATTCCTCGTGTTTTGCCGGGGACACTAGCGCATGATCCCGAAAAGTGGGAACCGGTTTTCGGAAAAGATCATGCGCAATAGGGAGAAAAAGTAGCCGGGCGGCCCGGGGCAAGGCGATTTGGCGGGCAGGGCTGCCGCACAGCCTCTCGGCAACGTGAAGGCGGGGTGATGGCAACGTGAATTCAGCTTCTGCCGGAAAGGTATATGTCAGGAGCCGAACACCCACGGGAGGAATCCACCATGCGACGGCTTCTGCTCAGCTTTATTCTCGTGCTGGCGGCCGCCGGCATGGCCGGCGCGCAAGGCACCATGGCGCACAAGCCGGGGCAGGCGGTGGCGACCTTCGCCGGCGGCTGCTTCTGGTGCATGGAAAGCGACTTCGACAAGGTGAAGGGCGTGCTGGCGACTATCTCCGGCTACACCGGCGGCCACGTCAAAGACCCGACCTATCATCAGGTCTCCGCCGGCGGCACCGGCCACGCGGAATCGGTGGAAGTGGTCTACGACCCGAGTGTAGTCAGCTACAGCCGGCTCTTGACCTATTACTGGCACCACATCGACCCGACGGTGAAGGACCGCCAGTTCTGCGACGTCGGCAACCAGTACCGCACGGCGATCTTCGTCCACAACGCGGAAGAGCGGAAACTCGCCGAAGCCTCGAAGAAGAAGGTTGCCGCCGAGCTCGGCAAGCCTGTCTACACCGAGATCGATACCGCCGGCCCGTTCTACAAGGCCGAGGAGTACCATCAGGACTTCTACAAGAAGAATCCGCTGAAGTACGAGTTCTATCGCTGGAACTGCGGACGCGACCAGCGGATCAAGCAGATCTGGGGTGGCGCAGCGAAGGGAGAAGGCTGACATGATGAACAGGCGTTCCCTCTTGACGAGCGGCGCGGCGCTTGCTGCGCTTGTCGTCGCCAGCAAATCCGGTAAGGCAGGACAAATGACCACCACCACCGAGAACGATATCGACTGGGCCCATCTCTCCGACGCGGAATGGCGCAAGCGGCTGACCGCCGAGCAGTACACCGTGCTGCGTGGCCACGGCACCGAGCGTGCCGGCACCAGCCCGCTGTTGCACGAGCACCGCAAGGGCACGTTCGCCTGCGCGGCTTGCGATCTGCCGCTGTTCTCGTCCGACACCAAGTTCGAGAGCGGCACCGGCTGGCCGAGCTTCTACCAGCCGCTGGCGGACGCGGTCGCCACCAAGACCGACCGTTCGTTTTTCATGACGCGCACCGAAGTGCACTGCAGCCGCTGTGTCGGTCATCTCGGCCATGTGTTCAACGACGGCCCGCCGCCCACGGGCCTGCGCTATTGCATGAACGGCGTGGCGCTGACGTTCGAGCCGGCGTCTTCGTCGTCGTCGAGCTGAGTGGTTCGCGGCGACCTCGGCAAATTTTGCCGCCTGGCCGGCAGAAACGATCTGAAGCGGCGGCCTTGGCGGGCCGCCGCTTTCATTTAATGCATTGAAATATATCGATTATTTTCATGGCACGGGGCTTGCGAAAGGTCGTGCCGACAGAGTGTGTCCGCCGCCTGCCAATCGGCGAAGGCGCCACGCTCATTCAAACGTGGAGAGCAGTGATGGGTGTTTTCGGTGCGCTTAATACAGCGGTCAACGGATTGCAGAGCCAGTCCTACGCGCTGCAGAACATCTCCGGCAACATCGCGAACTCACAGACCATCGCCTACAAGTCGGTGGACACCAGCTTCCTCAATATGATTCCGGACCTGCCGCCGGATCAGCAGACCGCCGGCGGCGTGAAGGCGCAATCGAGGCCGACCAACACCGTGCAGGGCTCGATCCAGAACGCTTCGGTCGGTACCTACATGGCGATCAGCGGCGACGGCTACTTCGCCGTCAAGCAGCCAACCGGTACCTCGGGCACGACGACGCAGTTCGCCGGCACCGACCTTTATACCCGCCGCGGTGACTTCTCGATGAACCAGAACGGCTATCTGGTGAATGGCTCCGGCTATTACCTCGAGGGCATCCCGGTCGATCCGACCACCGGCAACGCGGTCGGCAGCGCGACGGCGCCGCTGCAGCTGGGCAGTTCGTTCCTGGCCGCGTCGGGGACGTCGACAATCACTTACGGCGCCAACCTGCCAACCTATCCGAAAACCACCAACGCCGACGCCGCCGTCGCGAATTCGGAGCTGCTCGACCCGACGGGGTTCACCGCGGGCTACCATCCGACGACGACCGGCGCCGGCGGCAATAACGTGGTCATCGGCCAGGACAACACAACCTTCCTGAACGAGTCGTTGGATGGCGGCTCGGTCACTGCCTATGACGCCTCCGGTCAGGCCGCCAACGTCCAGTTGCGCTGGGCCAAGACCGCCTCCGTGGCCTCCGGCGGCACCGACACCTGGAACCTCTTCTATCAGAAGGATTCGAGCGCGACCGGTACGACGACGCAGTGGGTGAACACCGGACAAGACTTCACCTTCGACTCGAGCGGCAATCTCTCGTCCGGCAACAGCTCGGTTGCCTTGACCGGCGTCGCTGTCGACGGCACCTCGCTCGGCAATTTGACCCTGCAGCTCAGCCCCACCCAGTACGCCGATTCCAGCGGCGCGGTGACGGTCAATACCCTGCAACAAGACGGCTATCCGGCCGGGCAGTTGCAGACGATCTCGGTGACGAAGTCCGGCCGCATCGCCGGCACCTTCACCAACGGCAAGACCGTCGACCTGGCGGAAATGCCACTCTATCACTTCGCCAGCCCGAACAACCTGAAGGCGCTCGATGGCGGTGCCTACGAGGCCACCGGCAATTCCGGCACGCCGCTGGCGGGCGCCAGCGGCAAGATCGTCGGCAGCTCGTTAGAGGGCTCCAACGCAGACATCGCCGATCAGTTCACCAAGCTGATCGTGACCCAGCAGGCCTATTCGGCCAACACCAAGGTCATAACGACCGCCAATCAGATGTCGCAGGAAATGATGAACATGCTGCGATAGCCGTCGTGGGCTTTCGCGGCCATTTTGAAGTCTAGCCCAGATGCCTAGCTCATGAGTCTGACCGACGCACTTTCCTCAGCCCTGACGGGACTGAACGCGACGCAGACCAGTATGTCGCTGGTGGCGGGAAACGTCGCCAACGCCAATACGCCCGGCTATGTGCGCAAGACCGCGACGCTTGTCTCCAACTCGACCGGCACCTCCGGCGCCTACGTGCAGGTTGGCTCGATCAACCGGATGCTCGACCAGTTCGTGCAGACGCAAGTGCGCACGGAGTCGGCGGGGGCGGCCTATGCCGACATGCGCTCCAACATGTACAGCCAGCTTCAATCGATCTACGGCACGCCGAATTCCGCCAGCACGATCGAGAACGCGTACAATAAATTCACCAGTACGCTGCAGGCGCTGACCACCAGCCCCGGCGACCGGCCGACCCAGATCGCCGTGGTGAGCGCCGCCCAGAGCCTAACCCAGACGCTCAATCAGATGACCTCCGGCATCCAGACCCTGCGCAGTCAGGCCGAGCAGGGGCTGTCGGACGACGTGACGCAAGCCAACAACTGTCTGCAGCAGATCGCCACGCTCAATAAGCAGCTCGCCCAATCGCCGCGGCAGGATGCGGCCACCGCCGGGCTCCTGGACCAGCGCGACAGCAGCATCGACAAGCTGTCCAAGCTGATGGACATCCGCGTGGTCAAGGGTGACAACAACCAGGTCAGGGTGTTCACCAATTCGGGCGTGCAACTCGTCGGCACCGAGGCTTCGACCCTGTCGTTCGATGCCCATCCCACGGTTACCGCGCAATCGCAATGGAGCGCGACCGCCTCGAAGCGCAGTCTCGGCACCATTACACTGACCGCGCCGGGCGGCGGCACGCAGACCGACCTGGTCGCGACTGGCGCCATCCGCTCCGGCGAGATCGCCGGCTATCTCGACATGCGCGACCACGTGCTGGTGCAGGCGCAGGCGCAGGTCGATCAGTTCGCCTCCGCCATGTCGACCGCGATGTCCGGCACCACCACCGACGGCGCGGCAGTGACCGTCGGTGGTGGTGCCGGCTACGCCGTCGACATCAGCGGCATGAATAATGGCGACACCATCAGCCTGAGCTACACCGACAACACCACCAACACCCAGCACAGGATGATCTTCAAGCGGGTCGATCCCTCGGCGCTGCCGCTGTCGGGCACGTCCGTGGTCGGGCTCGATTTCTCTGGTGGCTATGCTTCGGTGATCAGCCAGATCCAGGCGGCACTTCCCAGCAATGTCAACGCCACGCTGAGCGGCACCAGCACCCTGCAAGTCGTCGACGACGGCGCGGGCAACCAGACGGACGTGAATGCGCTGTCGACCACTGTCAACACCGCTGCGCTCGCCGGCGGCTCGCCAGCCTTGCCGTTCTTCCTCGACGGCACCAGCGCCTATACCGGCTCCTACACATCAAGCGGGGCCGAGAGCGTCGGCCTTGCCGGCCGCATCAGCGTCAACACGGCGCTGGTCACCGATCCGTCGAACCTCGTCAACTACACCAGCGGGCTTGCCGCGAGCGACGCGACGCGGGCGAACTACATTTACGACCGGTTGATGAGCGCGTCGCACGACTACAATCCCTCGGCCGGCATCGGCACCACGACGTTGCCTTATAGCGGTACGCTCGGCAGCTTCGTGCGACAGTTCATCAGCCAGCAGGGCGAGGCCGCCAACAACGCCAGCAGTCTGAAACAGGGTCAGGACGTGGTGCTGAGCTCGCTGCAGCAGCGATTCAACGATACGTCGGGCGTCAACATCGACCAGGAGATGAGTCATCTGCTGAGCCTGCAGAACGCCTATGCCGCCAACGCCCGCGTGATGACCACGGTGAAGACCATGCTCGATCAATTGATGCAGATGGGGGCGTAAGATGACGATCAGTGCGGCCGGATCGACGGCGAGTATCCTGACGCAGCGCCTCGTCAACATGCGTTCGCAGTTCGACGATCTGCAGCGCCAGCTCAGCACTGGGCAAAAATCCGACACCTACGCCGGCCTTGGCCTCGACCGCGGCCTGACGGTGAGCCTGAACGCGCAATCGGCGCAGATCGGCAGCTACAATACCACCATCGACAACGTGATGACCCGCATCAACGTAGCGCAGAACGCGCTCACCGCGATCGACAAGGTGTCGAGCGGCTTGGGCTCGGCTCTGTCGCAGGGCACCGACAGCCCTACCAACGGCAACACGACGCAGATCAGCGCGCAGTCCTGGCTGCAGCAGCTCGTCGGGTTGCTCAACACCCAGGTCGGCGACCGCTACGTGTTTTCGGGCAGCGCGACCGACACGCCGTCGACCGCCAGCTACGACCAGATCATCAACGGCGGCAATGGGCGCGACGGCCTGACGACGGTCATTTCCGAGCGCAATCAGGCCGACCTCGGCGCCAGCGGCCACGGCCGGCTGACCGTCAGCAGCCTGGCCCCGACGTCGGTGCAGGTCGCCGAGGATTGCCGCCGTCTCGCCATTCGGCTTCAAGCTCAACGCGATCACCTCGAACCTGAGCAACGCCACCGTCAGCGGTCCGAGCGGCTCGCCCCCCTTGGTGTCGGTGAGTTTCACGGGCCAGCCCAGCGCCGGCGAGACCGTGACGCTCGGGCTCAATCTGCCCGATGGCACCACCACCAACTTGACGCTGACGGCGACGACCAATTCACCGCCGGGCGCCAATCAGTTCACCATCGGCGCGTCGCCAACTGCGACGGCCACCAATCTGCAGACCGCGCTCAACACAGCGCTCGGGACGGCGGCCAACACCACGTTGAAAGCCGCCTCCACGGTGCAGGCGTCGAACGATTTCTTCGACAACCCGCCCAAGCGCGTCAACGGTTCGCCCGCCACCAGCGCCACCAGCCTGACCACGACTGGCACCACCGCCAATACGGTGATCTGGTACACGGGCGACACGTCGGGCTCGGCCCGTGCCTCGGCAACCGCGCGCGTCGACCAATCGCTGACGGTGAATTACGGCACGCGCGCCAACGAAGACGGTATCCGCGCCGTGGTCCAGAGCGCCGCGACACGGGCGGCGGTGACCCTCTCGGGCGGTCCGAACGACACCAACTTCATATCGGCGCTGGATCATCGTTTGGCCGGCAATATCGACGGCTCGGGTGGTGTCCAGACCGTGACCGACATCGAGGCGGAGCTCGCCGGGGTGCAGACGTCGATGCAAGCGGTGAAATCCAACCACCAGCAGACCACCAACACGTTGGGCTCGTTCCTCGACCAGATCCAGGGGGTCTCCAACGAGCAGGTGGGCACCGAGCTGTTGTCGCTGCAGACACGCATGCAGGCGTCGATGCAGACCACCGCGAGGCTGTTCCAGACCAGCCTGGTCAACTACCTGTAGCGTCTTTTTATCGCGTTTCCGGACGGCGGACCGGTTCTTGACTTCGCCTGGAAGCGCTCTCCGCCCAAAAAATCAGCGGCCCTGCGGCCGCGGTTTCTTTATCGAGGCGCGCGACCGGTCCGTTCAGCCGCTTGCGCGAAGCCCGGCCGCCAGCTCGCGGTTGATGTTGATCAGCGAAACCAGGTTGTCTGGCTTGGGATCGATCTGGACCGCGATGGTCTGCTTGAACACGAACAGGCCGAGATTGGCGATGTTCTGGCGAACGGGCGCCGGCAGCGGGTTGTCGTTGCTGGTGACGGACGTCACGAAGATCGACCAGAGCCGGCGGTTGTTGATCAACGCCGCCTCGAGATCCTTGTGCTTCTTGTCCCAGGCATCCCGCACCGCCTGCAACCGAGCCGCCGCGTCCAGCAGCAGGTCGGCTTCCAGCTCACGCGGACTTCCGGTCTTCTTCGCGATCGAGCTGTAGGCTTGCGCCGCGTTTTGCATGATCGAGCAGCTCCTTCTCGTAGTCGATCAATTTCCTGGCGCGCTTGAGCGCCTTGTACATTTCGCCGGCCATGATGTGGTTGCTCACCGCCTCCACATAGGGCCAGGCGCTGGGGGCGGCCTGAACCAGGTCGCGCATGAGGGCGAAGTAGTTCTCGTGATAGACGCGAGGGTCCGGCGACGTGTACATGAACTGCACCGTCAGGTAGATGCGCTTGGCCGGCGTGTCCGCCCGCTCCGGTGTCATGATGTCCTTTTCGCGCAGGATGGGCGCCTGGCCCTCGACCAGGAGCCGCGTGCGCTGGTCGCCATTGGTGACCACGCATTCGCCGATAATCAGGCGCTCGCCGGGTTTGAGTTCGACTTTGAGGCCCATTCGTTGTTCTGCCTTGCGGCCGTCCGGCCGGCTTCAATTTCGGGCGTTTGCTTCGCCGGCCGGCCCGTCGATTACTGGAACAGCCGCAACACGTTCTGGTCGGATTGGGCGGCCAGTGACAGCGCCGTACTGGAGAGCTGCTGCCGGGTCTGCAAGGCCAGCAGGTTGGCACCCTCCTCGTTGGTGTCGGCGAGCGTCAGGCCGTCGGCTCCGGTATTCAGTGTATTGACCATGGCTTTGGTAAAATCTTGCCTAACCTGGACGGTCTGCAGGTTGGAACTGAGCGCCTGCGCCTGCGACCGGACGGTGACCAGGGCGGCGGTCAGTTGGCTGGAGGCGGTCTTGATGTCGCCGGTCGTAGCCCAGCTGTTCTGCGCTGGGTTGATGGCCAGCGCGCCGTTGGCCGTGTCGGAAACGCCGGCGATGGTGACCGTCGAGGTCGCGGTCTCGTTCAACTTGACGGTTAGGTTGTCACCGTTGAGCAGGTTGATGCCGTTCAATCCGGCGTCTGAAGCGAGGTGGTCGATCTGGGTAAGAAGCGCGGTGTACTGCGTCGACAGGCCCTTGCGCACGGTGGTGTCGGTGGTCTGCTGGGCCTGGACCGCGAGCGATTGTGCCGATCGGATCAGCTTGGTCATCGCGGTCAGGCCGTTGTTGGCGGCCTGGATGGTGTTGATCGCCGTCGACATCGTGTCGAGCAGGGAATTCATGTCATTGGCGCGTACCGTGAGGCTCTGGGCCGAGAAGAAGTTCACGGGGTTGTCGAGCGCCGAATTGACCCGCTTGCCGGTCGCGAGCCGGTTCTGGGTCTGGGTAATGAGATTCGTGGTGTTCTGCAGCTGCAGCAGATTCGCGCGGACACCGCTTGAAAGAACAATATCGCTCATGGCAATCCCCGTCTTCGCCAGGTCCGTTCATCGCCAACCCGGTCATTCGTTTAGCGAAAGTAAATTGTTAAGGTTAATCGATCCTTACCGAAAACATTAGCGAACTGTTAACCATAAGTGTCGGGGCCAAAAAAAACGGCGGCCCGAAGGCCGCCGCTTCGGTTCGTTGGTTCGTTCGGCTTAGCCGAACAGACGCAGCACGTTCTGGTCGGCCTGCGAGGCAAGCGACAGAGCGGTGGTCGAGAGCTGCTGGCGGGTCTGCAGGGCCAGCAGGTTCGCGCCTTCCTGGTTGGAGTCGGCCAGGGTGAGGTCCGAAGAGCCGGTCTGCAGGGTGTTGATCGTCGCCTTGGTGAAGTCCTGGCGGACCTGCACGGTCGATAGCTGCGAGCCCAGGGCCTGCGATTCCGAGCGCAGGGTGCTCAACGCGGCGGTCAGGTCGGTCGAGGCTTTCTTGATGTCTGAGGTGGCCGCCCAGCTGCCCGCCGCGTTGGCGATGGATAGGTCCGGGGTGCCGGCCGTCGTGCTGGAATAGTTCTGGCCGCTCACGGTGACGCTGGACTGGTTGGTACCCGACTTTTCGTTGAGCACCACGGTGAGGTTGTCGCCACCGAGCAGGTTGATGCCGTTGAAGCCCGAGTCTTTGGCGAGCCCTCCGATCTGGCCCAGCAGCGCGGTGAACTGGCTCGACAGGCTCTTGCGCGCGGTGGTATCGGTGGTCTGCTGGGCTTGGCTGACCAGGGATTGGGCAGACTGCACCAGCTTGGTGATGGCGCTGATGCCGTTATTGGCCGCCTGGATCGTGTTGATGGCGGTCGACATCGAGTCCAACAGCTTGCTCAGGTCGCCGGCGCGGTTGTCGAGCGACGCAGCCGTGAAGTAGTTGAGCGGATTGTCGAGAGCCGTGTTGACCCGCTTGCCGGTGGCGAGCTTGGTCTGAGTGTTGGTGATCAGGTTTGAGGTCTGCTGCAGCTGCAACAGGTTGGACCGAACGCCGGCCGAGAGAACGATGCCTGACATCTTAAGGTACCTTTCTGGTCAATTTGCCTACTGGCAGGTCTTCAGGTGATCTCGAGGATCGACATCGTCATCTCACGACGCCCACAAATGGCGCGTAAAAAAACATGGTTAATCGTTCGTAACTTACTCGCGGTGACGGTTTGCGGTTTAATCAATTTGGAATCGCGCCCCTGATGCCGAAGAGTGTTGCGACACGTGAATAAATGCCATGCGCACGGTCGCGAACGGCGGCGGGTAAGGTTGCAAATTGTTAACGCCATTGCGGTATTTTTTGACCGATTGGGAACGGGATCATGGCTGGCATCAGCGCGGTAGAGGCGTCCTACTATAATTCGCTCGGCGTCCAGAAAAACACCGACTGGCTCGCCAGCACGGTGACCGCGATCAAGCAATCGCAGAACCAGGCGGGCATCATGGGTGCGCTTGCCAGCTCCGGCAATCGCGGGACGATCAGCTCATTCCTGTCGCAGACCAAGAGCTTCGCCAACAATTTCGCGACCATCTCCCAGACCAGTGTCACCAATCACGGCAGCTATTACGCCCAGATCGCCAACGCCAATCGGCAGAAGGCGGCGAAGGCGAAGCTGATGAAGGTGATGGAGTCCCTCAGCGCCTCGCAGAATCAGGTGAAGCCGAAGAACACGCTGCCGTCCGTCATGTATCTCGGCGACGGCACGTCGCTCGATACCGCCAAAGGAATCCTGACGCGCAAGGACGGCACCCAGATCGACATCACGACCGGGGCCGAGATCGTCAATACGGCCGATATCATGCAATTGGGCAACGGCTCTTATCTCAATACCCAGACCAATATTCTCACCTTGAGCGACGGCACCAAGGTCGACAACGTGACCGGCCTGAAGGTCAATACGACGGCGACGGCGTGAGCGAGGCGGCGGCGCGTCTCTGGTCTAGAATGTAAATTTTAGATGTTAAGCGCAGGTATAAGCGTGTAATAAAGCAAGAGAAAAATAGATGAAGATATAGTTGATAATCGAGAACTTGATAAAAGAAGAATATAAGATAAAAAAGAGAGAGATGAAAGCTGAGTGATTAAACTTCTGAGATAGGAAATCTGAGTAGAAAAAGAAAAAGATGAGATGACAAAGCTCGAGATATCTAAAAAGAAAAAATGGTGGAGAAAGATGAACTAAACGAGATGATAGCGGAGATGGAAAAATACGCCGCGCTCCGAAAAGGCCTTACTACATCGCCGATAAAGACGGGGAGATCAGCCGCGCATACGGAATGCAACACACGCGGGCACCTCGTGCTCGATAAAAAGATGAGAGCGATCGCTTATATTCCGAGAGACTAAAAGAAGGGACAAGCGCAGAGCGAGGAAGAGCTGCTGCGCGACCTGCCTCGGTGGACTACGACGGGGTGCCGCTGACGCCCGGCGCTAATCGTGCCGCGCGTCTACGACTATACCTTCTGCGACTTCCTCATCGTACTACGAAAAGAACGAGAGCCAGATGAATTCTCACGACACGCAGGGAAAGACAGCGACATACTAATATAGACTGAAGAGACGACGAGACGATGAGATGGCGCGACCCGATGAGAGACGCCATCCGCACAGATAGTGCGACGATTATGACAGAAATCGAGAGCTTCTTAATAAGAGGAGAAAAGAAAGGAAAGATATGTGGTGGATTGTTACGAAGAGAGATAGGAGAGCACTACCATCGACATCGAGACAACGTGAATGCCGGCGCGCGCATCGGCGCTTAGCGTTGAGCATCAATCTCAACTCCGATAATGACGGCGGCGATCTGATCTTTCGGAGTTCGGAGCAGGACCTATCGCGCGCCCGTTGGCGGCGACGTGCTGTTTTCGTGCGGAGCGCTGCATCAGGTGATGCCGGTTACGCGCGGCAAGCGCTATGCTTTCCTGGCTTTCTTTTACGGAGAAGCCGACGCGCCAACGTGAGGCCAACAACGATCGCCTACACGAAAGCGAAGAACACTATGATGGAGCCTGGGACCGACTGTTCCCCGACAAGGCCCGCGAGTCGGGCAAGGCCGCCTAGGCCCGGCCAAATTTTGGCGCAGGCCAGCGACGCGATGATCCTCCGCAAGTCCCGGTTCATCCAACAGCTTCCGCTCGGCGAAGACGCGTGCTGATCCTGCACGCGGTGAGCCAGCTACGCTTGACGGTCGACGTCGACGTTGCCCGCGTCATCGGTTATTTCGACAGCCGCGCGCCTGGCCCGACGACTGCGCCGGCCTCGGCGGGACCATCACGATCGTTCCGCTCTCATGGACTGCGTGCAATCGCTGCTGGAGCGGCAGATCCTGACCGATGACGATGCCGAGGGGGAACTGGCGGCGGTCACCGGCAAGCTAAGCGCGACCTATGGGCGCGATCCGTTGGCGCTGCTCGACAACTATCGCCGCGCCATGAAGGAAGGCGGCGAAAGCTATTGGTCGGCCGGCGAGGCCCTCGGCCTTGTGGATTTTGCGCGCGGCCGCCGGCGCGTCGATGTGGTGCTGTTCGGCGATTGCGACATCCAGATGGAAACCGACTTTCTTCGCCGCGAGGCGGACCGCCGCGGCATCGATCTGCGCGTAGCGGCCGGCTTTCCCGACGACTTCAGCTTGGTCACCGAACACAAGCACGACGCGGTGATTATCGGCGCCTTGCGCGCGCGCCATTCGCTCACGACCGAATTGTCGAGCCCCGACCATGCCGCCCATGCCGGCTTCATTGCGGAAGCAAGCCATATTCTGGAGCAGTTGCGTCAGCGCACCGCGGCGCCGATCCTCATCGACGGCCTGCCGGAACCGACGGTGCAGCCGCTCGGGCTCGCCGAGCGGGGCTTGCGCGGGCATCGCACACGCTTTCGCCTCGCCAATGTCGTGCTGACCGATCTGGTGGAGTCCTTTCCCGACGTCCACATGGTCGACGTGGCCGCGACTCTCGCCGCCGTCGGCGCCGAGTCGATGCTCGACGACGGGCTCGCCGGCTTCACCCACATGGGCTCGCCCGGCTGGCTGCTGCAACGCCCCGAAAGCGAGAAGCGGGCGGTGCACGGCATCTTCCCCGACGTCGCGCCGCTGGCGCGCGCGCTCGACGGCGATCCTTACGGCCGCGAGGCGGTGATGGCGCGCGCACATATCGACGCCTTGTCGGTGGTGCTCGGGCTCGGGCGCAAGAAATGCGTCATCGTCGATCTTGACGGCACGCTGTGGCCCGGCGTGCTGGCGGAAACCGGCAGCCCGTTCGCGTGGGAGCCGACCATCAGCGGCACGTTCTCTTTTGTCGGGCTCTATTTCGGATTGCACGAAGCGCTGCTTAGCCTCAAGCGGCGCGGCATTGTCCTCGCCTGCGTCAGCAAGAACGACGAGGCGACCGTGCGCGACTTATGGAAATATCCCGATCATTATCCGACCAAGCGGCTGCTGACGCCGGACGATTTCGTCACCTGGCGCGTCAATTGGAACGACAAGGTGGAGAACATCCGCTCCATTGCCGACGAACTCGGTTTCGCGCTCGACACGTTCCTGTTCATCGACGACCATCCGATCGAGCGCGACCGCGTGCGGCAACGGCTGCCGGAGGTCGAGGTCTGGGGCGAGGATCCATTCGCCTTGCGCCGCCGGCTCTTGGACGATCCGCGGTTGCAGGTGCCGCGCATTACAGCGGAGTCCGCCGCGCGCACCGATCTGGTCAAGGCGCAACTGGGCCGCCAGCACCTGCGCGCCGAAACCGTCAACGAGGGCGACTACCTCGCCTCGCTGCAGATTGAATGCCGCATCGAACGGCCGGCGGACGACGCCAAGCTGCAGCGCATCTCCGAGCTGTTCCAGCGCACCACCCAGTTCAACGCCACCGGCCGCAAGTTCGCCGTGTCGGAACTGAAGGCGCTGCTGGTGGCGCCCGACGCGCACGTGTTCGCCATCGAGGTGTCGGATCGCTTCGGCGACCACGGGCTGGTCGGGGCCGCAGTGATCGAGAGCGGCGAATTCACCGGTCTGGTGATGAGCTGCCGCGTGCTCGGTCTCAGCGTCGAGCACCGGTTCATGGGCCACATCGTCGACGCGCTTAAAGCCGGCCCTGACGCGCTCTCGGCTCGCATCATCGAGACCGCGCGCAACAGCCCGGTGCGCAACATATATCGCGACCACGGTTTCGTGAGCGCCGACGACGGCTTGTGGCGGCTGCCGGCGAAACCGGCGGCCGGTCGTCAGGTGGCATAGGCAAGGGGTGCCCGCGCGGCGGCTACTTGGTTGCCTGGGCCGCTTTGGCCTTGTTCAGCGCCACGGCGGCGCGAACGAGCGCTTTCAACGCCTTCTCATCGATCTTGTCGCCTTCGTGCACATCGATGGCGCGCCGCACATTGCCGTCGAGACTTGAATTGAACAGGCCGGCGGGGTCTGGAAGCGCGGCGCCGTGCGTGAAGGTCAGCTTCACTTTAACCTTAGGCGACTATAGCCTTCGTTGGACTAATAGGCGGAACGCCGGCTTGACAATTCGGCCTATACTCCGTATCTTACGGAAGATACGGAGTATAGCAATGACTAGCGTGCCCGCTTCCGAGATTCAGAAGAACTTTGGCGCCTATCACGACAAGGCTCTCAAGGAGCCGGTCCAAATCACTAAGTACGGTCGCGAGACGGCATACCTGGTTGCCGCTGAAACGTTCAACGAGATGTGGGCCTCCTATCGTAAGGCGGTTCCTGTCGGAGAACTCAGCGACGCCGAAATGGATCTCATCATGCATGCGAAGGTGCCGCCCGAGCATGACTACGACTACGAAGACGATCCCGAGCCAGATGTAACGCTATCTCCATCACCGGGTCGCTGAGGACCTCTTGCGCCAGCCAAATCGCGCTCAGCCCGGCATGGTACTCAGCTATTCGTACCTGTGGTCGGACGAATACAAGAAGGGCATCAAGGAAGGCCGAAAGAATAGACCGGCCGCGGTCATCGCCATCAACACACAGGTGGGGCCGACCGACTTGGTGTACGTCGTTCCTATCACTCACGGGCCGCCCGAAAGCGACGGCCAGAAGATCAAGCTCCCGCAAGAGATCAAACAAAAACTCGGCCTCGACGATGAGGCGTCATGGGTCGATGTCACCGAGATCAATGCGTTCGCTTGGGCCGGGTTCGATTTGCGCCCGACGAGACGGGACGATCCGGATCCCACATGCCTCTACGGCTATCTGCCATCGCGCTTCTTCACAACAGTGCAGAAGGCAATTCAGCAAAACAGGCTGCAAAGCAAGCTCAAGATCGTGCCGCGATAGCCGCGACACGCAAGGTCCAAGTGTCCGAACAACGTTTCCGCAGATCCAATTCGCGATCTGCACAATGTTGTGGCGCAGCCCACCATTATTTCCTTACCAAAGCTGGTCCAACGAAAGCTATAGTCGCCTAACCTTATAGGTCTCGCCGGTGCAGATGATGCCGGCGTGCTCCCACACCGGTACCCCCATAGGGTTCGTTGGTTTCCGCCATTTCACGTCCTCGACGACGTCGGGGTCGGCCTCTTTGATGACCTTGCGGACTTGGGCCAACGTCTCGCCGCGCCAGTCGCCGCGCTTCTTGATCTTGGCGTCGATCAGCCGGGCAGGGGAGGCGGCTTCTTTTGCCGCCTTCGCGCCACTCTTCTTCTTGGCTGCCGTGGCCATCGCGTTCGCTCCCTGACCGAGTCTCATCGTCACTATAATGTGGCGCCGTCGACGTCGGCAATCGGCGGGTTTGGGCCAACGAAAATTTTCCGCCTGCATGTCACACCGACGGTGTCCAGTTCGTCATGGTGTCGGAACCAATGGAAAGGATGAGAACCATGACCACTGAATTCGCGCCAAATGTCGACCCCAAGGTTGACCCGATGACTGCGGTCCCGGCCCTGATGAAGACCTGGCTGCGCACATCGATGGCCGTGGCGTCGACCCTGGACCCGACGCTCGTCGCGTTGGTGGAGATCTGCGCCTCCCAGATCAACGGCTGCGCCAACTGCATCAACCTGCATGCGACCCTGGCGCGCGAAAAGGGCGAGACCGAGCAGCGCATCTATCTGCTGTCGGCCTGGCGCGAGGCCCCGTGCTACACCGAGCGCGAACGCGCCGCGCTTCTGTGGACCGAGGCGCTGACGCGGCTCTCGGAAGGGCATATGCACGAGAACGCCTACGAGGCCCTGAAAGCGCATTTCACCGAGAAGGAGCAGGTGGAGCTCACCTTGATGATCAACATCATCAACGGCTGGAACCGCATCGCGGTCGGCTTCGGCCAGTTCGTCGATCCGGCGGCGGTCAAGGCCGCCCAGGAAGCCGCCTGATGGCAGGCGCCGCGCACACGGACGCAGCGGAAAGCTTCGATCCGTTACGTGCGAAACTGATGCGGGTCGCCTACCGCATGCTCGGCTCCGTGGCCGACGCCGAGGACGTGCTGCAGGAGGCCTTCATCCGCTGGATGGGGGCCGACCGCGGCGCGGTGCGCGAACCGGAGGCGTTCCTGCGCCGCACGGTCACGCGCCTCTGCCTCGATCAGCTCAAGTCGGCGCGGCACAAACGCGAGACCTATATCGGCCCGTGGCTGCCCGATCCGATGGTGGAAGAGGAGGACGAAGAGGACGTCACCCTGCCGCTGATGCTGGCGCTGGAACGTCTGTCGCCGCTCGAGCGCGCGGCCTTCCTGCTGCACGACGTGTTCGGCCTGGCCTTCGAGGAAGTTGCGACCACGATCGGGCGCGAGCCCGCCGCTTGCCGCCAGCTCGCGAGCCGGGCGCGCACCCATGTGCGGGCGGCGCGGCCACGCTTCCAGGTGGAGAAGCAACAAGGCATCGCACTGGCAGAGGCTTTCTTCGCTGCTTCGCGCAGCGGCGACATGAAGGCATTAGCCGACATGTTGGCGGCCGATGTCAGCGCCTACACCGACGGCGGCGGCAAGCGGCCGGCAGTGCTGAAGCCGATCGTCGGTTTCGGCGCTGTGATGGACGCGCACGAACGGCTGGCCGTTCTTTTCAAGCACAGGGCCTCGAAGCTGGTTCGCGCCGGCTTCATCAATGGCCTTCCCGGCTTCGTCACGCTGGAGGCCGACGGCGAATTGCAGACCACCGCGCTCGACATCGAGGACGGCAAGATCACGGCCATCTATGTGGTGCGCAACCCGGATAAGTTGCGGCACTTGCATTAGCGGGCCCTTATTCCGGGGCTCCAGAACAAGGGTCCGGTTCGGACCGAAAACCGCCATAGTTGACCACCCGGCGCGACGGCGAATACGCTGTTGGTGCTTAAATCATAACCAGCGGCCTTGGTGCCAGCGTGGGAGGAAACATGCCGACCAACAGCAAGCATCCGGAAACCATTGCCCTGCACGGCGGCAGCTATCGCGCCGATCCCGCGACCACGTCGGTGGCGGTGCCGATCTATCAAACGACGTCCTATCAATTCAATTCCACCGAACACGCGGCCAACCTGTTCGCGCTCAAGGAATTGGGCAACATCTACACCCGCATCATGAATCCGACGCAGGCCGTGCTGGAAGAACGCATGGCCGCGTTCGAAGGCGGCGTCGCGGCGCTCGCGGTGGCGTCGGGTCAGGCGGCGTCGCTGTTTGCCGTGCAGAACATCTGCCACGCCGGCGACAACTTCGTCTGCTCCACCGATATCTATGGCGGCACCTGGAACCTGTTCCAGAACACCATGAGCACCATGGGCATCGAGTGTCGTTTCGTCGATCCGTCCGACCCACAGAACTTCGTCAAGGCGAGCGACGACAAGACGCGCTGCTGGTACGGCGAGACGCTGCCGAACCCGAAGCTCGCCGTATTCCCGATCGCCGAGGTCGCCAAGCTCGGGCGCGACATGGGCATTCCGCTCATCATGGACAACACTGCCTGTCCGGTGCTGTGCCGTCCGCTCGAGCACGGCGCGGCCATCGTCATGCACTCGACCACCAAGTTCATCGGCGGCCACGGCACCTCGATCGGCGGCGTCATCATCGACGGCGGCAATTTCGATTGGGAAAAGCACGCCGACCGCTTCCCGATGCTCAACAAGCCCGACCCGAGCTATCACGGCGCGGTGTGGACGCAGGCCGTCAAGCCGCTCGGCCCCATCGCCTACATCATCAAGGCGCGCGTGACGCTGCTGCGCGACATCGGCGCCGCCGCCTCGCCGTTCAACTGTTGGATGCACATCCAGGGGCTGGAGTCGGTGGTGGTGCGCGTGCGCCAGCACTGCGAAAACGCGAAAGCCGCCGCCGACTGGCTCGCCAAGCACCCGAAGGTGAGCAAGGTCATCTATCCGAGCCACATGAGCGGCGAACCCAAGCGGCGCGCCGACGCTTATCTCAAGGGCGGCTATGGCGGCCTGTGCGGCTTCGAGCTCAAGGGCGGCAGCGACGCCGGGCGCAAGTTCATCGACAGCCTGAAGATGTTCTATCACGTCGCCAATATCGGCGATGCGCGCTCGCTCGCCATCCACCCGGCCTCGACCACGCATTCGCAGCTGACGCCGGAGGAGCAGGCGCAATCCGGCGTGACGCCCGGCTATGTGCGGCTGTCGATCGGCATCGAGCATATCGACGACATCATCGCCGATCTCGACCAGGCGCTGGCGGCGGCGTAGGCCGCACAGCTCGTAGCCCGGGTGGAACGAAAGCGACACCCGGGCTGCTTGCTGCTATCCGCTTGCTCGTAGGTCGTCGATGTTGTCGGCAATGGCCTCGCAAGCTTCAGCCAGTTCGAGGAATTCCTGCTTCTTAGCCGGATCCGTGGCCGCTTCCACGAGCTTTCTGTAGCGCGCGGCTTCCTCGCGATAATAATCGGAATTGTGATTGCGCATGCGGCGACCCTCGGCTGTTGCGCATGGCTTAATGTAGCAAACAGCCCAGTCGGAGCGAAGCAAAATTCGGGAATGAATGATGGGCTGGCCGGGGTCTCGCTGTGCTTAGCTGGGTACCTGCTAAGCCGCCACCACGCTGATGCGCGCCGCCGCGCGCGAGCGCGGCTTCTTGCGGATGACGATCTCGACGTCCTGGTCGAGCGCGGTGAGCAGCGTCATCAGCCGCTCCACCGAGAAGCCTTCGAGCTTGTAGTTGCGCAAGGCCGACACCTTGGGCTGGCTGAGGCCGAGCAGCGTTGCGGCGGCGCCTTGCGTCAGGCGTCGCGCTTCCACGATCTCGTTCAGCGCGTAGGCGAGCTTGAGCTTGGTCTGCCGCTCTTCGGCGTCGGCAAAGCCCAAGTCCGCGAACACGTTGCCGCTGCCGCGGGTGACCGCGCGCGCCTTGCTCTTGCTACCGCTTGCCTTTGCCATAACGGGCCTCGTAGTCCTGTCGCGCGATCCTGAGCCGCCGCGCGATCAAATCGATGTCGGTGCGGGCGGTCTTCCTGCCGCGCGGCGACTTCTTCTGGAACGCATGCAGCACGTAGACGACCTGCCGAAAACGCACCGTGTAGACCGCCCGGTAGGTGTCGCCGTCGAAATCGTCGACCACCTCGAACACGCCCGGGCCTTCGCCCTTCCAGGGCTTGGCCTTCGGATGCTTGCCGCCGAATTGAGCCAGCCCGAGCGCATTGCCGAGCTCGTGCTGGACCGGCGCCGGGAAGGCGAGAAAGTCCTGTTTGGCTGAGCCGACCCAATCGAGCGGCTTTTCGCCGGCAACGAGATACAGACGCATGATAATATATCCCAGAATGGGGATAGTCGCAATTGAAAGAATGTAGTTCTTGTTTTGTTCTGGCATATTGGGGTGAGGCATTCCAAGCGTTTGTGCGCTCAAAACGCGCGTAATCCGTGGCCCGGATTGAGCGGAGCGAAATCTGGGGAGGATGGAGATGGCAATCCCGAATTTCGGGCAGGCTGCGCATTCTATTAGCCGCCTCGCGCTTCGAACGTCCTTATTTGCACGAGAAAGATGGACGTGCAGATCAACATAACACATCCCCAAAACAAAATCGGGTAAAAAACATAATCTATGGTCAGGCTAAGAACCCACGGCCTAGCGAGAATGCCAACGCTAGGAGGAGGGGGCAGAGAACGGTACAGCCAACCAGACCTCCAATGATAAAGAAGTAAATCGACCTTCCTGTTTTTGCTAACGAACTCGTCAACGTGCCCGGCGACAAACGGTTGACCCGCGCTTTTTAAGGTCAAAGTATGCTGCCACCATGATGGGGATGGGGAATATCAGTGCCACAATAAAGTTCATGGCCAACGCGTTCCTGATTGCCGGAACGAGTTTCGGGAAATTGATTTGCCTAAGAAAGTAAATTACCTAATCGATCGCCGGCAAGATGTGGCTGACCGCATTTGTCATCGGGTTCGAAAAGTTGAGCCACGTTGAAAAAGTGGCCGGATAAACGAAAGAACATCCAAGGTGCCGTTGACGGCTACAAAGGCAATGATGCAAGCAAGGAACCACCTGTTGGCAACGGGAAAAAGTCGAAATAACTTTATTGGGTCTAGGCCTGTCTTTTTCGTTCGTGTCCCTGCCGTCATTTATGTGTCTCGCCGTGGTATGTGCCTTGCGCTCGCTAAATGCAACTTTATGCCAATCGTTTCCGTCGTCACGTTGCGAAATGTGACAATTCCACTCGATGATTGTTGTCGATAATTGGCTAAAGCCCGCGTGGCGCGCATGGAGCGGAGCGGAATGCGAGAGCCACATTGCAATTCGGTCAGGCTGCCCCGGGTT
>CAWGGL010000025.1:0-331456 GCA_963822085.1 uncultured Pseudomonadota bacterium
CTGGAAATTAGGAGCTGACCCCCGATGGCTTACGCCCACACTGCAACCACTGCCCGCGATTTTGCGACTCCGCAGGCCGCCATTCCTCGTGGCCCCGGCCTGATGCGCCGTGTGCTCGACCGCCTGATGGCCGCACGCATGCGCCAGGCCGAGCGTGAGATCGCCGCCTTCTTGGAAGCTGGCGGCGGGCGCTTCACCGACGAGACCGAGCGCGAAATTGAGCGCCGCTTTCTGTCCAACCCCGCCCGATTTTGAGACTCTGAAGGAGAACCGACATGTCGATTTTGGAAGCCCACGCACCGGCCCTGTCCAAGCCGTGGTCGCTGCCCCACACCGTGCTCTCGAGCGTCGCCGCCTACGCGGTGGCGTTCTCGCAATCGTTCTCGGAAGCCCTGCGCATGTCGCACGAGGCCGAGCGCCGCTACCCGTTCTGCAACTGGTAAGCCGGTGAACAGGTGGATCGTGCGCGGGTTTCGTGCACGAGGGTGACGTTATGCGCGGGGCTTGCCCCGCGCATCGTCTTTTTGGAGGCCCTGGATGTGTTCGGCGGGCAGATGAACGTGTCTGGGTTTTTGCTTTGTCGCGTTTCCGGACGGCGACCCGGTTCCCGCTTCGCCTGGAAAGGCTCTATTCGATGCCTTCCACCAAGCGCATGTCGCGTACGACGCTGTCGCTGCCGAGCGTGCGCAACGCTTCCTGGTATTCCGGCGTATCGTGGGCGGCGATCGCCTTGTCGAGGCTGTCGAACTCGATCATCACCACGCGCTCGTCCATGCCGGCTTCGTAGGTCTTGGCCGGCTTGCTGCGCACCAGGAAGCGGCCGCCGGCGCCGGTGATTGCCGGTGCCGCCAGCTTGGCATAAGCCTGCCAGGCGTCCGGGTTCTTCACGCTGCGGTAGGTCACCACCCAATAGGCCTTCGGCATTTTCCGTCCTCCCTGTTTTGATTCGTTCTACGGCTTGTCGTCCTCCGGCGGCAGTATCTCTCCTTCCGCCGCCGGCATCTCGTCGTGCGCCGCCTTCATCGGCGGCGCCTCCGCGGCCGGCATGTCGGCTTCGGGCATCGGCGGATAGGGCTCCGGCACCACCACCAGCGGATCGTCCAGGTCGAGTTCCTCGGTGGTCAACACGGCGCCCACCGGCGCGGTGGTCGCGAGATCGAATTCGGTCTTCTCCGGTGGCGCCAGCGACGGCTGCACCTTGATGCGATAGAAGACGTAGCCCGCGAGGACCACTTCTACCATCGCGGTGAACAGGAAAAGCGAACGCGGCCCCAACTGGTCCATCACCAGCGGCGCCAGCAGCGGCCCGATGGTCGCACCGACCGCATTGGCGAGAAGTACGGTGGCGGCGGTCTGCACCATGTCGGTGAGGTTGGTCTTGTCGTAGGCATGCGCCGCAGCGAGCGCGTAACCCGGCAGCGCCAGCCCGCCATAGATGAAACCGAAGCCCACAAGCAGCGCCCCGTTGGTCGCGAACAGCCACAACAGCACGCCGCTCAGCGCCGCCCCGATCAGCAGCACCAGCAGGACCCGCCGGCGGTCGATGCGGTCAGACATGCGGCCGGCGGGCCATTGCGTCGCCGCGCCGGCGAGCGTCGCCGCGCTCATAAAGATCGCCACCTCGGTGGTGCTGAGCCCGGTGCGCGCGGCCGACACCGGCCCCAGCCCGAAGAAGGCGCCATTGACGACGCCTATGGCGAAGCTCGCTACCATGCCGACCGGCGCGGCCTGATAGACCTGCCACGGCCGGAAGCTGACCATGGTGATGGCCGCCGGCTGTGCCGAGCGGGTCAGCGCCACGGGCACGATGGCGAGCGAGCCCAGCATCGCCGCCAGCATGAAGTCTTCCGCGCCTTTGATCGGAAAGAGCGTCACCATCATCTGTCCGGCGGTGAAGGCGCCGTAGATCACCATGACGTAGGACGACATGATGAACCCGCGCGTCTCGTTGGTGGCGCGGTCGTTGAGCCAGCTTTCGATGACGAGATAGAAACCGGCGATGCAGAAGCCGTTGACCAGGCGGAAGACGATCCACGGCCACACCGCGTTGGCCATCGGATAGGCGAGCCCAACCGTCACCGCCAGCGCAACCAGCGCGGCGAAGGTCCGGATATGGCCGGCGCGCAGGATGACATAGGGCGCCAGCAGGCAGCCGCAGACGAAGCCGGCGTAATAGGCCGAGCCGATGGCGCCGATGTCGAGCGAACTGAAGCCGTCGGCGTGGCCGCGCAGTGGCAGAAGCGTGAATAGCAGGCCGTTGCCGGCGAGCAGGAAGGCGACGCCAAGCAGAATCGAAGCGATCGGGCGCAAGTTGTCGCGCATTGTCTGCTCAGGGTTTTTGTTGCCGGTCGGCACCCGAGTGGGGTGCGGGCGCGGGCATAGACGGAAAAGATGAACGCGCCAAGAGGCGAATGCAGCGGCCAGGTGCGGTAGTGGTGGCCCTGGATCGAGCCCCTAAGTCGCGGCCCCCAAAAACGGCGCGGGCACCGCTTTCGCGATGCCCGCCGGACAGGAAGCGGCGCTAAATAGCGCGCGCGGAAAGCCAGCTCCGCCTTACTGGTCGGTCTTCTTCGGATAGCCGTGCGCGTAGTGGTCGGTCCATGCCAGCGCGGCGGCGAAAAGAATGAATATCACGGTAATTCCGCTGATCGAGATAACGGTGTCTGTCGGCATGGACGTGAGCTCCCTCCCAGTTGAAAAGTTACGCTGGAAACTACCGCCCGCCGGGAGCAGGGAACCTTGACATGGATCAAGGCGGAGCACGGTAGTCCGGTCCGGCCGACTCACGGGCGGGCGGCGCCGCGCAACACGGCGATGCAATTCGTGATGGAAACTGCCATCGGCGGCGCGCTTTCGTCACAAACCTGCCGGACTTGCCGTCGAAACGACCGATGGTCGGCAACGCAGCAAGCGCCGTCGGCGCACGGGGAGAGCCATGATTTGCAAAGCCTGCATCGCCACCATCCTGCTCGCGGTCGCGGCGCCGGCATCGCTTGCGCAGGCGGGCGAGCGTCACGCGCGGCTCGATCCCAACGGCAATCTCGACGCCCTGATCGCCCGCTACGCCGCCGCCAACGACGTGCCGGAAAGCCTGGTGCGGCGGATCATCCATCGCGAGAGCCGCGGCAATATGCGCGCGGTCCATAACGGGAACTACGGCCTGATGCAGATCCGCCTCGGCACCGCCCGCGCCATGGGCTATCGCGGCAGCGTGCGCGGGCTGCTCGATGCCGAGACCAACATGCGCTATGCGGTGAAATATCTCGCCGGCGCCTACCGCGTCGCGCGCGGCAACCCCGACCGCGCGGTCCACTATTACGCCGCCGGTTATTGAGGCGAAGCCAAGCGTTAGGGGTATTCAGCCGTCGCCGAGGGATCCCGCGGACCCGAGAGGCACAGGCCTATTGGACCGCCTCGCCGCTCCTGTATTGCGGCGGCTGATAGGGGTTCAATTCAATCGGCTTGAACCTGCCGTTGCCGTATAGAGGGGCGAACAGCAGTGCGAAGAAATTGAATTGCTCCGGCGCATTGTCGGTCTTCTTGCGCTTGGCGCGCGCGCTGCGGTGAACCGCGTGCCGCCGGTGTTCGATCTCGCTCTGGTTCGCGCGCCGCAGGTCGAATTCGCGCAGCACCGGGGGGCGTTCCCGCGGCATCATGACCTCGATCTCGGTCGAGGACGCTTCTCCGATGCCGACAGGAATGGTGGAGCCGTGTTCGGGCGACTGCTCGATGGAGCCGGTGATGTCGTCGCTCTGCTGTCCGGTTTGCTGCGTCGTCAAGACCGCGACCTTGGCCGCTTGCGGGGCCGGCGGGGTGGCGGGCGACGGGAGATCGGAAGTGATGCGGCTGCCGGTGGTTTCATGTGCTGCCGCGGACTCGGCCTTTTCCGGCGCTGGCGCCGCGGCCAGTTTTGGTTCTTGCTTGGGTTGCGGCGCGGGCGTCGGCATGGCCCGCGGCAGGTCGGCCGGCTTCATCGACATGACGTCAACGGGCGCCACACGCGCCGGCTCCACGGCGATGGTCGTGGGTGCAACCGCGGCCGGTGCGACCGCGATCGGCGTCGCGTCGACTGGAGGCTTGATGCTCGGCGTCGTCTCGACTGGCGTCGTCATTATTGACGCTTTCTCGACTGGCGCTGTTTTGGCGACGGCGGCGGCCGGCTTCGATGCGGCGGCAGCGGCGACGGGCGCGGCTTCGACCGCTTCCGGCTTGGCTTTAGCCGGCGCGGGACCGGCGGCCTCGGCCGGCGTGGCCTCGGCGACCTTCGGTTCGGCGCGCGCGGGCTCGGGCGCATCGGCGAGCGGTTTCGGCGCGGCCATCGCCGGCGCGGATTTGACGGGCGCGGCCTTCGCGGTATCGGCCGTCTGGGTATCAGGCTTGGCGTCCGCTTGCGGCGCGTCATTGGCCGGCACTGCCACGACAGGCGTCTTCGTGGCTGTCTGCGGTTCTTGCGTTGTGGCGATGGGCGCGGGCGGCGTCGGCGGTGCGCGGCGCACCACCGTGTCGTGCAGGTCGCGCAACTGCTTCAATTCGTCGGCGCGCCGCAGCGCCGCCAGAATGAGAAACTGCCGCCATTCCGGATGGTCGCCGCGATCGATCAAGGCGCCGCGCGCCGGCACGATCTCGTCACGCGCGGAACGAATCGTCGTCCGCGGCGGGTTGAGCGCTAGCAGAAGGATCGCAATGGCGAGAAATACGCCGCCAACCGGAATCGTTCGAAGAATCGGCAGCATAGCTTGTGCATAACTGAGTCGCGGGCAATCCTGAAGCCACTAGTGGAGCAAATTTGACATTTGATACCCACCTGCGGCGCGTCGCTCATCAAATGTCAAATTCAAAGCCCCACCAGAATGGAAGAAACACTCGTGGCCCTTTGCTTCCGACATTTGCTCGTGAGTTTGCGGCAGCGGGATGCAAATGTCGGAAGCGGACCGCTAGACGTGAAAATGACGACGGCAGTGCGTGAAATAGAGACCTGCGGTGATAGGCATGGGTACCGAATGCCCGGAAGTCGCGCGCCGTTCCGGTGCTGAAACACCGTCGATTGGGCGCGTTAGAGGTCGCTCAGGCTACCGGGTGCTGGCGATAATACGCGGCATTTTCCGCCGATTGCTGCCAGGCCGCCTTGCCGCGCCAGTCGTAGTGGCGCGCGGCCATATCGGGCCATGTCGCGGCCATAACGCAAGCGGACCGGCTCCCAGCGTGCCACCCTGAAATCGCCGGCGGCCTCGCGCCCGAGGATCCGCTCGACGTGGTGCCGCGGGCCCACTCCTGCTCGCGTTTCCGGCCTGAAAACGCGCACGGCGCCCGGTCCTCCCTTTTGGGCGGTAGTCCAACCGGGCAGGAGAGGCCAATTGCCCGGAGCCCATCCGCGTTGATAGAAGAGGCGGGCGCCCCTGCGCCGGGCCCGTAGCTCAATGGTTAGAGCCGACCGCTCATAACGGTCTGGTTGGAGGTTCGAGTCCTCCCGGGCCCACCAACTTTTGTCGTAACTAATTCATATATCAGGGTTATTTTGGTGGGGCCGGTTTGCCTACCAACAAAGTGACCAACAAAATAAAATGCAGCCATGCATGGCCGCTCGGGCTCGCCACGGGCAGCAAGCTTATCGGCGCTACCCACTACGGGCAGTCCGCCCCTATCCGATGCGAGCCGACTTGAGCACGGTCACGCGCTCGACACGGGGCCTCAATCATGGCGGCAATGCCGCGCTGGTAGGGATAGAGCTTGATCGGCCCCGGCTCGGCAGTCACGCCAGCGGGCAGGCGGACGTTGGCCTCGATCCAAGCTGGGAGCGATTGTGGGCGTTTGGCCGTGACATGGACCATAAGATGCTCTGGACTTGCAGTAGCCGCTAACGAATTCGCCAACGTTTGAATATGCGCCCGTCTCGTCCTTGTGCCCCTGCCTGAAGGCGCGTCGCAGGACCTACTCGACGAGGTTTACCAAGTTGCCCCCGATGCTTCCGATCGGACGGCCTAGACAATCGAGAGCAAAATTAGAGTTCCCCGTAAAGTCTATCGTGTCGGAAATTAGCTCCATGCACTTCGTTGGACTGGTGGTGCTGCCACCCGCATATTTAATGCCCTGATTCGGAAGATAGACGGCGCCAATGATGGTCTGGTCTGCGCCGCCTTCGAAACTACTGGCACCGCTCGGTCTCCCAAAAATCGCGATACCCTGCGTAGGGCCGGTGGTCGGCGAAGTGATATTCACCGTTGATCCACCGCTAAAATTAATCTCTGATTTTGAATTTCCCGTGAGCACGATGGTGGCGTTGTAGGCAAACAGCTTAGCGCCGCCCGTCAATTTGATGCCGCCATTGTCGATAACATAAACAGTTGGTGGGCCATCTGGATTTAGGTTTCCCAACGTAAGACTTCCGCCGCTGAGAGAAATCCCGTCGGTGAAGGTGCAGCCGCCGAGAATCTCTTTATCTCCACTTGTCAATTTGTATTTCGATTTGGAACAGCTTCCCGTTGCCGCTGGCACCGGAACAAGCTTATACGGATCATTAAAGGTCGTGCCGGCGCGTTCCTTGATCTCGTCTGCATTGATAGCGCCACCGCCGCTCAGGCTAATTTCTCCGTTAGTTGTAACCTCCGTAGCATTGATTGTTGAGCCGCCGGTCACCGTGATTGAATTTGAATCGTTAGAATTGACCGCCAGACTGCAGTTGGTCAGGTTCGCGATGGCGCCTCCGGAGGCCTTCACAGTATTAGCCAGCACGCAATAGCTGCCGACAGCGTTGAGTACGGCAACAGCTCGGGCCCCAACATCGAAAAGTCCCGAGGCTCCCGTCGCGCAATTCGTCTTAAACCAATTACAAACCAAGTTGACGATAGCTAGATTCTGAAGCTGGCTTACCGTTACCGCAACTCCATCCTGCCCGGCATGATCTCCCTTAATTATCTTCGGGGCTTCTACACTCACCGTTAAATCGCCTGTATTGTTATCCGCCTTATCTTGGGCGACAATGGCGTTTGCTTGAATTACTGGGTCTTGACCAGCCTTAAGCGCAATAGCGCCGCTCCATGCGGCTCCGTCTGCAATCATTTGCAATTGACGATGCTTATATAAAGTAAAGGAAATTTCTACTCCAAGCCCAAGAAATCCAAGTATGACGATCATCATAAGCGCGAGTTGAATTGCAACGCTGCCAGATTCACAATTGTACATTTTGCGGCCGGTCGCGATGAACTTGGCGAGCATTGGTGCGCATCCATCCTGAGAGCCCAAGTATGGCTACGACTCGTTCTAACGAGCGCACGAAATTAAACGGTCTCGCGCGCCTACTCAGATGCAAGCCATCAGCCACCACCTTCACTGCCGTCTTGCAGCCATCAACGAATGCCCGAACCGAGCATTGATTTGGGTCAACTTTCGAAAATGCGATCAGCGCAGCATTATACCGTTACGCAATATTGCGGCGTGCCATAGACAGTTGCGCGGCCATTGAAATTCCGCGAATTTGCCCGCCCCTCATATAGTCGGGTCGAGGAAGGGCGACCCACGCCGTGGCACGCTATAAAGGCCGACCGACCGCCAAATCCATCGAGCGTGACTTCCCGCATATGGTCGAGGTCACCGTCCCGCCGGGTGGGCTCGGCAGGCGATTGGACGCGATGTACGACTTCCATGCCGAGCGCGGCATCCAGCCGCGCCACGGGCGCGGGAGGCGCGATGCGGAAGGCCGGGATCTATGTTCGCTGGTGTTTCGACAACCGCGACATAGCCGACGACTTCGCGTTGCAATTCGACGGCCGGCGGCTGATTGAGCCGATGCCCAAAGACGACCCGGTTGCCCTGCTCGAATGGGCGAAGCGCAACATCCAAAGCGATTAGGCTCGGGCTCTTCCTGCGTCGATTTTATGAAGGGCGGGCGGAGCGCGATATTTCGCGCTTTGTAAAAAAAATGGAACAATACCTGTCGCGAGCGTGCGCGCTGGCATGTTGGCGGTGCCGAGCCGGTGCGCGCGGTGCTGACTGAGATCGGAATGAGCTAGGGCAACTGTCGCTTTGGGGGTATAGCGACAAAAATTGGATTTTGGCCGCAACCACAGCGCGCCAAGCAACTTTTGACGTGCTATCCAAGAGGACTATCCATATTTCTCAACAAACTCTTGGTCCGTCATCGTAAGGTAAATTATGCCTTCGATGAATCCGATTATTGCAGGAATAAACGTCCAACAAAATAACAAATACAAAATTCCTTGGGCGACTCGACCGAGATAAAACTTGTGAATGCCTAGCCCCCCTAACAGTAGAGCAAAAATAGCGGCGGCCACACGATTCCGCCCATTTGGTGAGGAGACACCAATTATGCCCGGTGGCGAGAATTGACGAACTCCGCACTCAGGGCAGATTTCGGCTTTAGAGTTGATTCTAGAGCCGCATTCAAAACAGAATTTCTCATTCGTTGCTTTGATAGTATTTTCAGACGCCATATTGTGCCCCGCACTGGTGGCCAGAATAAGAACCTGCGTAATCTTAGCCTATCCTAAAAGTGACGATAAAAACCTGTAGGATCATACTCATGCCAACAGCGTCGGAGCCGTCGCGCGCCGTGAAATAGTACGGTTGCTTGCCGGTCTGGGTGCTATGCCACTCGTAGTAACCCGAAGCGGGGATCAGGCATCGTGTGCGCTTGAATGCCGCGCGGAACATGGGCTTGCTGGCGACCGTCTCGGCGCAAGCATTGAAGGTCGACGGCGTCTCCTTCGCCGTCTTTTTCCACCAAGACGGCACAAGGCCCCAACGCATCGGCACCAACTCCCGCTTCGCATCACGCTCGATCACCGCATCAATCGTCGTGCTGGGGCAGATATTGTAGCGGGCCTGCAAATTCCACCAACATCATAGTCATCGTCCCGCCGCTTAGTACTGTACCACCGAGCGTGACTGGATTGATTTAGCTCAATGCCAATCGATAAGACGATGTTTTCTTGTCTCCAGTAGGCGTGCTTTCTTTGTCAATTGGCTGGTCTCTATCGATCAAAGGATCGATGTCATGCCACGATACGTCATCAACTTGAGCAACGAGGAAACAGGCGATGCCTGATCAAGTCGGCTCTGCCGTTAGTACGTTACAAGCTAACGTACTAATTCTTGAAGACGTGGAAACTGACGCGGAGCTGGTCGAGTGGCTGCTTCGCAAGAGCGGCCTCGACGTCACGACGAAAGTCGTTGCGACGAAAGCCGCGTTCGTTGCCGCACTCGATGAGTTCCTGCCAGATATTGTTCTGACTGATTTCAAGCTTCCGGATTTCGATGGGCGGCAGGCCATCAAGCTGGCTCACGACAGATATCCAGAATTGCCGATTATCGTTGTCACCGGCGTATTGGGAGACGAAGCGGCGGTCGAGCTGATTAAGGCTGGAGCAGTCGATTATGTCTTGAAAGATCGTCTTGCTCGTCTTCCTGCGGCGATCATGAAAGCACTCTTTGAGGCAGAGAAGACAGCGCGGCTACGGAAAGAGACGGCCGCAGTGCGTGCAGAGAAGGCCATTTCGCATGCAGAGAGGGATCGCTTCTACGCCGTAGCTGAAAGCGCCAGCGACGCCATCATAATGATGAACGCAAGGGGGATCATTACTTTTTGGAATAGATCGGCCGAAAAACTGTTTGGTTATTCCGAGATCGAGGCGATGGGCTCCGACTTGCACTCTTTGGTGGCACGCGATCGAGATCAGGTATGGGCTATCAAAGGAGTTAGTGAATTCGGGAGAACTGGCCAGGGGCCGTACGTTGGCAAGACCCGCGAGCTCACCGCGCGAAAACGGGATGGCGCTGAGATTCAGGTTGAGATGTCAGTCTCTGCGATTCGGCTGAAAGGAGAATGGGTCGCGGTTGGAATAGTGCGCGACTTGACTGAGCGCGCCAACATGATCCGTCTGTAAGCAACCTCGCCACAGTTTGGAGCCCCGTCGATGGCCGAAACCAGAACCGCCGATGTGTCCAAGGTCGAGCGCGCAAAGACGATGCGCGAGAGTTTGGCGCGCATTGTCGATAGCGCGCGGGACGCCATCATCGGCACGGACATCAATGGGTTGATTGCGTCGTGGAACAGGTCCGCCGAAACGCTCTATGGCTATAGCGCAGATGAAATTATTGGGCAGAACGCCGAAGTGCTTTTCCCACCTGAAGGCAGGGCTGATTTTTTCCAGCTTATGCACAAGGTGTGTCACGGCGATGAGGTAGTGGCATACGACGCTGCGTGCCTCGACAAGGCAGGCGGACGACATCAGGTGTTCTGGACGCACTCGCCCATGGTGGACGGGGCAGGGGTTATCACCGGAATGTCGACCATCGCTCATGACATAACCGACCTAAGGCGCGCCCAAGATGCGGCCCGCGCCGCATCGGGCCATGCCCGCGACTTGGTCGCGGCGAATCCCGATCCGCTGTTCATTGTCGAGTCCGATGGAAGAATCGTCGACGTCAACATGGCCGCCGTGCAGGCCACCGGCGTAGATCGCGGCAAGATCATCGGCAGCGACTTTTCCGACTACTTCACCGAGCCGGAAAGAGCGAGGGCAGCCTATCGCGAGACGTTCGCGAAGGGCTCAGTCAAGGAATATGCACTGTCGCTTCGGCATTGCTCCGGGACGACTATGGAGGTGCTTTACAATGCTGCGGTCTACCGCGACGCGGGCGGCATTGTGGTCGGTCTTCTTGCCGACGCCCGGAACGTTAGCAAACTCAGGCACGATGCGGAGGAGTTGCGTAAGCGTCAGTTGCATCTCGACGCGATAGCGGCGGCGCGAACAACGGAGCTTAGGGCTGCGAACGCAACTCTCGAAATCGCGAAATGCGAGTTGGAGACATTCGCCTATTCAGTCTCGCACGATTTGCGGGCGCCGCTTCGTGCGATCGACGGCTTCTCCAAGATGCTCTTGGAAGATTACGCAACCCACCTCGATCCGGAAGGACAGCGTCTGCTTAATGTCGTCCGCGATAGCACGGCAAAGATGGGCCAGATGATCGATAACATTCTTGCGTTCTCACGCGCCAGTCGTGCGGAAATGAAGCCAAAGTCCGTGGATATGGTGGCGTTGGTCGGCGCTGCGATAAAGAATATTGACGCTGCGACCCTCGGCCGCAAGGCTCGCTTCGAGATTGGCGCGCTGCCGCACGCCTATGGCGACGCGACAATGTTAGAGCGCGTTTGGGCAAACCTGATCGACAACGCCGTCAAATTTTCCGCGCCGAAGCCAGACGCGAAGATCGAAATCGGCGCAACTTCCGGCGATGGTGAAACCGTGTATTTCGTGCGCGACAATGGTGTCGGCTTCGCCATGAACAATGTCCATGCGCTGTTCGGTGTGTTCCAGCGCCTGCATGGCGCGGACTTTTCCGGCACCGGCGTTGGGCTGGCTATAGTAAAGCGCATTGTTGAGCGCCATGGCGGACGGATCTGGGCTGAGGGCAAGCCGAACGAGGGCGCAACCTTCTATTTCGCGCTGCCAATCGAGAAGAGAGTCAATGCGTGACCCAAACTTCATTTAAATGGGGATGACATTATCGTGTGTTTACAAATAGTAAGTTCAAGCGAGTCAAGAGAGTTCCAGTCATATCCGGTGGCAATAGGTGCTGGATCTTATTCGGCCCTGAGAATAGACCGGCCATTGCTCGCGGTATCACGGGATGTTCACTTGCGGCTATAAAGTAGCCGCTTGAGAGTTTTCCGCAGGGGTGTCGAGCCGGCGTTTGCAGAGTTCGAGAAATTCACTGCATGCTCGACCAATAACTAGGTTTGTATAGGCCCTAACCATTTCCCTAGCGTGTTCCGGCGGGAGCGCGTACAGCGCATTTTGAATGGTCATGTTGTGCCCGCTAGTCACTGCTGTCGGACGCCCACAGGGACATGAATCCCCCAGATCATCCCGAGCCTGCCCCCTCCAATCGCGCGGCGTTCGCTTCGGCGATATCGGCAATGCGGCCCAGCATGCCATTTATTTCGCGTTCAATCGTCCGGCGCAACGCGACATCGCGCGTTACGCGGGCCGGTAGGCCGCTCAATTCAGTTCGGAATACCCCGCATAGTTCGTCAATCATCGCGTCGAATTCTTCGACGGCGACAAGCTTGCCGAGCCGTTCGGCGGTGCGGACTTCGATCTCGCGCGCTCGCGCCTCGCGTAGGTGGGAGTCGGCGGCACTTGGTTTCGAATGTCGTTCGCGAAGATAGCGAATATAGGCGATCCGGCAGGCGTCGAGCCCGGCGCTGCGGTCGATCACATTCTGAATTTCGAGGTCGCGCGCGGCGGTGCGGCTAATCCCGAAGTGCTCCGCGACCGCCGAAAGGGATGGTTTTGCCATTACTGGTTTCCTTGAACGGAACCGCGAAACTGAAAAGCCAAAATATGCTCAAAAATCGGGCGACCCGGCACCTCATATGTTTCGGGACAAAAACACGGTCCCTACGCGAAGACTTAGGGCCAGCCGGAGCGCACCGGCTCCGGCTGGCCCCGCGAGTGCCCGACCGACAAAGGAGGCCATGCCGGTCAAGCATTCATTGGGGCAGGCATGTCGTCAGCAAGCCCGAGCACGGTGCGCGGATCGGCATCGGGGCGGCGCAGCATGGTCATGCCGTCCTCAATCGCCTTACCAATCCAATGTTCCTCCTCACGTTCAACGGCCAGCCGATCCCGGTCGATTTCGCCGATCTGCTCGGCACGCTGCTTGGCTGTCAATGCATTCGGATCGTCGGCGACCTCGTCAATCTGCGCCTCGATCTTCGCGACAATGGCGTCACGATGCAGCCAGAACAAAAGCGGCAACGCTTGTGGATCGCCAACGGCGCTAACCATTCGGCCTCCGATGACCGTGTCGGTGTAAAGCCGTTCGGCCCAGTAGATCGATTCGTCGCGGCTTTCTATGAGCGGCATGACGTTCGGCTGCCCCCTCTCAGCCAGCGCGTCGATTTCCGCACGCGCGCGCCGCTTGGCTTCGGCGGAATGCCAAGGAGCGGATGCGACCCTGTGCCGGTCGGCATCAAGTTCGCGAAGGCGGCGGCGGCAGCGTTCGACCGCATCAACGACTCGCCTCACCCTTGCGGAGCGATGGAGCCGGGCCCTTGTGCAGCTTGATTGCATCGCCGACACCGCTCAGACCTTCGGCCAGGTAATTCTCAACGGCGCTCAATAAGCGGTTAAGCTGATCGAGTTGATGCGAGCGCGCCTCAACAATTGTGTCCAGACGCTCGATGTTTGCCACCGCATCCGTCAACGCTTCCTGCTGAGCTACGAATTCAGGATGGTCATCCGGCAGATTTCGAAAGTGCGGGTGCTGGGCGTCGTACCAGGCAGTGCCAGGCCCGCCGCCCGTCAAGACTTTCAGGCGAGCCTCGGCGGCCCGCTTGGCCTCCCAAGCCTCCTGCCGCTCGTCAGCGACGGCGCGCCAAACCAGCCACGCATCTTCGCGTGCGCGACGCAAGCGCCGGAGCTTGTTCTTGACCGGCTTGGGAATTTTCGGCCAGTCGACGGGATCGGCGTTCAGCCTAATTGTTGCGGGCAAACCTGTCAGCGGCTGCGCTTGGGCGATGTCGGCCATGACGTGCTCCATGTTCGGCATGAAAATGGACGCCGTCGCTGGCAAGCAAAACCCCTTAGCTCGCTGCCAGAATTTGCCGCAAAGACCGGGCCGAAAGCACGCGGTCGTGGAGCTTGAGCGCCGCCCAAAGGCATTCGTTGAGCGTGCCTAAATGTCGGTCGGGACATTGCTCACACACCCGCTCGCGCTGCCATGCGCTCGCGCTATACCGCGACAATTGCCTTGTGCAGGCAATCCGCCTGTGCTGCCACCGACAGGCCCCCTAGGAACCGTTCGGCGGCCTCGCGCAGCAGCCGGTCGCGTTCGGCGAGCGCCGCGTAGGTTTGCAAAGTACGCTGGCCGGGGGCGCGCTTGACGCCGAGCACTGCGGCGGCATCCTCACCGGCGGCAATGCGCTCAAGGCTCTCAGCAAGTTGCTCGCGCGTTTCCCGGTTGAGTGCCCCGATACGCAAATCTGAAGCAATAGCGACCAGGCGGGCATGGGGCGTCATCGAGCACCTCTATCCGCGCAGCGACGGCGTATCGGTATTCGGTGATTTTGCTTGTACGGCCCCCTGTGCGACGAGAAGCACCCCGCGTGCGCCACGGTGCGTCAATTCGGTGAAAGGCCACGAGTACGACCGACATGGCGGCGAGCCTGCCGACCGATAGGCGTGCAGGCGTGCCGCCTGCTCGGGGGGTATAAGGGGGGTGGCCGCCACGCATGCTGCACGGTGCTGCACGCATGCGGCACGCGGTGCTGCATGGCATGCTGCACGCAGTCGAAAGGGTGTCATGAGCCACTTCCTTCAACCAACCTGGAGTAAGGCCGAGATGGCCGCCCGTAGGTTTCGACGTGAATTTTTTCGGCCGCGAAGAGCCGCGCCATGGCGTTAGCGAATGCTCGTTTGGATACATGCGCTGCCTTGGCCTCGGGATCGCTGGCGAAACAGGACGGCGCATAGCCGTTTGAGGTGATCTTGTCGGAGACATTTCGGCCTTGCCGCGTGAAGCGCGCGAGCAGGCTCAAAAAGAGGTTGTCGGCCGCCTGCTCGGCCGCCAGTTTTTCCAGGCTGCCGGCGCTGGCTACCGGCAGGAAAAGTCCGTCCTTCCACCGCAGGCTCAGGCTCTCGCCGACGGGGCCGTAGTTGGCCTTCATCACTTCGAGCACGCGCAGCTCGGGATCGGGCTCTTCATCCTTGCCGGTAGTGGCCCTCTTGAAATAGAGCCGCGAGCGCACCGATGCATTCCACGCCGTCGAGCCCGACAAGCCAGTGCCACTGCTAATTCCTACCAATGACGGGTGCGAGGTGAGCAGCACGCCGCAGTTCGCGGACAACGCCATACCGTGCAACAGGCTAATAAACTGACGTACCTGAGCGCGATCATTTTCGTTGCCTGCAAAAATGTCCGCCGCGTTGTCGAGGACGATCAGCCGGGGGTGTAGATCGCAGGCCGCCTCACGCAGGCGTTAAAATAAGGGCGTCGGCTGGATGAGGCCGCTGCGATCCGGGGCCGCCATGATCGTTTCCTGGCCGGCCAGCGTGAGCAGGTGAAGGGTGTTCAGTTCGTCGTAGCTCACGCCGTAGTGGTTGCGGATACGATCAAGCTGTCGCCAAAGCTCGTCGGCGTCGTCTTCACAACAGACAACAAGCGCCGCACCTGGATCAGGCATTGTACCGAGCCAATCGCGGCCCAAAACAATGGCCGCGCTCAACTGCAAGGCGAGAATGCTTTTCCCGACGCTGCCTTCGCCAGAAAGTAACGTGACCGCGTTTTGCGGGATGCGGTCCTTCACAACCCAGACGCGCTCTGGGACGGCGCGATCCTGCCACGCGCTCAAGTTGATAAACGGCAACTTCGGCAGTGCGGTCAGTTTCTAACTTGTCGGCTGCTTCTGGCGTCCATAGCGGCGCGGCGAAGCAAATATCGACCAATTGCTCGGCCGTCCGGCTCGGATCGACGTCGAGCCAGTCCGACACGTCGCCGCCTGCCGGTAGATCGGGCAACGGCGACAATGCGGATCGTCGCGGCGGTGCCGTGCAATGCTTCGGCGGCCGCTCGTGCGCGCTTGCGGCCGGCTTCGTCATTGTCTTCGAGGATCAGCACGTCGCGGCCAGCCAGTGCCGTGACGCATTCGTTCGTCCATTTGCCGCTGGCCACGGTGGTTGCGCACAAGTCGAGCGCGGCAAGACGATCCGCGTCCTTTTCACCTTCGGTAAGAAATACCGTCGCGTCGGGATATTTCAGTAGCTCAGCCCAGCGGTAGAGCACCCGCCGCTCGAAGCCTTGTAGGTTGTTGGTCCAGCCACCGTTGCCGTCCGGCCGGCGCTGCGGAAAGTTTTTCGGCTCTTCCCGCTGCACCTGATAAAGCAGGTTGCCGTGCCGCGTCGGTGTAGTCGTAGGTGGCGACGATGCGGCCCGCCTTAGCGGCTTGTCCCATGGCAGCCGCCATGACGGCGCGCTCGATCACGTCCGACGAAAAATGCCGGCGGCCATTTGGCTTAAAGGCCGGCAGGCCTACCTTTTCGCGAACGTAATCCTTGCACGTGATCGGATCGTCAGCGGCGAAGCTGTAGACCAGAAAGCCGTCTGGTGCCGCCGCGTCGAGCTTGACAGAAAGGCTACGATCGGTCGGGCTGCGGTGGCCCGGCCCCGGTGCGCGCACTTGGTCCCCGCAAACCTCGCCGCCAAGCGCGCGAGCAATGGATTGCAGAGACGGCAACGCGAGATTATTGTCGCTCATCGTCAGTGACCTTCTAAAGTGGCGCGGGCCGCCGTGTCAGCGGCAGCCCGCGAAGCTGCTTTCAGAAGGGAATTTCGTCGTTTAGATCGCTATTGTCGGCGGCGGCTTTTCCGTCTTTTCGCGGAATTGCCGCCGTCGCTGTTTGCGGTGCGCCGCCATCCCAACCGACGAGCGCCAGATCGGGCGTTTCGATGCGGCCGTAGGTGTGGTGCTTGTAGCTGCGCGTGCGAAGCGCGACGATTGGCAACATGCCGTCGCGGTTTTGATGGCCGTAAACGCGACACAGGCTGGCCACGGCCGACGCGCCGCCCTTGCTGCCGGTAATGAAGGTTACGAAGTCGCCGGATTCAACGGCGATCAGCGGCAGAAACCACTGCGATACCCAAGGATCGCGTGGCTGGCCGTTGGCATCCTTTTCTTTCCAGGCTGCCGGATCGTTGTCCGGCAGCTCTTCGCGCTTTGGCGGCTTGAAGCCGTCTGCGATCTTGCCGATCAGGCGATCAACAACTTTGCCGTCTTCAAACTTGACCCAGCCGCGCACGAGCTGATCGACGTGTGCGACATACTCGGTGCCTTCCGGCACTACGTCATCGCCGATTTCCCATTTTCCTTTGACGAATTTGAGCAGACGGCCAAGATCGCTGCCGGCCTCCGCTGCGGCTTCGAGCCACGGATTGCTCGCGTCATGGGTTGCGGGCGTTTGGTTTGATTTTGCTACGATTGCTGTTTCGCTCATGGTTGGTTCTCACTATTCCGCCCAAACAAGAATCCGCTGCGAGCGCGGGCGGTGGCGCGCTCGTTCCGGTTTTGCAGGCTGGTGAAGCGGCGGCGCGTCATTTTTGACGCGGGAGCGGATCGACGCCGATTTTGGGCAAGCTGCTAAGGAATGCCTCGAAATCCGCCGCAAGGACGAAAGTGCGCTTCCCGTATTTTCGGGCGGTCAACTGACCGGCCTTGATCGCGGCATAGATCGACGTCCGCCCGAGCGGGCCGGTTTTAATGACGTCATCAATGGTGAGGGCGGTTTTGGTCTGCATGGGCCTTCTCCACGAATGCGCAATTGCGCGCTAGCATTCATGGTGATGCTCTAAGTCCCGCCGAGACCGATGTAACGTGTGAGACCCCGCACGCTGGGGAGCTATTTTGGGGGGAGTCTCACAGCCTTTTGAAGGCGATCAACTGCCGAGGCGGACATGATGGTCGAACGGCTGGCTCCCCAACGAGAGATCGGCCAAGGCCCGATCCGCAAAATCCCAAAATAAAACGCGGCGTGATTTGGATTGCTTAGCTAATACGCGGGTCTTGGACGGATACTCGCCGGTCCACCCGCGCCATGAAGCAGCCAAACTTTCGGCCAGCCCCGCCATGTAAAGCCTGCCGGGGTTCCCACGCTTAACCGGTTTTGTACGGCGTTTCTCGTCGGCCATTATCGATTCAAGCAACATGACGTGTTCAAGCCCGCGTGCGAGATCGCGGGCGCGGTCGCCGAACGCGGGATTCTCGGCCTCGACGATTGAAGCGGCAACGTAGAATGGCGGGAATGAAGGTCGGGTCAATCACATAGGGCAATAGTGCGCGCAACGCCCGAAAGGCGGCAGCGACGCGACTGGCGCGATCACTATTGTTGAATTCTATGATTTTCCGCGCGCCAGCCTCATGGGCCGACAAGACGCCCTTTCTGAGAGCCTCCCGCCACTGTCGTTGCTCCAACGCGGTGGGGCCTGCAAGCCGGTCAGCGATGGCATCAACCGCTGCTTGGCCGGGCGGTAATAATTGATAGTTCGTATCCGGGCGACCGACAACATGATCGCCTTCGCGCTTGCGCGCCGATCCTGCCAGCACAATGGGGAGCGCGGGGACCGCGAAGCGACCGCCGCGTTTGGTTACGGACTACGCCGCTTTGGCAACGTCTTTCTTGCCATAGGCGCGCTTCCTCACTTGCGCAGTGGAATTACAGACGCTCCTACGTTCTCAGCCTCAGCGCAATACTTGGCCCATGCCTCCATCAAGCGGCGGCGTTTGTCGAACAAATCGCCACGCTGGTAGGCCGCCTCAACTTTGTTGCCGATCACATGTGCGAGCGCGGACTCGACCACCTCACGGGGGAATTGTGATCGTTCGGCAGCCCAAGTGCGAAAGGTCGCGCGAAAGCCGTGCGTCGTCAGATCGCCTCGACCCATTCTGCGCAGCGTCATCAATAGCGCCATGTTGGAGAGCATGTCGCGACGGTCGCCCGGGAAGACGTAGTCATTCGCCCGCACTGCCTTCATTCGCTCGATGATCGTCATCGCTGCATCGGAGAGCGGCACACGGTGCTCGCGGCCAGCTTTCATCCGAGATGCCGGAATGGTCCAGACTTGGCCGTCGATTTCATCCCACTTCGCGCCGAGCACCTCGTTGGTGCGGGTGGCGGTCAAGATGGCAAATTCCAAGGCGAGGGCGGCAACTCCGTCGCGACCCCGTAGCTCCGCCATGAACGCGCCGATTTCTGGATAGGGCAGGGCTGCGTGGTGCTTGACCTTGCGCACCTTGTTAGGGGCGGGCAGCAACTGATCGAGATGACCGCGCCAGCGGGCCGGGTTGTCGCCCGTCCGCATGTCCCTCACTTTCGCCCAATCCAAAATGGACTCAATACGGCCACGCAGGCGGCTAGCGGTCTCCGGCTTGGTCGCCCAGATCGGCTCCACCGCCTTCATCACCAGCGCAACATCGACGGCCTGCACCGAGACCTTCCCGAAGACCGGGCTGCAATAGGTCTTGAGCGTGCTTTCCCATTGTTGCCGGTGCTTTGCATTGCGCCAGCCCGCCGCATGCGCCTTGATGTAGGCGTCCCGGCACTCGTCGAAGGTCATGGCCTTGGCTGCGTCTAGTGCGGCCTGCATGCGCGTGGCATCGCGGTGCGCGATGGGGTCAATGCCCGCAAGGCGCAGCCGCCTACAATCGGCAGCTTTTTCCCGGGCTTCGGCAAGGCTCACAGCATCCAGCGGACCTAGGCCCATCTGACGTTCACGCCCATCGCTCGCGTAACGGAAAAGCCAAGATTTCCGCAGCCTGTCGTCGGCCCCTGCGGTGCATTGCAGGTACAGACCGCCGCCGTCGCACCACATGCCCGCCTTGGCGGTTCGCACCTTCACCGGGGAGAGCCGCTGAACCGTCCGTGCCATCTGTACCTCCGTTCGTACCCACGTTTTATGTGGGTATGGAGGCGAATGATAGCAAATGAAGGAGGCCAGTGAGAACGCCGAATTGCCCTATTTTATTGAGCTTATCGGACAATGGCGAACGAGGGAGAACAAAGGTCTGGCGGAGGGGGTGGGATTCGAACCCACGAGTGAGTTTCCCCACTGCCGGTTTTCAAGACCGGTGCCTTAAACCGCTCGGCCACCCCTCCAGGTCCACGAAATCCCGGGGCGGGCGCAACAGTGTCCGCCCCGGCGGCATTCGCGGTGTCCTTTTGGACTGGATGGGCCGCCAAGTGCAAGTCCATGCGCAAGCCCATAAGGCCATGCCGGGGAAGGCTACGCTGGGCAAACCCACGCTCGGATCAAGGCGGCGGGCCCGCCTGCGGCGAAGCCGTCATGGCGACGGTGCGCGGCCCGGCTTCGGCGGGAAGAACTGGTAGAGCCAGGTCTCGGTCAGCGTCTTGCCGTTCAGACGCAGGAAGCAGCGCAAGTCGATCTGCTTGTCGCCCGGCGCGTCGATATCGAACGCCGCGCGCCAATGGTCGGTGCCGACCACCTTGAGGGCGTAAGGGTTGACCACCTTGCCGCGCGAGGTGGTGACCGTCGGCTTCATGTCGTAGCGCTGCGCCATCTTGGCCAAGGGACCGCCGGCGAAATCGATGACGAACTTCCAGCTGTCCTTGTCGGTGGGCGCGGGGCTGCCCGGAACGCCGCCGCGGCCGATGCGCGTGGCAACGACGCGCGCCACCTCCGTGGACGGGAAGGGGTTCTCGTTCTGCCAGTAGAGACGGTATGCGGTCTTGAGCGTGTCGCCGGCCTTGACCGCGCGTTTCGGTTTCCAGAAGGCGACGATGTTGTCGTGGACCTCGTCGCGCGTCGGGATCTCGACGAGTTGCACCGCGCCGCCGCCCCAGTCGACCAGCGGCTCGGTCCAGATGCTCGGCCGCCGGTTGTAGAAGGCGCCGTCGTCCTCATAGTCGGCGAAGCGGCGGTCACGCTGCATGAGGCCGAAGCCTTTCGGGTTCTGATCGAGGAAGGAATTGGTCAACACCGAAGGTGGGTCGATCAGAGGCCGCCAGATGCGCTCGCCCTTGCCGGTCCACAGCGCGAGCCCGTCGCTGTCGTGCACCTCGGGCCGCCAGTCGGTAGCATACTGGCGATCGTTTTCGCCGTACCAGTACATGCTTGTTTGCGGCGCGATGCCGAGCTGGGCGATGTCGTTGCGGATGAATAGCTCCGCGTGCAGGTCGATGATGACGCCGGTCTCCTTGTGCGCCACGAATTTGTAAGCGCCGGTGAGGCTCGGGCCATCGAGCAGTGCGTAGATGGTGATCGCGCGCGCGTGCGGGCCGGGCTCCACCACCCAGAAATCGCTGAAGCGCGGGAATTCCTCCTTGGTCGAGGTCGCCGTATTGACCGCGATGCCGCGCGCCGAAGCGCCGTATTGGTTGTCCTCACCGGCGCTGCGGAAATAACTCGCGCCCTGAAACGCGAGCCAGTCGGTATTGCTGTCCGGCCCGTCCATAACGCGAAATCCCGAGAAGCCGAGATCGGGTGGCAGCTTCTGCTTCAGCCCAGTATCGCCGTAATCGAAATCGTCGGCCGAATAGGCGACGGGCCGGGCGATGCCGTTGCGCACGGTATTGATGCGGACAGGGGTCGCGTTGAATGCGTCAAGATGGAAGAGCCGGATGGGAAACCGCGAGCCGCCGCCGCCGAACAATGCCTTGCTGGCACGAAACTTGATCTTCTGGACGACGTCGAAGTCGATTTTCTTGATGAGGTCCGCGGCAGGGGCCTTCGGCGCCACGTAGGCTTTCGCAGCCAGCGCTTTGGCGGTTTGTCGCAGCTGATCGAAGTCGAACGAATGCGGCGAAGCGGACGACACTGCCGTCTGCGCGGCGGCGTAGCGCGGCAATGCCGCCAATGCGAGCGCGGCCGGCGCGCCGACAACAACTTGCCGGCGATTGACCACAAAGATGCCCGATTGTCGGTTGGGACAATTCCGCATTCTCTTCCTCTCATGTTCTCGATTGCACGTCGACGATGCGTTCGACGATTTGTGTTGCTTGCGCTGAAACCAGACGGCCCGCCGTGCGTTAGCGGACGTGTTCGGTGCGCCCGATCGGGAGCCGAACGTTCGGCCCACGGGCCGGGTTCCATAACGACGTCCAGAAAAGGCGCTTGGATCGAATGAGTGACAGTCGAGTGCAGGCGGAAACGACCGGCGCTGAGAGGTCGATGACGCGTGAAGAGGCAACACCACCGCTTTGTCCGGTACCAATGCCGCGGCAGGTGATACTTTTTTGGACACCGCGTGTAATCGTTACGGAAACGCTGCATGCGTTGAAGGGCGTCGCACTGAAGGGCCTGCGGTATCAGGGGCGGGTCTACCAACGCGTTCCGGTAACCTTGCCGAACATCGATGAACGGCGATGACGTAGGGACCCAGCGCTGGCTGGTGCTGGGCCTGACGCTTTCGACGACGGCCGTGGCGACCGCGCGGCTGCTCGAAATCTTTCGCGTCGACGGTGTGTCGGTGCTGGAAGTTCTCATTCTCGCCGTGTTTGCGCTGCTGTTCTCCTGGATCGCGGTCTCTTTCTGGATCGCGTGCTTAGGCGCGCACGCGCTGTGGCGCGGCAGTATCGAGTTGCCGCTACATATGCCGCCGGAGCCGAGCCAAACCGGCGAGGGCCGCTCGCGCACGGTGCTTGCCGTGCCCGTCTACAACGAGGATTGCGTCGAGGTTTTCGCGCGCCTGCGCGCGATGGTGGCATCGCTAAAGGCAGCAGGGGCGCTCGACCGTTTCGACTTCTTTGTCCTCAGCGACTCCACCGATGCGGACTGCCGCGCGGACGAGGCGGCAAATTGCCGGGCGCTAGGCCGGGACGAGCCGACGGCGCGCGTCTTCTACCGGCATCGCGCTGACAATACCGGACACAAGAGCGGCAACATCGCCGAGTTCTGCCGGAAGTGGGGCGGGCTCTACGACTACATGGTGGTGCTCGACGCCGACAGTCTGATGACGGGCGAGACGCTCGTCCGTCTGGCCGCGTTGATGGATGCCAATCCGCGCACGGCGCTCATTCAGGTCGCGCCCATGCTGGTCGGCGGCGAGTCCTTTTTCGCGCGCAGCCAGCAATTCGCCTCCTGGGTTTACGGGCGTCTCTTTGCCGCTGGGCTCGCCAAACTGCAGGGGGCGGACGGCAACTACTGGGGCCACAACGCCATCATCCGCGTTCAGGCTTTTGCGCAGCACTGCGGCCTGCCCAAGCTACCCGGCCGGGCGCCATTCGGCGGCGAGATCATGAGCCACGACTTCGTCGAGGCCGCGCTGTTGCGCCGCGCCGGCTGGGACGTGTGGCTGGCGCCCGCGCTTGACGGCAGCTACGAGGCGACGCCGCCGACGCTCATCGACCATCTCAAGCGCGACCGGCGCTGGTGCCAGGGTAATCTGCAACATACCGCGCTGCTGTTCGCGCGCGACTTGCGCCTGCCTAGCAGGCTGCATCTCGGCTTCGGCATCATGAGCTACCTGTCGTCGCCGCTGTGGCTGCTGCTGATCCTGCTGTTCTCCGCCAATGCCATGGACACGATGGACGCCGCCCCGGTGACCTATATCGGCCGCTATCCGGTTCTGTCGTGGCCGATCTCGCATACCGTGGCGCTGGTCAGCATTGGGGTGGCGACGGCGGCGCTACTCTATATCCCTAAGCTGCTGGCGTTGCTGCTTATGCTGCGCGAGCGCGAGGCGCGCCAGCGCTATGGCGGCGCAAACCGCCTGATCCTCGGCGTGCTGGTCGAGAACGTCATGTCGACCGTGATCGCGCCGATCTTCATGCTGTCGCATAGCTGGTTCGTCGCCAACATTCTGCTCGGCCGCAAGATATCCTGGGGCGCGCAGCCGCGGGGCGGCGACGGCATCCCGCTCGGACGCGCGCTCTCGGCGTTTGCCCCGCACAGCGTCATCGGCCTCGCCGCCGGTCTTGCGGTGTGGCGCTGGATGCCGAGCGTGTTCTGGTGGTACCTGCCGCTGCTGATCGGGCCGGCGCTGGCGGGCTTACTGGCGTGGGCGACCAGCAAGGCCCGCTGGGGTAACCGCGCGCGCCGCAGCGGGCTGTTCCTGGTGCCGAGCGAAACGGCGGGCGTCCCGATCGTCGACCGGCTCGATGCCTTGCTTGCCGCAGGCGGGGCAGGCGCGCGCGAGGACGATGAGACGGTTGCGTCCGAGGGCAGGGCAGTGGGCATCGCCTAGACCCGACGTTCACGCTTGCGCACCTTGTGGGCCGCAAACGCAAGCGCCAATGATGCCAGAACGCACCACCCCGCCATCCATAGCATCTGTCTCGGCAACGGCACACCAAGATCGATGAATTCACCGGTAATGCCGGGACCGAGAGCTGAGGCCAGCACCATGCCTGAAACGGTGATGGCACGGATGCCGCCCAGATTGGCGAGACCATAGACTTCCGGCCACAACGCGCCGAGCAGAGTCTGCGTGAATCCGTTGCTCACGCCCAGCAGCAGCATGAACACGTAGATGCCCCAGACCGGAGTGATCAGCGCGACTGCGAGCGAGGCAATGGCAAGTGGCCCGAGGAAGAACGGCAGGATCCTGAGCGCACCAACCCGATCGATCAGGTGGCCGCAAACGAAGCCGAACACGATCGTCGTCAGCGACATCACGGGAAACGATCCCGCGAAGGCCAAGGGATCGTAGTGACGCAAGCTGATCAGATAACCCTGGTGGAACAAAATGACCGTGGCGATGAATGCCGGCGCCAAGGTGCCGCACAGCAGCAGGTACAGAACCGGATCGCGTATGACCTCGGCGCGCGTCCAATCGCGCAGGGCGCGCCGGCTAGCCGCCTTGGCTTCGTGAGATCGCGGCTCGCGTTCGACTCGTATTAGGGCGACGATGGCCGGCAGCCCGACCAGAACGATCAGCGCGGCAGAAGCGAACCACACCACGTGCCAATCGCCGGCTTGGCGCTGGATCAGCACGACGAGCGCCGGCAATATGGCCGATCCCGCTTGCAGCCCGGGCACGATCAACGACATGGCCCGGCCGCGGTTGGCGACGAACCAGCGGCCAATCTCCGTATAGGCAGTCTCGGTCATCATCCCCTGCCCGAACAGGCGGAGCAGATAGATGGCCACGGTCAGCACAACCAAATTCGGCGCCAACGCAATCAGCACGCAGGCGAACGCAAGCGCGGGCATCGTGAAGCGAGCGACCTTCCAGCCGGGCATCAGATCGAGCGTCCGCCCGAGCCAGGGAAGCGTCAAAGCGCTCGCCAGCGTTGCCAGCATGTAGATCCAGCCAAACCCGCCGGCCGACAGATGGAAGGTCGCCCGCAGGTCGTTGCCGGAGAGGCCGATGAAGAAGGTCTGGCCGAAAGACGAGAACAGCGTGAGCAGGAACCCGCCGGCAAGCCAGCGCCCGTTTTCTCGGATGAAATTTGTGGTGGGGCTGCCGAGAACGGGCATCAAGAACTTTCGGGCGGGAACGGCGGTCGCACGGCGAATTCATCGGAGGACCGCTCGACCTTTCGTCCAGGTCGCGCGGCTTCGACATGCGTCACCGGCAGCAGGCATTCCGGCGGGTGTATTCAATCGCTTCGCTCCGGGCAATGCGCGGCGAGGGGCCGCGAAATCCGGGCCGGACACGATTCCGACGGAACTGGGGCGCGGCCGTCGCGTCTTCGCCGCAATTGGGTGGTCGATTGTTTCGCGATTTGCAAACGGGCTGGGTTTCAAGCTATCCCGGCCCACCGGCTTGGGGATGGCGAATGAAACGGGTGTGGAACCAATTCTTTACCACGCCCACGGGGCGCCGCTAGTCGGTAACGGTTGCGCACGATATTCTGCATATGGTTTCTGGCCATATCGCAGCGGGGACGTGAAGCAGGATGGGGGATTTGGAGGGTTCCGGCACACTTTACCGGTGGGCGCGCTTGGCCGCGCTCGGTGCCGGTTGCCTGGCGCTCGCCAATTGCTCAGGCGGCCCCGGCCGCATCGATCCCCGTCTCGGCGTTTCGGCCAGTGCGCGGGTGGTGCCTCTCGGCGAGCGCGCGCCCAAGGGCGGCGGCGTCTACAAGACCGGCAAGCCCTATACGGTCGCCGGCCATACTTATGTGCCGAAGAAAGACCCCCGCGATTATCATGCCGTCGGTTTTGCCTCCTGGTACGGCGACGATTTCCACGGCCGCTACACCGCCAATGGCGAGATCTTCGACGAGCAGTCGATCTCGGCCGCTAGCCCTGTGCTGCCGCTGCCGTCCTATGCGCGGGTGACCAACCTGCAGAACCATCGCTCCATCGTGGTGCGCGTCAACGACCGCGGGCCCTATGCCAAGGGCCGCATCCTCGACGTCTCACGCAAGACCGCCAAGCTGCTCGGCTTCTACGATCACGGCATCACCAAGGTGAAGGTCGACTACGTCGGCCGCGCGCCGCTCAAGGGGTCCAGCGACCGCGAACTGCTGGCGACCCTGCGCCGGCATGGGCCGGGCGAAGGAACCACGATCCAGGTTGCCGACAACCGCTCGTTCTCGCGGGCCTATTTCGACAGCCGCCGGATCCGCGAGGTCCTGCCGCCCGAGCGGCCTTATGGCCTGGGGTCCCGAAATGACACGGTCGTTGCCGCAGCCGAGCCGCGCGTGAGCCGGGCGCGGACCACCGAGTTTGCCGCTGCGGCCAGGCCGCAAAGCGCCCCGGTTCAGCCGGCGCCGGAGATGACGGCGCAGGCCGCGCCCCAATTTTCGCCTGTTTCCGCCTATGCCGCCCCGGGTTATGATGGCCAAGCGGCGGGCTTTATGAGCGGCCGCGGCCTTTACTAAGCCGCGTTTTTTCGCCACACCGCTGCCGAAAATCGTCGAAAATGGCGCGTTCCCGCCGTATGCGGTGCGTCAGGGTGGCCGTTGTCCATGAGAGTAGGGCGTTTAGAAGTCTCAGGCTGGGGTGTCGCGGTGCTCGCCGCGGCGCTGCTTGCCGTGGGCATCAGTCTGCCGGCATTGGCTGCGGGCCGTGACGACGGGCCGCGCATCAGCGCCCCGCACGCCATTTTGATCGCTGAGAACGGCAGCGTGCTCTATGAGCGCGACGCGGACGTACTGATCCCGCCCGCCAGCCTCGCCAAGCTGATGACGGCCGAATACGTCTTCCACCAGCTCAAGACCGGCAAGATCAAGCTCTCCGACCAATACGAGGTGAGCGAATACGCCTGGCGTCACGGCGGGGCGCCCTCGCGCACGTCGACCATGTTCGCCAAGCTGCACAGCATGGTCAGCGTGGACAATCTCCTGCACGGCATGATCATCCAGTCGGCGAACGACGCCTGCATCGTGTTCGCCGAGGCGCTTGCGGGCAACGAGGGCGAGTTCGGACATCTGCTGACCAAGCGCGCGCGAGAAATCGGCCTGGAGAAGTCGACCTTCGCCAATTCGAACGGCCTGCCCGATCCGGGCGAGAAGGTCACCACCCGCGAGCTCGCCACGCTCGCGCGCTACATCATCGTGCATTATCCGAACTTCTATAAGATCTTCGGCCAGCCTGAATTCACCTGGAACAAGATCCGCCAGTACAACCGCAATCCGCTGCTCAAGATGAGCATCGGCGCCGACGGCTTGAAGACCGGCTTCACCAAGGAAGCCGGCTACGGCCTGGTCGGCTCGGCGGTGCAGGGGGGACTGAGGCTGATCGTGGTGGTCAACGGCGACAAGACCGCCAAGCAGCGCGCCGTCGACGGACAGCAGCTACTCGACTGGGGCTTCCACCATTTCGAATCCCGCCTGCTGTTCGCTGAAGGCCAGACCATCGGCTCGGCCAAGGTGTTCGGCGGCGCCGACGGCTACGTGCCGCTGAAGGCGAAGGGGCCGGTGCGCGTCATGGTGCCCAAGGACGGCGGCGAGCGCCTTAGTGCGCACATTGTCTATACCGGGCCGGTGCCGGCGCCGGTCGCGGAAGGCCAGCCGCTCGGCAATCTCGAGGTGTCGCGCGGCGACAAGGTGGTCCTGACCACGCCGCTACACACGGCCGGCAGCGTCAAGGTCGGCACGCTATCGCAGCGCGCCTTCGACGCCGTCACCGAGTTCGTGATCAATATGGTACGCGCGGGCGCGGCGCGGTTATGATAGCGCACGGCAGTGCGATGGATTTGAAGTTCGTTACATTACGTGCGGCGAGTCCTCAAACGAACTTCAAATCCAAAACCGCACTGGAATCATAAAGTTGCTAGTATCCTTGCGAATTCGAAGTTCGTGCGGGGCTAGCTGGATAAACCGACGAACTTCGGATTCGGGACACTAGCGTCCGCTGACGGGCGCTTGCCGACAGGAAAAAGGCTCGACGATCTTGCGCGGACGTTTCATCACCTTCGAAGGCGGCGAAGGCAGCGGCAAGTCCACGCACGCGAAGCGGCTGGCGGAGCACCTGAAATCGCTCGGCATCGATGTGGTCGTGACGCGCGAACCGGGCGGTTCGCCCGGCGCCGAGGTGATCCGCCACATTCTGCTGTCCGGCATCGCCAAACCGCTCGGCGCGGAGACCGAAACTATCCTGTTCGCCGCCGCGCGGGACGATCACGTACGTACCGTCATCCGCCCGGCGCTTGTCGACGGCAAGTGGGTGATCTGCGACCGCTTCATCAATTCCACCCGCGTCTATCAGGGCGTGCTCGGCCACGTGGACATGAAGCTGATCCATAGCCTGGAGCGCGTCACCGTCGGCGCCGCTATGCCCGATTTGACTTTCATCCTCGATGTGCCGGCCAGTGTCGGGCTCGCCCGCGCCACGCACCGACGCGGCAGCGGCGCGGTCGACCGCTTCGAGGCCGAGGCGGTGGAGTTCCATGAGGGCCTCGCGCGCGCCTACCGCACGCTCGCGACCGACGAGCCGCAGCGCATCGTCATGGTCGACGGCCGACCGCCGCGCGACGTGGTGGCCAGGCGCATCTGGGAGGCGGTGAGCGAACGGCTGCATCCCGAGCGCGCACGGGTCGCCGAGAGCGCGGCGCCGTGAGCGGCAAGGACGACGAGCGCGAGGTCAAGCTGCCGCGCGAGACGACGGCGTTCTTCGGCCACGCCGAGACTGAGCAGGCGCTGCTTGCGAGCTACCAGAGCGGGCGCGTGCCGCACGCCTGGCTGATCGGCGGCCCGCCCGGCATCGGCAAAGCGACGCTCACCTATCGGTTCGCCCGCTTCGTGCTGGCGAACCCCGAGCCGCAGACGCCGCGGGTCGCCCAGGCGACCTCGCTTGCGGTCGATCCCGACGATCCCGTCAGCCGCCGCATCGCCGCACAAGCGCAGGGCGACCTCCTGGCACTCGAGCGCGTCGTCAACGAGCAGACCGGCAAGCTCTACACCGTCATCCGCGTCGACGACGTGCGCCGTACCATATCGTTCTTCGGTTCGACGGCGGGCGAGGGCGGCTGGCGGGTCTGCATCGTCGACACCGCCGACGAGTTGCAATACCCGCAAGGCTCCAACGCGCTCCTGAAAATCCTGGAGGAGCCGCCGCCGCGCACGCTGCTGCTGCTGGTGAGCCATGCGCCGGGGCGGCTGTTGCCGACCATCCGCTCGCGCTGCCGGCGCCTCTTGCTACGGCCATTGCCGGTAGACGACGTCGCACGGGCGGTTGCCGCCGCCACTGGCCGCAGCGCCGACGACGCGGATGTGCGGGAAGCAGCGACCGCCGCCGACGGCAGCGTGGCGCGCGCACTCGCTCTGCTCGACGGCGCCGCGATGGCGCTGCGCCAACGCGTGCTCGAACTCATCGCGCAACTGCCCGATCCCGATCCGCGCGCGCTGCACGCGCTCGGCGACGCGCTCGGCGGCACCGATCCGCAGACCCTTGCGACATTCATGGACCTGGTCAACGGCTGGCTGTCGACGCAATTGCGCGGCGCCGGCAACGCAGTGCCGCGCATGGCGCGGTTGGCGGATACCTGGGATAAGATCAACCGCGCCGCCCGCGACGTCGAAACTTACAACCTGGAGCGCAAGCCGCTCGTCTTTTCCGTGTTTGGCGCGCTAACGAATGCTGCGCGCATATCATAGTACTACTAAATCCCGCCTACGTTGCTTGACTATATTTTGGTTTGGCTGCCATGCCCTTGCCGTGAGCGGAGGACGAAATGCTTCATCGGTTACGTGATCACATCAGCAATTGTTACGTGCGCGCCGCCGATGCACGCCGCCTGGCTGACGCAACCGGTAACGCCGAACGCAAGGCCGATCTGCTTCTCATGGAGGAGAATTGGAAACGCCTGGCGCAGAGCTATGAGCTCACCGAACGATTCGAGCGCTCGCTGATGACGCGCAGCCGCGAAATCGATCAACGCGTCGACTGGCAGCGCGCGGCGAGTGCGCCGTTCGACCGGCTCCTCGAACTAGCGGTAATCGGCGCCGCCGGCATCGACACCATCACCGTTCCGTGCCGACGCATCTTGAATGGCTGGATCGATGCCGCGTCGGGAGAGCCACTCGACGTGCGGCCGACGCATTGGCGGGAATGGCGCGACAATGCGATGCCGCAGTCAGCGGGGCCGCGGGGGCCCGGCTTGGACGCGGCCCGCCGTGCGGGCAAGATCGCGCGGCTGCCCCGGTGATTGGGCGGACGACATCTCCTGCCGCATCAGCGATCTGACAATCGAATTCGCGATCAAGTCTGCCGGTCGTTGCGGGCCCGGCGCGCTCGCGCTGCGGCGCAGGCTACCTGCGACATTGTCGTTTGACATTTCATATTCTGGCACCTAGGCATTCCCCGCGGGCGCAAGCGGCCAGGGAGGGCGAAATCATGCAATTTCAGAACAAGAAACTCGTCGTGGTCGGCGGCTCGTCGGGCATCGGCTACGCCACCGCCGCCATGGCGAAAGCCGAAGGCGCGGACGTGACCATCGCTTCGCGGCCGGGCGAGCGGCTGGAAACGGCGGCCAAGCGGCTCGGTGTCAAGGCGGTTGCCGCCGACGTCACCAGCGACGAGGCGGTCGAAAACCTGTTCCGCACCACCGGCCCGGTCGACCACGTTGTGGTCACGGCGGCCGTGCTGAAGACGGCGCACATCAAGCAGCTCTCGATGGCGGATGCGCGCGCCACCATGGAATGCAAGTTCTGGGGCGCCTGGCGGGTGGCGCGGTCGGCCGAAATTGCGGACGGGGGCTCGCTCACCATCGTCAGCGGTTTCCTGAGCATCAGGCCGCGGCCCAACTCGGCCATCGTCGGCGCCGCCAACGGCGCGCTGGAGTCGCTGGCCAAGAGCCTTGCCATCGATCTCGCGCCGGTGCGCGTCAATGCGGTGTCGCCCGGCATCATCGACACGCCGATCCGCGCCGCCATGCCGGAGGACGCGCGCCGCAAGATGCTCGATAGCGTTGCAGCCAGCCTGCCTGTCAAGCGCGTCGGCGTCGCCGACGACATCGCGCGCCAAATCCTCACCTTCATGGCGAACGGATTCGCCACCGGCGCGGTGACCTATATCGACGGCGGCGGCGCGATCGCCTGACCGGCCTCAATCGGCCTCATCCTGAGGAGCATTGCGAAGCAATGCGTCTCGAAGGATGGGCCGCCCTCGTCCTTCGAGACACGCTCCTTCGGAGCGCTCCTCAGGATGAGGACGGAACTGATTCAGCATCTACGCATTTGACGCTAGAGCTGCGCCTCCTCGAAGGCCTGTACCCACATGGCGCAGGCGCCCGAGCGCACCACGTCGTGGCGGCCGAACTCGATCACCGGAACTGGCAGCCCCTGGCGGCGGATCACGTCGATCACCACGGCGAGGCCGCTGCCGGAATCGAGATCGCACTGGCTGATGTCGCCGTTGACCACCATGGTGCAGCCGTCGCCGATGCGAGTGAGGAACATCTTGATCTCGGCGGGGCTTGCGTTCTGCGCCTCGTCGAACAGCACGAAGGCATTCTTCCAGGAGCGTCCGCGCATCACCTCGAACGGCACCATCTCGATGTCGCCGTGCTTGAGCGCGATGTCGTAGCAGGCCTTGCCGATACGCTCCTTGATCGCCTCGGTGATCGGCGCGGCCCAGGGCGCGAACTTGTCCTCCAGACTACCGGGGAAAAATCCGAGCGAGCGGCCGCACGGCACGTTGGGGCGGGTGAGGATGATCTTGTCGATCTGGCGGTTGCGGAAGAGGTCGGCCGCGTAGGCCGCCGCGATCCAGGTCTTACCGGTGCCGGCTGGCCCCAGTACGACCACCTGCGGATGGCTCTGGAGCGCGGCGAGATATTCTCCCTGCGTCGCGTTCAGGGCCTTGATCGGGGGCGAGGCGCGCTCCGCTTCGAATTTCGAGTCCTTGAAGTTGATGATCTCCGCTGTTTCCGGTTGGCGTTCGTGACGACGTCGCTTCTTACTGGCGTTCTTGGCCAAGGACCGACTCCTTTTCGATGAACGGCATGGAATACGCACGAACCGGCCTGCCGCTGGGCCGGCGGGACAAAGAGCGGAAAGAGGAGAGACGGTTTCGGCGCGCGGCGGAGAGGTGAGCGTCGGGAACCGGGCAGTTCCCGAAGACCTGGTTTGCTCTCGATCCGCACCGTACGGGCCGACATGCGAAGAAGGCTAAGCGATTCGCGTGACGGTTTTCTAAAATTGTTGCTGTGCGGAAGTCGAGCCGTGGAACGCCGGCACCAATAAGAGCCTCATGCTACCGCCGGTTGGACCTACGTTGCGCGCCGCCGTCGCCGCCGGCGCGATTTCACGCGAAATTGCCACGGTTCATTTACAGGGACTTAACCCTGTCCGCTGCATGGTTACGGCACACCCTCAATGGCGTAACGTGTTCCAGTAGCGTACAAAAATGACCGACATGGCCGCGTCTTTCGATGACGCCGCAATCTTTGGTGGCCGAGGTTCTGCTTACGGCGAATTGCGCGCGCTCGTCCGCAGCCTGATCGGTAGCGCCACCATGGGCGTCGCGGCGGTCGCTGCCGTCGGTGCAAGTGCTGCCGTGGTCACCGTCACCGGCGTCTGGATGGTCGGGGTCACACTATCCAGCAATGGCCATTTGCAGGTGATGGCGCCCATCGGACCGGCGCGCCTGGCGCTGACCGACATGGCCGCGTATCCGCAGTCGAGCTTCGAGGCCAAATGGGCGCGGACCAGCGGGTTGCTGCCGGCCGCCGCACGGGCGGCGGCCGCCCGTCGCGTAGCGCAAACGACGCCAATCGCGACCGCGCCTAAAAATGAGCCCAAATTCGCGAAAATCCAGCTTCCGCAGACACAGATCGCGGACACCCATGCTGCCGATTTGGCATGGGAATTCGGCGCGCCGAAAGCGGGGGTGCTGCCAGCTCCTAAAGTCGCAGATGAAGTTCGGCAGGCATCTACCCAGCTGCACAAACAAAATTCAGGTCAGACTGGCAAGCAGGTCGCCGCGCTGACGCCGCCGGCCACGCCGGTGCCGGCGCCCCTGCGCATCGTGCCGAAAGCACCAGAACTGCCAAAGTCGGCTGCAACGGCACAGGCGGCGCCCGTCCCGCTGCCGCTGCCGAGGCCGGCCGGAATCGCGGTTGCCCTGGCGCCGACCGCCCAGCCCAAGCCCCAAGCCACGCATGAGGTCGCGGCGCTGACCCCGGCGCCAATGCAAGAAACCAGGAAGGCCCCGGCAATGCCCGGGTCTGACAGCCGTACCGCGCTCTACGACATCAGCGGCCACACCGTTTACCTGCCGGACGGGACGCGGCTCGAAGCCCATTCCGGCCTCGGCAATAAGATCGACGACCCACGCTACATCAAGGTCCGGATGCGCGGGCCGACGCCACCCAACGTCTATGATCTGACCATGCGCAAGCGGCTGTTCCACGGCGTGCGCGCCATCCGGCTTAATCCCGTCAACGAAAACAAGATGTTTGGCCGCGCCGGCATGCTGGCCCATACCTACATGCTGGGCCCGAACGGGCAGTCGAACGGCTGCGTGTCGTTCAAGCACTACAACAAGTTCTTGCGGGCCTTCCAGAAGGGCGAGATCGACCGCATGGTGGTGGTGCGCAATCTCGACGAGGCGCCGGCGCAATTGGCAAGCCTGGTGCACGCGGACCGCAGTGAGTTCCGCTACGTCGCCGCCAACAATCGAAATCCGTTGGACTATTAGGGCTAGGGGCCCGCTGCTGGCGCGAACGCGCCTCACGGGCGCCACAACTTCACCCTCCGATAGCGGGGTGCGACGGCAAATCCGCCGGCGCAGACCAAAGGGGGCGTTTCATGAAACTCGGCCATCTCGCGGCAGTCATTGTGCTCGTCGCATTCCCGTTTGTCGCCACCGCGCAACAGAGCGGTGCGCCCAAAGCGCCGAACGAGACACAGAACAAGGCGCCGAAGCCGACCACGGCCGCCGCGCAGCAGGTTGTCAAGATCATCAGCGCCGACAAGGCCAAGCAGAAGGTCTATTGCGACATGGCCGTGCTGGAGGACCAGTTGGACGCGGCCGAGGAAAAGAAGGACACCAAGGCTGCCGAAGCGATCGCCGACAAGATGGACGCCATGGCCGAGCGGCTCGGGCCCGAATACGTCACCCTGATGGACGGGCTGCAGGACCTGCCGGAGGACTCCAAGGAAGGCGAGGCCATCGCCGAGACCCTGGCCGATCTCGACAACATGTGCGGGAAGTAGGGGCACACCGTCGCTCAGACGGCGCCCCTATGCCGCGCGCGGCATCCGGACCACCCGGCCGACCGCTGGTTGCTGGGCCCGCCGTTGCAGGTTTTCGGCTGGAATCCAGGCGCAACTTGCCCCGGCGCCCTGCCGTTGATAGCTAACCGCTTGAATTCCCGTCCCGGGTTAGCGCGCCCTTTTCGCGGCGCCACGCTCGGGACTTGCCTCAGAATCGGGTTAAATCCCTAAAATGCCGGCCGAAAAGACCCCCTATTACATCACAACCGCGATCTCGTACCCGAACGGGGCCCCGCACATCGGCCACGCCTACGAGGCCATCGCCACCGACGCCATCGCCCGCTTCAAGCGGCTGGACGGCTTCGACGTCTTTTTCCTGACCGGCACGGACGAGCACGGCCAGAAGATGCAGCAGACCGCGGCCAAGGAAGGGCTGACGGCGCGGCAATTGCGCGATCGCAACGTGCCGCTGTTCGAGAAGATGGTGGAGCGGCTGGAGTGCTCCAACGACGACTTCATCCATACGACGGAAGAGCGCCACCACCGTTCCTCGCAGGCGATCTGGGAGCGGATGGAGAAGAACGGCGACATCTACCTCGACAAATACGCCGGCTGGTATTCGGTGCGGGACGAGGCCTATTACGCCGAGAGCGAAACGCACCTCAACGACCAGAAAGTGCGGGTCTCCTCCAAGACCGGCACGCCGGTCGAATGGGTGGAGGAGGAGAGCTATTTCTTCCGGCTCTCGGCCTATGCGGACAAGCTTCTCGCGCTCTACGAGCGGCCGGACTACGTGCTGCCGAAGGAGCGCCTGAACGAAGTGGCGAGCTTCGTGCGCGGGGGGCTGCAGGACCTCTCCATTTCCCGCACCACCTTCGACTGGGGCGTGCGCGTGCCGGGCTCGGACAAGCACATCATGTACGTTTGGGTCGACGCGCTGACGAACTACATCACCGGCGTGGGCTTTCCCGACACCGACAGCGCGCCCTTCAAGCGCTACTGGCCGGCCGACCTGCACGTCATCGGCAAGGACATCGTGCGCTTCCACGCGGTTTATTGGCCGGCCTTCCTGATGTCTGCCGACGTCGAGCCGCCCAAACAGATTTTCAGCCACGGCTTCCTGTTCAACCGCGGTGAGAAGATGTCGAAATCGGTCGGCAACGTGGTCGATCCCTTCGCGCTGGTGGACACCTACGGCGTCGACCAGTTCCGCTATTTCCTGCTGCGCGAAGTGCCGTTCGGCCAGGACGGCAATTACAGCCACGATGCTATCGTCAACCGCACCAACGCCGATCTCGCCAACGATTTCGGCAACCTGGCGCAGCGCTCGCTGTCCATGGTGGGGAAAGCCTTTGGCGGCGCGCTGCCGGAGCCGGGCGACTTCACCGACGCCGACAAGGCGATCCTGGCGGCCGCCGATGGCATGGTTGGTGCAGCGCGCGAGCACATGAAGACCTATCAGCTTCATCAAGTGCTTGGGGCTGTGTGGTCCGTGGTGGCCGAAGCCAACCGCTATTTCGCCGGCGAGGCGCCCTGGGCGCTGGCCAAGACCGATCCCAAGCGGCAGGGGACCGTGCTGTACGTGACGGCGGAAGTGATCCGCCAGGTCGCCATCCTGGCGCAGCCGTTCGTGCCGGCGTCGGCGGGCAAGATGCTCGATGTACTCGCCATTCCGGCCGAGGAGCGGGACTTTGCCGCGCTTGCAACGCGCATCAAGGCGGGCAGCACGCTGCCGGCGCCCACGCCCGTGTTCCCGCGCTTCGTCGAGGAAGAGGCCCAAGGCGCTAAAGCGGCCAAAGGGGCAAAGGCTTGAGGATGCTGGTCGACAGCCACTGCCATCTCGATTTCCCGGATTTCGCGCCCGAGCTCGATGCGGTGGTCGAGCGCGCCCGCGCGGCCGGCGTCGGACGCATGGTGACGATCTCGACCCGGGTGAAGAAACACGCCCAGGTGCTGGCCATCGCTGAGAGGTTCCCCGATGTCTTCTGCTCGGTCGGCACCCATCCGGAGCATTCGCACGAAGAGTTAGACGTTGACGCCAATACGCTGATTTTGCTGTCAAAGCATCCAAAAATCGTGGCCATCGGCGAGGCCGGGCTCGACTACCATTACGACACCGGCCCGCGCGATCTTCAGGCGAAGAGTTTCCGCCAACATATTGCTGCAGCTCGTGAAACTGGTCTGCCGCTGGTCATCCATTCGCGCGACTGCGACGACGACATGGCGGCGATCCTGACCGAAGAAACCGGGCAGGGCGCCTTCCCGGCTGTGCTGCATTGCTTCACCGCAGGCCGCGATCTGGCGTTCAAGGCGATCGAGCTCGGCCTGCATATCTCTTTCACCGGCATCCTCACGTTCAAGCGCTCGGACGATCTGCGCGCCATCGCCAAGGACCTGCCGGCCGACCGCATCATGGTCGAGACGGATTCGCCGTTTCTGGCGCCGCCGCCGTATCGCGGCAAACGCTGCGAGCCGGCCTATGTGGTCGAGACCGCCAAGGTGCTGGCGGCGACGCGCGGCGTCTCCGAAGACGAAATCGCCAAGCAGACCACCGAGAACTTCTTCCGGTTGTTCTCCAAAGTTCCACGCCAACTTGCTGATGCGGCATGAGTTTGCGTTTCACCATCCTCGGCTGCGGGTCTTCCATGGGCGTGCCGCGCGTGGCGCTGGGCTGGGGCGACTGCGACCCCAACAACCCGAAGAACCGCCGCCGGCGCTGCAGCCTGCTGGTGGAGCGCACCAACGCGCAAGGCCATATCACCCGCGTCCTGGTCGACTGTTCGCCGGACCTGCGCGAGCAGCTCATCGAGACGCCGGTCACCTGGCTCGACGGCGTGCTGATCACCCACGAGCACGCCGACCATACCCACGGCATCGACGACCTGCGGCCGGTCTTCATCGCCAAGCGCCGCAAGGTCGACGTCTACATGGACGAGCCGACCTCGCGCGCCATGCACGCCCGCTTCGGCTACTGCTTCATGACGCCGCCGGGCAGCAACTATCCGCCGATCGCGACCGAGCACCGGCTGACGCCCGGCAAGGCGCTCACGATCGAGGGGCAGGGTGGCCCTATTCCGGTTCTGCCGGTGCTGCAGGAGCACGGCGATATCCCGTCGCTCGGCTTCCGCTTCGGCAACGTGGCCTATTCCGCCGACATCAAAAGCCTGCCGCCCGAGAGCATCGAAGCCATGACCGGTCTCGACGTCTGGATCGTCGACGCGCTGCGCAAGGAGCCGCATCCGAGCCATCTCAATCTCGAGGAATCGCTGGCCTGGATCGAGCGCCTGAAGCCGAAGCGCGCCATCCTCACCAACCTGCATGCCTCGCTCGACTACGAGGCGTTGCGCGCCGAGCTGCCGCCCAACGTGGTGCCGGCCTACGACCGGATGACCATCGACGCCGACTGAGGCGGTCGCGACACTCGTATGGCCACCGGTCGTTCCAAAGTCCTTCAAATTGTCTGCATCCGGCTCGGGCGATGTTCTCATGCCTGAAATGACTATCTTATAAGGGCTATGGAGAATGTTCCATAATATGTCTTATGCGAATCAAGCCATGACGGATCCGGGTTCGTTGAGGTGCTGCTCGGGCCGTCGTTCCGGGTGCCAGTGCTGCGCTCCCGGAAAGTCTCCACAGGCGCTGCTGCACTCGGCCCGCCGCCATGGCGCGCCACGCCTGCGGCGTTTAAGAATTGCCCCCGTGAAGCCTTCCCGCGACATCAGCCGGCTCATCGAGATCATGGCGGCGCTGCGTACGCCCGGCAGCGGCTGCCCGTGGGACCTCGAGCAGACCTACGAGACCGTCGCGCCCTATACACTGGAGGAAGCCTACGAGGTGGCCGACGCCATCGCGCGCGGGCGCCTCGACGAGCTCAGGGACGAACTCGGCGACCTCCTCCTGCAGGTCGTGTTCCACGCCCGCATGGCCGAGGAAGAAGGCCGCTTCGATTTCGGCGGCGTGGTCGAGGCCATCACCACCAAGATGATCCGCCGCCATCCGCACGTGTTCGCCGACGCCGAGGGCAAGACGATCGAGCACGTCCAGGGCATGTGGGAGCAGATCAAGGCCGAAGAAAAGGCCGAGCGCGGCGAGGCGGCGCCGAGCGGCGCGCTCGCCGGGGTGCCGGCCGCCCTGCCCGCGCTGACGCGCGCCTTGAAGCTGCAGAACAAGGCCGGCCGCGTCGGCTTCGACTGGAACGATCCGCGCGCCGTGCTCGCCAAGATCCGCGAGGAAGCCGACGAGATCGAAGCCGAGATCGAGGCCGGCGATACGGCGCGCGCCGGCGCCGAGGTCGGCGATCTGCTGTTCGCGGTCGTGAACCTGGCGCGCCACATGGAGGCCGATCCGGAGGGCGTGCTGCGCGGGACGAACGCCAAGTTCGAGCGCCGCTTCGCCTCGATCGAGAAGGCCCTCGCCGCCCGCGGCAAGACGCCGGAACAGTCCACGCTCGCCGAAATGGACGCGCTCTGGGACGACGCCAAAGCGGCGGAGAAGGAAGCCGAGAAGGCCGGCGAGTGAGGCTTCTCCCCGTTCTACTGTGCGTGTTGAATCGCGACGTGCCTCTCCGCGGTCATTGCCGGGCTTGACCCGGCAATCCACGATGCGGTTCCCCGAATTTAGACCGACGTCATGCGTGCGCTTGCGGCGCCTCATCATGGATGCGCGGGTCAAGCCCGCGCATGACGCCACATCTGTTGCGCAGCCAGCCGCCTACCTATTCGAATGTCAAACAGCCATACGTCATCGCCCGTATTCTTTGGCGGGCGCCGGGTTCGCCCGTATTCCCCTTCTCTATTCCCTCTCTCGAAACGTGAGAGGGGATGGCGCGCCGATCGGCGCGGCCATGTCTTATGGGCACGCCTTCTTTTCGAAGGCGTGGCGCCTCTCGGCGCGCCACAAGCGGCTTTTCTGTCCCTGGCGCCGTGCTTCCGGGCTGCGACGGGACCCGAGCCGGATCCCCGATCCGGGCAGCTTCCGCCGCCCTTCGTCGCCGCCGCGTCCAGCCATTGAAGGCAGCCGGTCGTAATGCCGGCGGACGGCTGGCCAGGGCCTCCCGGGAACGGGGTTACGAATCCCACCCGCGGGCGCCGCATCGCCGATGTCGGGTCACCCCGATATCGGCCCCGTTAAGGCGGCTCCATCATCGTGACGTCTCGCGACGACGCCCTCAGTCGAGCCGGACGCGGACGATGATAAGGGCGCGGGAGCGCGCGGGGATAAGTTTTTTATTTGTGTGTTTTCAGCCTCTTCCCGGCTCATCCTGAGGAGCATCGCGTCAGCGATGCGTCTCGAAGGATGGGGCGGCCGATGCTTCGAGATGCGCTGCTTCGCAGCGCTCCTCAGCATGAGGCCGAGAGATGTCGGTGTTTACTGGGTCCTCCGCATTCGCGGAGGACGACAGCAGAATGTGATGCAGGGCCTTGCCCGGTTGCCTACACCCCAAACCGCGCCCGCACCTGCGCCGCCTTGTCGGGCGCGGCGCGCACGGTGACGGCGAGATGGCCGTCGTCTTCGAGATGCTTGTCGAGCACCTCGGCGTGGCGGTAGAGCCAACTCAGCCCCGCGCCGTCGGCCGGGTCGAGCGTGAGATCGAAAGTCAGTCGGCCCTCGCCCAGGCGCGCCTCGATGGCGTCCGTGAGCGACGGGAGCCCCTCGCCGCTCGCCGCCGACACCAGCACCGGGCGGCGCTCCGCCGGCCTGCGTTCAGTGAGGTTGACGAGGCGCGTGCGTTCTTCCGGATCGAGCAGGTCAAGCTTATTCCACACCTCGATCATGCGCGGGTCGGACGGCTCGATGCCGAGCTCGTCCAGCACCTTCTCGACGTCCTGCGACTGCGCCGCTGCGTCCTCGTGCGAGATGTCGCGCACATGCAGGATGACGTCGGCCTCGATCACCTCTTCCAGCGTGGCGCGGAAGGCGGCGACAAGCTGCGTCGGCAGGTCGGAAATGAAGCCGACGGTGTCGGACAGGATCACCTTCATGCCGTGCGGTAATTCGACCGCACGCAAGGTCGGATCGAGGGTCGCGAACAGCATGTCGGCGGACAAGACGGTCGCCGCGGTCATGCGGTTGAACAGCGTCGACTTGCCGGCATTGGTGTAGCCCACCAGCGCCACGATCGGATACGGCACGCGCTTGCGGCTGTCGCGGTGCAGCTTGCGGGTGCGCTTGACCTTTTCCAGCTCCTCTTCGATGCGCGCGATGCGCTCGTCGATGGCGCGGCGGTCGGCCTCGATTTGCGTCTCGCCCGGGCCGCCGAGGAAGCCGTGGCCGCCGCGCTGGCGCTCGAGATGGGTCCAGGAGCGCACCAGCCGGCCCTTCTGGTACGATAGATGCGCCAGCTCGACCTGCAGCGAGCCCTCGCGGGTGCGCGCGCGCCGGCCGAAGATTTCGAGGATCAGCCCGGTGCGGTCGAGCACCTTGGCGTTCCAGGCCCGCTCCAAATTGCGCTGCTGCACCGGCGACACCGGGCAGTCCATCAACACGACGGAGGCTTCCAGCGACTTCACCAAGCCGGCGATCTCGTCGACCTTGCCCTTGCCGATATAGGTCGCCGGGCGGATGTCGGAAAGCGGCACCAGCCCCTCTTCCACCACAGTGAGATCGATGGCGCGGGCAAGCCCCGCGGCTTCGGCCAGCCGTGCTTCAGGCGTGCGCGACTCCACGCTTGCCCGCGCGGCCGCGCGCGTTGCGCTTTGTCTTACCCAAGGCTCGACGACGATGACGCGCCCGGTCTCCTCGCCCGTCTCGGACGGGCTCAAACCGTGCGCTTGCCGATCACGCTGACGCGTTTCCAATCAGGCCTTCTCTGCCGGCGGCTCTTCGCCGCCTTCGAACAACTGGATCGGATGTCCGGGCATGATGGTCGAGATCGCGTGCTTGTAGACGAGTTGGGAATGTCCGTCCCGCCGCAGCAGCACACAGAAATTATCGAACCAGGTGACCACGCCCTGCAGCTTCACACCGTTCACGAGAAATATTGTGAGCGGAATTTTTGCTTTGCGGACATGGTTGAGAAAAGTGTCTTGTAGATTTTGCGCCCGTTCGGCTGCCATGGCCGTGTTCCATTTTCTTGCTCGCGTCTAGCGCGCGAGACCGTCCTTTGACCGCGGTTACCCCCACATGCACGCGTAAGCATGCGCCGCTTTGCCCCAAGCTGAAGCGGTTTCCGCGAACAGAATTGCTATTAGATGGCAGGTGCTCGCCGGGTGCAAGCCCGAGTTGACGCTTCCGGCGCAAAGCCTTGTTTTTAGTTAGGAATTTACGCCGTTTCACCATGTCGAACCGCTACTTTATAGCGAACTGCGGCGCTCACTCACCCGAGCGGCGGGCACGCTCGCTATGATTCCTCGGCGTAGCGGTGGTAATCGCGCCGCAGCGCGGTCGCGACCAGCCCGGGCGCCCCGTTACCGACCGGGCGGCCGTCGATGCGCACCACCGGCATCACGAGCTGGCTCGCCGAGGTGATGAAGGCCTCGCGTGCGGCATGGGCCTCCGCGACCGTGAACGGCCGCTCCTCGAATTTCAGCCCCTGCGCCTTGACGACGTCCATCACCACGGCACGGGTGATGCCGGGCAGGATGTCGTTGCCGAGCGGCCGGGTGATCAGCACGCCGTCAGGGCTGACGATCCAGGCGCTGGACGAGGCGCCTTCGGTGACGCGGCCGGCCTCGTCGACCAGCCAGGCCTCGCGCGCGCCCTGCTCCATCGCGGCCTGCTTGGCGAGCACGTTTGGCAGCAGCGCCACCGACTTGATGTCGACCCGGCCCCAGCGGATATCGGGCATGGTGACGACGGCGACGCCCTCGGCGGCGAGTTTGGCGAGGCGCGCCGGGTCAGCACTGCGGGCGATGACCACCACGGTCGGGGGCGTGCCGGCAGGCGGAAACGGGAAGTCGCGCCGCATCGCGCCGCGGGTGATCTGCACGTAGACGGTGCCGTCGCGCACCCGGTTGCGGCGCACCACCTCGTGCAGGATGAGGGAGAGCGCGGCCGCCGACATCGGGCGCGCGATGCCGAGTTCGGCGAGCGAACGGTCGAGGCGGGCCATGTGGCGGCGCTCGTCGATCAGCTTGCCGCCCCTCACCTCGCAGACCTCGTAGACGCCGTCGGCGAACTGGTAGCCGCGGTCCTCGATCGAGACCGCGGCCAGGTCCGCCGGCAGATAGCGGCCATTGACGTAGGCGATGTGGGGCATGGGTTTAGTCCCGCCTCATCCTGAGGAGGGCGCGCGAGCGCCCGTCTCGAAGGATGGCGCGGCCCCATGCTTCGAGACGCATTGCTTCGCAACGCTCCTCAGCATGAGGCCGAGTGAGGTTGTCCGTGATTTCCAATTACCCGATCCCCAGCGCCTTGAGCTTGCGGTGCAACGCCGAGCGCTCCATGCCGACAAACTCGGCGGTGCGCGAGATGTTGCCGCCGAAGCGGCTGATCTGCGCGACCAGGTATTCGCGCTCGAACACCTCGCGCGCGTCGCGCAGGGGCAGGCCCATCAGGTGTTCGCCGCCGTTGCCGTTGGGCATGGCCGGCACCATGGAGCCGACGTCGGGTGGCAGCATGGAGGCGTCGAGCACCGCGTCGGGCTCGCCGCCGGCGAGGATCATCAGCCGCTCGATGTTGTTGCGCAGCTGGCGCACGTTGCCGGGCCAGTTGTGCGATTGCAGCACCGCCATGGCGTCGTCGCCGATGCGGCGCTTGGGCAGGCCGGTGGCGAACGAGATCTGGTCCATGAAGTAGTCGACCAGGCCCGGAATATCCTCGCGCCGCTCCGACAGCGCGGGAATGCGGATCGGCACCACGGAGAGGCGGTGATAGAGGTCCTCGCGGAAGCGGCCTTCTGCGATCTCGGCTTCCAGGTTGCGCGTGGTGGAGGAGATCACGCGCACGTCGACCGCCACCTTGGCGCTGCCGCCGACGCGCTGGAAGGTCTGGTCGACCGAGCACGCGCAGGATCTTGTTCTGAGTCTCGCGCGGCAGGTCGGCGACGTCGTCGATGAACAGCGTGCCGCCGTGGGCGTCTTCCAACGCGCCCGATTTGCGGCCCTCCGTGCCGTTCGACTGGTCGACGCCGAACAATTCCATTTCCATGCGATCGGGCGTGATGGCGGCGGCGTTGATCACCACGAAGGGCCCGCTGGCGCGCGCCGACATGTCGTGGATGGTTCGCGCGGCAAGCTCCTTGCCGGCGCCGGAGGGGCCGACCACCAGGATGCGGCTGTTGGTCGGCGCCACCCGCTCGATGGTCTGGTGCAATTGCGACATCGCCGCCGAGCCCCCGACGAGCTTGGCCGGCACCGGCGACTGCTGCTTGAGCTGCTTGACTTCGCGCTTGAGCCGCGAGGTCTCGAGCGCGCGCTCGGCCACCAGCACCAGCCGGTCGGCCTTGAACGGCTTTTCGATGAAGTCGTAGGCGCCGTGCTTGATGGCGGCGACGGCGGTCTCGATGTTGCCGTGGCCGGAGATCATCACCACCGGCATCTCGGGATGCTCCTGCTTGAAGGCGTCGAGCAGTTGCAGGCCGTCGAGCTTGGAACCCTGCAGCCAGATGTCGAGGAAGATGAGGTTCGGCCGGCGCGCGACGATTGCCGCGAGCGCCTCGTCGCTGTTGCGCGCGGTGAACGCGTTGTAGCCCTCGTCTTCCAGGATTCCGGCGACCAGGTCGCGGATGTCGGCTTCATCGTCGACGATCAGGATATCGGCTGGCATTGAGGTCACTTCACTCGTTGGACGTAGACTGAACTTGCGGGGCCTGTGCGGCGGTGGACGGCCTCGGTTCCCCTTTACCCGGGGTATGGGTCTGGGTTTCGCCCTCCTCCGGCTTGCCGGCGGCGGCGAAACGGATGCGCAGCCAGGCGCCGCGCTGGCCGGAGATCTTGTCAGCGGCGTCGCGCAATTCGATGCGGCCACCGTGCTCCTCGGTGATGCGGCCGACGATGGCGAGCCCGAGCCCGGTGCCCTTCTCGCGCGTCGTCACGTAGGGCTCGAGCAGCTGGCTGCGCTTTTCCTTGGGCAGGCCAACGCCGTTGTCGACCACGTCGATGACGATGTCGTCGCCCTCGCGCGCGGCGAAGACGTGGATCTCGCCTTTGCCGAGTTGGTCCGGCGGCACCGCGGCGATCGCCTCGGTGGCGTTTTTGATGACGTTGGTAAGCGCCTGCGAGATCAGCCGGCGGTCGAAGCGCGCCGGCATCGGGTCCTCGGCGATCTCGGCGTCGATGTCGATGTCGGCGTTGCCGACCCGCATCAGGAACACGGCCTGGCGCACGGTGTCGGCGACGTCCTCCTCGGCCATCGCCGGCTTGGGCATGCGGGCGAAGCGCGAGAACTCGTCGACCATGCCTTTGATGTCGTCGACCTGACGCACGATGGTGTCGGTGCACTGCTCGAACACGGCGCGGTCGTCGGCGGCGATGGTCTTGCCGTATTTCCGGCGCAGCCGCTCGGCGGAGAGTTGGATCGGCGTCAGCGGGTTCTTGATCTCGTGGGCAATGCGGCGCGCAATGTCGGCCCAGGCCGCGGTGCGCTGCGCCGCGACCAATTCCGTGATGTCATCGAGGGTGATGACATAGCCGCGCTCCGGCTCGCCGGACTGTTCGCTGGTCACACGGACCGACAAGTTACGATCGCGATCATTCCGGCTGATGGTGACCTGATCCTGGCTGCGGGCGCCGGTCTTGGCCGCGGCCATGATGTCGTCGAGTTCGGGCACGAGCTCGGAGAGCGGCCGGCCGAGCGCCTCGGCTTCGGTGACGCCCACCAGTTTCTCGGCCGAGCGGTTGAGGATGCTGACGTGACCCTCGCCATCGACGCCGATGACGCCGGCCGAGGCACCCGCGAGCACCGCTTCGGTAAAGCGGCGGCGGCTGTCGATGACGTCGCGCGCGCGCATGATGTCGTCGCGCTGGGTGCGCAACTCCTGGGTCATGCGATTGAAGGTCTCGCCGAGATTGGCGAGGTCGCCTTCCGACTGGCGCACCGGCACGCGCACGAACAGGTTGCCGGTGGAGACCAGGTTGGCCGCGCCGATCAGGCGGCGGATCGGCGCCACCAGCCGGTTGGCGAAGTTGAGCCCGATCCATACCGCCGACAACAGCACGATCAGCGCGATCACCGTATACATCAGCGCGAAGGCGACCTGCACGCCGAGCCGGCGCCGCTCGAGCTGGGCATATTCGCTGACGCTGCGGCGGGTCGCCTGCAACTGCGGTACCACACGAGGATCCAACAGCCGCGTCACGTAGAGATAATAGTCGGGGTATTTGTCGATCTTCACCACCGCAGCGACGTAGTTGGTGTCGGGCAAGAGGACGATCTGCGGCTGCTTGGTCGTGATGTGTGGCAGCGCGTCGCGCGGCGGGATGGCGAAGGTCTCGTCGCTCTTGACGGTGGCGCGCGCGACGACGTGAAGGTTCTTGTCGAGCACGATGGCCGCGGCGAGGCCCCGCACCGAGGCCTGGAAGGTGAGGAACTGGGTGAGCTTGGCGTGGTCGCTCTTGAGCACCGGCTCGGCGCGGGCGAGATCAAAGGCCATCACCATGATGTCGGAGCGCACGATCTGGGCGTGGTCGCGCAGGTAAGCTTCCGCCACGATCAGCGAATTCTCGATGGCCGCGCGGGTGCGGGTTGAGAACAGCCGGTCGAGACCGCGGTCGAGCGTCACGCTGGCGACGATGGCGACCAGGATGGCAGGCGCGGCGGCAATGATCGAGAACAGCCCGACGATACGCACATGCAGGCGCGCGCCGGCGCGGCCGGAGCGGCGCGCCGCCATGATCTGCCAAACCTCGCGCGCGATGATGCCGAGCAGCAGCAGCACCGTCACGGCGTTGGCGAGCAGCAGCGTCACCACGATCCTGTGGGTGGGCGCCAGCGGCGTGAGGTCGGCGAGGACGATGAAGGTGAGCAAGGCCGACAGCAGGGCCAGGACGACGGCGAGCGCGCCGAAGATGCGGCGGGTCTCGCCGCGCCTGGCCGGCGGACCAGGCAGCGTGGTGTCGGCGGCAGCCTGTTCGACGCTCATGGACCCCGGTCGCTTCACTGAGCGGGCGTTGCACCCGAATTGCCTTGCGCCGGGCAGAATCCCTACCCGGTTATGAGGCTTTTATACAACAATGTTGCCGAAATGCGACAAAACAACGGCGCCTCCCCACAGGTTGGGTCACTGGGGATGCGTTTCCGGAACGGGACGCTTGTCGGGGCGGAAAATGGGGACGCGGCCTTCGCCGCCCGGCTCAGCGGCCCGGAGCCGGACGCAGCGTTCGGCTCAAACGACCTACGATCGGATTCCAAGTGGCCTTCCGGTCGCTCGGGTAGGTCACCATGAAGCAATGGATGGTGTCGCCCGGCGGCGGCGCGAAATTGCAGCGCTGGTAGAAGATGGCGCCCTCGCGCACACCCGACACGGCGAAGAAGTCCCGCGTCACGCGCCGGAAGCTGACGCCCTTCGGGTCGACGTACTTGTCGACGTAGCTCTGCGGCGTGTCGTTTTCCACATTGTTCGCGCCGTAGACCAGCAGCCGCGCGCGACCGTCGGCGCTGCGGAAGGCCTGACCGTCGCCGTTTTCCGGCGGGGGCTCCCGCGTACTGAAAATGCCGGCGGGGTATTCGATGGCCGTGCCGAAACGCGCATTCGCGTAAGTGCGCCACCCTTCCGGCGCGGCGGCGGCGGAAACCGGCGGTGCGGGACCATCCGGCGCGGCGGCGGCGAAGTGTTGCGCCTTGGCGCATGACAGCAAGACCGGAACGAGCGCGGAATTGAAGCGGTAGACCGCGACGATGTTAGCGGCCTTCCCGCCTTGCGCGGACTGCACGACGGCAAACTCGCCTTTGGCGGCTGCCACCATCTCCAGGAATTGCTTGGCGTTCGACTTGGCGAGCGCGGTGAAGCCGCCCTGCCTCGGCTCCGGCACCGAAAACGCAACCGGGCCGTCATAGGCTTTCAGCACCGTATATTCGCCGGTGGCGAATTCGTTGTTGCCGACCCGGCGGGTCTTTTCCTTGCCGGCGAAGACGCGCACCGGCAGCGCCGGGGTCGCCTCGCGTGGCTCCGGCGTCTGCAGGCGGACGAAAGCGCCCGCCGCCGCGATGCCGATATCGAGCCGGTGGGTATCGCCTTCCTCGCGGAAATAGCAGGCGACCGTTCCGGACTTCGACTTTCCGACGTAGATGCGCTTGGCGCGGTCGAATGTAGCAGTTCGGGTAAGCGACCCGATCGGGTCGTCGCGATTGATCGAAAGTGGATCGCTTGGCCGCTGCTGCTGTATTGGCGCGGGCGTCTGTGGAGCGGGCGTCGTGGGCGCGGCCTGTCCCCCACCCTGGTTGTTCATAAGCGAATTGAGATCAGGATTGCCGAACGGATCGTTCGCTTGCGCTGCCGCGGGATGTACCGCCATCGCGGATGCCGCGATGACGGCGAGCGCCGCGCTTGCAGCCACGAGCGGCAGAAATCGGCGGCGAAACATCTGTCATCTCCGATGCAACGACTATTGGCGTGAAACGGCCCATCTGCCGTTTCGGCGCGCTTTTCCAAACCGGCTTGCTGATCTGGCGCACCGAGAACCAACCCGAGGCCGTCTTGCCGGCGATCCGACCGCTACGCGCCCCCTCATCCGCCAGATCGGCGGCTGTCGGAAGCGAGTTAAGCGCGGGCGCGTGGCGTCGTATTGATTTCCATCAAGCCGGCGATGCGGCTTTTACGCGCCGCTGCGGTACACCTGTATATCGAGGTCGCGGATCTTCTTGCGCAGCGTGTTGCGGTTGACGCCGAGCAGGTCGGCGGCGCGGATCTGGTTACCGCGGGTGGCGGTCAGCGCCGCCGTCAGCAGCGGGTATTCGATCTCCCGCAAGATGCGATGGTAAAGCCCGGCCGGCGGCAGGCCCTCGAAGCCGGAAAAATACGTATTCAGATGGCGCTCGACCGCCGCGCTCAGGGTTTCCTCGGGGTGCGCATCGTCGCCGCCGCCGCCGAGCGGCAGCGACGGCTGCGCCAGCTCCGCCTCGATCACTGCGGCGGTGATGGTCTCCTGCGGATAGAGCGCGGCGAGCCGCCGCGCGAGATTCTCCAGCTCACGCACGTTGCCGGGCCAGCGATGGCGCTTGAGCCGGTCGAGGGCGGCGCTGTCGATCTGCTTGGCCGGCAGGCCCTCGCGCTGGACCTGGGCGAAGAAATGGCTGAGAAGGTCGGGGACGTCCTCCGTGCGTTCACGCAACGGTGGAAGACGCAGCGGCACCACATTGAGCCGGAAGTACAAATCCTCCCGGAACAGCCCCTGCTGGATAAGCTGGCGCAGGTCCTTGTTGGTGGCGGCGATGATGCGCACGTCGCTCTTGATCGGGGTGCGGCCGCCGACCGTGGTGTATTCGCCCTGCTGCAAGACGCGCAGGAGGCGGGTCTGCGCCTCCATCGGCATGTCGCCGATCTCGTCCAGGAACAGCGTGCCGCCCTCGGCCTGCTCGAAGCGGCCGGCCGAGCGGGTGTTGGCGCCGGTGAAGGCGCCCTTCTCGTGGCCGAACAGTTCCGACTCGATCAAGTCGCGCGGGATCGCGGCCATGTTGATGGCGACGAAGGTGCCGTTGCGGCGCTTGCCGTAGTCGTGCAGCGCGCGCGCCACCAGTTCCTTGCCGGTGCCGGACTCGCCAGAAATCATCACGGTCAGGTCGGTCTGCATCAGCCGGGCGAGCACCCGGTAGATCTCCTGCATGGCCGGCGAGCGCCCGACCAGCGGGATGTTCTCGAGGTCCTCGGGCTTGGCGGGCGCGGTGCGCGCCTCCTTCGGCTCCGACAGCGCGCGGCCGACGATGCCAATCAGCTCCTTCAGGTCGAAGGGCTTGGGCAGGTATTCGTAGGCGCCGCGCTCGCTAGCGCGGATCGCGGTCATGAAGGTGTTCTGCGCGCTCATGACGATGATCGGCAGAGCGGGACGCGCCTTGCGGATGCGTGGGATCAGGTCGAAGGCGTTCTCGTCCGGCATCACGACGTCGGTGATGATGAGGTCGCCCTCGCCCTGGCTGACCCAGCGCCAGAGCGTGGCGGCGTTGCCGGTCGAGCGCACGTCGTAGCCGGCGCGCGAGAGTGCCTGGTTGAGCACCGTACGGATCGCGGCGTCGTCGTCAGCAACCAAGATGTTTCCGGTCGGCATAGGCCCCTCAGCGCGTCATGATGGCGGGGGCGTCGTCGTTGGTCGCCTCCTCGCCGCTGTAGATCGGCATCAGCACGCGGAACGTTGTGCGCCGCGGCTGCGATTCACATTCGATGATGCCGCCGTGATCGCCGACGATCTTGGCCACCAGCGCCAGCCCCAGGCCACTGCCCGACGGTTTGGAGGTGACGAAAGGATCGAACAGGTGCGGCATCAGGTCTTCCGGCACGCCCGGCCCGTTGTCCTTGACGCAGAATTCGAGCGGCAGCGACACGCGCGTGTTGCTGCCCGGAACCGACAGGCGCACGCCGGGGCGGAAGGCGGTGGTCAGCTGGATCTCGGGGTCCGCCGTGTCGCCGATCGCCTCGGTGGCGTTCTTGACCAGATTGAGCAGCACCTGCACGAGCTGGTCGCGGTTGGCCAGGATCGGCGGCAGCGAGGGGTCGTATTCCTCGACGAACTTGATTTGGCGGGCAAAGCCCGACTGCGCCAGCCGTTTCACGTGGTCGAGCACCACGTGGATGTTGACCGGCTCGCGCTCGACCGGGCGCTTGTCGCCGAACACCTCCATGCGGTCGACCAGCTTCACGATGCGGTCGGTCTCGTCGCAGATGAGCTTGGTGAGCGGGCGGTCCTCGTCGGGCGCCGACTGCTCCAGAAGCTGGGCGGCGCCGCGGATGCCGGAGAGCGGGTTCTTGATCTCGTGCGCCAGCATGGCCGCGAGCGCGGTGACCGAGCGCGCGGCGCCGCGATGGGTAAGCTGGCGGTCCATCTTGTCGGCGATGGTGCGCTCCTGCAGCATCACCACCACGTGGTCGGGATATTCGGTGAGCGGCGCCACGTGCAGGTCGACCAGGCGCTCCCCCGGATTGCGCGGGGTGGCGAGATCGACCTTGTATTCGTTCACGGCCGCGCCCTGCTCGCGCACCTGCTCGACCAGCGGCAAGAGCGGCGAGCCGAACGGCACCAGGTCGCGCAACTGATGCCGGCGCAGCATCGGGATCGACGTCTCGAAGAACTGCTCGGCGGCGACGTTGGCGTCGGCGATGGCGCCGTCGGGGCCAACCATGATCACCGGATGCGGCAGCGCATGCAGGATGGCGTCGGCCGGCGAGTTGACGTCAACGGCGTCAGGAATGGTCTGGGCCTGGCTCATGCGGCCGCCCTCCATGCGAAGTCGTCGTAAGCCTCGGAGAGCAGGCGGCGCGCGGCCGCCGGTTCCTCGGCGGTGAGCACGCGGCTGCGGTGATGCTTCAAGAGTTCGTTGGAAATGCTTGCAGTGGCGGCCGCTTCGTCGAGCGCCCAGGCGAGATGCTTGCGCGCGTGGCGGCGGCCGATGCGCGCGCCGTGGTGGGCGATCATTTCGTCGTAGAGCGCGGCGGCCATGTCGCGCTGCTCGTCGAGCGCGGGCACCGCGCCGCGCTGGCCACTCGCGAGGAAGGCCGCGAGCTGGCCGGGAAACCAGGGCCGCCCTTGCGCGCCGCGGCCGACCATGACCGCGTCGGCGCCGGAGGCTTCGAGCGCCTGGACGGCGTCACCAAAGCTGCAGATGTCGCCGTTGACGACGACCGGAACGGTGACCGCCTCTTTCACCGCGCGCACAGCGGTCCAATCGGCCGCGCCGGTATAGAACTGGCAGCGGGTGCGGCCGTGCACGGTAATCATGGTAACGCCGGCGTCTTGCGCGCGGCGCGCGAGCGCAGGCGCATTGATGGAGTCATGATCCCAGCCGAGGCGCATCTTGAGCGTCACCGGCACGCGGACTGCGCCGACAGTGGCGTCGACCAACGTCAACGCATGGTCGAGGTCGCGCATGAGCGCTGAGCCGGATGCACCGTTCGTCACCTGGCGCGACGGGCAACCCATGTTGATGTCGATGATGTGCGCGCCTTGCGCTTCGGCAACGCGGGCGCCCTCCGCCATCCAGCGGGCCTCGCAGCCGGCAAGCTGCACCACATGGATGGCGACGCCCTTGCCTTCGCTACGCACGCGCGCCTCGCGCTCGCCCCGGACGAGACCGGCGCCGGCGGTCATTTCCGAGACCACCAGGCCCGCGCCCAGCTTTTCCGTCAGACGGCGGAACGGTGTATCGGTGATGCCCGACATCGGGGCCAGAACGACGCGGTTCGGCACCGTCACGGGGCCAATTCTGAGCGAATTGTCCGCGAAGCCATCGATTTTTGCGCCTGCCGTTTTCATGCCTATCATTTAGGCGAGCCCCATTTGCTGCTCATACTTTAGCCAGTTTGTGGTCCAGCGCAAGTGTTGCACTGCGAAATCCCATTCATGCCGGGCCCGCGTTCTCGGAATGCCCGGTAAACGGCCAAGGAACCGCAGGGAACGGCTTGGTTTTACAGGGGATTTCCCCCCGCCCCGGAACGCGCTAAAGGCATGGCCGTGGCGCACGATCTTGTCCGAAAAGCGGTTCCTGCCCAGACCGGGGTAGGCATTTTCGGGGGATTACACGCGGGGAGCACGGAGCGGACATGGTCGAGGTAGCGGCGGTGGTGGTGGCGGCGGGCCGGGGCACGCGCGCCGGCGGCGGCATCCCTAAGCAGTTCCGCGCCATCGGCGGCGAGCCCATGCTGCGCCGCGCGCTCGCCATGCTGGTCGACCACCCGCAAGTCGGCGCCATCCAGCCGGTGATCCACCCCGACGACGTCGAACGCTTCCGCGCCATCGCCTGCGATGACACCGTGTTGCCGCCGGTATTCGGCGGCGCCACGCGGCAGGCCTCGGTGCGCGCGGGACTGGAGGCGCTGAAGGCGTGCAAGCCTGACATCGTGCTGATCCACGACGCCGCCCGCCCCTTCGCATCCGCCGCGCTGATCGCGCGCGCGATCGAGACCGCCGCTCTAAGCGGCGCCGCGGTGCCGGGTCTGCGCGTCAGCGATACGGTGAAGAGCGTCGACGCCGATGGTACGGTCACCCAGACGCTCGATCGCAACATGTTACGGCTGATCCAGACGCCGCAGGCGTTCGCGTTTCAGCCGCTCTTGGCCGCGCATGCGCGCGCGGCGGCCGAAGGACGAGAGGATTTTACCGACGACGCCGGGCTCGCCGAATGGGCCGGCCTCAAGGTGAGCGTGTTCGAAGGAGAAAGCGGCAACGTGAAGATCACCAACCCGGAAGATTTCGCGCGCGCGGAGGCCGAGCGTTTCGGCGCGCTCGGCGACGTGCGCACCGGCACCGGCATCGACGTGCACGCCTTTGGGCCGGGCGACCATGTCTGGCTCGGCGGCCTGAAGATCCCGCACGACCAGACGCTGACCGGCCACTCCGACGCCGACGTGGTGCTGCATGCGCTGGTCGACGCCATTCTCGGCGCGCTCGCCGACGGCGATATCGGCAGTCACTTCCCGCCCAGCGATCCCAAGTGGAAGGGCGCGGCCTCCGATCAGTTCCTGAAATTCGCCATCGAGCGGGTGGCGGCGCGCGGCGGCCGCATCGCCCATCTCGACGTCACGATCGTCTGCGAAGCGCCGAAGATCGGCCCGCACCGCGATGCCATACGGGAAAAGATCGCCGAATTGAGCGGCCTGCCCGTCTCGCGCGTCGCGGTGAAGGCGACCACCAGCGAACAACTCGGCTTCACCGGCCGGCGCGAGGGGATATTGGCGCAAGCCACCGCCACGGTGCGACTGCCTTTTGAATAGGGTTTGGGACTAGCCTCATGTTCGACCTGATCGTGCTGGAAGCCGCGGAACAGCTGCTCGAGGTCTGCAAGCGCAAGCACCTCACCGTCGCGACGGCGGAATCCTGCACCGGCGGGCTGGTCGCCGCGGCGATCAGCGCGATCTCCGGCTCGTCGGCGGTGCTCGACCGCGGCTATGTCACCTATTCCAACGAGGCCAAGGAGCAGATGCTGGGGGTAACGCCCACCACGCTCGAAGCCTACGGCGCCGTCAGCCGCGAATGCGCCGAGGAGATGGCGCGGGGCGCGCTGGCCCACGCGCAGGTCGACCTTGCCGTCTCAATCACCGGCGTCGCCGGACCGACCGGCGGCACGCCGGAGAAGCCGGTGGGGCTCGTCCATTTCGCCGCCGCCTCGCGCGGCGGCCAGCTGATCGCCCATGAAGGCCGCTACGGCGACGTCGGCCGCACGCAGGTGCGGCGGCTGTCGCTGCTGCAGGCACTCGCCATGCTGAGCGAGCTCGCGGAGCGGAAACGGTAGCCTGCGGCGGCCGTAACGCATATTTTATTGTCGTGATTGACCTGTACACTGCTATGGTCTTCCAGGCCTGATGCAGAGTTACCGGCCTTTCCCCATGCGGTCGTTCCTTGTCGCCCTCATCGTGCTTCTCGCCGCCGGCCCCTGCCGCGCGGCTGCGCCGGAGATGCACGCCGACTCCATCGACATCGCATACGTCGCGCCGACCTCGGCCAAGCTGAAACCGGTTTACGACCTGGTGAAGAACGCCCGGGTGCTGGAACGCATCAGAGGCATGCTGATCCCGCTGAAGCTGCCGAGCAGGCTGCTGCTGAAGACCGAGGGCTGCAACGGCGACAACAACGCCTGGTATGACGACGGCGTGGTTACGGTCTGCTACGAGTTCCTCGACGAGTTCTGGAAGAACATACCGGAAAAGACGACGCCGCGCGGCGTTACGCCGATGGACGCGCTGATCGGGCCGATCGTCGACACCTTCCTGCACGAGGTTGGTCACGCCGTGTTCGACCTGTGGCATGTGCCGGTGCTGGGGCGCGAGGAAGACGCCGCCGACTTCTTCTCCGCCTATCTGATGTTGAAATTCAACAAAGAAGAAGCGCGCCGCCTGATCATGGGCACGGCCTATCAGTACCGCGAGTACATCCGCAAAACGAAGGTCACCTTGCCGGTGGTCAAATTCGCCGACGAGCATGCCGTGCCGGCGCAGCGTTTCTACAACATCCTATGCATCGCCTACGGCTCGAACGAGGCGCCGTTCAACGACTTTGTCGAGAAAGGCTATTTGCCGAAAGACCGGGCGTCCAATTGCAGCGACGAGTATAAGCAGATCGCCTATGCCTTCGATAAATTGCTCAGCCCCCATATCGAGCCCGGACTGGCCGAGGAGCTTCACCTGCACCAATTGCCGCCGGCCGACAGACAGCCGCAGCGGCGGAACGCCAGATAGGTGCAGTCCCCCGGGGCGGCCATTAACGTGCTAATGAAGGGCGGCACCAACACCGTGCATGTCGGCGGGCAATACGAATGCTATCTGTTGCTGCCGGTCATTCCGAAATAAAGGGCGCGACAACCAGGGCGTAGACCCGCGGGAGGAAGCAATGACGAAACTCACCCAGAGCTACAGCAACGGCGTTTCTACGATCCCGCTGATCGGCGACACCATCGGCGTGCATTTCGACAAGGTGGTGGCGCGCTTCGGCGACCGGCCGGCGCTGATCGTGCGCCATCAGGACGTGCGCTGGAGCTATGCCGAGCTGAACGAAAAGGTTGACGCCTGCGCCGCTGGGCTCATCGCCCTCGGGCTCGAACCCGGCGACCGGGTCGGCATCTGGTCGCCCAACAATAGCGAATGGGTGATCACCCAGTTCGCCACCGCCAAGGCCGGGCTGATCCTGGTCAACATCAACCCGGCCTACCGGCTGGCCGAACTCGAATACGCCCTCAACAAGGTCGGCTGCAAGGCGCTGATCACCGCCGACAGCTTCAAGACCAGCAATTACGTCGGCATGCTGCGCGACCTCGCGCCCGAGATCGCCGGCAGCGCGCCGGGTGAATTGCAGGCAGCGCGGCTGCCGACGTTGCGCACCCTGATCCGCATCGGCGGATCCGCCGATGGTTTCCTCGGCTTCGACGATGTCCTTGGCCTGGGCGGCGCGTCCGAGCGCGCGCGGTTAAAGGAACTCGCGCCGCAGCTCCAGTTCGACGAGCCGATCAACATCCAGTTCACCTCGGGCACCACTGGCGCACCCAAAGGCGCCACGCTCACCCACCACAACATCCTCAACAACGGCTTCTTCATCGGCGAGGCGCAGCGGCTTTCCGACCAGGACAAGGTCTGCATTCCGGTGCCGCTCTATCATTGCTTCGGCATGGTGCTGGGCAACCTCGCCTGCATCACCCATGGCGCCGCCATAGTCTATCCGTCGGAAGGCTTCGACCCGCTGTCGACGCTGGAGACGGTCGCGGCCGAACGCTGCACCGCGCTTTACGGCGTGCCGACCATGTTCATCGCCGAGCTTGGCCATCCCGAATTCAAGCGCTTCGACCTCTCGACACTGCGCACCGGCATCATGGCAGGCTCGCCCTGCCCCATCGAGGTGATGAAGCGCTGTGTCAGCGAGATGCACATGAGCGAGGTGACTATCGCCTACGGCATGACCGAGACGAGCCCCGTGAGCACGCAGACCTTGTTCGACGATACGCTCGAGCGCCGCGTCAGCACGGTCGGGCGCGTGCACCCGCACATCGAGGTCAAGATCGTCGACGGCGACGGCCGCATCGTGCCGCCGGGTACGGCGGGCGAACTGTGCACCCGCGGCTATTCGGTGATGCTCGGCTACTGGGACGACGCCGAGCAGACCGCGGAGGCGATCGACGCCGCGCGCTGGATGCACACCGGCGACCTCGCGACCATGGACGAAGACGGCTATTGCAACATCGTCGGCCGCATCAAGGACATGGTGATCCGCGGCGGCGAAAACGTCTATCCGCGCGAGATCGAAGAATTTCTGTTCCGCCATCCCGAGATCGAGGCGGTGCAGGTGGTGGGCGTGCCCGACGTCAAATACGGCGAGGAGCTATGCGCCTGGATCCAACTGAAGGCGGGCGCCAGCGCCGGCAGCGAGGACATCAAAGTCTTCTGCCAAGGCCAGATCGCGCACTACAAGATCCCGCGCTACATCAAGTTCGTCGATGCCTTCCCGATGACGGTCACCGGCAAAGTGCAGAAGTTCATCATGCGCGAGGCGATGATCGAGGAACTTGGGCTCAACGAAGAAGAGACGGCGTGACGGCAGCGGGCGCGCGAAAACGCTTCCAGCGTCGGGGCCGTTTTAAGCCCGCGTTCGTTGCCGCTCCGGTTCGGCCGTCTTCGTTCGCCAATGACGGCCCGAGATCGTCTTACGCCCGCCGCGCGTCGCCGTCAGGTCAACGTGCCAGGCGCGAAACAGAAGTCGGCGTGCAGGTCGCCCGTCTCCACGTACCACCAGACCGCGTGACCGGTCGGGTTGGGGCCACTCAACACCATGAAGGCCGGGATCGTGCGCTTGCCACTCTTTAGGTCGAGCGTGATCGAGCCGTCCTTGTTCAGCGTATAGGCGCCGAAATAGGGATGCCCGTCACTCTCGTCACAGCACCACTGCCCTTGCGAATTGTGCTGCGACTTGTACCAGGCCTGAATGTTGTGATCGGAGTTGGCGTATTCCGGCTGCCACCGGGCCGACACCGGGGCCGCACTCATCACAGCATAAGCGACGCCAAACAAACCGGCCATGACGGTGAGTTGGGTTGGTATGCGCATTTTCTGATTCTCTTCGCTAGCCAGCGGCAAGTGGCAAGAGGCCGCCCGCGCTGCCGTGTTATTGGGTCGGCAAGGCGCCATGCGTGAAATTGAAGGTTCCGCGCCAGCCCTGCCAAACGAAACGGCACGCCGAACGAATACCCGCGCTGCCCGGCAAGCACCGCCGGGCACGAGAGAAGTGAATCGCGAAATCATCGGAACCGGAACGAAACTGCCGCGTTCACTTGCTCAGGGGACCGCGCGTTTCTTGGCGTCTAGCCTAAGTGATTCGCTTGAGGAGAATGGGTATGAAGAAACGGATGGCAGCTTTGCTTGGTGGTACCGCCGTATTGATGGTCATGCCGGCCGCACAGGCCGCCATACAGGCGCCTTTGCCGGGGCAGCCTCTAGCCGCAAGCTCCTACGCCGAGCTGCTGGAGCCGGTGCCGAACGCGCTGGAGGCGCTGAAGACGGCCGACGCCGCGCCGCCGCCCGCGCGGGTGCAACTCGCGCAGTATCACCACCACCACCATCATCACCACCATCATGGCGGCGGCTTCTTCCCGGGCTTCGCGATCGGCGCGGCCATCGGCGGTATGATGGCGGCGCCACCGCCGCGTTACCGTAACTATGACGGCCGCAGCGTCGAATGGTGCATGCACCACTACCGCTCCTACGATCCGCGCAGCGGAACCTATCTCGGCTACGACGGCTACCGGCACCCGTGTCCGTGAGGACGCGGGCGGCAGGCCTTTAACCCAAGCTTCGCCATAAGACAGTGGGGAGCGCCTACGCCGATTTTTGAATCGTCGGCGCGGGTGTCTCGTCGCTTTCCTGGCGCTGCGGCGCGATGGCGGGGAAGTCCTGGACGGTGAGCGTTTCGCTCTTGAGCAGCAGATTGGCGCCTGCGTCGAGATCCGCGCGCCGGCGATTAAGTACGTCCTTGGCGCGGTCGAGGCCCTGCCCGACCAGGTCGCGGATGGCGACGTCGATCTCGCGCGCGGTCGCTTCCGCCGCGTCGATGTGATCCGACTGCGGCACCACCAGGAACTGCTGGTGATTGGTGACGTAGGTGCGCTGACCGACGGTTGCGTCCATGCCATAGCGGGTGACCATCTCGAAGGCGATTTCGGTGGCGCGCTGCAGGTCGTCGGCGGCGCCGGTGGAGATCTCGCCGTCGAAAATCAGTTCCTCCGCGGCGCGCCCGCCCATCAGCACGGCGATGCGGTTCTTCAATTCGGTTTCGCCGAGCAGGAAACGGTCCTCGGTCGGCCGCTGCATGGTGTAGCCGAGCGCGCCGACGCCGCGCGGCACGATCGAGACCTTCTGCACCGGATCGACCCCCGGCAGGCTGGAGGCCACCAGTGCGTGGCCCATCTCGTGATAGGCGACGCGGCGGCGCTCCTTGTCGTTGAGCACGCGGCTCTTCTTTTCGAGGCCGGCGACGATGCGCTCGACTGCGGCGGTGAAATCCTCGAACGTAATCGACGTGGCGTTGCGCCTTGTGGCGACGATCGCCGCCTCGTTCACCAGGTTGGCGATGTCGGCGCCGGTGAAGCCGGTGGTGAGCCCCGCAACCGCATCGAGATCGAGATTGGGCGCGAGCTTCACCTTGCGCACGTGCACCTTGAGAATTGCGATACGGCCACTGCGCTCGGGGCGGTCGACCAGCACCTGACGATCGAATCGGCCGGCGCGTAACAGCGCCGGATCGAGCACCTCCGGCCGGTTGGTAGCGGCGAGCAGGATGACGCCGGAGCTCGGATCGAAGCCGTCGAGTTCGGCCAGCAACTGATTGAGCGTCTGCTCCTTCTCGTCCATGCCGCCCATGGCCATGGGCGCGCGGCTGCGGCCGAGCGCGTCGAGCTCGTCGATGAAGATGATGCAAGGGGCCGCCTTGCGCGCCTGCACGAACAGGTCACGCACGCGCGCGGCACCGACGCCGACGAACATCTCGACGAACTCGGAGCCTGAGATGGAGAAGAACGGCACACCGGCTTCGCCCGCGACCGCGCGGGCAAGCAGCGTCTTGCCGGTGCCGGGCGGCCCGACGAGGAGAATGCCTTTCGGCGCGCGCGCGCCGAGGCGGCCGTAGGATTTCGGATCTTTGAGGAAGGCGACGGTCTCGGCCAGCTCGAACTTGGCTTCCTCGACGCCGGCGACATCGTCGAAGGTCACCTTGGTGTCGGTCTCGACGTAGACCTTGGCGTGTGACTTGCCGATCGCCATGGCGCCGCCGAGGCCCTGGCGCTCCGCCACGCCGCGGAAGAGGAACATCCACATCAGGTAGAAGGCGCCGAGCGGGATGACCCAGGAGAGGATTTCGCCGAGCCAGCCGCTCGACGGCTGGCCGGTGACCTCGACCCCGTGCGCGGTGAGCTTCTTGGCGAGCTCCGGGTCGACGCGGGTGGTGTAGAAGCTTTTCTTGCCGTCCGGCAACGCTTCGTTCAGCGTGCCTTGCACCGAATTCTGGCCGACGGTGACCTTGGCGATCTTGTCGCCATTCAACAGTTTCTCGAACTGGCTGTAGGGAATGGTGGCGACCTGGGTGTAGTTCGCCCAGAACGCCTGCACGATCAGCACGCCGACCATTGCCGCGACGATGTACCAGATGGTGATCTGTCGCTTGCGGGCTTCCGGTTCCATAGCGCGAGCCGTCCTTCTCCGGCCCCAGCACGAACTGCCAGGGCCGCGGCCCCATCCCTACCCCAATTGTGCTGACAGTAAAAACCCCTGCCCTGCCCCCGCCACTCGCACCGGTGCGGCCATGCGCCGCTCTTGGCTCAGCCGGGCAGCGGTTCCTGTTGCTGCACGGGCCAGAGAATTGCTCGAAGCCCGGCAAACAGCACAGCGGCCTTTCTCTCGACACCGGCGTTGGCTATCGTCGCCCCGATGACGCAACCCGGTACGATCATGTGGCGACGCGATGTTGGGATGGCGGCCGTGGCGATCGCCGCGGTCGTCGCGACGTTGCTGCTCGGCCAGGCCGCGACCATCCCCAATCTTGCCCCCTGGTACGCCAACCTCATCAAGCCCGCGTTCAACCCGCCGAACGTCGTGTTCGCACCCGTGTGGACCGCGCTCTATGTGCTGATGGCGATCGCCGCCTGGCGCGTGCTACGGCTGCCGCCTTCGTCGGCGCGGCGGACAGCGCTGATGCTGTTCTTCGGTCAGCTCGCGCTCAATATCGCGTGGTCGTGGATGTTCTTCGCCGCGCACAGCCCACTGCTTGGGCTGATCAACGTGATCCCGCAGTGGCTGATCATTCTTGCGACGATCATCGCCGTCAACCGGGTCGACCGGCCGGCGGCCGTGTGCCTGGCGCCGCTTGCTGCCTGGGTTGGCTATGCCGCCATGCTCAACGCCGCAATCTGGTGGCTGAACGGCTAAGCGGGGCTAGCGGCCCCGCCAGATCACACACCAACCGTTGGCGCTGACAGGGCCCGCCACGAGACGGCAGCCATGCGGGCGGTAGAACAGCCGGCAGTTACCGCAACGCTGGCCGAGACTCGGATGCGGGCGGTAGAACACCGCTTTCTGCGCGAACTTGGCGGCACGCGCCTTCGAGACGGCGACGGTGAGCGAGGCCACGAGGCTCGCCATGCCCGCGACGCCCGCGCGCATCAGTGTGCGCCGCGAAAGTGGCCCGCGTGCGCCGTTCGTTTCGTTTTCGGATTCGGGTGTTGTCATGACCTGGTGGGATTGTTTGATCTTCAAGGTTTTTGTCTTCTGCGGTTACTTGTCTTCTACGGCTTCTTGGGCGCCGGATTGGCATCGTTGTCCATGAAAGTCACGAAATCGCTTCCGCGCGCATTCGACATCTCGTAGTGACACGCCATGCAGCTCGACTGGGGTGCCTGCAGGTAGGTTTCCATGGTGGTGTTAGCGAGCTCGGGCGGCGGGCCGGCATTCTTTTTCGGAAGCTGGTAGACGTCGACCGGCTTGGTCGGGTCCACGTAGCCGCCGGGAAACGGATTGCCGCTGTTGGAGGGCGCGTCCGGCACTGTCGTAGTCGGCCATTGCGTGGTCACCAGCATGTAGTGGCGCCAGACCGTATTGCGGATTTGCGGCAATGCCCAGTAGGCCCGGTTCATCGCCATGATGTCGGCGTTGATCGGATGCAGGCGAATGACCTGCGTCGGCTCGGGATCGCGCTTCGGCAGGCTCTGCATCGACACCGAGTGCGCCGGCAGCGTCGCCAGCTGTTGCGGCAGCGCGGGGTTATTGTAGGCATAAGGCACGTGCGCGTCCTTGGCGTCCGGCTCGCGGGCAGCGCCCTTGCCGGCCGGCGGCACGTTGTCGACCTGCTCGAACGACGCCCAGATCCATTGCGGCCGATAGGTCGTCTTGATCACGATGTGCAGGCCGACCAGCGCGAGGTCGTGCGGGGCGCAGACGGGATGGCCCAGCACGCAGGCTCTTGGCCACGTCGAGGACCTGGGCGTTGTGGGCAATGTAATAGCGCCGGCGAACGGCGGGACCGTCGCGATCGGTCAGCAGACGCCAGGCAGCCTTCACCTCGGCCGAACCGGGCAGGAAGCGGCCCGGCTTGTGCACGGTCGGCAGCTTGCCCCGCATGTACCATTGGTGGGCAACGATGGAATCGAACTCCGTCCGGTTCACGCGGACTTCATAACGAGTATAGGTGTGGTTCTGCGCGACCAGCGGCGGCCCGAAGACGCCAGTCTTGAAAGTGACCTGGTTGAAGCTGGCGTAGGGCGTGAAAGCGGCCACCGTCTTGGTGCTGTTGCTGACGTCCGTCCCGCACGGATTGCGGCCGAGGTAACTGGCCCATGGCGCCGGGACCAGCGCATTGCCGTCAGGACCCGGCTGGAACACTTCGTAGCGGGATTTGAAGGTCTCCCATACCCGGGGTCCGGGATCGCCGAAGGCTTTGAAGCGATCCGGCTCGCCGCGGTGCTCCGCACCGGTGAGCGCCGGCCAGTTCAAAGCGATGAAGGCGCGCCAGCTGAAATTGGCAAAGTCCGGGAACGGGTCAACGCCAGTTGCCGGCACATCGGCGATGCGGTCCGGCGACACTTTGGGCATGAGACTCTCGGCGCGGGCCGTGCCAGGCAATGCGAAACACGCCACGCCCGCCACGATGAGCCATGACAGGCAAGTCACCGTCCAACGCGCGAGGCCGAAACGGTCACTAGCGCTACCGCTGTCGAGCCTGCGAGCGAAACGCTCCATGATGTTACCCGGCGAGAAGGGTCGTATCCGACCCGGCAAAGCGCCGCTGGAACCAGAATCCGGCAGCGTCTCTTGCTCAGAATAGACACCCCCGGCGCTGACGCCGGGGGTCTTTCTTGGACAATCGCGGACGGGCAATCGTCAGGTTACTGGGTCCTGATCACTTGCCCGCGGATTTCGCCGGCCGGATGGGTCGGCGTGTGGATGTTGAAGTAGTAGCGCCCTTCGATCATGTCCTGGGCCTGCTGTTTGGTGATCGTCGCCGAGCCATGGAACGGACTGCGCAGACTTCCCTTGGTGGGAATCTGGATCGGCGCGTTCTGCTCCGTGGTATTGCCGACCCAGGACACCGGCCCATGGAAGTGGGCACCGATGACATGGCCGGTGAGCCACTTGTAATGCCCCGTCCAGGTCAAATGATCGGACGGGGTTTGCAGAGTCGCCGTGACCGTACCCATGCCGCCGCAGTTGTTCGGCGGAACCTCGCCGCTGCAGGTCAGGTTGGCACGGAACTTATAGGTCGAGGCGTTGGCCGTTGATGCCGTCGCGAGCAACGCCACGAAGGCAACGCCTGTGAGTGCCGCTTTCGCCATCCTGAAGCCCATGGCCTGGTTCTCCCGATTGTGATGTTTTTTTGTCATGTCGCCCCCCTACATCGCTACCCAGAGGTAGGCGTTCAGCGTGTTGTTGTCCGAGGCGCCGGCAGAGGTGCCGTCGAACTTGTTGTACCAGGTGTATTGCAGGCCAAGGCGCGCGTTCGCCCACGGCCAGAACGTCGGGTGGCTCAAGATATACGGGATGTAGGCGATCTCGGCGGTGAAGCCGTTGGTGTTCGGACTGCCGTTGGCCGTGCCGTATTCGGTCGCATCCGTGCTGCCCCAGGTGTCGAACCACTGACCACTGAGAACGACGCGGTTATCGTTGCCGTAGGCGAACGAGCCATACAGTTTCACGTTATTGAGTGTATTCGAGGTGTTGTCGGCAGTCCCCGTTATCGCCGGATTGTCGAACGACTGGTTTTCGTGGATGTAGCTGCCGCGCAGAGTGACCCAGTAATTGTCGCCCTGATACTGGTACTGCGAGTCGAAGCCGACATCCGTGAAGCGGTTGGTCTGAGAGTAGGTCGCGAACGTGTACTCGCCGGCCGGATTCATTTGACTCAGATCATACGGATTGACTGACGCCGTCATGCCGAAGGTGCCGAACTCCCACCAGTTGTTGCCCCAATGCGGCTGGACCGCCACCCGCCAGTACGGCGCAACGCCATTGATCACGCCAGGCACGCCGTCTTGCGGATCGATTCCGAGGAACCCTTGCGTCTGTTTATTAAGAGACCAGAAGCCGGAGAGCTGAACATAGACGAGGTTGTCAAACCAGCCGTAGCCGCCAGCGCTTCCCACATGCTGTGCAAAAGCGCCGTCAATCATCGTCGACGCAGCCGGACCGGGCGCAATGTCGCCGGCATCCGTATAGGGGAAGCCCCAGGCCGGCGTGGTGTTCCAGGGATCGGACATGGTCGGGTTATTGGTGGCGGTCAAGCCGTAGGTAACGTCCACGTTGCCGAGCTTGGCGGTATTGGCATAGCGCAGATCGACGTTATCCCAATGCCATTCCTTGCCATCATAAGGATTATGTGAATCGCTCCCACCAATAAGCGGTTCGTAGGTATACTGAGCGAAAAGCCCGATGTTGTCGGTGATGGCCCCACCCCAGAAAATGCTGGCCTGGTTGAGCTTCATGTTGTCGTTCTTCTGGAACGGGTCCAGGGAGCCGTCCGTGATGTCGGCACCCCGGTGCGTGTACTGAAGAATCCCCATCATGGCGATCGGCGGCACCCAGCCGTGATAGCCTTGGTCGCCAGCCGGCGCAGAATCGGCCGTCTTGCCGTCCTTGCCCTTGATCTTCTTGACGTAGGAATCAAGCGCCTTGGTCGCGGAGTCCCCGCCACCGAGGCCTGCGAAAGGCGTGGTCTGATACTTGCCGCCACCGAGCGTATAGCCGCCGAGCTTGAACTGACGGCCGAACGGGGTCAGGCCGGGAAAGTCGACGTGACAGGCGCCGCAGGGCTGGCCGGTTTGGCGCGCAAAACTCGGCAAGGCGCTTGCCGGATTCGATCCCGCCACCGCCCCGAATGCAATCGCGGCAACCGCAAGACCGAGATCTCTAATTCTTAATGTTGGCTTTATCCGTTCGGTACTCACCGCGTTTGCCCCACTTGGGAGGCTGGATTTATTGGCCCCGTATTGCAGCATGATGCTTCCCCATTACGACCCGATGTCGTCCCCGTTTCGTTTTCGTATTTGCACAGTACAACGCGTTGATCTGCCGCAAAAAGGCCGCCTACATTAATTCTATTTAATCTGTTTCGTTGGAGGCAGATTGCTTTGCTTTGATTGGTTGCGATCCAATCGGTTACGTTGTATGCGCCTGTCTTTGCATGATATTCGCGCACGTATCGGCGCATGTTTCGATGCATGTAACGGTTATATGCACGGGCAATTGATCTGCTTTTACGATATCGAATTCGCCAAGACGCATGGTGCCTGTCGACCTGGGCGATGTACGCCAGGTCAAAAGCAATCGGCCCGGGCATGGTGCACGAATGCAACACTGCCCGGGCCGATTGAGTGAGCGCCTGTTGGTGGCTATTTCACGTCAGTTCAAGTTGCCGTCTTAATCAGTGAACTTAGTCGCATAGCAGCCTTGCCGAACCGAGCGCTACGCAGAAGGCTTACGCCTTCCGGAAGATGTGACACCAGCCCTTCGGGCTGATGGTGCCCGCCACGCTCTTGCAGGAATGTGGCTTGATGAACAGCGCGCATTCCCCGCACTTCTGGCTGCCGTGCGGGTGATCTTGGTAGCCGACCGCCGGCTGGGGCAGCTTGGAAGCCATGGCCGGCTCGGCCGCCACGGTCAGAACCGTCGCCGCCCCGGCCGCGCAAGCAACGCCTCGCAGCAGAACCGAGCGGCGTGAAAGGCCATCGTTGGATTTGGTCGTCATAAGACGCTCCCCTATCAAGTGGAACAATCGGGTAGGACACCCCCAACGCTTTTAATAACCGAAATTGCGCGGAAGTCTTTGCGCAAAATCAAATGCCGGTGAGGAAACTCAGAGCGGCCGCCCGAAAAAGTCGGCCATTTTTCCTTACGCGCGCTTGCGGCCGTAGACCTCGTCGGCGCGCTGCTCGAAGGCGGCAGCCATGCGGCGGAACACGGTGTCGAACATGGCACCCATGAGCATTCCGAAGGTGCGGCTGGCGAACTCGTAGTCGATGAAGAACTCGACCTCGCAAGAGCCCTCGTCCGTGGGCTTGAAGGTCCAGCGGTTCTGCATGCGCTTGAAGGGGCCGTCGAGATATTCGACCAGGATCTTGAGATTCGCTTTGTCGAGGGTGGCGCGGCTTGTGAAGGTCTGGCGGACGAGCTTGTAGGCGACTGTCATGGCGGCGACTATCACCACGGTGCCGTCATCCTTCTCGCGCCGCTCGCGCACGCGCATGTCTGCGCAAAGCGGCACAAATTCCGGATACTTCTTCACGTCCGAAACGAGATCAAACATATCGGACGCGGAATGGTGGACGTGGCGGGTGGTGGAGAAGCGAGGCATCTAACTATTGTGAGTCGCCCGCGCCGCCTTCAGGCGCGCGAAGTCATCGCCGGCGTGATGCGACGAGCGGGTGAGCGGCGATGACGACACCATGAGAAAGCCCTTGGCGTAGGCGACGGTCTCCAGACCCTTGAACTCGTCGGGTGGCACGAATCGTTTGACTTCGTGGTGCTTGCGAGTGGGCTGCAAGTATTGACCGATGGTGATGAAGTCGACATTGGCCGAACGCAGATCGTCCATCACCTGCAGGATTTCGTTACGTTCTTCGCCAAGGCCCACCATGATGCCCGACTTGGTGAACATGGTGGGGTCGAGTTCCTTCACCCGCTGCAATAGCCGCAGCGAGTGGAAATAGCGCGCGCCCGGCCGCACCGTCAGATAGAGCGAGGGCACGGTCTCGAGATTGTGGTTGAAGACGTCGGGCTTGGCCGCGACCACGATTTCGAGCGCGCCGTCCTTGCGCAGGAAGTCCGGCGTCAGCACCTCGATGGTGGTGCCCGGCGCATGAGAGCGGATGGCGCGGATGGTGTCGGCGATATGCTGGGCACCGCCGTCTTCGAGATCGTCGCGGTCGACCGAGGTGACGACGATGTGCGAGAGGCCGAGTTTGGCGGTCGCCTCGCCCACATGCGCGGGCTCGGATGCGTCGAGCGCACCCGGCAGGCCGGTCTTCACGTTGCAGAAGGCGCAGGCACGCGTGCAGGTGTCACCCATGATCATGAAGGTGGCGTGCTTCTTCTCCCAGCACTCGCCGATATTGGGGCAGCCGGCCTCCTCGCAGACGGTGACGAGGCCGTTCGCGCGCATCAGGTCGCGGGTCTGTTGGTAGCCATGCGAGACCGGCGCCTTGACGCGGATCCAGGCGGGCTTAGGCGCCAGCGCGGAATCCGGCCGGTGCGCCTTTTCCGGGTGGCGCGGGCGCGGATCATTGGTGAGATCGAGGACGACGGCCATGGGCCCTACTTACGGACCCCTGCCCGGCCCTGCAAGCCGCGGTACCGGAGCGATTTGGCATACCTGAGGGTTTGGCAGACCATAAAACGGCTCAATCGGCCGCCGCCGCGTCCGGGCCCTCGGCCGGCGCGGGCGCGGGCGACGGTGCCTTCAGCGCCTGCCAGAACGCCCCCAAGCCCACCAGCAGCGCGGCGAACCAGGAGAGGAAGCCGACATAGGGGATGATGCCGATGATGCTCAGGACCACCAGGCCGACGATGAGCGCCCAGAGCTCTCCGAAGAACCCGCGCGGGCGGGGCACGCGGTTGACCAGAAAATCGCCCATGGTGAAGGCGGCGATGACAGTCCCTACGAGCCACAGGAGCGGCAGCGCCAGCAGCAGCAGCAGCGCGGTCGGGATGCCGATGATGGTGACCATCAGCAGCACGGCGATGGCCGGCGCCAGGATGAAGATCAGCACGCCGAGGCCGAAGCTGTGGCCGGGCCGGTTGCGCAGGCGGTCGACGGCGCGCTCGACGAAGGCGCGGCGCGAGACCAGAAGCAGCAGGCCCGCCATGAAGCCGGCGGCGATCGAGAACAGCACCAGGCCGAACAGCGCCTGCGCCGCCTCGAAGCGGCTGACCTGCGGGTGCGGTAGGGTCATGGTCTTGCGGCCGCGGATGACGGCGCCTTTGACGATCACCGGGTCGTTGAAGCTCTGGAAGGTGACGTTGCCGTCGATCACCGCGGTCTTGCCGATAGTAACGCTGCGCGCGCGCACGATCAGGTCGCCGCCGATGTGGCCGTCGATGACCACGGTGTCGCCGACGATCTCGGTCTTGCCGTGGGTCGTGCCGGCAAAGCGCACGTCGGCGCCGGCGATCTGGGTCGGACCGGCGATGTCGGTCTGCGGGCGCACCAGCACGCGGGCGCCGCCCGCTTTCAACGCACCGGCCACGCGCGCATCGATGCTGACGCGGGCGCCGGCGACGTAGAGATCGTGGCCGTAGCTGCCGGCGACCGCGGCGATGGCGCCGGCGACATAGGCGTCGCCGCTGGTGGTGGTGTCGACGTCGAGCTCGGCACCGGCGGCGTGCAGTTCGTGGGCGACGAGCCCGCGCACGACGGCGAGTGCACCTGCGGCCCAGACGTCGTGGTGGTTATCGGACACGACATTGATATCGGCGCCAGCGCGCCAGATGTCGTCGCCCGGTGGGCGCGGCGGGGTCTTGAGTGCCAGGTTTTCGGGCGGCGGCGATTTCGGCGCCGCCTGCGGCGCTGCCGGTTTGGGTTGGGTCTGGGGCTCGCCCTTCGGTTGCGTTGCGGCCGGCGTCTTGCCCGAATTGAGCTGCTGCACTTCCTCCGGCGTCAGCGTCTTGATCGGGTTCGCGGCCGGTCCCTGCTGCTGCGGCTGCTCCGCCGATTTACCGGAATTGAGCTGCTGCACCTCCGCGGGCGTCAGGGTCTTGATCGGATTCTTGACCGGCGCCTGCGCCACCGCCGGCACGGCCGCGAATGCGCTCGCGAGAATAGCAACGGCAACGAACAGACGCATGCCAGGGATCCCATTGGCGATCAGGCCCGTTTGATCGCACGCCAGATTAACAGAAAAACGATGGCGCCGATGGTTGCGCTGACCAGTGCCCCGATGAAGCCGGCCGGGAAGATGTGCAGGCTGTTGAAGATAAGGCCGCCGACGATGGCGCCAACCAACCCCACGGCGAGGTTATAGAGCAACCCGCCGCGCCGGCCGCCGAGAATGACGTTGGCGAGCCAGCCAGCGAGGAGACCGATGATGATCCACCAGATCACACCCATGGGTTTTGCCCCGCTTTCGCTCTATGCCGCCTTTGGCGGCAATTGGTTGCCCGGCGTCGACTGGGAAATCTTCACTTCCTCGTCGTCCATATCGGCGCCGACGTCGGCAAACAGCGGCGTCGACAGATAGCGCTCGCCGGTGTCCGGCAGCATGGCCAACACGGTGGAGCCGGGCGCGGCGGTCTTGCAGACCTCCAGCGCGCCCGCGAAGGTGGCGCCGGCGGTGATGCCGACGAAGATCCCTTCCTTCTGCGCCAGCTCGCGGCTCCATTTCAGGCCGTCCGGCCCCGGCACGGTGATGATGCGGTCGAAGCCTTTTTCGTCGACCGCTTCGCCGGCGATGCGCGGGATGAAATCCGGGCTCCAGCCCTGCATCGGGTGCGGATTGAACGACGGGTGCGCCTCCGCCGGCGAGCCGTCCGGGTTGCGCTTCTGGCCGATGCCGCTCGACAGCATCGCCGCGTCCGCCGGCTCGCACACCACGATCTTGGTGTCGGGCCGCTCCTTGCGCAGCACGCGCGAGACGCCGGTGAGCGTGCCGCCGGTGCCGAAGCCGGTGACCCAGTAGTCGAGCTTCTCGCCCTTGAAGTCGTCGACGATCTCGCGCGCGGTGGTGCGCGAATGCATGTCGGGATTGGCCTCGTTCTCGAACTGGCGGGTCATGAACCAGCCGTGCTCCTTGGACAGCTCCTGCGCCTTCAAGACCATGCCCATGCCGCGCCCGGCAGCCGGCGTCAGCACCACCTTGGCGCCGAGGAAACGCATCAGCTTGCGCCGCTCGACCGAGAAGCTCTCTGCCATGGTGATGACCAGCGGATAGCCCTTGGCGGCGCAGACCATCGCCAAGCCGATGCCGGTGTTGCCGGAGGTCGCTTCCACGACGGTCTGGCCCGGCTTGAGCGCGCCGGACTTCTCTGCCGCCTCGATGACGCCGAGCGCCAGGCGATCCTTGACCGAGCCGAGCGGGTTGAAAGCCTCGATCTTGACGTAGAGGTCGATGCCCTGCGGCGCCAGCTTGTTGATCCTGACCACCGGCGTGCGGCCGACGGTCTCGAGAATGTTGTTGAACTTGGCCATCGGCGTCGGCGCTCCCCTATTGTTTTTCGTCATTCCGGGGCGCGGACGAAGTCCGCGAACCCGGAATCCATAATCCCAGTGCTGCGGCGTATGGATTCCGGGTCCGCTCGTTTCACGAGCGTCCCGGAATGACGCCGGAGCGGCATCACATATTCAAAACCCGCCCGTAGGCATCGAGCACCGCTTCCTTCATCATCTCCGACAGGGTCGGATGCGGGAAGACCGTGTGCATCAATTCTTCCTCGGTGGTCTCCAGGTTCATGGCGACCACATAGCCTTGAATGAGCTCAGTGACCTCGGCGCCGACCATGTGGGCGCCGAGCAGTTGCCCGGTCTTCTTGTCGAAGATGACCTTCACCAGGCCCTGGTCTTCTCCCAGCGCAATGGCCTTGCCGTTGCCGACAAAGGGGAAACGGCCGACGCGAATGTCGAGCTTCTTGTCCTTGCAGGCCTGTTCGGTGAGGCCGACCGAGGCGACCTGCGGCGAGCAATAGGTGCAGCCCGGGATCATCAGCTTGTTGGTCGGGTGTGGGTTGAGGCCCTTGATGGCCTCGATGCAGACGACGCCCTCGTGCTCGGCCTTGTGCGCCAACATCGGCGGGCCGGCAACGTCGCCGATGGCGTAGATGCCCGGCACGTTGGTCTTGCCGACGCCGTCGATGACAACACAGCCGCGATCAGTCTTCACACCGAGCTTTTCCAGCCCGAGATTTTCGATATTGCCGACCACCCCGACCGCGGAGATGACGCGGTCGACGGTTATCTGCTGCGTCTTGCCGCCCTCTTCGATTGTGGCGGTAACGCTATCCGCCTTCTTGTCGAGCTTGGTCACCTTGGCGTTGGTGAGGATTTTGATGCCCTGCTTCTCGAAGCTCTTGCGGGCGAACGTCTGGATCTCGTGGTCCTCGACCGGCAGGACCTGCGGCAGCACCTCGACCACGGTCACGTCCGTGCCGAAGGTGCGGAAGAACGAGGCGAACTCGATGCCGATGGCGCCGGAGCCGACGACAAGAAGCGACTTCGGAATCTTCGGCGGCACCATGGCTTCGAAATAGGTCCACACCAGCTTCTGGTCCGGTTCGAGGCCCGGCAGCACGCGGGGCCTAGCGCCCGTGGCGACGATGATGTGCTTGGCCTGGTACTGGCCGGGACCGAGCGCACCTTTGACCGCCTCGGTCTTCGACGCCTTCACGGTGATCTTGCCGGGCGCGTCGATCGTCGCCTCGCCCCAGATCACTGACACCTTGTTCTTCTTCATCAGGAAGCCAACGCCGTCGTTCAGTCGCTTCGACACGCCGCGCGAACGCTTGACCACCGCCTCGGCGTCATAGCCGATGTTGTCGGCTTTGAGCCCGTAGTCCTTGGCGTGCTGCATGTAATGGTAGATCTCGGCCGAGCGCAGCAGCGCCTTGGTCGGGATGCAGCCCCAGTTGAGACAAATGCCGCCGAGATAGCTCTTCTCGACGATGGCGGTCTTGAGGCCGAGCTGCGCCGCGCGGATGGCGGCGATATAGCCGCCCGGGCCGGAGCCGATGATGATGACGTCGAAATTGGTATCGGCCATAAGCCCTTCCTCTTTCGTCATTCCGGGGCGCGCCCCCGATCTCGGGTTTACCCGAGATCGGCCTTTAGTTGCTCAGGTCGGCTACAGCCGACCTGAGTGGCGCGAACCCGGAATCCAGACAAGTCGAATGCCTCACATCGTTCTGGATTCCGGGTTCGCCGCTACGCGGCGCCCCGGAATGACAATGTGCTACACCACCATCATCACCGGGTTTTCGATCAAGAGCTTGAAGGCGCCGATGAGTTGCGCCCCGAGCGCGCCGTCGATAGCGCGGTGATCGCAGGCGAGCGTCACGCTCATGAGCGTCGCGACCTCGAGCTTGCCGCCCCGCACCACCGGGCGCTCCTCGCCGGTACCGACCGCCAGGATAGACGACTGCGGCGGATTGATCACCGCGGTGAATTCCTTGATGCCGTACATGCCGAGGTTCGACACCGACGACGTGCCGCCCTGGTATTCGTTGGGCTTGAGCTTCTTGTCCTTGGCACGCCCGGCAAGGTCCTTCATCTCGTTGGAGATGGCGGACAGCGATTTCAATTCGGCCTCGCGGACGATCGGCGTGATCAGCCCGAACGGCAGCGCCACCGCGACGCCGATGTCGGAATGCTTGTGCTTGACCATGGCGGCTTCGGTCCAGCTCACATTGGCGCCCGGCACGCGCTGCAGCGCCAGCGCCAGCGCCTTCACCACGAAGTCGTTGACCGAGAGCTTGTAGGCCGGCTTACCGTCGGCACCCTTGGGGGCGGCGGCGTTGATCTCCTGGCGCGCGCTGAGCAGTTTGCCGATGTCGCAGTCGACGGTGAGATAGAACACCGGCATCGACTGCGCCGCCGCGGTCAGGCGTTGCGCAATGGTGCGGCGCATGCCGTCGTGCGGAACGAGCTCGTAGGAGCCCTCCTCGAACAGCGACAAGACTTGTTGGTCGGTCATCGCCGGCGCCACGGCAGGCGCTGCGCCCGGCGCGGCCGGCGCGAGGCCCTTGCCCGACTTCGCCGCCTCGATATCGCGGGCGACGATGCGGCCATGCGGGCCGGAGCCGCTGACACGCGACAAATCTATGCCGGCATCCTTCGCCAAGCGCCGGGCCAGCGGTGAGGAAAATACGCGACCGGTGGCCGACTGCGTCGCGGGCGCCACCGGAGCAGGCGCAGCCGCTTGCGGCTTCGGCGCTGCCGGTGCGGCGGCAGGCGGCGGCGCTGTCTGCGAGGCGGGCTTGACCGGTTCGGCCGCCTTAGGCGCCGGTGCAGCCGCAGCCTTGCCGGCACTGGCGGCGGCCGCCTTCACGTCCTCGCCCTCGCCTGCCATCACGGCGATGACCGCGTTCACCGCCACGTCCTGTGTGCCTTCCGGCACCACGATCTTGGCGAGCGTGCCGTCGTCAACGGCCTCGTATTCCATGGTCGCCTTGTCGGTCTCGATCTCCGCCAGCACGTCGCCGGATTTGACCGGGTCGCCTTCCTTCTTCAGCCACTTGGCGAGGTTGCCCTTCTCCATGGTGGGCGACAGCGCGGGCATGAGAATATTGGTCGGCATACCTTGGGCCTTGATGATAGTGGTCTTAACTGACGGCGCTGGTGGAGCCGGGATCGGTCGGCTCGTCGAGTTCGGTGTCGAACATGGCGCGAATCTGGACGAGCGCCTGCTCCTCGCTCATCTGGGTTTCGGTGGCGAAGACGTGGGCGGCGTGACGCGCCACGTCCGCGATCAGCATGCCCCAGAGGTCGACTTCCTCGAAGGCGCGGCGCAGCGAGACTTCCAGCTTGCCCTCAACGATGAAGGCGCGCAGCACCTCGATGCCGCCCTGCTGCAAGGCTTCTGGCGGCACCGGCAAGGCGTCGACTTCAACTTCCGCCATCATGTTCACCGATAACAGACCGCTTTCGCCGCCTCGACCACTTCCGCGATCGAGGGCAACGCCAGCTTTTCCAGATTGGCCGCGTAGGGCATCGGCACGTCCTTGCCGGCAACCCGCGCGACCGGCGCGTCGAGATAGTCGAAGGCCTCTTCCATCAGCCGCGCGGCGATCTCGGCGCCGACACCGGACTGCTTCCAGCCCTCTTCCACGGTCACAACGCGGCCGGTCTTCCGCACCGACTCCGCGACCGTCGCGATATCCATCGGCCGCAGCGTGCGCATATCGATGACTTCGGCTTCGATGCCCTCGCCCGCCAGCTGATCGGCCGCGCCCAGCGCATAAGTCATGCCCATGGACCAGGCGACGATGGTGACGTCCTTGCCGGCGCGGGCGATGCGCGCCTTTCCGATCGGCAACACGAAATCGTCGAGCTTGGGCACCGGCGACGAGTGGCCGTAGAGGACTTCGTTTTCGAGGAAGATGACCGGGTTGGGATCTCGGATCGCGGCCTTCAGCAGGCCCTTGGCGTCGGCGGCATTCGACGGCGCGATCACCGTCAGGCCCGGAATATGCGAGTACCAGGAAGTGTAATCTTGGCTGTGTTGGGCGGCAACGCGGGCGGCGGCGCCGTTGGGGCCACGGAACACCATCTGGCAATTCACTTGGCCGCCGGACATGTAGTGAGTCTTGGCGGCGGAATTGATCAGGTGGTCCATGGCCTGCATGGCGAAATTGAAGGTCATGAATTCAACGATGGGCTTCAGGCCGGCGAAGGCCGCGCCGACGCCGAGGCCGGTGAAACCGTGCTCGGTAATCGGCGTGTCGATGACGCGCCTGTCGCCGAACTCCTGCAGCAGGCCCTGCGTCACCTTGTAGGCGCCCTGATACTCGGCGACTTCCTCTCCCATCACGAAGACATCACCGTCGCGGCGCATCTCCTCGGCCATGGCGTCGCGCAAGGCTTCGCGCATGGTCATGGTCACCATCTCGGTGCCGGCGGGGATGTCGGGATCGCTCGCCGGCTCCGCCTGCGGGGCGGCGGGTGCCGGCGCTTCAGCCTTGGGAGCAGCCGGCGGCGCGGCGCTGGCGGGCGGCGCGGCACCATCGGCGGCCTTCGGGGCCGGCGCCGGCTTCACGTCGTTGATCGCGCCCTTGTCCTCGCCATCGGCCAGGATCACCGCGATCGGCGTGTTCACCGCCACGTCGGCGGTACCTTCGGGAATGAGGATCTTGCCGAGCGTGCCCTCGTCGGCGGCTTCCACTTCCATGGTCGCCTTGTCGGTTTCGATCTCGGCGATGACGTCGCCGGAGCGCACCGTGTCGCCCTCCTTCTTCAGCCACTTGGCCAGATTGCCCTTCTCCATGGTGGGCGAGAGCGCGGGCATGAGCACGTTGGTCGGCATGGGCGTTGGGGCGTCCTATACGCGGCTGATAGCTTTTCTTTTGCGCATGATCTTATCCGAAAACCGGTTCCCACTTTTCGGGATCATGCGCGATAAACGTCGGTGTAGAGCTCGGAAGCCTCCGGCTCCGGATCGTGGGTGGCGAACTCGGCCGCCTGGTTGATGAGATCGCGCACCTCGCCGTCGATCTTCTTCAAGGCGGCTTCGGTGGCGAATTTCTTCTCCAGGATGCGCTGGCGCACCATGTCGATGGGGTCGTGGTGCGAGCGCACCTCGTCCACTTCCTCGCGGGTGCGGTACTTGGCCGGATCCGACATGGAGTGGCCGCGGTAGCGGTAGGTGAGCATCTCGAGAATGTACGGCCCCTTGCCTTCGCGGCACCACGCCACCGCCTTCTCGCCCGCGGCCTTCACCGCGCGCACGTCCATGCCATCGACCTGCTCGCCCGGAATCTTGAACGAGATGCCGCGCCGCGACAGGTTGGTTTCCGCCGACGACCGCGTCGAGGCGGTACCCATGGCGTAGCGGTTGTTCTCGATGACGTAGATGACCGGCAGCTTCCACAGCTCGGCCATGTTGAAGCTTTCGTAGACCTGACCCTGATTGGCGGCGCCGTCACCGAAATAAGTGACGCTGACATTGTCGTTGCCGCGGTAGCGGTTGGCAAAGGCGAGCCCGGTGCCGAGTGGCACCTGAGCGCCGACGATGCCGTGGCCACCAAAAAAGTTCTTCTCGACGCTGAACATGTGCATCGAGCCGCCCTTGCCCTTGGAATAGCCGTGGGCGCGGCCCGTCAGTTCAGCCATCACCCCCTTGGGGTCCATCTCGCAGGCCAGCATGTGGCCGTGGTCGCGATAGCCCGTGATGACTTCGTCGCCCGGCTTAAGGGTCATCTGCATGCCGATGACGACCGCTTCCTGGCCGATATAGAGGTGGCAGAAGCCGCCGATCAGGCCCATGCCGTACATCTGGCCGGCCTTTTCCTCGAAGCGGCGAATGGTGAGCATGCGCCGATAGGCTTCGAGGTCCTGCTCCTTGGTGAAGGCGGGCACCTTGGTCGTCGGAAACTCGACTTCGTGGACGTCAGCGCTTGGTTTGGATTTGGCAACCGCCATTTGCACTCCTGCTGGACCGGCTGATGTGACGGGGCGTCGGAGGGTCTTCGCGTCATTCCCATAGCCCAAATCCAGCGCCTGTGAAAGCAGGGTCAAGCGCCCGGCCGCCGCCTGAGGCACGCGCCAACGATTTGAATGCAAACGGAAATAGCGGACCGGTGGATAACGTGTGTCGACGCGTGACGGTTGCCGGAGCCCGTTGCGGCATCCGGTCTCGGCGGCGCAGTGCAGCATTACACCGGCGTCGCGCGTTTCATCATTTTATTGCGTCACTCTTGCGGATGGAGCAGCAAAGTGACGTCGCGCGGATCGGCGTAGCCGAGCAGCGCGCGGGCGCGCTCGGCCAGCATGTCCGGGTCGATCTGGTTGGACTGCAGCAGCGCCACCCGCCGCTGCCACTGGATGCGTTCGGCCTTGAGGTGCTTGAGCTCGGCCTGCATGTGGACAAGCCGCTTGTCGAGGTCCTGCTGCGCGCGCAACCCATGCGCGCCCGTGAATGCGTTGACCGCGAAATAGCCGATGTAGAGCGCGGCAAAGGCGTAAAGCCCGAGCGCGGTCAGGACGGCACGGCGGCGGCGATGGGTGACCATGGTGCGCCAAACATGCGCGCAGGGCCGTTAAGGTCTCTTTAACGACGACGTAATGACGATGGGGATTGGCGCGCCCCGCCCGTCACACCCGGTGCCGAATCTCGTTGAGCACGAAATTGCCCAGGCGCTTGCCGCGGTTGCGCAGTACCTTGAGCAGCCCCGCATCGACGAAATAGGTGAGCAGGATCGAATCGCGGGTCTTCACCCGATCATGCACCGCGTCCGCCGAATGCCAGGTGTCGGCGCCGACCGGGAAAGCATAGCCGGTATTAGGCGCAAAGCGCATCTGGGTGTGCTTGGGCTTCGAGCCGTCCGGCTTCACCGCGTGGAAAATCGTGCCGATATCGGTGTTGGCGTCGCTCTCCGGCAGGTAGAGCTGGACGGTGATGCCCTTCCAATGGGTGTCTGTGTGCGGCGTGATCAGATAGCCGGGAATGTCTCGGGTCAGAATCGGAATCGGATACATGCCGACCTTGGCGAAGTCCTTGCCGAACCGCTTCTCGAGCCCCGGTGCCAGCCGCCGCACAAAGGCTTGGCGCACCGTGTCGGACGTGAGCGCGCGGCCGACCACGTCCCACAGGGCGCGCTTTTCCGGCGGCAGATTGCGGATGTATTCCGGGAACAGGTCGATCTTGATGCGCGTGTGCGTACCGTCCTCAAGGTCGTGGCCCCTGCTACGCCCGTGCATCGGGCGGTAGTCACGCGATTCCGGCATCAGCCGCAGGATCTGGGCGTAGATGTCGTCGGGAAAGACGTGGTCGAACTCGAGGTGGAAGAACGGCTTTTCCACCGCACGCGCATTGTCCACCGACCCCGCCACGTAATCGGCCAGCCGTTCGACGGCTTGGCGGCGTTCGCCGGTCGAAAGGGTGGTGATCTGGTCCATCGCCGTTGCTCAATCATTGAATGCCGGAGGAGCCTGAATTTGCGGCCGATCGGGCCGAAGGCAAGCTGCCGCCGGGGCGGCCTGATGACGCCGCGAGAAATCGGATCGGCGAAATCGTGGCGCCCCAGCGACGGGGTTACGGCCCTCCGGGAGCACGTCCAGGCTCGACACCGGCCGCCAGTGAAACCGGGCGCCGGTGGTGGCTTCGATCCGGGGAAGCTGCGAGGCGGCCAGGTAAGAGTAGCGGCTGCCGACGCCGAAATAGAACGATGGTGCGCCCGCCACTCACCCGCGTCCTTTAAGCACCGCCTTGCCGGCAAACCTGGCCTGCTCGCCCAGCTCCTCCTCGATGCGCAGGAGCTGGTTGTACTTCGCCATGCGGTCGGAGCGCGCCAGCGAGCCGGTCTTGATCTGCCCGCAATTGGTGGCGACCGCGAGGTCGGCGATGGTGGAGTCTTCGGTCTCGCCGGAACGGTGTGACATCACCGCGGTATAGGCCGCCTTGTGCGCCATCTCGATGGCGGCGAGCGTCTCGGTGAGCGTGCCGATCTGATTGACCTTGATCAGGATCGAATTGGCGACGCCGTCGGCAATGCCCTTCGACAGCCGCTCCACATTGGTGACGAAGAGGTCGTCGCCGACAAGCTGGCACGTGCCGCCGATGAGATCGGTGGCGATCTTCCAGCCCTCCCAGTCGTCCTCGGCCAGGCCGTCCTCGATGGAAACGATGGGATAGCTCTTGGTGAGGTCGGCGAGATACTGCGCCTGCTGTTCCTTGGAGCGGGTCTTGCCCTCGCCGGCATAGACGTACTGACCGTCCTTGTAGAACTCGCTCGAGGCCGGATCGAGCGCGATGAAGATGTCGCTGCCGGCCTTGTAGCCGGCCTTGCCAATCGCCTTGACGATGACATCGAGGGCCTGCTCCGCCGACTTGAGGTCGGGCGCAAAACCACCCTCGTCGCCCACATTGGTGTTGAGGCCCATGGCCTTCAGCTCGGCCTTCAGGGTGTGGAAGACCTCCGCGCCATAGCGCAGCGCCTCAGCGAAGCTCGGCGCGCCCGCCGGCATGATCATGAATTCCTGGAAGTCGATCGGATTGTCCGCGTGCACCCCGCCGTTGATGATGTTCATCATCGGCGTCGGCAGCAGGCGCGCGGCGGTGCCGCCAACATAGCGGTAGAGCGGCGCGCCGCTGGCGATGGCCGCGGCCTTGGCGGTCGCGAGCGAGACGCCGAGGATGGCGTTGGCGCCGAGGCGGCCCTTGTTGGGGGTGCCGTCGAGCGCGATCATGGTTTCGTCGATCTTGGCCTGCAGCTCGGCGTCCATGCCGCCGATGGCGTCGAAGATCTCGGTGTTGACCGCGTCCACCGCCTTGCACACGCCCTTGCCGCCGTAGCGGGCCTTATCGCCGTCGCGCAGTTCCACCGCCTCGTGGGCGCCGGTGGAGGCGCCCGAGGGCACCGCGGCACGGCCCATGGAGCCGTCTTCAAGTACTACATCAACTTCGACGGTGGGATTGCCGCGGGAATCGAGGATTTCGCGGCCGATGATGTCGGTGATGGCGGTCATTTTCGATAAGTTCCGGCTTAATTTTTGAGGCGCATGGTCTTGTCCGAAAACCGGTTGCCACTTTTCGGGATCATGCGCATGGCCGGGCTTCTACAGGATCGACAACCCTCTTGTCATGCCCCGAGCCTACGGGCATTGCAGGACCGCGAAAACAGAAGGTCCGATGACGAAAAAACCACTGCAACTCGGCCGCCCGGCCCGCCTGCCCGCCTCGCCCGACAAGGCGCAGCTCGACCGTGTGCCCAATCCGCACCAGGACACCGACTATCTCGCGCGCTTCACGGCGCCGGAGTTCACGACGCTGTGCCCGATCACCGGCCAGCCCGACTTCGCGCATCTCGTCATCGACTACGTGCCGGGGCGCTTCCTGGTGGAATCGAAGTCGCTCAAGCTTTATCTCGCGAGCTTCCGCAACGTGGGCTCGTTCCACGAGGATTGCACCGTGGCGATCGGCAAGCGGCTGGTCGCGCTCTTGAAGCCGAAGTTCCTGCGCATCGGCGGCTACTGGTATCCGCGCGGCGGCATACCCATCGACGTGTTCTGGCAGACCGGGCGGTGCCCCAAGGGCGTCTGGCTGCCCGAGCAGGGCGTGGCGCCTTATCGCGGCAGAGGTTAGGTGCCCGCGGGCGCCGGCCGCCGCAACATCAGCGCGCACACCCAGCCGGTCGCGATCAGGGCGAAGACGCCGCCGATCAGAACGCCGGCGATGCCGGTGCCGCTTGAGAGACCGAACCCGTAGACCACCGGGCCGGTCGCCTGCCCCAGGAAGAAGAAACTGGAATGCGCGGCGGTCGCGGTCGCGCGCGCGGTGGGCGCCAGCTCGGTCACGAAGACCTGGATGCAGCCGTGCAGCATGTACATGCCGAAGCCGAGCAGCACGAAGACGGCGAATTCGGCCTGCCACGGCGGCCTAAGCGCGATCAAGGCAAAGCAGAACGCCATCACCATGCCGCCGCCGGCCATCAGCCATTTCTCGCCCAGACGGGCGAGCAGCCAGCGCACCGTGAGGGTGTAGCAGACGCCGCCCACGCCGAAGCCGGCGATGACCAGGCCGGCAATGGTGGCGCTGTCGACGCCTTCACGGCGCAGCATTACGGCCACGTAGGGAAACAGGCCGAAGACGAAGATCGCCTCCACGAACACCGCGCCGAAGCAGTATTTCGCCAGCGGATTGCCGAACACCGCGCGGTAGCCCGGCAGGAAGCCCGCGGGATCGAAACGCCCCGGCGCCTCGTCCGTGCCCCGCAGCCCCGGCATCGCCAGTGCCAGCGCGATAAAGCCGACGGCACCGATGCCGATCAACACGCTGCGCCAGCCGATGAGATCGCCGAGCACGCCGGCGCCCGAGGCGCCCAGCAGGCTACCGGTCATGGCGGCGAACAGCAGCCGGCTCATCGCCACCTGGCGCTGCTTGACCGGAACGCGGTCGCCGACCACCGCCATCAGGATCGGGAAGATGCCGCCGGCGGCGATTCCTGCCAGCACGCGCATGACAAACAGCATCTTGAAATCGTAGGCCAAGCCGCCGGCGACGCTGGCCACGCTGACGATCAGCACGCAAACGATGATCAGCCGCGTCTTGCTCATCATGTCAGCAAGCGCACCGAGCAGCGGCTGGATCAGCGCGAAGGGGAGCGTGTAGCCGCTGGAGAGCAAGGCCGCCGTCGTGGGCGCGACGTTCAGGCCATGCGCGATCTGCGGGATGACGGGATCGACGGCGCGCGCGAACAGTGCGGACGCAAAGGCGATGGACGCGAGCAGGTTGATGCTGGCGAACGCGCGAGCGGCCGTAGGCGGAGGTTCGGGCGCCGTCATCCTTTGGCTAGCCGGTCGAATTCAACCAGCTTGCGCAAAAGCGGCTCCATCTCCTTGAGTGGCAACATGTTCGGCCCGTCGGAGGGGGCCTTGTCCGGGTCCTGGTGGGTCTCGATGAAGAGCCCCGCCACCCCGACCGCCACCGCCGCCCGCGCCAAGACTGGCACGAAGCGGCGCTCGCCACCGGAGGCGGTACCCTGCCCGCCCGGCTGCTGGACCGAATGGGTGGCATCGAAGATGACCGGCGCGCCGGTTTGCTCTTTCAGGATCGGCAGCGCGCGCATGTCGGAGACGAGCGTGTTGTAGCCGAAGGAGACGCCGCGCTCGGTCACCAGTACGTTTGGATTGCCGGCAGCTGTGATCTTGGCGACTACGTTTTTCATATCCCAGGGCGCCAGGAACTGGCCCTTCTTGACGTTGACCGCGCGCCCGGTTTCGGCGGCGGCGACGAGCAGGTCGGTTTGCCGGCACAGGAACGCCGGGATCTGCAGGACGTCGACCGCTTGCGCCACGCGCGCGCACTGCGCCGCCTCGTGCACGTCGGTGAGCACCGGAAGCCCAAGCGTCTCGCGGATCTCGGCGAAGATCGGCAGCGCGGCGTCGAGACCGGCGCCGCGGACGCTTGCAGCCGAGGTGCGGTTAGCCTTGTCGAAGGAGGTCTTGAACACCAACCCGACACCAACCTTGGCCGCGATCTCCTTGAGCGCGGCCGCCATCTCCAGCGCGTGCGCCCGGCTTTCCAGCGCGCAGGGGCCGGCGATCAGCGCCAGCGGCAGATCGTTGCCGAAACGCACGGAACCGACTGAGACGGTGGGGTTGGGGCTGAGCGTCTGGTCCGGGACTTTATTCAAGATTCGGGGTCCTCATGCGGGCGCGCGACCATGAAGCGGCCGTGCCGGCCGGTCAACGGGCGGTACCCGACTGCGGGGCAGCCATGCATTGGGCTGCATGATTTACAACCCTCTCAAAATGCTCACGAGATGTGCGCTTTTGAACAGGATATGCATAATGCCGCCAGCGGGGCGACGCCAAAGAACCTTCCTTCAGGAGGCAGATATGAAATACGCGGCGCGCACCTTATGTGCGACCCTCGCGTCCCTTGGCGCTCTCGCGCTTGCGTCCCTTCCGGCGCAAGCGGCCCAGCCCACCACCTTGACCGTTTTCGCCGCCGGCACGCTCGCCGTGCCGTTCAAGCAGATCGACAAGCTATTCGAGAAGAAATACCCCGACATCAAGGTGCAGGCCCAGTTCGGCGGCAGCGTCAAGATGACCAAGCAGATCACCGTGTTGCACAAGGATGCGGACATTCTCGCGGTCGCCGACTATAGCGTGATCCCGAAATACATGTTCGCCAAGCCCGCACACGCGGACTGGTACGTCGGCATCGCGCGCAACGCCATCACCTTCACCTACACCGCCAAGAGCAAGGGCGCCAAGAAGATCAATTCTAAGAATTGGTACAAGGTGCTGGCGGAAAAAGGCGTCGAGATCGGCCGTTCCAATCCGGACACCGACCCATCCGGCTATCAGACGGTGCAGATGCTCAATCTCGCCAACACGTATTACAAGGATCCGAACATCGAGAAGTCGGTGCTCGCCAACGCGCCACTGAAGAACATGCGCGACACCGAGACCTCGCTGATCTCCGCGCTGCAGCTCGGGCAGATCGATTACCTGGCGATCTACCGTTCCGACGCCCTGCAGCATCACCTCAAGTACGTGAACCTGCCGGCCAAGATCAATCTCAGCAACCCGGCCTATGCCGCGAGCTACAAGAAGGGCGTCGCCCACACCAAGAACGGCACGCTCACCGGCAAGCCGATCGTCTACGCCATGACCCTGGTCAAGGGCGCCAAGCACGCCGACGCGGCCAAGAAGTTCGTCGCCTTCGTGCTGGGGCCGCAGGGCCAGGGCGTGATGAAGAAGGACGGCTTCGGCTCGTTCTCGCCGGCCTTCGCCATGCATCGCAGCGAGATGCCCAAGTCGCTGCAGAAGATGGTCAAGCCGTGGCCGGCCTCTTAGGCGGCGGCTGAACGGATCATCTCCATGACGGGGCGCAAACAAGACAGCTGGTGGCGGCGCGCCGCCCCCAGCCATCCGCGCAGCGTGTTCCTGCTGTGCTGGTTCCTCGGCAGCGTGATGCTTGCCTTCGTGGTGATCCCACTGGTGGTGCTGGCCGCGACCCAGACCGGCACCAGCCTGGAAAAAATCGCCGCCATGGCGAGCGTGCGCTCGGCGATCGAGCTCAGCCTGGAAGGCGCGTTCCTGTCGGCCACTTTCGCGGCGCTGATCGGCGTGCCGCTCGCCTACGCGCTGGCGCGCTCGGACTTCGCCGGCAAGGGGCTGGTCGCGGCGATCATCGACTTGCCGCTGGCGGTGCCGCACACCATTGCCGGCATCGCGCTGCTGATGGTGTTCGGCCGCCATGGGCTGTTGGGCGAGCCGATCGACCGACTGGTCGGCCTGCAATTCTGGGGCACCATCGCCGGCATTGTGGTGGCGATGCTGTTCGTTTCGGCGCCCTATACCGTCAACGCCGCGCGCATCGGTTTCGAGGCGGTCGACCCGCGCCTGGAAAAGATCGCCCGCACCCTCGGTATGGGGCCGTGGCGCACCTTCTTCCGGGTGACGCTGCCGCTCGCGCGGCGCGGCATCATGACCGGGGTGACGCTGACCTACGCCCGCTCGATCAGCGAATTCGGCGCGGTGGTGATCCTGGTCTATTACCCGATGACCGCGCCGGTGAAGATTTACGAGTTGTTCCTGCGTTTCGGACTGAACCAGGCCGCTGGCGCCGCGGTGCTGATGCTGATCGTGTCGCTGACGCTATTCGTGCTGCTGCGCTATCTGGCGCATGGGCGCGCCGTGATTAGGGACAGCCGATGACGGCATCGGGCATCGTCCTCGACGCGCTGTCGCACGCGATCGGCAATTTTCGTCTCGGGCCCCTCGACGTGGCGCTCGGTGCCGGCGAGGTACTGGTCATGCTGGGGCCTAATGGCTGCGGCAAGTCGGTGACGCTGGAGACCATCGCCGGCTTCCACCGGCCCGACGCCGGCCGGGTGCTGATCCGCGGCCGCGACGTGACGGCGCTGCCGCCGGAGCGGCGCAATGTCGGTTTCATGGTGCAGAACTTCGGGTTGTTCCCGCATCTCACCGTGGCGCAGAACGTGGCCGTCGCCATGCGCGGCACGGTCAGCCCTGCGCCGCTGGCCGGTCTACCGCTCGGCGATGTCGATGCCCTGCTCGGCCATTTCGGCGTCGCGCGGCTTGCCGCCCGCATGCCGCAGGATCTGAGCCCGGGCGAAAAGCAGCGGGTGGCGCTCGCGCGCGCGCTCGCCGCGGCGCCCGACATATTCCTGTTCGACGAGCCGTTTTCCGCGCTCGATGCCCACACCCGCGATACCTTGCGCGAGGAACTGCTGTCGTTCCTGCGCGGGATTTCGATCCCCGCGATCTTCGTCACCCACGACCATAGCGACGCCATGACGCTCGCCGACAAAATCGTGGTGCTGCGCGACGGCGCGATCATCCAGAGCGGCACACCCGCCGACATTTTCGAAAAACCGGCCAACGCGTTCGTTGCCGGCTTCGTCGGCGTGGAGAACATTCTGTCAGGACGGCTGAAGAATGGGCACGACGGTTTCCGATCGCTCGCGATTGGCGGGCAGATGCTGCGGGTCGCCGCGTCATCGCCGGCGCTGCAGGCGCCGTGCGACGTGACGGCCGCGATCCGGGCCGAAGCGGTGAGCCTCTATCCGGCCGAGCGTGCGCCGCCAGTGCCGCCCGGCGCAAACCGGCTGGCGGCGCGCATCATGCGTGTCAGTTCGGTCGGACCGCTGGCCACCATCGGCTTGAACTGCGGGTTTCCGCTCAAGGCCTATCTGCTGACGCGCGAGGCGCGCGCGCTCGACCTCACACCGGAACGCGAGGTCGTCGCCGACATCCCGGCCGAGGCCATCCACCTGATGGCCGATTAGTGGAGCGAATTCGACATTTGATACCCACATGCAGCGGGCTGTTGATCAAAAGTAAAATTAAAACCTCCTTGAGCATCAATTATTTATTGGAACTTCTTTGAGTCCGACATTTGCGCCGGAGCTTGCGGCAACGAGAGGCAAATGTCGGAATCGGACCGCTACCCCGCTTCGAATACCAGCGTGGCGCCCATAGTGCTCTCAGGGCCGACCACGAAGGCGCCGGTCGCCCGCCTCACCGGCAGGCCGGATTGGCCCAGCGCCTCATCGAGGGCGGTGCCGTCGCGGGCCGCAAAGCGCAAGGCGGCAAGCCGCGCACCGCCCGTCACGTCCGGCGCTGCAACGTCGAAGCGGCGCCGGTACGCGGCAGGGGTCATGACGGCGATCTCGCCCCGCGGCGTCGCCACCACGAAGCCGTCGCCGTCGAGGCGCGCGTGATCGACGCCGGTGAAGGCCAGCAGAAATTCGCGGTGGCGCCCCGGCGCCTCCGCCACCATCACCGCGCCGGCGATGCGCTCGACGCTGTTGGGATGGCGCTGGAAGTCAGGGTTCCAGAAATTCTCCGGAAAGTGCTGCTGGCAGACGGCGAAATGGATGTCGGGCGCGAACTCATCCTCGGCGAAGGCCAGCGAGAAGGCGACCTTGACCGCCGAGCCGTCCGGCCGCTTGCCTTCGCGCTCGAAGCGCATGGTCGCGGAAGCGGCGATGCCGGCACTGCGGAAATCGGCTTCGTCGGCGCGGGCGCTGCCCGATTGCAGGATCATGTGCGACAGCCCTTCCCCGCGCTTGAGGAAGTCGCCGGTAAAGCGGCCGAACAGGTCCGAGAAGCCGTCGTCGCCGAGCTTGTCGGGCTCGGCCAGCGTTATGAGCTCGACGAAGAAGCCGGGCAGTTGGACGAGATGATTGTGGGTGCCCCAGGGGTGCTTGTTGCGCGCCCCGACCGTGAAGCCGAGCCGGGCGTAGAGGTCGGCGGCGGCGTCAAGATCGCGCACCGCATGGACACAATGATCGAGACCCCTGCTCTCCGCCATTCCTTGGGCAATCCTTCGGTTGCGCCGGCGAGGACGCCGGCGGCCGAATGATGCCGCAAATACCGCGCGAGACAAGCCCGGCCACGGGACACGAAACTTGAACGCCGCGCCCGCGGCCGGAAGTTACCGGGAGCGCCGCAACATGGGGGTCGAGCGTCGAGCGGCGCGCCCAGTCAGTTCAGCCGATCAGTAGGAGCGATGATGACGGTGCCAGCGTGGCGCCTGGGCGCGGGCCTGCTCGGCACATGCCGTGTAATAGCCGTAGCTGCCGCCTCCGTCCGTGTCGGTGTTGACGAGGCACCAGCCGGCGATTTTCACCTGGCCGCCGGCCTCGTAGGGCGGCGCGCTCTCGGCGTTGGCCGAGGTGGAGGCGATGAAGCCGCAAGCCGCGAGCGCGGCGGCAGCGATCAGCATGTGACGCATGGTCGTTGTCCTTGAAGTCGTAACGTGAACGGAGTGAAGGTCCGTAACGCGACTAAGAACGGCACGGCCGTGCGCCCTCCTGCGTAAAGCGCGCGTATAGATTCGGGTTCCCAAGGTCCCGGCTGCGTAAATTAATGGTAACGGCGATGCCGCCACCATGCGCGACGGATCGCGCTCTGCATCGAGTGCAAGGCGCGATCCGCGTGGCCGATCTCAGCGACGGCGATACCGCCGCGGTGCGTAGGCCATCGACGTATGCGCCGCGTTGACCGCCGCCGTATCGGCGCAACGCGTGTAATAGCCATAGACCTGCGAGTTGAAGTAGCTGCTGCTGACCACTTTGCACCAGCCGCCAATATGCTGGAGGCCGCCGCGCATGTAATTCGGCGGACTCGCTTGGGCAAAACTCGGACCGGACATGATAAGTCCGCCGACCGCGAGCGCGGTGGCAATCGCGAGAATACGCATCGCACATCTCCTTGGCGTTTTGCGTCGCTCCGAACCCGAAAGTATTGGCGGGGCGCACTGGTTCCAGGATGTCGGCGTAAGACGATGCGTGTTTCGGTTATCGGGCGCGCGGCGCGCATGAACGTATTGTCATGCGCGTCGTCGCAGCCGGCCCGTGTTGGCTTGTTGCCGGCGAACGCGGCAACGTATCGGTAACGTGAGCCGTTACCGGCGGTCGTCCGGCACCGGCGCGGGCGGGCATGGAGGTCTTCCGATCTATACCAGCCGGCTCTGCTCAACCGCCGCGCCGATGAAGCTGGCGAACAGCGGGTGCGGCTCGAACGGCCGCGACTTCAGCTCGGGGTGGAACTGCACGCCGATGAACCAGGGATGGTCCTGGTATTCGACGATCTCTGGCAAAATGCCGTCGGGCGACATGCCGGAGAATCGCAGGCCGTGCTGCTCGAGCCGGTCCTTGTAGGCGGTGTTGACCTCGTAGCGATGGCGATGACGCTCGGAAATCTCGGTCGAGCCGTAGATCTCGGCAACCCGGCTGCCGCGCGTCAGCTTGGCGGGATAAGCGCCGAGCCGCATGGTGCCGCCGAGATCGCCTTCGGCGTGGCGCTTCTGCAGCTCGTTGCCCTGCAGCCATTCGGTCATCAGGCCGACGATCGGATCCTTGGTCGGGCCGAATTCGGTAGAGTTGGCGTCCGCGATGCCGCACAGGTTCCGCGCCGCCTCGATGCAGGCCATCTGCATGCCGAAGCAGATGCCGAAATACGGCACCTCACGCTCGCGCGCGAACATCGCCGCGCGGATCTTGCCCTCGGCGCCGCGCTGACCGAAGCCGCCGGGCACCAGGATGCCGTTGACCTGTTCGAGGAAGGGCGCCGGGTCCTCGTTCTCGAACACGTCGGATTCGATCCAGTCGAGATTGACCTTCACCTTGTTGGCGATGCCGCCGTGGGAGAGCGCCTCGATCAGCGATTTGTAGGCGTCCTTCATGCCGGTGTACTTGCCGACGATGGCGATGGTGACGTCGCCTTCCGGGTTGCGGATGCGCTCGTTGATGGTGCGCCAACGCGTCAGGTCCGGCGGGGTGCCGGGCTCAAGCGCAAAGGCCGACAGCACTTCGCGGTCGAGGCCGGCGGCGTGATAACCCTCCGGCACCGCGTAGATGTTGTCGGCATCGCGCGCCTCGATCACCGCGCTTTCGCGCACGTTGCAGAACAGTGCCAGCTTGCGCCGCTCGCCCTCCGGAATCGACCGGTCGGTACGGCAGAGCAGGATGTCGGGCTGGATGCCGATCGAGCGCAGTTCCTTGACCGAGTGCTGGGTCGGCTTGGTCTTGAGCTCGCCGGCGGTCGGGATGAACGGCAGCAGCGTCAGATGGATGTAGACCGCGTGGTTGCGCGGCAATTCGTTGCCCATCTGCCGGATGGCTTCGAAAAACGGCAGGCCCTCGATGTCGCCGACGGTGCCGCCGATCTCGCACAGGACGAAGTCGAAGTCGTCGTTGCCCTCGCGGATGAAGTCCTTGATGGCATTGGTGACGTGCGGGACCACCTGGATGGTGGCGCCGAGATAGTCGCCGCGCCGCTCCTTGGTGAGGATGTCCTGGTAGATGCGGCCGGTGGTGATGTTGTCCTGTTTGTTCGCCGGACGACCCGTGAAGCGCTCGTAGTGTCCGAGGTCGAGATCGGTCTCCGCGCCGTCGTCGGTGACGAACACCTCGCCGTGCTGGTACGGCGACATGGTGCCGGGATCGACGTTGAGATAGGGGTCGAGCTTGCGCAGGCGGACCTTGTAGCCGCGCGCCTGCAGCAGCGCGCCGAGCGCCGCGGAAGCCAGACCCTTACCCAGTGAGGAGACCACGCCGCCGGTGATGAAGATGTACCGCGCCATGGGATTTAACCTTTAGCGGGGCCGAATCGATTCGACGAGCGCGAAAACCGTGCAACTACCCTGCGCCTGTGCGCAGGGTGGAAAACTCTCGCCATCACGGATGCTTGCGCCGGTCGTTTCATGTTCTTCCCGAGTTCGGGCCGGCGAATCGCGGCGCGCCTTGCCCCCTAACGCGGAAGGGGCCGGTTTCCCCGGCCCCTTCGGCGTCGTTCGCTATTTCGACTCCGGCACCTGCGGGCCGGAAGGCGCGGCGGGCGCCGCCGGTTTGGCCGGCGCCGTCGACTTCGACGGCAGGCCGCCGAGTTGATTGATGAGACCGCCCTTCTGGCCGCCGAGCGCCGGCGCCTGACCCGGCTGGCTGCTGGTCGCCGGCGCCGAGCTCGAGCCTCCCAGGATCGACTTGGGCGCTTCGTTCATGCCGGCGAGGATCGACAGCAGCAGGCTGGTGCAGAAAAACAGCCCCGCCAGGATGGCGGTACTGCGGGTGAGCATATTGGCGGTGCCGCGGCTGGTCATGAAGCCAGAGCCGCCGCCGATGCCGAGGCCGCCGCCCTCAGACTTCTGCAGCAGCACCACGCCGATCAAGGCGAGCACCAGCATGAGATGGATGACAATGATGACCTGCTGCATCAGCTCAAAATCCGTTCAATCCCGCCCAACAGCGGCCTGACCCGGTTCCTGCCCGGGCGGCGCGCAGCCGGTGATATAGGAAGTCGCGGCGGTGTCTACACGATGCCCGCGGCGATTTCTACCCCGCAGGCGCCCCGTCAACACCCGCCCCGCTAGCGGTAAACTGCGGCAATCCCAAGGAAATCCTCGGCCTTGAGGCTGGCACCGCCAACCAGGGCGCCATCGACGTCGGCAACCGTCAAAAGCTCCTGGGCGTTGCCCGGCTTCACCGAACCACCATAGAGGATGCGGATTTTGGCGCCCTCGCCGGCAAAACGCTCGGAAACCCGCTGGCGGATGAAGCTGTGGACCTCGGCGACGTCGGCGAGCGTCGGGGTCAGGCCGGTGCCGATGGCCCAGACTGGCTCGTAGGCGACCACCAGGCTGGCGCCGGTCGCCCCCTCGGGCAGCGACCCGGCGAGCTGGCTGCCGACGATCTCCAGGGTCTTGCCGGCCTCGCGCTGTTCCTTGGTCTCGCCGACGCAGACGATCGCGGTCAGGCCGGCCCGCCAGGCGGCGAGCGCCTTGGCCTGCACCTCGGCGTCGGTTTCGTGGTGGTCGGCGCGGCGCTCGGAATGGCCGACAATGACGGCGCTGGCGCCGGCGTCAGCCAGCATCTCGGCGGCAATGTCGCCGGTGTGGGCGCCGGAAGCCTTGGCATGGCAATCCTGCCCCCCGATGGCGACCGCGGAACCGCGGGCGGCTTCGGCAAAGCGCGCAATCAGCGTCGCCGGCGGGCACACCATCAGGTCGGTCTTGTCCGCAAGTGCGCCTGCGCCCGCGACCATCTTGTCGAGCTCCGCGGCCGAGGCGGAAAGCCCGTTCATCTTCCAGTTGCCCGCCACCAGCGGACGCCGACCTGCCCCTGCCATTCCGGTTTCCTTTTGCTCGTACAATCGATTCCGCTATCAGAGCCGCGTCGGCCGCGCCAGTCGCCGGCAGGTGATGGGCCGGCCCCGGCGGCGGCTCCCTCATGTGTTGCAAGCGCGGAGCCCCATCCCTATGATGCGCGCGCCGCGCCCCCAAAGCGCGAAACGCAAGCCAGATCATTAACTTAACAAGCCCCGTCAGGCTCGTCCCGGTTCAACGAAAGAAGCAGCGCGCCCATGCTCCGCGGTATCCACCAAGCCACTTCGACCTGGATCGGCAAGGCCCTCATGAGCATCGTCATGGGCGCCCTGGTCGTCGCCTTCGCGATCTGGGGCATCGGCGACATCTTCCGCGGCTACGGGCGCAACGACGTCGCCAAGGTCGGCTCGGCGGAGATTTCGATCGAGCAGTTCCAGCAATACTACAACGACCGCCTGCAGCGGATTTCGCGCCAGATCGGCAAGCCGGTCTCCCCCGACCAAGCGCGCGCGCTCGGCCTCGACCGCCAGATCCTCGGCCAGATCATCGCCGAGACCACGCTCGACCAGCAGGCCCGGGCGATGCGGCTCGGCCTCAACAATGCGACCATTGCCAAGAGCATCGAGAGCGACCCCACCTTCAATGGGCCCAACGGCAAGTTCAGCCGCCAGCGTTTCGAGGAGATTATCCGCGACGCTGGCTTCACCGAGGCGCGCTTCGTGGCCGAGCAGCGCAACGTCCTGCTGCGCCGGCAGATCGCCCAGAGCATCAGCGGCGAGATGACGGCGCCGCAGATCGCGGTCAAGGCCATCGACCAATACCGCGCCCAAAAGCGCAACGTGGATTATCTGGCGCTCGGGCCGGACCAGGCCGGCACTATCGCGACACCGCCGGCCGACACGCTGAAGAAATACTATGAGGCCCACAAGGCGATGTTCCGCGCGCCGGAATACCGCCGTGTCACCCTGGTTTCGCTCTCGCCGGCCGCGCTCGCCAACCCCGCAAGCGTCACCGACGCGCAGGCCAAGGCCTATTACGAGCAGCACAAGGCGCAATACGGCAAACCGGAAAAGCGCGCGGTGCGCCAGATCCTGTTCAAGAGCGACGCCGCGGCCAAGGCCGCGCGCGAGAAGATCACGAACGGGGCCACCTTTGACGACATCGTCAAGGCGCGCGGGCTTAAGGCCTCCGACACCGACATCGGCCTGGTGACGCAGGCCGCCATCATCGACCCGGCCGTCGCTAAGGCCGCCTTCGCGCTCAAGAGCGGCGAGGTGAGCCAGCCGATCAAGGGTAATTTCGGCACCGTGCTGGTGACCGTCGGCAAGGTCGAACCCGGCGAGCAGAAGAGCTTCCAGGAGGTCGAGCCCCAGATCAAGAAGCAGATTGCCGAGCAGAACGCGGTCGGCAAGATCGGCAACCTGCGCGACAAGATCGAGGATGAAAAGGCCTCCGGCGCGACGCTCGCCGAAGCGGCCAAGAAGCTCGGCCTCAAGACCCGCGTGATCGACGCCGTCGACCGCGCCGGCAACGCGCCCGACGGCAAGCCGGTCCCCGGCCTGCCGACGAGACCCGACGTGGTGAATTCGGCGTTTTCCAGCGACGTCGGCGTCGACAACGAGGCGCTGCAGCTGCCGAGCGGCGGCTATCTCTATTACGACGTCACCGGCATCACGCCCTCGCACGAGCGCGCCTACGACACCGTCAAGGACAAGGTCGAGAAGAACTGGCGCGACGACGAGATCGGCAAGCGGCTGAAAGCGAAAGCGGATGCCCTGCTCGCCAAGCTGAAGGCGGGCTCGACGCTGAAGGCGCTCGCCGACGCCGACAAGCTTCACGTTCAGAACGCGGCCGATATCCAGCGCGGCAACGCCGGCTTCGCGCCGCCGTCCCTGGTGCAGGCGGCCTTCGCCAAACCGAAGGACGTGCCCGGCATGACGCAAGGCGCGAAGGAGACCGAGTACTACCTCTTCAAGGTCACCAAGGTGACCGATCCCAAGTTCGTGCCGACCCTGCCCGCCGCGCAATCGATCACCGGGCAACTCAAGAACGCCTATGCCGACGACATTATCGGCGCCTATATCGCCAAGCTCCAAAACGAGATGGGCGTCAGCATCAACCAGTCCGCGTTGAACCAGGTGGTCGGCGGCGCCACCGGCGGCTAATCCCATGCAAGTCGAGCCGTCGGAAGCCCAATTCGTCGAACGCTATGGGCGCGGCGAGCCGCAGGTGGTTTGGACCACGCTGGTTGCGGACCTGGAGACGCCCGTCTCTGCCTTCCTGAAGCTCGGCGGCGGCAAACCGATGAGCTTCCTGTTTGAGTCGGTCGAAGGCGGCGCGGTGCGCGGGCGCTATTCCTTCATCGGGCTCGACCCCGACCTGACCTGGCGCGCCAACGGCACCACGGCCGAGGTCAATCGCAACGCCCGCGCCAAGCCGGACGACTTCGTGCCCTGCCCCGAGCCGCCGCTCGAAAGCTTACGCAAGCTGATCGCGGAAAGCCGCATCGCGCTGCCCGACAGCCTGCCGCCCATGGCGGCCGGCGTATTCGGCTATCTCGGCTACGACACGGTGCGGCTGATCGAGGAGTTGCCGGCGCCCAATCCCGACCCGATCGGCATTCCCGATGCGGTGCTGGTGCGCCCGACCGTGGTGGCGATCTTCGACGCGGTGCTGGACACGCTGACGGTGGTGACGCCGGTACGGCCCGACAGAAACGTCGACGCCAAGGCGGCGCTGGCGCGGGCCATGGAGCGTCTCTCGGCGGTCGTCGACGCGCTCGACAAGCCGCTCGACAAGTCGATCGCCGTCACCGACGAAGGCCCGCTCGACGTGCCGGCGCAATCGAACACCACGCCCGAGGAATACAAGGCGATGGTCGCGCGCGCGAAGGAATACATCGCCGCCGGCGACGCCTTCCAGATCGTGCTGGCGCAGCGCTTCGAGGCGCCGTTCACGCTGCCGCCGTTTTCGCTCTATCGCGCGCTTCGGCGCACCAACCCCTCGCCGTTCCTCTATTTCCTCGACTTCGGGGATTTCGCGGTTGCGGGCTCCAGCCCGGAGATCCTGGTGCGGCTGCGCGGCGAGGTGGTCACCATCCGCCCGATCGCCGGCACAAGGCCGCGGGGACTAAGCTCGCACGAGGACAAGGCGCTGGAAGAGGAACTGCTCGCCGACCCGAAGGAATGCGCCGAGCACCTGATGCTGCTCGACCTCGGGCGCAACGACGTCGGGCGCGTTGCCAAGATCGGCACCGTCGACGTCACCGACCGCTTCTTCGTCGAGCGCTACAGTCACGTCATGCACATCGTGTCGAACGTGGAAGGCAAGCTCGACGAGAAGCACGACGCGCTCGATGCGCTCGCCGCCGGCTTTCCCGCCGGTACCGTGTCGGGCGCGCCCAAGGTGCGGGCGATGGAGATCATCGACGAACTGGAGAAAGAAAAGCGCGGGCTCTACGCCGGCTGCGTCGGCTATTTCTCCGCGGCCGGCGAGATGGACACCTGCATCGTGCTGCGCACCGCGCTGGTGAAAGACGGCAAGATGTACGTGCAGGCCGGCGCCGGCATCGTCGCCGACAGCAATCCGGACTCGGAACAGCAGGAGTGCATCAACAAGGCGAAAGCGCTGTTCCGCGCGGCGGAAGAAGCGCGCCGCTTCGCAAGCGCGGCCAAGCGCGGGCAGTAACCAGCCCGCCGGGCCTGCCTTGACCCCCCTCGCCCCCGGTCTTAAGACCGAAGAAACGGGCCCGAAAATGATCGTTCTGATCGACAATTACGACAGCTTCACCTTCAACCTGGTCCATTACCTGGGCAGCTTGGGGGCGGACGTCGTGGTGCACCGCAACGACAAGGTGTCGGTCGAAGCGGTCATGGCCGCGGACCCGGAAGGCATCGTTCTGTCGCCCGGGCCGGCCACGCCGAACGAGGCCGGCATCTGCCTCAACCTCATCAAGGCCGCCGCCGCGACCATCCCGATCATGGGAGTCTGCCTTGGCCATCAGGCCATCGGCCAGGCCTTCGGCGGCAAGGTGGTGCGCGCAGCGCCCATGCACGGCAAGGTCTCGGAAATCCGCCACAGCGGCACCGGCGTGTTCCGCGGCATCAACGGCTCGCTGAAGGCGACGCGTTACCATTCGTTGGTGGTCGAGCGCGCAAGCATGCCCGCCGACCTCATCGTCAACGCCGAGACCGAGGACGGCCTGGTGATGGGCGCGATGCACAAGAGCCTGCCGGTGCACGGCGTGCAGTTTCATCCGGAAAGCATCGTGTCCGAGCACGGCCACCTGATGCTAAAGAATTTTCTCGACATCGCCGCCGCCTGGAACGCCAAGGCCGGCCGCAACAAGACCGATCGACAAGTGTCGGCAAAGTCGGCCCCGATGCACGCGGCCGAATAACGAGGGGGAAGTTTCGTGGCGGACGATTTCAAGGCGCTCATCGCCAAGGTGGCAACCGGCGCTCACTTGACGCGCGAGGAAGCCGCCAGCGCCTTCGACCGCATGATGTCGGGCGAAGCAACGCCCTCGCAGATGGGCGGCCTGCTGATGGCGTTGCGCGTGCGCGGCGAGACCGTCGACGAAATCACCGGCGCGGTCACCACCATGCGCGCCAAGATGCTGGGCGTGAAGGCGCCGGCTGACGCGGTCGACGTGGTTGGCACCGGCGGCGACGCCTCGGGCTCCTACAACATCTCGACCTGCGCGGCCTTCGTGGTGGCGGGCGCGGGCACGCCGGTCGCCAAACACGGCAACCGCGCGCTGTCGTCGAAGTCCGGCGCCGCCGACGTGCTGCAGGCGCTCGGCGTCAATATCGAGCTCAACGCGAGCCAAGTCGGCGCCTGCATCCGCGAGGCCGGCATCGGCTTCATGTTCGCGCCGGCGCATCATCCGGCCATGAAGAACGTCGGCCCGACGCGCGTGGAGCTCGGCACCCGCACCATCTTCAACCTGCTCGGGCCGCTGTCGAACCCGGCGAGCGTCAAGCGTCAGATGATCGGCACCTTCTCGCGCCAATGGGTGGAGCCGATGGCGCAGGTGTTGAAGAACCTCGGCTCGGAATCGATCTGGGTGGTGCACGGCTCCGACGGCCTCGACGAGATCACCACGTCCGGACCGACCAGTGTCGCCGAACTGAAGAATGGCGAGATCCGCACCTTCGAGATCGCGCCGGAGGATGCCGGACTCAAGCGCGCCAAACCGGAAGACCTGCGCGGTGGCGATGCCGACCACAACGCCAAGGCGCTGCTCGACGTGCTGAAGGGTAAGCCCGGACCGTTCCGCGACGTGGCGATCCTCAATGCCGCCGCCGCGCTGGTGGTGGCCGGCAAGGCCAAGGACTTGAAGGACGGCGCTGAGCTTGCGGCCAAGTCCATCGACAGCGGCGAAGCGGAAGGCCGGCTCGATCGGCTGATCGCGGTTTCCAATGCGGTGAGCGCATGATCCCGAAAAGTGGCCACCGGTTTTCGGATAAGATCATGCGCAGGGGAACCTGATGAGCGACATCCTCGCCAAGATCGAAGCCTATAAGCGCGAGGAGATCGCGGCGGCCAAACGCGCGCGGCCCTTGAGCGAACTGGAGGCGGCGGCCAAGGCAGCTCCGCCGCCGCGCGGCTTCCTCAAGGCGATCGAGCGCAAGGTGACCGCCGGAGACACCGCCCTGATCGCCGAGATCAAGAAGGCGAGCCCGTCGAAGGGCCTGATCCGGGCCGATTTCGATCCGCCGGCGCTGGCCCAAGCGTATGAGGCGGGAGGTGCCACCTGCCTGTCGGTGCTCACCGACGCGCCTTCGTTCCAGGGCCGGCCGGAGTTCTTGAGCGCTGCGCGTGAGGCCACCAGCCTGCCGGCGCTGCGCAAGGATTTCATCTACGATCCCTATCAGGTCGTAGAATCAAGAGCTTGGGGTGCAGACTGCATCCTGATTATCATGGCCGCGCTTGATGACGGCGCCGCCGGTGAGATTGAAGATACGGCTTCTGCCAATGGGATGGATGTCCTTGTGGAAGTTCACCAAGAAGATGAACTGGAGCGCGCCCTGAAGCTGAAGTCGCGGCTGATCGGCATCAACAACCGGGATCTCCGCACCTTCAAGACCACGTTGGAGACGAGCGAGCGGCTCGCCCCCAAGGTGCCGCGCGAGCGCATCGTGGTCGGCGAAAGCGGGATCAACACCCCTGCCGACATGGCCCGCTTGAACGCCATCGGCATCTCCACCTTCCTGATCGGCGAGAGCCTGATGCGTCAGGCGGACGTGGCCGCCGCCACGCGCGCCCTGCTCGCGCGCACGCCACAACACGCGGCGACGGGGTAGACACCATGGCGGGGGGCAAAAAAACCGCGAAGAAATCCGCTGGCGCCCGGCCTAAGCGTAAGGCCGCGCCAGCTGCAACACCACTCACCCATATCGACCAGCGTGGCCAAGCCCACATGGTCGACGTCTCCGCCAAGCCTCCCACCGAACGCATCGCGGTGGCAGAAGGCAAAGTGATCATGCGGAAGGAAACGCTCGACTTGGTCATCGCCGGCAACGCGCTCAAAGGCGACGTACTGGGCGCAGCGCGGCTTGCCGGCATCATGGCGGCCAAGCGCACGCACAGCCTGATCCCACTCTGCCATCCGCTGCCCATCACCAAAGTCATCGTCGAGATCAATCCCGAGCACGCGTTGCCGGGTTTCCTGGTGCAGGCGACGGTGAAGGTGACCGGTCCGACCGGCGTCGAGATGGAGGCGCTGACCGCAGTGTCGATCGCGTGCCTCACCATCTACGACATGGTCAAGGCGGTGGAGCGCGGCATGCGCATAGAGGGCATCCGCCTGCTGGAAAAACACGGCGGCAAGTCCGGCCACTATCGCGCGGAATCCTGATCATGGCCCTCATGCCGGTTGCCGAAGCGTTGGGCCGCGTGCTCGCCGATGCCGCGCCGCTCGAAGCCGAGACCGTGCCTTTGAAAGACGCGCTCGGCCGCGTCCTCACGCAGGACGTCGCGGCATTGCGCACCCAGCCGCCGGCAAGCGTCTCGGCCATGGACGGCTATGCGGTGCGCAGCGGTGATGTTGCCGGCGCGCCAGTCACCCTCGATATCATCGGCGAGGTCGCCGCCGGCCATCCCTTTGAAGGCGCGGTCGGCGCGGGACAAGCCGCGCGCATCTTCACCGGCGGCGTGGTGCCGGCCGGCGCCGACGCCGTGGTCATCCAGGAGGTAACGCAACGCGACGGCGACCGCGTCACCATCGAGAGGATGATAGCCGCCGGGCGCAACATCCGCCGCGCCGGCATCGATTTCGCTCAAGGTCAAGTGCTGCTCGAAAAGGGCCGTCGTCTCACCGACCGCGACATGATGCTGGCGGCGGCCATGAACCACCCGGCCCTTTCGGTCCATCGCCGCCCCAAGGTCGCGATCGCCGGCACCGGCGACGAGCTGGTGCCGCCCGGTTCGACGCTCGGGCCCGGCGAGATCGTGTTCTCCAACGGCTTTGCGCTCTCGGCCCTGGTGCGCGGCCAAGGCGCCGAGGTCAACGACCTCGGCATCGCCCGTGACAGCATCGAGGATATCGTCGCCAAGGTCAGGGCGGCGAGCGATTGGGGCGCCGACGTGCTGGTGACCACGGGCGGCGCCTCGGTCGGCGAGCACGACCTGGTGCAGCGGGCGCTTGCCGCTGAAGGGCTCGACCTCTCGTTCTGGCGGGTGGCGCTTCGTCCCGGGCGCCCGATGATGCACGGCAAGCTTGGCCCTATGCAGGTGCTGGGCCTGCCCGGCAATCCTGTCTCGTCCTACGTCTGCGCCTTCCTGTTCCTGGTGCCGCTGATCCGTCGCCTTGCCGGCCGCGCCGACGTCGAGCCCACGCCGGTTGGAGCCCGCCTCGGCCGCGAACTGCCGGAAAACGACGAGCGCCAGGACTACATGAGGGCGACGCTTGGGGACGGTCCCGACGGCCCAGTGGCGACACCACTGACCGCCCAGGACAGTTCCCTGATGGCGACCCTCGCCCGCGCCGATTGCCTGGTGATTCGGGAACCTTTCGCGCCAAAAGCGGCCGCCGGTTCACCGTGTGTCATCCTTAAGCTCGCCCTTTAGCGGCCTTTCGACTTTTTCACGCCAAATTAAATTCTTGCGGAACACATATCGAACAGATAGTGTTCGTTCATGATTTGTTTTCGCGGCCATCCAACGGGGCCTTGAGGAACCGGACAGGCGGCGGACCGGGAGAAGACGATGCTGACCCGCAAGCAATTTGAACTATTGCGTTTCATCCACGAGCGGCTGACGGAAACCGGGGTTCCCCCCTCCTTCGACGAGATGAAGGATGCGCTGGACCTGCGCTCCAAGTCGGGCATCCACCGGCTGATCACGGCCCTGGAGGAACGCGGCTTCATCCGGCGGCTCGCCAACCGGGCGCGCGCCATCGAGGTCATCAAGCTGCCCGAGTCGGTCGCTCACGGCATGTCGGGCCGCTCGCGCGGCTTCGTCCCGAGCGTGATCGAGGGCGATCTCGGCCGGGTGCGGCAGATTCCGGCGGAGGCCGACGAGGCGGTCGCCGGCAGCCAGACGATCGCGGTGCCGGTCATGGGCCGCATCGCCGCCGGCACGCCGATCGAGGCGATCCAGACCAAGAGCCACGTCATCAACATGCCGCCGGACATGCTCTCGACCGGCGAGCATTTCGCCCTGGAAGTGCGCGGCGATTCCATGATCGAGGCGGGCATCCTCGACGGCGACATCGCGCTCATCAAACGTTTGGATACCGCCGACACCGGCGACATCGTGGTGGCGCTGATCGACGACGAGGAAGCGACCCTGAAGCGCTTCCGCCGCCGCGGCGCCTCGCTGGCGCTGGAGCCGGCGAACCCGGCTTACGAGGTGCGCATCCTGCCGCCCAACCGCGTGCGCATCCAAGGCAAGCTGGTGGGGCTGTTCAGGCGGTATTGAGGGCCCCGCGGCGTTTCTCTGATCGGTCATTCCGGGGCTCGCGAAGCGAGCGGGTCCGGAATCCAGAACCGAATACGAGGTGCCCGTAACCCTGGATTCCGGGCCCGGCCAACCAACCCGGCTATAGCCGGCTTGGCCTTCAAGATACCGATCTCGGGCAGGCCCGAGATCGGGTGCGCGCCGTCCCGGAATGGCGACGTCCCGAAATGACAGCGTAAGCTAGTCCCCTACCTCCAAATCCCCCGGTTTCGGCGTGGCGTCGGGCGACGACGTCCTGCGCTTTCGCATCAAATCCGGCGGCAGGTGCGACCAGGGCCGGTCATAACCGGCCGGCCGCGCATCGGTCTCGATGAAACGATTCCCCTCCAAGCGCAGCGCCACCGCGCCGCGCGCGCGCCAGACGTTGCGGTCGATCAGTCTTGCCGCGCAGGCGCCAGGCGCCGAGCGGCGGCTGATGACGACGCTCGCATGGATGCAGTCCTCGGCGAAGGCGGCGGGGGACGTGTCGTAAGCTACCAGCCGTCCATTCTTGAGCCGGCCGATGCAACCGATGGCGTCACAGCGCACCTCGTCCCGCAGGCTCTTGTCCTTCACGTTACGCAGGTCGGCGTCGGCCGCGAGCCAATCCTTCAGCGCGAAGGTGTCGCGGTCGCTATGCAGGACCGAGAGACGCCCATCCGCCCCGCGCACCGCCGCGCTGCGGCCATCGCTGGAAATGAGAATATCCGGCCGCGGCGCCGTCACCGCCCACAGTGCCGCGACAACGCCCAGCACCGCCCCGCTCCAGCGCAGCGGCGTGCGCAACAGACAGACGAGCAGTAGCCCCAAGCTCGCCAGCAACAGCGGCCCAGTACCGAAGGCATGGATGTGGCCGATGGCGCCCGGCAGATGCGCGACCCACTGCGCCACGAACACCATCCAGTCAATGCCGTGGCCCATCAGCCGCCAGAACGGCGCGTCGAAGCCGAACGGCAGCGCCACCACGCCGAGGATACCCATGGGCATCACCCAAGCCGACACCACCGGCATGGCCATGAGGTTCGCGAGCACGCCGTAGGGCGCCAGGCGATGGAAATGGTAGGCGGCGTAAGGGGTGGTGGCGGCGCCTGCGACCAATGACGCCAGTGCCACGCCGGCGATCTCGCGCCAGCCCCACAAGGCCGCGCGCGCGGCAGCCGATGTATCGGCGTCGGGCCGCCACGGCCAGCCATATTGATAGGCCGCGATTAGCGCGAGCGTGGCGGCGAACGACATTTGGAAGCTGGGCTGCACCACCGCCTGCGGCGCAAACAGCAACACCGCGAAGGCGGCAACCGACAGCGTGCGGAAGGTCAGCACTGGACGGTCGAGCATGACGCCGATCAGCACGATCGCCACCATGATGAAGGCGCGTTGCGTCGATACGCCGGTGCCCGACAGCAGGAGATAGAACGTGCCGGCGACGAGCGCGCCTGCCGCAGCCCATTTCTTGATCGGGCGGCTCGAGGCGAGCGACGGCGACAGCGCCAGCAGCGCGCGAATGACGAAGAACACGATGCCCGCTACCACCGCCATGTGGAAACCGGAAATCGCCAGAACGTGCGCCAGGCTCGACACGTAGAAGGCCTCGCGCACTGGTTCGGAAATGGCGTTGCGCTTGCCGGTGATCAGGGCTGATGCAATGGAACCGCGATCGCCGGGCAGGATCACGTGGATGCGCTGGTTGATGGCTTCGCGAAGACCGTCGAGCCAGGCGGCGTAGCGCAGCTCAAACTCAGCGCATGCGGCGGCGGCAATGTCTTGATCCGGCCCAGCACAAAGCCGGAAGCGCCTATCTTCTGGAAATACATGCCGCGGGCAAAGTCGTAGCCGCCGGGACGCAGCGGCTGCAGCGGCGGCGACAGATGCGCCTTGAAGGCAACGAAACGGCCGACCGCCGGCGCAGTGCCTTTGCGCACGGCAACGCGCACGCGCTCGGGCTTCACACGCATGCGCGGCGCCGCGATCGTCGCGACCCGCACGACGATGCGGTCGCTGCGCGCGCGCTCCTCGCGGGCTTCCACGAAGCCTGTCACTTCAGCGCGCCAGGTCGGATAGGCCAGTACCGGATGTGCCAGGCGCGCGGTCTGCAAGGTCGCAGCCGCGAAGCCGCAGGCGATGGCCGCAAAGCCCAACGCCAGCGGCAGGCCGACCACACTGCGGCGCGCCCAGACCGTGAGCGCAACGCCGAACGCGGCGGCGGCGAGCGCCGCCCACAAGGCCGGCTCGCGGCCCGCGGTGAAATAGAGAACAATGCCGAAGCCGAAAGCGACCGGCAGCCACGGCATGAGCCGGCCGGGCGCAAGCTCGGCTGCGATCCAGTCCGCCGCGCCGCGGCTGAGGCGATCCGTGGCGGCGATGACGCCCTCAGGCAGCGCCAACCCGGCACGCCGGCGCGCGGCATCAACGGCTGCCGCCAGGGCTTTTGCGCGCGCCCTTCTCCCGCTGTGAGGATCCTGCTCGACCATACCCACGCGTCCCGCCTACGCGGTGTTCCATCGTAGGTTGTCGGCGAGATCTGACTAGGAGAACGGTTGTGAACGGCGCAACGGGAATGAACTTGCGTCCCAGTCATTCCGGGACGCCACGAAGCGGCGGGCCCGGAATCCAGAACCACACGACGCGCCCTCAATTTGGCCCTGGATTCCGGGTTCGCCCACTAACGTGGGCGCCCCGGAATGACGGCTAACTGCCCGCCTTCGCTTTCGCCATGTCCTTGGCGAAGGTGTCGCGCAGGCCCACGGTGCGGTTGAACACCGGACGTTCGGTCATGAAGTCGCGGTCGCGGCAGAAATAGCCCTGGCGCTCGAACTGCACCGGCACGCCCTCTGGCGCTTGCAATAGCGCCGGCTCGAGCCGCGCCTCGCTCAAGACTTCGAGCGAAGCCGGATTGAGGTCGTCGGTGAAGTTCTCGCCGGCCTTCGGATCGGGTTTCGTAAAGAGCGGATTGTAGACGCGCACCTCGGCCTTGACGCTGTCGGCCGCCGACACCCAATGGATGGTCGCCTTCACCTTGCGCCCGTCGGGCGCGTTGCCGCCCTTGGTTTCGGGATCGTAGGTGCAGCGCAGTTCGACGACCTCGCCGTTGGCGTCCTTCACCGCCTCACGGCAGGTGACGAAATAAGCGTAGCGCAGCCTCACCTCGCGACCCGGCGCCAGCCGGAAGAACTTCTTGGGCGGGTCCTCCATGAAGTCGTCGCGCTCGACATAAAGCTCCCTCGAAAACGTGAGCTTGCGCGTGCCCGCCGCTTCGTTGTCGGGATGGTTGATGGCGTCGAGCTCTTCCGTCTGCCCTTCCGGATAGTTCTCGATCACGATCTTCAACGGCTTCAGCACCGCCATGCGCCGGAGCGCCGTGCGGTTGAGCTCCTCGCGGATGCAGAACTCCAGCACACCAACATCGACCGTGCTGTAGGCCTTGGCGACCCCGATGCGCTTGACGAAATCGCGCAGCGCCGCCGGCGGCACGCCGCGCCGGCGCAAGCCGGCGAGCGTCGGCATGCGCGGGTCGTCCCAGCCTGATACATGCTTATCGCGCACCAGCGTGGTCAGCACGCGCTTCGAGAGCACCGTATAGGTGAGGTTGAGCCGCGCGAACTCGTACTGGCGCGGGCGCGAGGGCACGTCGAGGTGCTCGATCAGCCAGTCGTAAAGCGGGCGATGGTCCTCGAACTCGAGCGTGCAGACCGAATGCGTCACGCCCTCGATGGCGTCGGACTGGCCGTGCGCGAAATCGTAGCTCGGATAGATCTTCCACGTCGTGCCGGTGCGCGGATGCGGCGCGTTGACGATGCGGTAGATGACCGGATCGCGCAGGTTGATGTTGCCGCTCGCCATATCGATCTTGGCGCGCAGCACGCGCGCGCCGTTGTCGAACTCGCCGGCGCGCATGCGGCGGAACAGGTCGAGGTTTTCCTCAACGCCACGGTCGCGGAACGGGCTGTTCTTGCCGGGCTCTGTGAGCGTGCCGCGGTTCTCACGCATCTCGTCGGCGCTCTGGTCGTCGACATAGGCGAGCCCGGCGCGGATCAGATCCTCGGCCCAGGCGTAAAGCCGCTCGAAATAGTCGGAGGCGTGATAGAGGTTCTTGCCCCAATCGAAGCCGAGCCAGCGCACGTCGTCCTTGATGGCGTCGATATATTCCTGCTCTTCCTTCGCCGGGTTGGTGTCGTCGAAGCGCAAGTTGCAGTGCCCGCCGAACTCCTCGGCGATGCCGAAGTTGAGGCAGATCGACTTGGCGTGGCCGATGTGCAGGTAGCCGTTGGGCTCGGGCGGAAAGCGGGTGACCACCGCTTTCACGCGCCCGGCGTCGAGATCGGCCTGGACGATGTCGCGGATGAAATCGCGGCCCGCCTCCGCCGCCTGATCCCCCGCCGCCGATGCGTCCTTCGCCATGCTGCCTCGTCGCTCGATGTTCCGGCGCCGCCCCGCCTTGGGGCCCGCTGCCGCGGCGTGGCATAGCCCGGAGGGGGCGCGGGCTCAATGGCATTCCATTGGGCGTTTGATAGGGCGCCGAAACGGCCAATTGCCCTGTCGATTTTCCCGGCAGGTGTGGTACAGGGCGCGCGATGACCGAACCCGTCGTGACCCGCTTCGCCCCCTCGCCCACCGGTTTCCTCCACATCGGGGGCGGCCGCACGGCGCTGTTCAACTGGCTCTACGCCCGCCATTTCGGCGGCAAGATGTTGCTTCGGATCGAGGACACCGACCGCGAGCGCTCCACCGTCGCCGCCATCAACGCCATCATCGACGGGCTGACCTGGCTGGGGATCACCTGGGACGGCGAGCCAGTGTTCCAGTTCTCGCGCGCCGAGCGCCATCGCGCGGTCGCCGAGCAGTTGCTCGCCGAGGGCAAGGCCTATCTCTGCTACGCCAGCCAAGAGGAACTCGCCGCCATGCGCGAGGCGGCCCGCAAGGAGGGCCGTTCCAAGCTCTACGACGGGCGCTGGCGCGACCGCGACCCCTCGGAAGCCCCGCCCGGGGTCAAGCCGGTGGTCCGGCTCAAAGCGCCGCTGACTGGCGAGACGGTCGTGGAAGACCGCGTGCAAGGCCGCGTCACCTGGCAGAATTCAGATCTCGATGATTTGGTGCTGCTGCGCTCCGACGGCAATCCCACCTACATGCTGGCGGTGGTGGTCGACGACCACGACATGGGCGTCACCCATGTCATCCGCGGCGACGACCATCTCACCAATGCCGCGCGGCAGACACAGATCTACCAGGCGCTCGGCTGGACAGTGCCGGTGTTCGCGCACATCCCGCTCATCCACGGCCCGGACGGCTCCAAGCTCTCCAAGCGCCACGGCGCACTCGGCGTCGACGCCTATCGTGCCATGGGTTACCTGCCGGCGGCCATGCGCAATTATCTGGTCCGTCTCGGCTGGGCCCACGGCGACCAGGAAATTTTCACCACCGAGGAAATGATCGCGGCCTTCGATCTGCCGGCAATCGGCCGCTCGCCGGCGCGCTTCGATTTCGCGAAACTCGAAAGCCTCAACGGCCACTACATCCGCCAGACGCCCGATGCCGATCTCGTGGTGGCGCTCGAAGACCTGCTGCCGCACCTCGCCGACGGCCAGGAACTCGCCGGCAAGATGACGCCGGCCTTGCACGAACAGCTCATGGCCGCCATGCCGGGACTGAAGGAGCGCGCCAAGACGCTGGTCGAGCTGTTCGAGGCCTCGCGCTTCGTCTGGGCCAGCCGCCCGCTCTTGATCGACGCCAAGGCGCAGGCCCTGCTGACGCCGGAGGCCAAGGACGTGATCGGCGCGCTGCTGCCGGAACTGCAGGCGGTCACCGACTGGAAGGCGGAGGCGATCGAAACCGTGGTGCGCGGCTTTGCCGAGCGCACGGGCAAGAAGCTCGGCGCCGTGGCGCAGCCCCTGCGCGCGGCGCTCACCGGGCGCACCACCTCGCCGCCGATTTTCGACGTCCTGGCGGTGCTGGGGGCGGACGAAAGCCTTGCCCGGCTGCGCGACCAGGCCGGCGCCTGACGCCGGCGTTAAAGATCGTTCACCTGCGGAAAACCGCCCGGAACATGCATATATAGCAGGCATGCGCGGGGCGTCCCTGCCTTGCGGCGCACCCGGGGATGGGTTACGCAAACGCTGGCTGGCCCCCCTGTCGCACCCGTATCCCGGGCCAGGCTGCGCCGGCCGCAAACGAAATTTTTGTGACGCGAACTGCTCGCCGCCAATTCGAGGGCTCGACCATGGACGCTAAGACCGATGCCAAGAAACAGACCGGAACGATCACGGTCGGCAACAAGACGTGGGACTTTCCGGTCTACAACGGTTCGATCGGCCCAGACGTGCTCGACATCGCCAAGCTCTACGGCGAGAGCGGCATGTTCACCTACGATCCCGGCTTCACCTCCACGGCAAGCTGCGAATCCAAGATCACCTATATCGACGGTGACGAAGGCGTCCTGCTCTACCGCGGCTATCCGATCGAGCAGCTCGCCGAGCACGGCGACTTTCTAGAAACCTGCTACCTGCTGCTTTATGGGGAGCTGCCGACCCCCGGGCAAAAAGCCGACTTCGACTTCCGCGTCACTCGGCACACCATGATTCACGAACAGATGATGCGCTTCTTTCAGGGTTTCCGCCGTGACGCGCATCCGATGGCGGTGATGGTGGGCTCGGTCGGCGCTCTGTCGGCGTTCTATCACGACTCCACCGACATCTCGGACCCGCACCAGCGCATGGTGGCCTCGATCCGCATGATCGCCAAGGTGCCGACGCTCGCGGCCATGGCCTTCAAGTATCACGTCGGCCAGCCGTTCGTTTATCCGAAGAACGATCTCGACTACGCTGCGAACTTCCTCAACATGTGCTTCGCGGTGCCGGCCGAGGACTACGCGCCCAATCCGGTGCTGGCGCGCGCCATGGACCGCATCTTTATCCTGCACGCCGACCACGAGCAGAACGCCTCGACCTCGACGGTGCGGCTGGCGGGCTCGTCGGGCGCCAACCCGTTCGCCTGCATCTCGGCCGGCTGCGCCTGCCTGTGGGGCCCCGCGCACGGCGGCGCCAACGAGGCCGCGCTCAACATGCTGACCGAGATCGGCTCGGTCGAGCGCATCCCCGAATTCGTCAAGCGCGCCAAGGACAAGGACGATCCCTTCCGCCTGATGGGCTTCGGCCACCGGGTCTATAAGAACTACGACCCGCGCGCCAAGATCATGCAGAAGACCTGCCACGAGGTCCTCGCCGAGCTCGGCATCAAGGACGATCCGCTGCTCGACGTCGCCATGGAGCTCGAGAAGATCGCGCTGCACGACGAGTACTTCATCGAGAAGAAGCTATACCCGAACATCGACTTCTATTCCGGCATCACGCTGAAGGCGATGGGCTTCCCCACCACCATGTTCACCGTGCTGTTCGCGGTGGCGCGCACGGTCGGCTGGATCGCCCAGTGGAAGGAGATGATCGAGGACCCGAAGCAGAAGATCGGCCGCCCGCGCCAGCTCTACACCGGCGCCGAGAAGCGCGACTACATCCCGATCTCGCGACGGAAGTGAGCGAAGCCAATACCGGAAGGCGAAGAAGGGCGGCTTTCAGCCGCCCTTTTCATTAATGGCCGTTGCTCTTGACGTTGCCATTGAGCTTCGGCGCCAACTTGGGCGCCTTGGCGCCGTCGTACGCCCACTGCACGTAGATGCCCGCCCAGGTGAAGCCGCCGCCGAAGGCGGCAAAGATCATGCGGTTGCCGGCTTTCAGCTTCGGCTCGTAATCGCACAGGCAGAGCGGAATGGTGGCGTTGGTGGTGTTGCCGTATTTTTGGATGGTCACCATCACGCGCTCCATCGGCAGGCCCATGCGCTCGGCCGTCGATTCGATGATGCGCTTGTTGGCCTGATGCGGCACCAGCCAGTCGATCATGTCGACGCGCAGGTTGTTGCGGCTCATGATCTCGGTGGCGACCTCCGCCATGCGCGCGATGGCGAACTTGTAGACCGCAGCGCCTTCCTGGTGGACGTAGTGCAGGCGCTTGGCGACGGTCTCCGCCGTCGCCGGCATGCGGCTGCCGCCGGCCTTCTGGTGCAGGTGGATCATGCCCGAGCCGTCGGAGCGGATGAGCGCGTCCATGATGCCGTAGCCGTTCTGGTCCGGCTCCAGCAGCACCGCGCCGGCGCCGTCGCCGAACAGCACGCACGTGGCGCGGTCGGTATAGTCCATGATCGTCGACATCTTGTCGGCGCCGACCACCACCACCTTGCGCGCGGCGCCGGTGGCGATGAACTGGGTGCCGATCGTCAGCGCGTAGAGAAAGCCCGAACACGCCGCCTGCACGTCAAAGGAGCCGATGTTGCGCACGCCGACCATGTCGCAGATGAGGTTTGCGGTCGATGGGAACTGCAGGTCGGGCGTGGTGGTAGCGCAAATCAGCAGATCGACCTCGGCCGGGTCGGTACCGGTCTTCTGCAGCAAGCCGCGCACGGCTTCCGCCGCCATGTGCGAGGTGCCGAGCCCCTCGCCCTTCAGGATGTGGCGTTCCTTGATGCCGGTGCGCTCAGTGATCCAGGTGTCGCTGGTATCGACCATTTCCGCGAGTTGCGCGTTGGTCAGCACGTCGGGCGGCACGTAGCCGTGGACGGCGGTGATGGCGGCGCGCGGGGCGATGGTCAAAGGGATAAATCTCTTGTCTTTCTGCCGTGTTACGCGGTCCCGGCGGCCGCTGATACCCCAATCTACGCCGCCCACCCAGCGAATGCCACCGGTTCGCGTCCCGGTTGGTTAAGGCGGGCGCCGCACGCCGGCAATCATATCCAGCACCACCGCGGCGGCGCGCGCGCTCGGCGCCTCGCCGCCGATGCCCATGACTACGTCGAGCCGGGCGAGCGCGTCGATCTGCCGGCGCCGCTCAGGTGTGTCGCTCAAAAGCGGCGTAAGTGCGCCGGCGAGCCGCGCGGGCGTGCACGCGAATTGCAGCAGTTCAGGGACCGCCGCCTCACCCAGCACCAGGTTGGCGAGGATGACGCTCGGCACCTGGATCAACAGTTGGGCGACGCCGGCTTCGATCAGCGAAAGCTTGTAGGCCGCCACCATCGGAATGCCGGCCAGCGCCAACTCGAGCGTCGAGGTGCCAGATTTGGTCAGCGCCGCGCGCGCCGTGCGGAAGACAGCGAGCTTTTCACGCGCGTCGGTGACGATGCGCGCCGGCACCGGCCAGGCGGCGGTCGCCGCGCGCACGGTGTCGACGAGGCGCGGCACCGCCGGCACCACGACCTCCAGCGCACCCACGCGCTTTGCAACCTCTCCCACGGCGGCGCCGAACACGGCCGCCATGCGCCGGATTTCGCCGCCGCGGCTGCCCGGCATCACCAGCAAGATCGGCGGATCGGCAAGGCGGCGTTGCGCTTCTTGCGGGTTGGGCCGCAACTCGTCCACCTGCTCGATCAGCGGATGACCGACATAGGTGCCAGGCGGGCCGCCCAGACGGTCGAGCTCGGCCGGCTCGAACGGCAGCAGCGTCAGCACGTGATCCACATAGGCCTTCATCGAGCGGGCGCGCCACGGCCGCCAGGCCCACACCGAGGGACAGACGTAGTCGACGATCGGGAGGCTGGGCAGCCGTTTGCGCACGCGTTTGGCCACGCGATGGGTGAAGTCGGGGCTGTCGATGATCACCAGCACGTCGGGGCGCGCCGCCACCACCGCGTCGGCAGCCTCGTGAATGCGTTTAAGAATTGTCGGCAACTTTCCGGGAATGCTGGCAAATCCGACAATAGCCAGATCCCCGAGCGGAAACGGGCTCGGCACGCCGGCGTCGGCCATGTGGGTGCCGCCAACCCCGGAGATCCGGACGCGCCCTTGCGTGCGTTCGCGCAAGGCCGCGATCAGCGCGGCACCCAAACGGTCGCCGGACTCTTCGCCCGCTACCAGGAACACATGCGGCGCATCGGCAGGTGAATCGGGAGGGGCCGCCATCGGCCTCAGCCTTGCGCGACGGCGGGCACGCCGACGACGAACACCTTGGCGCGGTCGGCGGTCACCACCAGCTTTTCGGGCTCGGCGACGATGCTGCTGCCGGCGGCGACCGCGAGCCCTGCAAGCCCCGCTAGCGTCACGCCCTCGACCGTGCGCGGACCAATCGCCGGCAGATCGAAGCGCCGGTCCTGCCCGGGCTTGGGCGCCTTCACCAGCACGCCGATGCCTGGGGGGGTGCGCAGGCGCCCGTTCTTGCGCATCTCGGCGACACGCTGGAGCATCTGGTCCGTGCCCTCCGCCGCTTCCACCGCCAGCACGCGGCGGCCGGCGACCACCACCGCCTGGCCGATGTCGAAGCGGCCGGTGGCGGCGAGATAATCGAGGCCAAGCGCAATATCCTCGCGGTCGCGTTCGGACGGTTGCTTCGCTCCGAGCGCGCCGTCCGGCATCAGGATGTCGGGGGCAACCTCATGGGCGCCGACCAGATGAAAGCCTTCCCGCTCAAACATGCGCGCGACGCCCGACAACAGATGATCGTCGCCGCCGCGAAAGGCCGCCACCAGGGTTGGAACCTTGAGCAACAGCCACAGGTCGAAACGCATCTGCCGGAGCGCCGGGCGCACCAGCGCGCCGATGAACACCACCTCGCGGCAGCCTTCCGTGCGCAGCAGCGCACGCAGCTTGCCGCCCTGCCCGACATAGATCCAATGATGCGGATAGCGCTCCGTCAGCGCCGGATCGGCGACACCGCGCAGCAGAAACAGCACGACCTTGCGGCCTTGGGCCACGGCGGCATCGGCGACCGTCAGCGGCAGACTGCCGCCGCCGCAAATCAGCGCGAGCGGGCCGTCCTGCCGCGAGGCCGCGCCGGGGGTCATGACTCCTCGTCGCCCTCGTTGCGTTTGATCGCCATGGTGAGCGGCCGTTTGCCGGCACGGATGAAGTCGATGATCTTGCGCACGCGCTCGTCACCGCCGAATTCGAGGTCGACGGTTTCGAGCCGGCTGCGGAATTCGCCCGCGCCGAAAAACAGCGACTGGTAGGCACGCCGGATCTTCAGGATGTCCGCCTTGGCGGCGCCGTTGCGGCGCATGCCGATGACGTTGAGGCCGACCAGATTGGCGAGCGGCCCGTGCGCCATGCCCCAGGGGATGACGTCGGCGCGCACGCCGCTGAGCCCCACGATCATCGCGCCCTCGCCGATGCGCACGAACTGCCGCACCGCCACGCTGCCGCCGAACACCACGTTGTCGCCGACGCTGACATGGCCGCCGAGCACGACGTTGTTGGCCATGATGACGTTATTGCCGACCGCGCAGTCATGGGCGACATGGGAATTGACCATCAGGAAGCAGCGGTCGCCGATGGTGGTGGCGCCGCGGTCGGCCTCGGTGCCGATATTGGCAGTGACGCCCTCGCGGATATCGCAGTCGGCGCCGATCGTCAGCGTGGTCGGGCCGCCGCGGTAGCTCACCGACTGCGGCGGCGTGCCGAGCGAGGCGAAGGGATAGATCTTGGTGCGCGGGCCGATGGTGGTGTGGCCGGTGATATTGACGTGCGACGCCAGCACGCAGCCGTCGCCGAGGGTTACGTCGGGGCCGATGACGCAATACGGTCCGATCGATACGTCGCGTCCGACCTTGGCGCCGGCGGCGATCCGCGCCGAGGGGTCAATCATGCCTGCGTTCCCGGCTCGAGCAGCATGGCGCCGACCTCGGCTTCAGCAACAACCTTCCCGTCCACCTTGGCTTCGCCCCTGTACCACCACATGCTCCGGCGCTGCGCCATCAGCGACATATGAAATTCGACGGTATCGCCCGGCACCACCGGCCGGCGGAATTTGGCCTTGTCGATGGTCATGAAATAGACCGGATGCGCCGACGTGGCGCCGAGCCCGACCAGGCACAGGATGCCACCGGTCTGCGCCATGCCTTCGATCAGCAGCACGCCGGGAAACACCGGATTTTCGGGAAAGTGACCCTGAAACTGCGGCTCGTTGATGGTAACGTTCTTGATCCCGACGCCGCTCTTGTTGCGATCGATGTCGACCACTCGGTCGATCATGATGAACGGATAGCGGTGCGGCAGCAACTTGAGGATCTTGGCAATGCCGACCGTGTCCAATTCTGTCACGATGTCGTTCATAGCAGTCGTCTCACTCGCCCCGTATCGCCGCGGTGCCGGATGGACCAGGCGTCAGATGATTGGGCCCCTGTCTTCGCTGAACCCTGGCTCGGCCGGTCTGGCAGGAGCCCCGACCCAATAGGCCCCGGCCGGCACGTCGTCTGCGACAATGCTGGCGGCGGCAATGCGCGCGCCCACGCCGACCGTGACGTTGTCATTTAGGCCGACCCGCGCCTCCAAAACAACATCGTCTCCGACGGCCGCGCCGCCGGAAATGCCCGATTGCGCCGCCACCAGGCAGTGCCGGCCAATGCTGGCATTGTGGCCGACCCGGACCAGATTGTCGATCTTGGAGCCCTCGCCCACGACGGTGTCCCGAATATCACCGCGATCGATGGTGGTGCCGGCACAGATCTCGACGTCGTCCTGGATGATGACGCGCCCGCGCGGCGGCAGCTTGTGGCGGCCGCGCTCGCCCGCCGCGAAGCCCTCCTCGCCGATATGGCAGCCGGCGCGGATCACGACCCTGTCGCCGATCAAGGTATGGTCAAGGGTCGCGCCGGCGCCGATGATGCAGTTGCGGCCGATGCAAACCCCGCCGCCGATGCTGGCATTGGCCGCGATCACCGTGCCCGCGCCGATCTCGGCGCCGGGGCCGACGATGGCGCCCGGCTCGATGGTGACGTCGGCCTCGAGCCGCGCATCCGGATGCACCTGGGCCCCAAGGCTGGCGCCGGCCGGATAGAGCGACGACGGCTGCTGGCCGTGGGCAAACAGCGCCCGCGCCACCGTGACGAAGGCGCCATAAGGCTCGTCGACCACGAGCGCCACCACGCGCGGCGGCAGATGAGCGGCGAGCGCCTCGGTGACGAAACACGCGCCGGCGCAACTCGTGGCCGCCGGGACCGCGAAACGATCGCTATCCAGGAAGCTCAGGTCCCACGGTGCCGCACGGTCGAGCGCTGCCACGTCGGCTATACGGCGGCCGGCGGCGGGCGGCGCCAACGCGGCACCCGTCGCAACGCCTGTCATGGCGGCGATCTCGCCGACGGTAAGCCCGTGACCGGCTTCCAGCGCTCTACGCTCGATCATGCCGCCCTCGCCGTCGCGCGACGCACGCTCTCGATCAGAACGACGTGCCGCCGGAGAAGCGGAAAATCTGGGTCTTGTCGCAGACCTGGCTGCCGTCCGTCGCGGTGGCGCAGGCCTTCGTCAGCGGATAGGCAACATCGAAGCGCAGCGGACCGAGCGGCGAATCCCAGATCAGGCCGGCACCCACCGAGGAGCGGATGTCGCCGGGGCTGTCGAGGCCGACATTAAGCGTCTCGCCGGTCTGATCCCAATAGGTCGGGCCCTTGTAACCCCAGAGCGAACCGGCGTCGGCAAATGTCGCGACCTTGATGCCGATCGCCTTCGGCAGGAAGTAGAGCGGTGTCTGGAATTCCAGGCTCGCGCCCCAATAAAGGCTGCCGCCGAGAGCATCGTTCGTGCCGCCGACCGTCAAATCGCGCGGACCAATGCCGGCGGGCGCGAAGCCGCGCACCAGGTTCGGCCCCATGAAGAAGTGGTCCAGCATGCGCAGATTTTTGCCACCCCACGGCGAGACGTTGCCGCCCTGCAGTTTGAGCACGCCGACAACGTCCGGCAGGACTTCGTAGTACTGGCGCGCCTCGACGGTGCTGCGGATGAAGTTTACATCGCCACCAAGCCCCGCCACGTCCTGCCGAAACTGAGCGAAGAGTCCGCTGGTCGGCGTCTTGTTGTCGTCGAGCGTATTGTAGGACAGCGTGTAGCCGCCCGACGACACCAGCACCGCCCCTTGCGCCAGTTCCTTGCGCACGGCGAGCGAGGCTTCGCCGTCGCTGTAGCAGGAATCGCCGGGCTTGACGCCGGCACCGCCGTTGATCGGCGCGTTCGGTGAATTGATACAGTTGTCGTACTGCGGATTGCTGTCGAACGAAACTTCCTGACGGTAGATCGAATAGTGCGGCTGCAGCGAGAGATTCTCGGTGAGCTGGAAGCCGAGCCTAAACTTAGCCCCGTAGGTCTTGGTGTCGTAGGACACGTAGTTGTTGGCAAGGTTGTTGCGATAGAAAAGGTCGATGCCGCCGGCCATGCGGTAGCCGAACAGGTAGGGCTCGACCAGGGACAGCCCGAAGCCGCGCCTGTGCTGTCCGTAGCTCACCGACGCCTTGGCGAAGATACCGCGGCCGCCCAGGTTCCTTTCGGCGACGCTGACGCTCGAGATGAAGCCGTCCGCGGTCGAATAGCCGCCGGAGACCGAGAAGCTGCCGGTCGGTTTCTCCACCACGTTCACGTCCACGATCACCCGGTCAGGCGCCGAGCCCGGCTCGGTGGTGATCTTGACCGATTTGAAGAAGTCGAGGTTCTTCAGCCGCCGCTCGGCGCGGTTGATGAGCGCGCGATTGTAGGGGTCGCCTTCGCCGATGTCGAACTCACGGCGGATGACGTAGCCGCGCGTGCGCGTGTTGCCGTGGATGTCGATTCGCTCGATGTAGGCGCGCCGCCCCTCATTGACCATGAAGGTCAGATTGATCAGGCGCTTCTGATAGTTGCGCTGACCGTGCGGCGTCACCGTGGCGAAGGCGTAGCCGCTCTTGGCGGCCTCGATGGTCATCGCCTCGATCGACCTCTGCACCAGGTCGGCATTATAGACGTCGCCGGAGCCGAGCTTGACCTCGCCACGCAACAATGACGGCTTCATCGCGTGCACGTTGGAGATCACTTGGACGGTACCGATGTGGTATTTCGGCCCCTCATCGATCTTGAAGGTGACGATAAAGCCCTTTTCCTTCGGATCGTAGACGCCGGTCGCCGATACGATGCGCACGTCGGCGTAGCCGTGCTTCAGGTAGAAGCGGCGGAGCAGATCGCGGTCGGCCTCGACTCGGTCGGGATCGTAGATGTCGGTGGTCTGCAGGAAGCTGAACCAGCCGCTTACGCTCGTTTTGATCACCCGCTTCAGCCGCCACGACGAGAACGCGTGGGCGCCGACGAATCGTATCTCCGCCACGCCGGTCTTGCCGCCTTCGTGGATCTTGAACACCAGATTCACGCGGTTGTTCGCCAGCCGGATGACCTGCGGCACCACCGTCGCGTTGAAGTAGCCGGTGCGGTGGTAGATTTCCACGATGCGCTGGACGTCGGCTTGCACGGTCGGCTTAGACAGCGTGCCGCGCGCCTTCGACTGAATCTCTCCTTCGAGCTGCGCGTCCTTGGCCTTGTGGTTGCCCTCGAAGGCGACCTTGTTGATGACCGGATTCTCGACCACCGACACGACCAAATGGCCGCGGACGTGGTGGATTTGGATGTCGGAGAACAGGCCAGTCGCGTAGAGCGCCTTCAAGCCCTCATCGATGTCGACCGGGCTCAGGCGCCCGCTGGGGCCGGCATGGAAATAGGAACGGACGGTATCGGATTCGACCCGGCGATTACCTTCGACCACGATCGAATTGACGGTCTGCGCAACCGCGGACGTGGAAGTCGCGATCGTCGCCGCCCCGCCGCCGACAAGGATACCCCCGAGGACCAAGCAGCTCAGAGCCAGCCCTCGCAGCAACCGCATACCAAGTCCCATGCGCAACGCGCCCTTGTTTATTCCTTGCGGCCGCCCACCGGTCGGCAGACAGCCGAGCTTGCTTTCGCGTGCTTTTCTACAGCGTTTGAGACGCACTGCAAACGAACTTCCCCCGAAACTTCCCGTTTCCCCTCAAAAAGTTGCTTGGCAGCAACGGTTACGAGGTCGCCAAGTGCAGGATGTCATTATAGGTTGCGAAAATCATCAGCATTACAACGATAGCGAGCCCAATCCGGAAGCCCACTTCCTGCGCCCGCTCCGACAGAGGCTGCCCGCGGACGGCTTCGATTCCATAGAACAAAAGGTGACCACCGTCGAGCAGGGGAATCGGGAACAGGTTCAGTAGGCCAATCGAGATCGAAAGCACCGCGGCGAGGTTAATCAGGGCTGCGAATCCAGCGGTCGCCACCTCGCCCGACACCTGCGCGATCCGAATCGGGCCGCCGAGTTGATCCGCCGGTTCGCGGCCCGAGAACACGCCCCCGATGTACGACAGGGTGCGGTCGACCACGAACCAAGTCTTTTCAGCGCCGGCGGCGACGGCACTGAACGGTCCCATCTTCTGGGTCTTAATGTCACCGGGTTTCATCGACCGGCTGATGCCCAGGACGCCCAGGGTGTGCTCGTTGCCGAAGCGGTCCTTGAGCTTACGCAGCTGGGGCGTCGCATGCAGCGTGGTGAGCTTGCCGCCGCGCTCGACCTGGATGGTGAGCGGCTCGCCAGCGCTGACGCTGACGATGCGCTGCATGTCGCCAAAGCTGCTGATTTTGCTGCCGCCGATCGAGACCACCAGGTCGCCGGGCTTGAAGCCGGCGGTAGCGGCCGCGCTGTTGGGCTGCACCGCGTCCACGCGCGCGCTGGTCGTCTGCTTGCCGACCACCATGAAAATGGCGGCAAAGATGACAATGGCGAGCACGAAATTGGCCAGCGGTCCTGCCACCACCACGGCAGCGCGCGAAGCGACCGGCTGATAGTGGAAGCTGACCTTCTTATCCTCCTCGGTCATAGCCGCCGCAGCCTCGGTGTCGGGGGTGCTGGCAGCGCTGTCATCGCCGAAGAACTTCACGTAGCCGCCGAGCGGGACGGCCGAGACCTTCCACCGGGTACCGTAGCGGTCGTTGAAGCCGAACAATTCCGGGCCGAAGCCGAGCGAGAAGCTGAGTACCTTGATGCCGCACAGGCGGGCCACCAGGAAGTGGCCAAGCTCATGAAAAAACACGACAATCGTCAGCACGAACAGGAACGGGACGAGATAGCCGGCAACGCCGCCCCCGAACGCGCTCAAGCTCCCCATGATCTCGGCACCCATCCCGCTACCTCGCTCCGGCCCTGCGCGAGCCTGCGTTAACCCTTTATGAAACCTTGCTAGAATGCCTTTGCGGCAATTTGAGGCAAAGCCTCCCGCGCCAAACTTCTCGCAACATGGTCAACGGCGAGCGCCTCCTCGACCGTAGCCGGATCGGCCAGCATGTTGCGCTTGGCGGCGGCCTCGAGTGTCGCCTCCACCAGTGCCACGATTCCCGGGAAAGCGATGCGGCCGGCGATGAATTCGGCGACCGCGACCTCGTCGGCGGCGTTCATGACCGTCGGCGCCGCCCCACCCGTCTGCATCGCCTGGCGCGCCACGACGATGGACGGGAAACGCACCGGATCGTGGTCCTCAAAGGTCAACTGGCGTACCTGCGCGAGATCGAGCCGCGCCGCCGCCCCGTCGATGCGGTGCGGCCAGGCCAAGCAATGGGCGATGGGAGTGCGCATGTCGGGCGTGCCGAGCTGCGCGACCACCGAGCCGTCGCGGTATTCGACCATGCCGTGGATCACCGACTGCGGGTGCACCAGCACGCCGAGTTCGTCCGGATCGAGGGCGAACAGGTGCTGGGCCTCGATCAGCTCCAGGCCCTTGTTCATCATGGTCGCGGAATCGATGGTGATCTTAGGCCCCATCGACCAGTTGGGATGCTTGAGCGCCTGTTCTGGGGTCGCCGCCTTGATCTCATCCAGCGTCCAGGTGCGGAACGGCCCGCCGGAGGCGGTCAGGATGACCTGCTTGAGGTCCTCGCGCGGGCCGGCGCCGAGCGCCTGGAACACCGCGTTGTGCTCTGAGTCGACTGGCAGCACGGTGGCGCCGACCGCCGCCGCCCGGCGCATGAACAGGCCGCCGGCGCAGACCAGGCATTCCTTGTTGGCGAGCGCCACGGTGGCGCCGCGTTCGATGGCCGCGAGCGTCGGCTTGAGCCCGATGGCGCCGCAGATCGCGGCCATCACCCAATCGGCGTCGCGGTTGGCCGCTTCCACAAGTGCGGCTTCGCCGGCCGCCGCCTCGATGCCGCTGCCAGCGAGCGCCTCTTTCAGATCGCCATAGGCATCTTCGTTTGCCACCACCGCCAGGCGAGCACCGACCGCACGCGCGATCTCGGCGAGCGGCTTGGCGTTTCGGCCGGCAGTCACCGCCTCCACCCGGTAACGATCCGGGTTGCGTTTGATGAGGTCGACGGTGCTGGTGCCGATCGAGCCGGTGGCGCCGAGGATGGTGACGCTGCGCAGGTCGAGGGCGGGCCGCGGCTGGGCGCGGGCTAATCCGGGAACAGTCATGACCTCACCATACCAGCAAGCCGCGCGCGGCGTCTTCAAATCCGCCGCGGGAAAGCCCGATCAGGCAGCCCACCAGGGCGGCGGCCCAGAAGCCATCGAGGCGGTCCATCACGCCGCCGTGCCCGGGAATGAGATGGCTGGCATCCTTGGCGCCGAACCGGCGCTTGATCCAGGATTCGAAGAGGTCGCCTCCTTGCGAGGCGACCGAGAGAACGAGCGCTACCAGCGCCATCGCCTCAAGGTTGCCGGCCCCGAACCAGGCGGAACCGGCGGCGGCGCACCCAATCGCGCCGAGCGTGCCGCAGATGGCGCCCGACCAGGTCTTTTTCGGGCTGACCGCGGCAAACAGTTTCGGCCCCCCGAACGTGCGGCCGCCGAAATAGGCGAGAATGTCACTCGCCCACACGACGGCGAACAGGAAAACGATGGCACCGAAGCCGTAAACCGGATCCTGTCGGAGGAAGAGCGGCGCCACCAGCATGACGCCGGCATAGAGGATGCCGGCAGCGACCCAGCCGCGCCGCCGGTGCGGCGCGAAGACGGTGGCGGCGAGCGCCCCCAGTCCCACCAGCAGAACCGCCCCCGCCGGGTGGTCGCGCCAGCCGATCAGCGCCGCGATCGCCAGCGCACTGGCGCCGGACGAAAACACCAGCCGATGGCCGGGCCCGGTTACCAGCGCGATCCATTCCCACGCGACGGCGATGGCCGCCAGGCCCCAGAACAACGTGAATGCCCAGCCGCCATACCAGGCCGCCGCCACCGCCAGCGGCGCCATCACCAGGGCGGACACCACGCGCAGCGCCAGATTGTTGCCGGGCGCTGACGTCAGGTTCCCGGCGGCGCCGGAATCGGAGACGGGATCGGCGCCGGGCACGGGGCTCAGGACCCGGTTTTCGCGACCAGGCCGCCGAACCGGCGCTCGCGCTGCTGATAGTCGTGGATGGCCGCCTCCAAGGTGGCGCGGTCAAAATCGGGCCAATAGGTCGGCACGAAGACGAGCTCGCTATAGGCCGACTGCCAAAGCAGGAAGTTCGACAGGCGCTGCTCGCCGCTGGTGCGGATGATGAGGTCTGGATCGGGAATGTCCGGCGTGTCGAGGAAGGTGCCGATGGTGTCCTGCGTAATGGCCGCCGGATCGAGACGGCCCTGTGCGACCTCCAACGCGATGCGGCGCGCCGCGCGCGCGATCTCCTGACGGGCGCCGTAGTTGAAGGCGACCACCAGTGTGAGGCCGTCGTTGTTCCGCGTCAGCTCTTCGGCCTCGGTCAGCAGGCGCCCGATGTCCGGCTTGAGATCCTCGCGCTCGCCGATAATGCGTACGCGCACGTTGCTGCGATGCAGGTCGGCGAGATCGTTGCGGATGAAACGGCGCAGCAGGCCCATCAGCTCGCCGACCTCGGACGCCGGGCGCGACCAGTTCTCGGCGCTGAAGGAATAGATGGTGATGATCGAGATGCCGATTTCGCGCGCCGCGCGCACGGTGCGGCGCACCGCCTCGACGCCGCGCCGATGGCCCTCGACCCGCGGCAGACCGCGCGCCGCCGCCCAGCGCCCGTTGCCGTCCATGATGATGGCAACGTGGCGCGGCACCTTGAACGGGAGCTCGCCCCCAAACGGGATTTCGGCCTGCGACATTGCGGTTCCCTAGTGTCCCGGTTCCGACATTTGCATCCCGTTGCCGCAAGTCCCGGAGCAAATGTCGGAACCAAAGGGACACTAGCAACTATTTGATTCTAGTGCGGCTTTGGATTTGACATTTGAGTGAGCAAGTTGCTGCAAGTGGGTATCAAATGTCAAATCCACCGCACTAGACGGTGAGGATCTCCTTTTCCTTGTCCGCCAGCATCTTGTCGACTTCGGCGATGACACCGTCGGTCGCCTTCTGGATTTCGGTCGAGAAGCGCTCGTGATCGTCCTTGCTGATGGCGTGATCCTTCTCTAGCTTTTTGACCACGTCGAGGCCGTCCCGGCGCACGTGGCGAATGGCCACGCGCGCGGCCTCGGCGTACTTGTGCGCCACCTTGACGAGTTCCTTGCGCCGCTCCTCGTTGAGCTCGGGGATGCGCAGGCGGATCACCTGACCCTCGGTCGCCGGCGACAGGCCGAGGTTGGAATTGACGATCGCTTTCTCCACCGCGTGCACCAGCGACTTGTCCCAGACGTTGACCGAGACCATCCGCGGCTCCGGCACGGTGACGGAGGCGACCTGGCTGAGCGGCATGTGCGAGCCGTAGGCCTCGACCTGCACCGGATCGACCAGGTTGGCGGAGGCGCGGCCCGTACGCAGGCCGGACAGTTCGGTCTTCAGCACGCTGGTGGCGCCATGCATGCGGCGCTTGAGCTCGTCGAGATCGTGGGTCGGGTTTGCCATGGCGTTCCTCAAATCACGTAACGTCTTAAGGGGCTTTTCGCGCCGTCCGGCGCGCTTTGAAATCCTCGTCTGGACACGGGGCGTGCACGCCAGCGCGCATGTGCGCGTCGTTTTCGGCGTCCCCTTCGCTAGCCGACGGTGGTCGAACGTCCCTTGCCGCGCAGGACTTCCTCAATCGCGCCGGCGGCGGCGACGGAGAAGACGATGATAGGCATACCGTTTTCCCGGGCAAGGGCGAAGGCGGTACTATCCATGACCTTGAGATCCTTCTCGATCGCCTCCTGGTGGCTGAGCCGCTCGTAGCGCGTGGCCTTGGGGTCCTTGCGCGGATCGGCGCTGTAGACGCCGTCCACATTGGTTGCTTTCAGGACCGCCTGGCAGTCGAGCTCGACCGCGCGCAGCACCGCGGTAGTGTCGGTGGTGAAATAGGGATTGCCGGTGCCAGCGCCGAGCAGCACCACCCGACCCTTGCCGAGGTTCTTCGCGGCGCGCTTGCGGTTGTAGGTCTCGCACACCGCCGGCATGGCAATGGCCGAGAGCGTGCGCGCTTCGCAGCCCGCGCGCTCGATAGCTGCTTCCAGCACCAGGCAATTCATGACGGTTGCCAGCATGCCCATGGTGTCGCCGACCGGGCGCGGCACGCCACGGGTGGAGACTTCCACACCGCGAAAGATATTGCCGCCACCCACCACCACGCCCAACTCGATGCCGAGCCGCGCGCTAGCCGCGAGATCGGCGGCCAGCCGGTCGACGGTCACCTGATCGATGCCGAAGCCGCCGCCCCCGCTGAGCGCCTCCCCCGACAGTTTGACGATCACGCGCCGGTGTACCGGGTCAGTCATGGGTCGGTCGTCCTCGGATACCGGCTGAGCCGCCGTAAATCAGCGGCGCCGGCGGCATACTACACGAACGCCCCCGCCTTTTCGCTCAACCCTGGCCGGCCGCGGCGGCCACTTCGGCGGCGAAGTCGCCTTCTTCCTTCTCGATGCCCTCGCCGAGCGCGTAGCGCACGAAACCGGTCACCTTGATGGCGCCGCCCACGGTCTTCTCGGCTTCCTTCAGGGCCTGCGCCACGGTCTTCGAGGTGTCGTGGACGTACACCTGCTCAAGCAGGCAGACTTCCTTGTAGTAGGTCTTGAGCCCTGACTCGACGATCTTCTCGATGACGTTGTCTGGTTTGCCCTGCTGGCGGAACTTGTCGGCGAGCACGTCCTTCTCACGCGCGACCACCGCCGGATCGAGCCCTGACGCGTCGACCGCCTGCGGGTTCGACGCGGCGACGTGCATCGCGACCATGCGGCCCAGCGCGACGAGCTCATCGGCCTTACCGGGCGACTCGAGTGCGACCAGCACGCCGATCTTGCCGAGGCCGTCGCTCACCGAGCTGTGCACGTACTGGCCGACCGCTCCTTGAGAGACCTCGAGCGAAGCGGCGCGGCGCAGCGTCATGTTCTCGCCGACCTTGGCGACGGTGTCGGTGATGGCATCGGCCAGCGTGATGGAGCCGACTTTGGCAGCCTTCATCGCTTCGACGTCGGTGCCGACGTTGGACGCAATGTCCGCCGCCATCTTCACGAGACCCTGGAACAGATCGTTGCGGGCGACGAAGTCGGTCTCCGAATTGACCTCGACCACCACGCCCTTCTTGTCCTTGACCAGCACGCCGATCAGGCCTTCCGCCGCGACGCGACCGGCCTTCTTGGCAGCTTTCGAAAGACCCTTCTTGCGCAGCCAGTCGACCGCGGCCTCCATGCTGCCGTCGTTCTCGGTAAGCGCCGCCTTGCAATCCATCATGCCGGCGCCGGTCGCCTCGCGCAGTTCCTTGACCATGCTGGCCGAGATATTCGCCATAATTGCGTTCCTTCATTCGCCGGGGGCCGCCCCGAGGGCGGCCGGCGCAATCTTGATGTTTGTCTCTAACAGCCCGGCATAACCGCCGGGCATGACGGCGGAATTACTCGGTTTCCGCCGTGAGTTCCTTGGTCTTGGCGATCCAGCCGTCGACACGGCCGGGCAGGCCCACTTCTTCGCCGACGTTGTGCGCGGCTTCCGGGCTGAACGCCGCGATCTGTGCGTAGTGGAAGATTCCGAGATCGTTGAGCTGCTTCTCGATGGCGGGCGAAACACCCGTCAGCTTCTTGAGGTCGTCAGCGACACCGCGCGGGCCCGGCAGCGGCTCGAATCCGAGATTGCCGGTCGCCGGCTCCGCCGGCACTGCCTCTTCCACCGGCTTCTCCTGGGCACCGACGTCAACGCCCATCGCGCCATGCGCGCGCGAGATGCCGTCGATCGCCGCCTTGGCGATCAGATCGCAATAGAGCGAGACCGCGCGGCTGGCGTCGTCGTTGCCCGGCACGGCAAAGGTGATGCCGACCGGATCGCAATTGGTGTCGACCACCGCGGCGACCGGAATGTTGAGGCGCTGGGCCTCCTTGATCGCGATGTCTTCTTTGTTGGTGTCGATCACGAACATCAGATCGGGGATCCCGCCCATGTCCTTGATGCCGCCGAGCGAGCGGTCGAGCTTGTCGCGCTCGCGCTGCATGGTGAGGCGTTCTTTCTTGGTGTAGCCGCCGGCCTCGTTGGATGCGAGCATCTCCTCGAGCTTGCGCAGCCGCGAAATCGAGCCGGAGATGGTCTTCCAGTTGGTCAGCGTGCCACCAAGCCAGCGCGAGTTGACGTAGTACTGGGCGCAGCGCTTGGCTGCGTCGGCGATGGCGTCCTGCGCCTGACGCTTGGTGCCGACGAACAGGATGCGGCCGCCCTTGGCGACGGTGTCCGAGACCGCCTGCAGCGCCTGGTGCAGCATCGGCACGGTCTGGGCGAGGTCGATGATGTGGATATTGTTGCGGGTGCCGAAGATGTAATTGCCCATCTTCGGGTTCCAGCGGTGGGCCTGATGGCCGAAATGAACGCCAGCTTCCAACAGCTGACGCATGGAGTAGTCAGGAAGTGCCATAAAGTCTTCTCCGGTTGGTCCGCCGCGGACGGTTGTGAGCCCTTGTTTTCATTGGGAAAACAGGGCCACCGGATGGCCAAACCGGCCCGGTTGTCGGGGCCGCAGCCTATACGTCCGCGTGAGTGATGGTCGGGGCTTATATAGGGACGAATTCCCGGATGCAAGCGGCGGCCCCGCCTTGCCTGCGGCCGATCGCTGCGGCGGCGAACCCCGGCCTGGCCGCCCGCATTACTCCCTCAGCGATGCGGGCTTAACGCCCCAGGGGGGCGACATTCCAGTCGGGCGACATTCCGGGGGCCAAAGGAGACCCGTCATGTCCACGCCCACACCTCGGCACAATCAGCCTATCCACGACGAACTTCATCCACTCGTCTACAAGGCGCTGGCCGGACTCACGGTCTGGCTGGTGCTGTCCATCTGGGTGCTGTTCAGTGGCGCCCACTACATCGGGCTCATCCTGGCGATGATCACCGTGTTCTTCATTGTCCTGACCGGGATCCTCACGCTCATCGCGATCACCTGGCGACGCCGGGCCGCCCATGCCGATCATCCGCCGGAAGAAACTTTCCACGTCTGGGCGGGCCAGCAATTCCGCACCTGGACCGGCGATCTCGCCGGTCACGCGGCCGCTGCGCAAATCCTGTTGCCGATCGCCGCTGTCGCGTTCAGCATGACGATCTTCGGCCTGATCTACAACCTTGCCAGCATCCCGCACTTATCGTGACCGCGGGTGGCGCAGCCAGATCGCGTCCGCTTATCCGTGCGCGGGCGCCGCCCGGAAGCCGAACGGCAGCGTGATCGGCACGAAGCGCGTACCGTTCGACGCCGCTCGTTTCGCGACGGTGGCGTGCACCAGGAATTCGAGCTTGAGCAGGAAGATTTCAGCCAGCATGTCGACCTCCCATTGCGATGGAAGCGACCTTGGCATGCACGTATTGAAAGAGGTTCAAGGAACGCGGTTCGCGCCGGGTTAAACGCGGTGACAGCCGCGTGACGTTTGTGACAGCGGCCGCGATTAGAGCGCCTCGACCTGCAGCACGCCCGGCACCGCCTTGAGCGCGCCGGCGATCTGCGGCGAGACCTTGAAGCGGCCGGGCAGCTTCACCTCCACCTCGGTGCCTTCTGCAAGCTGCAGCACCATCGAGACCTCGCCGTCGCCGTTGGGCGCCGCGGTGCGCGCCACCGGCTCCAGACGCTTGGCCACCGCCTCGAGCGGCTTGTCGTCGCGCAGGAACACGCGCAGCCCTTTGTGCAGGTTGGCGGCGGCGGCATCGAGCGGCTCGGCCGATTGGATGCGCGCGCGCACTTCGTCGCCCTGCACTTCCGCCGAGAGCAACAAGAGCAGCGCGCTGCCGGGCTCAAAGAGATCGCGGTATTCGGCCAGCCCTTCCGAGAAGATCACCGCCTCATAGGTGCCGGTCGGGTCGGACAGTTCGATGATGCCCATCTTGCTGCCGGTGCGCGTGCGCCGCTCCATGCGCGAGACCACGGTGGCGGCGACGCGGCCGGCGGTGATGCCGCTTTTGACGGCTTGCGAGAAATCCGCCCATGACTGCACGCGCATCTTCTTGAGCACCACCGCGTAGTCATCGAGCGGATGGCCGGAGAGATAGAAGCCGACCGCGTCGCGCTCACGCTGCAGGCGCTCCGGTGGCAGCCAGGGCTCGACCTGCGGCAAAATGATCGGCTCGCGCGTGTCGCCGCCGCCGAACAGCTCGTTCTGGCCGACTGATGCCGACTCGTGGGCATGCTGCGCCTGGCGCAGGATGACGTCGGAGCCGGCGAAAACGCGGGCGCGGTTTTCCTCGAAGGCGTCGAAGGCGCCGGCACCGGCGAGGCTTTCGAGCACGCGCTTATTGAGCGCGCGCGGATTGATGCGCTGGGAGAAGTCGGCAAGGTCGGCGAAGGGCTTGTCGCCGCGGGCTTCGACGATCGACTCGACCGCCTGCCCGCCGACGCCTTTGAGCGCAGCGAGCGCGTAGATGATGGTGTTGCCATCGACCTCGAACGGCACGCAGGAGCGGTTGATCGACGGCGGCGCCACCTCGATGCCGAGGCGCTCGGCCTCGGCGCGGAATTCGGCGAGCTTGTCGGTGTTGTTCATGTCCAGCGTCATGGTGGCGGCCAGGAACTCGACCGGATAATTCGCCTTCATGTAGGCGGTCTGATAGGCGACCAGCGCGTAAGCCGCGGCATGACTTTTGTTGAAGCCGTATTCGGCGAAGCGCTCGAGCAGGTCGAAGATGGCGTCGGCCTGGGACTTGTCGATCCCGCGCTCGGTGCAGCCCTTGACGAAGATGCTGCGCTGCTTCTGCATCTCGCTGCGGATCTTCTTGCCCATGGCGCGGCGCAGCAGGTCGGCGTCGCCGAGCGAATAGCCGGCCAAAATCTGCGCCGCCTGCATCACCTGCTCCTGGTAGACGATGACGCCGAAGGTCTCCTTCAGCACCGTCTCCAGCTTGGGATGGATGTAGTCGGGCGTCTCCAGGCCGTGCTTGCGCGCGCAATAGGTCGGGATGTTGGCCATCGGGCCCGGCCGGTAGAGCGCGACCAGCGCGATGATGTCGGTGAAGCGGTCCGGCTGCATGTCGAGCAGCGCGCGCCGCATGCCCGCACTTTCCAGCTGGAATACGCCGACGGCTTCGGCGCGGGCCAGCATGTCGTAGGTCTTCGTGTCGTCGAGCGGGATGGCCGACAGGTCGATGTCGATGCCGCGCCGGCGCACCAGCTCCACCGCCTTGTGCAGCACGGTGAGGGTCTTGAGCCCGAGGAAGTCGAACTTCACCAGCCCCCCCTGCTCCACCCATTTCATGTTGAACTGGGTGACCGGCATGTCGGAGCGCGGATCGCGGTAGAGCGGCACCAACTCCGACAGCGAGCGGTCGCCGATGACGATGCCGGCGGCGTGGGTGGAGGCGTGGCGGTTGAGGCCTTCCAGCTTCTTGGCGATGGCAAAGGCGCGCTTGACCACCGGCTCGGCCTCGGCCTCGGCCTGCAGCTTGGGCTCGTCCTCGATTGCTTTGGCCAATGTGACCGGATTGGCCGGGTTCTGCGGCACCAGCTTGCACAACTTGTCGACCTGGCCGTAGGGCATCTGCAGCACGCGGCCGACGTCGCGTAAGACGCCGCGCGCCTGCAAGGTTCCAAACGTGATGATCTGCGCCACCTGGTCTCGGCCGTAGCGCTCCTGCACGTAGCGGATCACCTCGTCGCGGCGGTCCTGGCAGAAGTCGATGTCGAAGTCCGGCATCGACACGCGCTCGGGATTGAGGAAGCGCTCGAACAGCAGGCCGAAGCGGATCGGATCGAGGTCGGTGATGGTGAGCGAATAGGCGACTAAAGAGCCCGCGCCGGAGCCACGGCCGGGCCCGACGGGAATGTCCTTCGACTTCGCCCATTTGATGAAGTCGGCCACGATCAGGAAGTAGCCGGGATATTTCATGCCCTCGATGACGCCGAGCTCGAATTCCAGGCGGTCGCGATACTCCTGCTCGGTGTGGCCTTCGGCGAGGCCGTGGGCGGCAAGGCGGCGGGTAAGCCCCTCCTCCGCCTGCTGGCGTAGCTCGCCCGCCTCGTCGACGGCGGCGCCGTCCTCGCCAACCGAAAAGCGAGGCAGGATAGGCTTATGGGTCTTGGGCCGGAAGGCAGAGCGCTCGGCGATCTCCACGGTGGAGGCTACCGCCTCCGGCAAATCCGCAAAGAGCTCAACCATTTCAGCCCGGGTCTTGAAGCGATGCTGCGCGGTGAGCTGGCGCCGGTCGGTGTCGGAGATGACGCGGCCCTCGGCGATGCAGATCAGCGCATCGTGGGCCTCGTAGTCCTGGGCGGTGGCGAAATAGGGCTCGTTGGTCGCCACCAGCGGAATGCCCTTGTCGTAGGCGAGTTGGACCAGCGCCGGTTCGGCCTGGCGCTCGGCGGCCATGCCATGGCGCTGCAATTCGACATAGAGGCGGTCGCCGAAGAGCGCGAGCAGCGCCTCCAGGCGGCTCAAGGCGAGCGGGTCTTGGCCCGCGGCGATCGTGGCATCGAGCGGGCCGCCCAAGCCCCCGGTGAGCGCGATGACGCCCTCGGTTTCCCCTTTCAGCCAGTCGAGCTGAAGCCGCGGCGGCTCGTTCGAGGGCGTGTCGAGAAAGGCGCGCGAATTAAGCCGCATCAGGCTGCGGTAGCCGGCTTCGCGCGCGGCCAGCAGCACGATGCGCTGGCGCTCGGGCATGGCCTGGGCGGCGCGCGAGCCGTGCTCGACGTCGCCGAAATCGATGGCGAGTGCGCACCCGACGATGGGCTGGATGCCGGCGCCCGACAGCTTCTCGGAGAATTCGAGCGCGCCGAACATGTTGTCGGTGTCGGTGAGCGCCAGCGCGGGCTGATGGTCGGCCTTGGCAAGTTCCGCCAGCTTGCCGATCGGCAGTGCGCCTTCGAGCAGCGAATAGGACGAGTGCACGTGCAGGTGCACGAAATCGAGATCGGCCATAAGGCGGCTCTTGTCCGTCCGAGCCGTTTCGCTCGGGCTATTGGGGGTGATTCCTTTGTCGTGACCAGAGTGGAAAGGGCTAGCCCCTAAGTCCACCCTCGCCCGCGCAGGCCCAAGGCCCTTTCCCCGTCATCCTTCGAGTCGCGGCCTTTTTGTCGTTCCCGGGCGCTCGCGCGAGCGAGCCAACCCAGAATCCAGGGCCACGCGACTAGACCCGGCATACCGCCCCTGGACTCCGGGCCCGCGCTTTCAGCCGTCCCGGAATGACGGGGCTACAGATTCCCCAGCACTTGCGACCAGATGGCGATCATGCCGATGAACAAGGTCAGCGACGCGAGCGCAGCGGCTTCGTGGATGACAGCTTTGAACATGACTCCCTCCCCAAGAACGGATGAAGAACATAGTTCATCGTTTGTTCCATCGCAAGCGTAAATTTGCAGCCACCAAGCTCACCCCGCCAAACGGAATAAGGCGCGTCAAGTCAAAGGCTTAGCCAAATCCGGTGTGTCCCAACGGCTCGCGCGCCCAAGCCGCGTCCCTACCGGCGCACGCGCACACAAACCCGGCCCCGGAGCGCGTAGCCCCGCCGGCACACCATCCTTCTGTGATGGACCGCGGCGGGCCGCCGGCGAGCCACGCAAACCCCACGTACCCGGGCGTAACCGGGCCGGCATTTGACCACCACACGCGGCGGCGGCCTGCGCACCACGCAAACCCCGTGAGCCAGCGTGTACCCTCGCCGACATTTGACCATCACGCGCGGATGGTGCGCGGGCAGCGGCGGCCGATAGCCGGGCGGCACCAACGTCCCGCAGATGACGTGGCGATCATGGGTCAGCACGCAACCGGTCTTGGCCATCGCGGCACCGGTGAAGCCGAAACAAACCGCAAGCACTCCGAGAGTAACGACCAGGCGGCGCATGGCAGCGAGCTCCTTAAAGTCTATGAGCACCACGGAGGGCTCGGTGAGACGAAGACGCTCGGGTGCCGGCACGACGCCGACATGACGCTCCCTACTCCAGTTCGACGACGTGGCCGTCCTGCAAGGTCACCCGCCGGTCCATGCGAGCGGCGAGTTCCATGTTGTGGGTGGCGATAATGGTGGCGAGCCCGGAGGCGCGCACAAGCTGGGTCAGTGCATGGAACACGTGGTCAGCGGTGTGCACGTCCAGGTTCCCGGTGGGCTCGTCGGCGAGCAGGATGCGCGGGGCGTTGGCGACTGCTCGGGCGATCGCCACGCGCTGCTGCTCGCCGCCGGACAGTTCCGCCGGCCGATGCTCCAGCCGCTGGCTCAGGCCGAGATACGTGAGCAACTCCACCGCCCGTGCCCGTGCCGTGGCGCGCTTCAGGCCCCGGATCATCTGCGGCATCATGACGTTTTCCAGCGCTGAGAACTCCGGCAGCAGATGGTGCGCCTGATAGATGAAGCCGATCCCGTTGCGGCGGATGCGGGTGCGCTCGGCATCGGAGAGTGACGAGGTCGCGCGACCCTCGATATAGACCTCGCCCTGGTCCGGATGCTCCAGGAGGCCGGCGACATGCAGCAGCGTCGACTTGCCGGCGCCGGAGGGCGCCACCAGCGCTACCGACTGGCCGCCCCAGACCGCGAGCTCCGCGCCGGTGAGGATGTCGAGGGTTTCCTCGCCCTGATGGTAACGGCGCTCGACCCCGTGCAGATGGAGAATCGGCGCTCCGCGCTCCTCCGTGTCCTCCGCCCCCGCCCGCTCTTCCACCATGGCCTCACTCATAGCGCAGCGCCTCCACCGGATCGAGGCGCGCCGCGCGCCAGGACGGGTAGAGCGTGGCGAGGAACGACAAGACCAGCGCCATGATCACCACGGCGACGGTCTCGCCGGTGTCCATGTCGGCGGGCAGATGCGAGAGGAAATAGAGCTCGGGCGAGAACAGCTGCGTGTTGGTGAGCCAAGACAAGAACTGCCGGATGGTCTCGATGTTGAGCGAGACCACCACGCCCAGGACCAGCCCGACGAGGGTGCCGACGACGCCGATCGAGGCCCCGGTTATCAGGAATACGCGCATGATCGAGCCCTGCGTCGCCCCCATGGTGCGCAGGATGGCGATGTCGGAGCCCTTGTCCTTCACCAGCATGATCAGGCCGGAGACGATGTTGAGCGCGGCGACCAGCACGATCAGGGTCAGGATCAGGAACATCACGTTGCGCTCGACCTGCAGCGCCGTGAAGAATGTCGCGTTGCGCTGGCGCCAGTCGATCATGAAGATCGGCCTCTTGGCGGCGGCCTGGATCGCCTTGCGGTAGCTGTCCACGCGGTCCGGGTTGGCGGTGTAGACCTCGATGGCGGTGACGTCGCCGGCGTGGTTGAAATAGAGCTGCGCCTGGTGGAGCGGCATGAACACCATGGACGAGTCGTACTCGGACATGCCGACCTCGAACACGGCGGCGACCGTGTAGACCTTGATGCGTGGCATGGTGCCCATGGGCGTCACCGCCCCGCGTGGCGCGACCAGCGTGATCTTGTCGCCGGCGTGCAGCGAGAGCTGGTCGGCCAACCGCTTGCCGATCGCGACCCCGTTGCCGCTGTCGAAGCCTTTCAGCGTGCCTTGCTTGATGTGCGTGGCGACTTCGGGGAGCTTTTCCAGATCCTGAAGCCGAATACCGCGCACCAGCACGCCGCCGGAATTGAACGGCGAGGACGCCAGCGCCTGGCCCTCCACAATGGGCGCGGCGAGCCTGATGCCGGGCACCTTGTCGACGCGGGCGGCGACCGCCTTCCAGTCGGTCAGCGGCTTGTCGAGCGGCTGGATCAGGAGATGGCCGTTGAGGCCGAGGATCTTCTGCAAAAGCTCGTGGCGGAACCCGTTCATCACCGCCATGACGATGATGAGCGTGGCGACCCCGAGCACGATGCCGAGAAAGGAGAATCCGGCGATGACCGAAATGAAGCCCTCTTTGCGCCGGGCCCGCAGGTAGCGCAGCGAAAGCATCCATTCGAACGGGGAGAAGGGCCGCGTCCCGGTAGGCTCGGTCATGGGTGATTGGTTTCCTGAGTAGTCGGATTTTCACACGATTCGGGCGCTTTCAAGCCCGGCCTAGCGTGAAAGTGTTTGTCCGAACACAGGAATTTTTTGGTGGGTTCTGGCCCCGCGAATTGGCGGGCCCCAGAATCCAGGGCCACTCAAGCGAGCCCAGCCGTGTCGCCCCGGATTCCGGGCTTGCGGCAACCGATCTCGGGTTTATTCGAGATCGGCACCAAAAGGAGGTCCAACTCGGCTGTAGCCGGCTTGGGTGTGGCCGCGCCGCGGAATGACGGCAATGGTCACCGCGTCAGCAGATCCAGCGCCGCGGCGGGGCTGACCAACTCGCGGCTGCCGTCGGCGCGCTTTTTCAACTCTACCTTACCCTCACCCAGGCCCTTCGGGCCCACCAGCACCTGCCAGGGGATGCCGATCAGGTCGGCGGTGGCGAACTTAGCTCCCGCCCGTTCTTCGCGGTCGTCATAGAGCACCTCGACGCCCTTGGCGGTGAGGTCGCGATAGAGCTGCTCGCAGGCCCCGTCGGTGCCGGCATCGCCCTGCTTGAGGTTGAGGATCGCCACCTTGAACGGTGCCACCGCCTCCGGCCAGATGATGCCGGCGTCGTCGTGGAAGGCCTCGATCAGGGCCGGCGCCAGCCGGCTCGGCCCGATGCCGTAGGAGCCGCTGTGCACCGCCACCTCGGTGCCCTCGGCGGTCGTCACCGTCGCCTTCATGGGCTCGGAATACTTGGTGCCGAAATAGAAGATGTGACCGACCTCGATGCCGCGCGCGGAAACCTGTTTATCAGGGGGGATCGCGGCGAATTTCTCCGGCTCGTGCATGTCGTCAGTGGCGGCGTACTGCGACGTCCACTGCTCGACGATTTTCTGCAGGCCGCCGACGTCGTCGAAGTCGACGTCTTCACCGGGCACCGGCATGTCGAGATAGTCCTTGTGGCAGAACACCTCCGACTCGCCAGTCTGCGCCAGGATGATGAACTCGTGGCTGAGGTCGCCGCCGATCGGGCCGGTCTCGGCGCGCATCGGGATCGACTTGAGGCCTAGCCGCGCGAAGGTGCGCAAGTAGGCCACGAACATCTTGTTATAGGAATGCCGGGCGCTCTCCTGGTCGAGGTCGAAGGAATAGGCGTCCTTCATCAGGAACTCGCGGCCGCGCATCAGCCCGAAGCGCGGGCGCACCTCGTCGCGGAACTTCCACTGGATGTGATAGAGGATGAGCGGCAGGTCCTTGTAGGAGCGCACATAAGAGCGGAATATCTCGGTGATCATCTCCTCGTTGGTGGGCCCGTAGAGCATGTCGCGCTCGTGGCGATCCTTGATGCGCAGCATCTCCTTGCCATAGTCGTCGTAGCGCCCGCTCTCGCGCCAGAGGTCAGCCGACTGGATGGTGGGCATGAGAAGCTCGATGGCGCCGGCGCGGTTCTGCTCCTCGCGCACGACCTGCTCGATCTTGCGCAGGACGCGCAGGCCCAGCGGCAGGAAGGCATAGATTCCGGCCGCCTCCTGGCGCATCATGCCGGCCCGCAACATCAGGCGGTGGGAAACGATCTCCGCCTCGCGGGGCGGTTCGCGCAGGATGGGCAGGAAATAGCGGGACAGGCGCATGGGATGTCGGGCCAGGGTTCGAGGGCTCTAGGTTCAAAGGCTCTAGGGGCCCGAGACAAAGCGGATCGGCCGGGAAAAGACAAGGGGCGGCAGGCGGGGCCCCTCGCCCGTCATTCCGGGATGCCGCCTCTCCCGGTCATTCCGAGGCGCCAGCGACCGAGCCCGGGATCCAGGACGATAGGGCAATGCTCGGGAAACGGCTCTGGATTCCAGGTCCGGCGCTTACGCGCCGTCCCGGAATGACGGTTTTGGGGAGGCCCGCCTACAAGCTGAAATGCGCGTAGGCCTTCAGCTTTTCCATGTGCTGCATGACGGGGAAGGAAATCCAGGCGCGGTCGCGCAAATGCGGCACCCGCTTGATGTCCATCGCTCCGCTGAGCTTGCGGATGTAATAGAGCTCTTCCTTGGACTGGATGTTGTAGTCGGCGAATTCGCGCTGGCCGTCTGCCAGTTCGCTGTTCGAAACGAGTTCCTCGAAGCGCCGCTTCCAGGACGAGTTCTGCGGGCTGACATCGAGGCCGGCGCCGCCGTCAAAGGGCATCTTGCTGCGGTTGCGGATCTTGGTCGGCAATTCGTCGGGATAAAGGTCGTAGAGGTCGCGCAGCGGTGACTTGCCGACCGGCATGCCGTCGACGATGCGCACCAGATCGCTGGCATCGATGTTCAGCGCATAGTTGACGACGGCCGGATCGAGGAAGGGCTCGCGCACCTCGAGCTGATAGCGCATGGAGGTGCGGTCGACCCGCTGCAGGCTGACGCGGTGCATGAGGCTAAGCACCTCGTCGCGGATCGGCGCGCCCTCGGCTTTCCCTTGCGCGAAAGCGATCTCGAGCGGCGGATAGCCGGCGAACAGCTCGTCGGCGCCCTCCCCGCACAGCGCCACGCGGAAGCCGTCGTTGTGCATGCGCTCGGAAACCTTGAGCGCGCACACCGCGGGGCGGATCATGTTGGGCTCGAAGGATTCGGTGACCGCGACCACCTCGTCGATCATCGCGAAAGTGGCGTCGCTCTCGGGATCGAACGGCACCGTGCGCAGATCGAGCCCGCTGCGCTCGGCATAAGCCGCGGCAAACGGATAGTCCGGCGCTTCGGGACCGCCGACGAAATAGCCCGGCGCTTCGGGGCGGAAACGCTGCGTGTAATGGGCAATGAGCGTGGAGTCGATGCCGCCAGAAAACAGGGTCGCCACCGGCAGCCCCGGCGGCATGCGGCGCGCCACCGCGTCGGCGAGAATCTTGTCGAGCGCCTTGAGGTCGTTGGCGCGCGGTTCGTCGCGGCGCGGATAGACCGGCGAATTAAAGCGCGCGACCGTCTTGCGCGACAGCGCGTAGCCCGGCGGCAGCAGCATGACGTCGCCGCTCTCGACCGTGTCGAGCAGCGGGCGCATCTCCGAGCAGAACAGGAAGCCGGTCGCCGACTGCATGACGTAGAGCGGCTTGACGCCGAAGGGATCGCGCGCGGCGAGGAACTGACCGGTCTTAACGTCGAGCGCCACGAAAGCGTACATGCCGACGATGCGTTCGAGCGCGCCATAACCCCAGACCTGCAAGGCATTGGCCAGCACTTCGGTGTCGGACTCGGTCTTGAACTCGACACCGAGGCCGCAGAGATCGCTCCGCAGGTCGTCGTGGTTATAGATCTCGCCGTTGAACGAAATCGCCAGTTGGCCGTCGAACGAAAGTTGCGGCTGCACGGCGTGTGCCGCATCGACGATGCGCAGACGGCGCGTGCCCATGGCGGTGTTCGGCCGCGGCACCAGCAACGGATCGGTCACGTCACCGCGATGGAGGATACGCTGGATGAGTTTTTCGACGGTGAGTTCGGCGTCGGGCCAATCGATAGCGACGGCAATTCCGCACATTGAGAACGCTTTCCCCGTTGGCGCTGCCGGCAACAGGGCAGCTTTCGTGGTGGCGACCAGAACCGGCTGAGCCGACGCGTTCAGATTCGATTTACCCTAAGTGGCCAATGGTGAAGGTTGACTTAACCCGCACTGGGGCTGCAAAGCGGGGCCGCGAAAGCACAGCGTGCGTCTTAACGATTATACAATCATCGGTATAGTCCGAGAGACCGCAGTGATTGTCCACCACGTTGGCGTGGAAATATTGCTCATCATTGCCCATGACCGCGCCACGCCTAAAATGACGGCAGCGGTGATGGATGGACGCGCACGCGCAACCTTCCGGCGAAAAATTGCAACCTGGCGAACAAAAATTTCTATGTACGGCCCTCGAACGACAACGTCATGTCGTTTTAGTGATGACAGCGCCCACGCGTTGAGCTAGCCTTTGTTTGTCCGTGTGGATGGAGATCGTGGGTCGCTTAGAAACCCCACTCCTGCGTGCGGTCCAAGTCTGGGAGGGAAGCGAGTCCTTGGCGCGGCAAACGCAGCCGCCTCGACCTCAAAAGCGGCAAGCGCAAAACGCGCGAACCGAAAAAGCGACTTAAGGGAGCTTGGGCGAGTCCCGGCGAACTTGGGCGATAAGAGTCAAGGCTTAAGGACATGACGACGCGATGAGCAGGGCACGAAGCCCTGCTCTTTTTTTGTGTCACCCGGTTGAGATGCCGGTCTAAATTCTTCTTCCGGACGGCGAACCGGTGCCCGCTTCGCCCGGAAATCCTCTAGCGGCGCGGGCTATCGATCGCCCAGATCACGTCGGGCGGGATGAGGCCGGAGGCGTAGACCGCCCACAGGATCACGAACAGTACCGTGGCGACCACCGTCGCCCAGATCAGCTTGCTCTTGATCAAGTGAATCGCCGGCGCGCCGGGTTCGGTGCCAGGCGCGACGTCGCCGCTTTCATCCTGGCTGTGCGTGCCCCAGGGCATCACGACGAGCAACGACAGCCACCACAGGACGAAATAGATCGCGACCGCAACGCCGGTGCTAATGTGCATGGCGCGTCACGCCTGCTCGAGTTCGACCAGCGTCCCGCAGAAATCCTTCGGATGCAGGAACAGCACCGGCTTGCCGTGGGCGCCGATCTTAGGCTCGCCGTCGCCGAGCACGCGTGCCCCTTGCGCCTTGAGCGTATCGCGGGCGGCGCGGATGTCGTCGACCTCGTAGCAGATGTGATGGATGCCGCCGTCCGGGTTGCGCTTGAGGAACTTGGCGATCGGCGAGTTCTCACCGAGCGGCTCCAGCAGCTCGATCTTGGTGTTGGGCAGCGTGATGAACACGGTGGAGACGCCGTGGTCGGGCTGCGGCACCTTCTCGGAGACCTCCGCGCCAAGCGTATCCTTGTAGACCTTGCTTGCCTTGGCAATGTCGTTGACAGCGATGGCGACGTGATTGAGACGGCCGATCATTTGTTTCCTCTGCTGAACGCTCCGGCTGCGGCGATCATACCGCCAGCACGTGCACATGGCACATGGGCTTTTTGCCCCAGCGGTTTGCGACCGCCGAACGCACGCCGCGGCGGATTGCCTCGCCCACGCTGTCGGGATCGCGGCGGCGGCCGCGCGGCAAGCTTTCGAAAGTATCGAGCACCGCGTCGTAGACCACATCTTCCATACGGTCACCGGCGCGGTCACGCTCGGGGATGCCGATGAGATCGACCTCCGGGTCGCCGACCATCTCGCCCTTGGCGGTGAGCGCCAGCGCCACCGAGATGGCGCCGGCAAAGCTGAGCCGCCGGCGGTCGGCGACGGTGCGCTGCTGGGAGTCCACCAGCAGACGGCCGTCCTTGTAGACGCGGCCGGCGGGCACTTCATCGATCAGCCCGGGCGACGGCGCCAGCCGCAAGAGGTCGCCGTTGCGGCACTTCAGAACCTGCTTGATGCCGAGATTGCGCGCGAGATTGGCGTGCTCATGCAGGTGAAGCGCCTCACCGTGCACCGGCACCAGCATTTGCGGCCGGACCCAGCCGATCAGCGCTTCCAGCTCGCCGCGGCGCGGATGGCCGGAGACGTGCACCATGTGGGTGCGGTCGGTGATAACCTCGACGCCCTGCTCGATCAGCGCATTGATGATACGACCGACCGCCTTCTCGTTGCCGGGAATGGTGCGCGCGGAATAGATGACGCGGTCGCCCTTCGACAGCGTCACGTCCGGGTGCTGGTCCTCGGCGATGCGGGCGAGCGCGGCGCGCGGCTCGCCCTGGCTGCCGGTACACAACGCCACCACCTTGTCGGGCGGCAGGTAGCCGTAGGCGTCGGTGGACCGGAATGGCTGCACGCCATCGAAATGGCCGGTCTCGCGCGCGATCTGCACGATGCGCTCCATGGCGCGACCGATCAGCACCACCTCGCGGTCGGCGGCGCGGGCGGCGTCCGCCACCGCGCGCAGGCGCCCCACATTGGAGGCGAAAGTGGTGACCGCCACCCGGCGCGGCGCCGACTTGATCAGTTCGGTCAGGACGGCGGCGATATCGCTCTCCGACGGCGACGTGCCCTCGCGCACCGCGTTGGTGGAATCGCCGATCAGCGCCAGGCAGCCTTCCTGCCCGAGGGCACGCAGTTTCTTCTCGTCAGTCGGATCGTTGAGGATAGGCTTCGGGTCGATCTTCCAGTCGCCGGTGTGCAGCACGGTGCCGCGCGGCGTGCGGAGGATGAGCGCATTCGTCTCGGGGATCGAATGCGTCATGGTGACGAGTTCGATGTCGAAGGGGCCTACCTGAAACCGGCTACCACGGTCGACGATGGTGACCGGAATATCGGGCGCGCCCGGCTCGCCGGCGCATTTGGCGCGCAACAGCGCGGCCGAAAACGGCGTGGCATAGACAGGCACCTTCAGCTTCGGCCACAGCTCCAAAAGCGCGCCGAAATGGTCCTCGTGGGCGTGAGTGAGCACGATGCCGTGGAGGTTCTTGCGCTCCGCCTCGAGGAAACGGATGTCGGGCAGGATCAGGTCCACGCCCGGCAAGTGCTCTTCCGCCGCGAACGACACGCCGCAATCGACCGCCAGCCATTCGCGGCGGCGCTGGTCACCGAGACCGTAGATCGCGAGATTCATGCCGATCTCGCCGACGCCGCCGAGCGGCGCGAATACCAGTTCCTGCGCACCTTGCGCCATTAGGAGATGCCTCCAAAGCCGAACACTTCGCCGGCGGTCACTGGCGTGACCACACCGGCCTGTTGGACCAGGAGACGCCCGTTATCGTCGAGCCCCTGGAATAGCCCGGAGAACTCGCGCTCCGGCAGCCGCACGTGCACCTCCTCCCCCAAGCCAGCGGCACGCTTGAGCCAGTCGGCGCGGATGGCGGCGAACCCCTCCCCGCGCGCCCATTGCGTCAGGCGGCGCTGCATGGCCTCGGCCAGCGCCACGATCATCTGCTCAGGCGAAACAAGAGCGCCGGCGGCGGCGAGGTCGGTGGCGGGAAAGGCGGTGTCGTCCGGATGGTGCGCACAGTTGACGCCGATGCCGATGACGACCGTGAGCGCCGGCGCGTTCTCGCCTTCGATCAGGATGCCGGCAAGCTTCTTGAGCCCCAGCAGCAGATCGTTCGGCCATTTCACCTTCAGCGCCGGCCCGAGCTGCGGGGCGCAACGCGCTACCGCGTCATGCAGCGCCAACGCGGCGACGAACGACAGCTGTGCGGCCAGCGCGGGCGGCGACGGCTCGGTGAGAAGTAACGTGGCGTAGAGGTTGCCGGGCTTGGACACCCAGGCGCGGCCGCGGCGGCCGCGGCCAGCCGTCTGCGTCGCGGCCGTGATCCACAACGGCCCGCGCTCGCCGGCACGCGCGAGCGCCAGCGCCTCGGCATTGGTGGAGCCGAGCGTCTCGTAATGTTTGTGCCGGGCCCCCGCCAGGCCCGTGGCTTCGCGGTTCATTCCGTTTTCGTGGTGCGTGATCCTATCGACCACGCGACCCGACGCCTGACCGTCAGAACAACGACTTCGCCGCCACGGTGGCCGCGCCGATCAACGGCGCCGGATAGGCGAAGAACAACAAGTTGAGCAGCCCCGCCACGCCGAGCACGAAGCGCAGCGATATCGGCATCGGCCGGAAGCCGGGCACCGGCTCGTCGAAGTACATGGTCTTGACGATGGCCAGATAGTAGTAGGCGCCGACCACGCTGGTCAGCACGCCGACCACAGCCAGAGCGTAAAGCCCGGCATTAATGGCGGCCAGGAATACGTAGAACTTGGCGAAGAAGCCGGCCAGCGGCGGAATGCCCGCCAGCGAGAACAAGAGCGCCGCCAGGAAGAACGCCATCGTGGGGTGCGTGCGCGAGAGCCCCGCGAGATCGGCGATCTCCTCGACCGACTTGCCATCCCGGCGCATCGCCAGAACCACCGCAAACACGCCGAGCGTCATCGACACATAGACGCTCATGTAGATCAGCACGCTCTGCACGCCCTGCATGCTGTCGGCGTCGAGCCCAACCAACGCGTAACCCATGTGGCCGATCGACGAATAGGCGAGCAGCCGCTTGATATTGTGCTGACCGATGGCCGCGAAGGCGCCGAGCGCCATGGAGGCGATGGAGACGAAGGTCAGGATCTGCTGCCATTCGTGAGCGATGCCCGGAAACGCCATCATGCTCGCGCGCACGAAGATGGCGATACCGGCGACCTTCGGCGCCGAGGCGAAGAAAGCCGTGACCGGCGTCGGCGCGCCCTCGTAGACGTCCGGCGTCCACATGTGGAACGGCACCGCCGAGATCTTGAAGCAGAAGCCGACGAACATGAACACCAGCCCGAACACCAGGCCGATGCTGGCGCCGGCATGGGTCGCCTTGGCGATGCCGGCGAAACTGATGGTGCCGGTGAAGCCGTAGACCAGCGACGCGCCGTAGAGCAGCATGCCGGAGGACAGCGCGCCCAGCACGAAATATTTCAAGCCCGCTTCCGTCGACTTGGCGCTGTCGCGGTTGAACGCGGCGACGACGTAGAGCGCGAGCGACATCAGCTCGAGCCCGAGATAAAGCGCGATCAGGTCAGCCGCCGAAATCAGCAGCATCATGCCGAGCGTCGAGAGCAGAAACAGCGTGCCGTATTCGAACTTCTGCTGCTTCTCGAGCTTGAGATAGTCCAGCGACAGCAGCAGCGCGCCGGCCGAGCCGACAAGCGCCAGAATTTTCAAAAACCGCGCGTAGTCGTCGAGCACGAAACTGCCGCCGAACATGGTGTAGCGCCCGGCCGGCAGCGCCAGCAGCACCCCGCCGGCGCCGACAAGCACCAGGATGGCGAGGCCGTTGACGAAGCCTGAATTGCGCTCGCCGCCGGCGGCGCCGATCATCAGCAGCACCAGGGCGCCGAGCGCGAGCACCAGCTCCGGCAGGATCGGCATCAGCCCGTGAAGGGTGGTGATTTCGTTCATCGGGCGACACTCACGATTTTGACTTCGCGGGCGGTTGGACCAGCCGTCTGCGCCAGCTTGGCGGCGGCCTCTTCGGCTTGCGCGGCTTTGACCCCCTGCTCGTAGCGGACGAGCAGATGGTCGACTGAGGCCGCCGACATGTTCAGCACCAGGTTAGGCGCGATCCCGAACAGGATGGTCAACGCAACCAGCGGCGCGAAGATCAGCCCCTCGCGCCAGCCGATGTCCTTGATGCCTTCCATCGCAGGCTTGAGCGGCCCGAAGATGATCTTGCGGTAGAGCCACAGCGCATAGCAGGCCGACAGGATGACGCCCAGCGTGGCGATGGTGGCGACCGAGGTGTTGACCCGGAAGGTGCCGAGCAGCGACAGGAACTCGCCCACGAAACCGGAGGTCCCCGGTAGGCCCACATTCGCCATAGTAAAGAGCATGAAGATCGCAGCGTAAACCGGCATGCGGTTCACCAGGCCGCCGTAGACGGCGATCTCGCGCGTATGCATGCGGTCGTAGACCACGCCCACGCAAAGGAACAGCGCGCCCGAGACGAGGCCGTGCGAGATCATCTGGAAGATGCCGCCGGAAACGCCTTGGGTGGTGGCCGCAAAGATACCCATGGTGACGAAGCCCATGTGCGCCACCGATGAATAGGCAATCAGCTTCTTCAAGTCCTGCTGCATCAGCGCCACCAGCGAGGTGTAGACGATGGCGACGACCGAAAGCGTGAAGATCAGCGGCGCAAAATCGTGGCTCGCCGCCGGGAACATGGGCAACGAAAACCGCAGGAAGCCGTAGCCGCCCATCTTCAGAAGGATGGCGGCGAGGACGACCGAGCCCGCGGTCGGCGCTTCAACGTGCGCATCCGGCAGCCAGGTGTGCACCGGCCACATCGGCATCTTCACCGCGAAAGAGGCGAAGAAGGCGAACCACGCCCATTTCTGCAAGCCGACCGGGAAGCCATGGCGCAAGAGCACCGTGATGTCGGTGGTGCCGGCGCTCCAGTACATCGCCATGATGGCGAGCAGCATCAGCACCGAGCCGAGCAGAGTGTAGAGGAAGAACTTGAAACTGGCGTAGACCCGGCGCGGACCGCCCCAGATGCCGATGATCAGGAACATCGGGATCAGGCCGCCCTCGAAGAACAGATAGAACAGCACCAGGTCGAGCGCGGAAAAGGTGCCGACCATCAGCGTTTCCAGCACCAGAAACGCAATCATGTATTCCTTCACCCGCTTCTGCACCGAGGTCCAGCTCGCCAGGATGCAGATCGGCATCAGCGCTGTGGTGAGAATGACGAAGGGCAGCGAAATGCCGTCCACGCCCATGTGGTAGGAGGCCACCCCCAGCCATTCGTGCTTCTCGACGAACTGGAACTCCGACGACGACGGGTCGAAGTGCCAGACCATCAGCAGCGAGATGGCAAACGTGATGAGCGTGGTCCACAGCGCGATCCAGCGCGCAGTGCCCTTGGCGACCGGGCTGTCGCCGCGCGCCATCAGCACGATGAGCAGCGCGCCGAGCAGCGGCAGGAAGGTCGTGACGGAAAGGATCGGCCAATTCATAAGCGTTGTTTCCTGCGAGCCTTCAGTGCACCGCGAACATGAACCAGGTGATGAACAAGGCCGCGCCGATCAGCATGGCGAAAGCGTAGTGATAGAGGTAGCCGGTCTGCAGTCGGACGACGTTGCGCGTCACGTCGAGCACGCGCGCGGAGACACCGTCCGGCCCGAAACCGTCGATCAGCCAGCCGTCGCCGCCCTTCCAAAGGGTGTAGCCGAGCCACTTCACCGGACGCACGAAGATCGCGTCATAGAGCTCGTCGAAGTACCACTTGTTGAGCAGGAACTGGTAGAGCGGCTGGTGCTGGCGCGCGAGCTCGGCCGGCAGGTCGGGCCGGCGGATGTAGAACAGCCAGGCGACCAGGAAGCCGATCACCATCATCAGCGTGGGCAGGAAGGTGAGCAGCTTCGGCATCAGCTCCATGTTCTCCATCACGTGGTTGCTCGCGCCGAAGAACAGGGCGTGACCGAAGAAGCCCTCGACGCCCTTGCCGATGAACACGGAGTGCAACGCAAAGCCCGCAAACAGCGCGCCGAACGACAGGACGCCGAGCGGGATCAGCATGGTGAGCGGACTCTCGCGGGCGTCGCGCCAGTGCTGGCGGTCGTGCGGCTCGCCGTGGAAAGTCATGAAGATCAGTCGCCACGTGTAGAACGAGGTCAGCAGCGCCGCGAACACGCCGCAAGCATAGCCGTACATGGCCATCGGGTTGTGGCCCGCATAGGCGGCCTCGATGATGGCGTCCTTGGAGTAATAGCCGGCGGTGAGCGGAAAGCCGGTCAGCGCCAGTCCCCCGATGACCATCGACGCATAGGTGAGCGGGATGCGGTCCTTAAGGCCGCCCATCTTGCGCATGTCCTGCTCGTGATGCATCGCGATGATGACCGAGCCCGAGCCAAGGAACAGGAGCGCCTTGAAGAACGCGTGGGTGAACAAGTGGAACATGCCGATCGAATAGGCGCCCGCGCCCATGGCGATGAACATGTAGCCGAGCTGCGAACAGGTCGAATAGGCGATCACCCGCTTGATGTCGTTCTGCACCAGGCCGATCGTCGCCGCAAACACCGCGGTGGTGCCGCCGATGAACATGACGAAGGTCTGCGCGTCCGGCGACAGCTCAAACAGTGGCGACAGCCGCGCCACCATGAACACGCCGGCGGTCACCATGGTGGCGGCGTGGATGAGCGCCGAGACCGGCGTCGGGCCTTCCATGGCGTCCGGCAGCCAGGTGTGCAGCAGAAACTGCGCCGACTTGCCCATGGCGCCCATGAACAGCAACAGGCAGATGACCGTGATTGCCTCCGGATGCCAGCCGAAGACCGGAATGCTCTTGTGCACAAGCGAGGGCGCCGCCGCGAACACCGTGTCGTAGGCGACCGACCCGGTCATCATAAAGAGAGCGAAAATGCCGAGTGCAAAGCCGAAGTCGCCGACGCGGTTGACCACGAAAGCCTTGATGGCGGCGGCATAGGCGGACGGCTTCCGGTACCAGAAGCCGATCAACAGGTAGCTCGCGAGCCCCACCCCTTCCCAGCCGAAGAAGAGCTGCACCAGGTTGTCGGACGTCACCAGCATCAGCATGGCGAAGGTGAAGAACGACAGATAGCCGAAGAAGCGCGGCCGGTACGGGTCGTCGGCCATATAGCCGATGGAATAAAGATGCACTAACGCCGACACGGTGGTGACCACCACCAGCATCACGGCGGTGAGCGTATCGACGCGCAGCGCCCAGTCGATGGTGAGGCCGCCGGACACGATCCACGGGAAGATCTCCACCCGCGCGGTGTGATGGCCGAAGCCGACCTGCACAAAGGCGATCCACGACAGGACGAACGAGATCATCAGGAAGGTAGTGGTGATCACCTCCGTCATGCGCGAGCCAGCGGCCGCAGGCTCCGTGGGGCCATGATGGTCGTCGTGCGCGCCGGCCTCGTGATGGTGCTCTTCCGCGTGATGGGCCGCGCCGTGACCGGCACCATGGTCGTCGAGGCCGGACGGCCCCTCACCCGGGAAACGGGCGGCGGCGCCGGCGAGCGCGATGATGCCCGCCAGGATGGCGCCGAGCAGCGGCAGGAAGACGATCGCCTGATACATAGTCCCTGCCCTAGCCTTTCATCGTATTGATGTCTTCGACCGCGATGGAGCCGCGATTGCGGTAGAACACCACCAGGATCGCCAAACCGATGGCCGCTTCCGCCGCCGCCACCGTGAGCACCAGCAGCGCAAAAATCTGGCCGACGATGTCGCCGAGATGGGTGGAGAACGCCACCAGGTTGATGTTGACCGCGAGCAGGATGAGCTCGATCGACATCAGGATGACGATCACGTTCTTACGGTTCAGGAAGATGCCGAAGATCCCGAGCGTGAACAGGATCGCGGCAACGGAAAGATAATGGCCGAGCCCGATGGTCATGCGCCGCCTCCCAGGCCCTGTCCCGGCCGCACGGTGTGAAGCTCGATCGCCGTCTTGTCGCGCGCGACCTGCTCGCTGATCTTCTGCCGCTTGGCTTCCGGCTTGTGTTGGAGTGTCAGCACGATGGCGCCGACCATGGCGACCAGCAGCACGAGCCCCGCTATTTCAAAGAAATAGACGTAGTTCGTATAGAGCACGCGGCCGATGGCCTCGGTATTGGTTATGTCGGCCGGGATCGGCGCGGCGATGGCATGCGGCACACCGGGGCCCATTGTCCAGGCACCGACCACCAGCAGCAGTTCGGCGAGGAAGATGCCGCCGATGACGACGCCGACCGGCAGGTATTGCAGCGCGCCTTCCTTGAGCGCGGCGAAGTCGACGTCGAGCATCATGACGACGAACAGGAACAGCACGGCGACGGCGCCGACGTAGACCACGATCAGGATCATCGCCAGGAACTCGGCGCCCATCATCACGAACAAGCCGGCCGCGTTCACGAAGGCGAGGATGAGGAAGAGCACCGAATGCACCGGATTGCGCGAGGCAATCACCATGAAGGCGCTCGCCACGCAGATACCGGCGAAGATATAGAAGAAAATGGCTGTCACGATCATCGGCTGCTTACCTGTACGGCGCGTCGAGCGCGATGTTCTGCGCGATCTCGCGCTCCCAGCGATCGCCGTTGGCGAGCAGGCGCTCCTTGTCGTAGTAGAGCTCCTCGCGCGTCTCGGTGGCGAATTCGAAGTTCGGCCCCTCCACGATGGCGTCCACCGGGCAGGCCTCCTGGCACAGGCCGCAGTAGATGCACTTCACCATGTCGATGTCGTAGCGGGTGGTGCGCCGCGTGCCGTCGTTGCGGCGCGGGCCGGCTTCGATGGTGATGGCCTGCGCCGGACAGATCGCCTCGCACAGCTTGCAGGCGATGCAGCGCTCCTCGCCGTTGGGATAGCGGCGTTGCGCATGCTCGCCGCGGAAGCGCGGGCTGATCGGCCCCTTTTCGAAGGGATAGTTGAGCGTCGCCTTCGGCCTGAAGAAGTAGCGCATGGCCAGCACGAAGCCGGACACGAACTCCTTCAGGAAGATGGATTTCGCTGCGCGATCCAGTCTCATGATCGGCTCACTTCATCACCGCGGCGGTCGCGAGACCGCCGTATTGCAGGACGGCCGCGACGATCACCACCATGGCCAGCGACAACGGCAGAAACACTTTCCAGCCGAGCCGCATCAACTGGTCGTAGCGATAGCGCGGCACCATGGCCTTGGCCATGGCGAACAGGAAGAACAGGAAGAACGCCTTCAGCACGAACCAGATCACCCCCGGCACCCAGGTGAAGGGGACGTACGGGATCGGCGACAGCCAGCCGCCCAGGAACAAGATGGTGCCCATGGCGCACATGGTGCCAATGGCGACATATTCGCCGAGCATGAACATCATGTACGGGGTCGAGCCGTATTCAACCATGAAGCCGGCGACGAGCTCCGATTCCGCTTCGACCAGGTCGAAAGGCGGGCGGTTGGTCTCCGCCAGCGCCGAGATGAAGAACACCACGAACATCGGCAACAGCGGCAGCCAATACCACGAGAACACGCCGTAGGGGCCGTTCTGTGCTTCGACGATCTTGGAGAGATTGAGCGAGCCGGCGCACAGCAGCACAGTAATGATGACGAAGCCGATGGAGACTTCGTAGGACACCATCTGCGCCGCCGAGCGCAGCGCGGCCAGGAACGGGTATTTCGAGTTCGACGCCCAGCCCGCCATGATGATGCCGTAGACCATCAGCGAGGAGATAGCGAAGACGTAGAGGATGCCCACATTGATGTTGGCGATCACCCAGCCGGCGTTGACCGGAATCACCGCCCAGGCGGCAAGCGCCAGCACGCAGGTGACCAGCGGCGCCAGCAGGAACACGCCCTTGTTGGCGCCGGCAGGGATCACCGGCTCCTTGAATACGAACTTGAGCATGTCGGCGAAGGACTGGAACAGGCCCCACGGCCCGACCACGTTGGGGCCGCGGCGGAGCTGCACAGCGGCCCAGATCTTGCGGTCGGCGAGCAGAATATAAGCGATCGCCACCAGCAGAATGACCAGCAGCAGCACAGACTCCGCCACCATGATGATCAGAGGCCAGAGATAGGTCCAAAAGAAATCCATCGTCCGCTACTCCGCCGCCGTCTTGGTGGCCGCGTTCGCCAGGCCTGCGCATTCCGCCATGATGGCTGACGCGCGCGCGATCGCATTGGTCATATAGAAATCGCCCACCGCCGAGGCGAACGGCGCCTTGTCCGGCGTGCCGCCGAGCTTGGCGAGCGCCTCGATGGCGCCGGCGTCGCCCGCCGCGATCTCGCCAATGCGCATGAGATGCGGATGCGCGGCGAACATTGCTTGGCGCAGTTGCCCGAGCGAATTGTATGGCAGCGTGCAGCCGAGCGCTCCCGACAGCGCGCGCAGGATCGCCCAGTCCTCGCGGGCGTCGCCCGGCGGGAAGCCGGCACGTTCGGCCATCTGCACGCGGCCTTCGGTGTTGACGTAGGTTGCGGACTTTTCCGGATAGGCCGCGCCCGGCAGGATGACGTCGGCGCGATGGGCGCCACGGTCGCCGTGGGTGCCGATGTAGACGACAAAAGCGCCCGCCGGCACATCGACCTCGTCGACCCCGAGCAGCAACAGGAGATCGAGCGCGTTCGGCTTGAGCATGGCGGCGGTATCGAGTCCACCCTCGCCCGGCACGAAGCCGACATCGAGCGCGCCGGCAAGCCCCGCCTCGGTGTGCAGGATGTTGAAGCCGTTCCAGCCGTCCTTGACGACGCCGAGCGACAGCGCGGCCTTGGCGGCCATCGAAAGCACGGCAGCGCCGTCGGGCCGATTGAGCGCGCCCTGGCCGATGATGAACATCGGCTTTTCCTTCTGCGCCGGAGGATGCTCGCTGAACTGCGCCAGGCTCTCGGGGCCGGCGCCGAGATAGTTGTAGGGGTATGTCAGGTCGGCCTTCTCGCCGACCAGGCCGATGAGCACCTCGCCCTTGAGATAGCGCTTGCGGATGCGGGCGTTGAGAACGGCCGCCTCTTTGCGCGGATTGGTGCCGATCAGCATGATGGCGTCGGCGTCTTCGATGCCGGCGATGGTCGAATTGAACAAGTAGCCGGCACGGCCGAACTGCGGATGCAGCGGCGAGCCGGGATAGCGCGCGTCCGTGTTGGCGCTGCCGAGCGCTGCCATCAGGCCTTTGAGCGCGAACATCTCCTCGGTGGCCGCAAGCTGGCCGGCGAGCGCGCCGATGCGCGAACCGCTCGCGCCCTTCACCTTGGCGGCGATGACCGCGAAAGCCTCCTGCCACGTCGCCGGCCGCAGGCGGCCGTTGTCACGCACATAGGGCTGGTCGAGCCGCTGCGTGCGCAGGCCGTCGACCACATGGCGGGTCTTGTCGGAGATCCACTCCTCGTTCACGTCCTCGTTGGCGCGCGGCAGGATGCGCATCACCTCGCGGCCACGGGTGTCGACGCGGATCGCCGAGCCGACGGCGTCCATGACGTCGATCGACTGGGTCTTGGTCAGCTCCCAGGAGCGCGCCATGAAGGCGTAGGGCTTGGAGGTGAGCGCGCCGACCGGGCACAGATCGACCACGTTCGACTGCAGCTCCGAGGTCATGGCGTGCTCGAGGTAGGTCGTGATCTCCATGTCCTCGCCGCGGCCGATGGCGCCCAGCTCCGGCACACCGGCGACTTCGCTGGCAAAGCGGATACAGCGCGTGCATTGGATGCAGCGCGTCATGACGGTCTTGACCAGCGGGCCGATGTATTTGTCCTCGACCGCGCGCTTGTTCTCGGCGAAGCGCGAGGCGTCCGCGCCATAGGCCATGGCTTGGTCTTGCAGGTCGCACTCGCCGCCCTGGTCGCAGATCGGGCAATCGAGCGGATGATTGATGAGCAGGAACTCCATCACCCCTTCGCGCGCCTTCTTCACCATCGGCGACTTGGTGAACATCTGAGGCGCTTCGCCGTTCGGGCCGGGCCGCAAGTCGCGCACGTTCATGGCGCAGGACGCCACCGGCTTGGGCGGTCCGCCCTTCACTTCGATCAGGCACATGCGGCAGTTGCCGGCGATCGACAACCGCTCGTGGAAGCAGAAGCGCGGCACTTCCGCGCCCGCTGCCTCGCAGGCCTGGAGCAGCGTCAGCTCCGGGGCGACCTCGATCTCTTTGCCGTCGACGATGATTTTTGTCATGCCGCATGCTCGCTTGTCGTACCGCAACGCGCCGTGCGCCAGTGTTTCGCCGCCGGAACGCTTTCCCAGCTGAACGCGTCATCGCTCGGCCCGTGGGCCTTCAGATGGTCCAGCCGGTCGACCCCCTCTTGCATAGACGGCCGATGGCCCGCCGGCACCCACCACAACACCATCGGCGGACCGTCAAGCGGCGCAAACCATTGCTCGCGGCGGCCGTAGAAGCGCCGGTGCACGGTCTGCCACACGAAGCGCTCCAGCGCCTCAACGTTTTCCCACACCGTCAAGTTCGGCAGGATGGCTGGATCGTCATAGACCCGCATGTTCATGGCGTTGCCGCTCTCGTCCTGCGACCGCCAAACGAAACCCTCGATCTGCTCGGCCAGCTTGTTGACGCGCTCGACGTTATCGACGAACTCGGCCATGCGCGGGTCGTCGAGCGGATAGCGGATGCGCGCGATGTTGAATTCCGCGAGATGGCGCGTGGCCATATGGGTGGCGGGATCAGAATTCGACATGAGAATGCTCCCCGCACCAGTCGTCCCGCTTGACGATCGGCCATTCCAATTCGACCGAGCCCGCCGGCGGCGCGTGGCACCGGCACTGCCCGCGGGTCGCGTGCTCGCGCAAATGCACGGCGTTCGGCTGGTCGTCCTGCAACGGCCACCAGAATCGGCAGTTACGGCAACGCAGGCCTGTGTTCTCATAGCTCATTCGGCCGCCACCGGTTCCGGATCGCGCACGCCTTCGTCGTCGGCGTGGCGGGTGTACTGATCGATGCGATCTTCGATCTCGTGACGGAAATGGGTAATCAGGCCCTGGATCGGCCACGCAGCGGCGTCGCCGAGCGCGCAGATCGTGTGACCCTCGACCTGCTTGGTGACCTCCATCAGCATGTCGATCTCGCGCTTCTGAGCGCGGCCCTCGGCCATGCGAGATAGCACACGCCACATCCAGCCGGTGCCCTCGCGGCACGGCGTGCACTGGCCGCAGCTCTCGTGCTTGTAGAAATAGGACAGGCGCGCGACGGCGCGGATCAGGTCGGTCGACTTGTCCATCACGATGACGGCCGCGGTGCCGAGACCGGACTTGAGCTTCATCAGGCTGTCGAATTCCATCGGCGTGTCGATGATCTGCTCGGCCGGCACCATGCGCACCGACGAGCCGCCGGGGATGACCGCCTTGAGATTGTCCCAGCCGCCGCGCACGCCGCCGGCGTGGGTCTCGATCAGCTCGCGGAAGGTGATGCCCATCGCCTCTTCCACGTTGCACGGCTTGTTCACGTGGCCGGAGATGCAGAAGAGCTTGGTGCCGACATTGTTCGGGTTGCCGAACGAGGAGAACCAGGAAGCGCCGCGCCGCATGATTGTCGGCGCGACCGCGATCGATTCCACGTTGTTGACCGTAGTCGGGCAGCCATAGAGCCCGACATTGGCCGGGAACGGCGGCTTCAGCCGCGGCATGCCCTTCTTGCCTTCGAGGCTCTCCAACAGCGCCGTCTCTTCACCGCAGATATAGGCGCCGGCACCGTGGTGGACGTAAAGGTCGAAGTCCCAGCCGTGGACGTTGTTCTTGCCGATCAGCTTGGCGGCGTAGGCTTCCTCGACCGCCGCTTCGAGCCGCTCGCGCTCGCGGATGAACTCGCCGCGCACATAGATGTAGCCGGCATTCGCGCCCATGGCGAAACCAGCGATCAGGCAGCCCTCGACCAGCAGATGCGGATCGTTGCGCATGATCTCCCGGTCCTTGCAGGTGCCGGGCTCGGACTCGTCGGCGTTGACCACGAGATAATGCGGGCGGCCGCCCGACTTCTTGGGCATGAACGACCACTTGAGGCCGGTCGGGAAACCGGCGCCGCCGCGGCCGCGCAGGCCCGAAGCCTTCATCTCGTCGATGATGCCGTCACGGCCCCGCTCCAGGATCGCCTTGGTGCCGTCCCATGAGCCGCGCGCACGCGCGCCCTTCAGGCCCCAGTCGTGGCGCCCGTAGAGATTGGTGAAGATGCGATCCTTGTCAGCGAGCATCGTGGCTATTTCGATTTCTCTTTGGCCGCCGGCTTCTTGCCTTTGGCTTCAGACTTGGTGGCTTCCGACTTGGGTTTCTGCGCGGCTGCGCCCTCATTGGCGTAGAGCGCGGGATCGGTGAGCGTGGTGGCGCCGCCGACCGGCTCCGACAGCTGGCGATCGATCTGCGGACCCGGCGTCGGCGTCTTGCCGGCGGCGAACTCGTCGAGCAGCTTGTTGAGGCTGTCGGCGTCGAGGTCCTCGTAAAAGTCCGAGCCGACCTGCACCATCGGCGCATTCACACAGGCGCCCAGGCACTCGACCTCAACCCACGAGAATTGGCCGTCCGCGGTCACTTCCATCTGATGTTCGCCGATGCGCTTGCGACAGACCTTCTCCAACTCGTCGGCGCCGCGCAGGCGGCACGGCGTGGTGCCGCAAAGCTGCACGTGTACTTTGCCAACCGGCGCAAGGTTGAACATGGTGTAGAAGGTGGCGACCTCGAGCGCGCGGATATGCGCCATGCCGAGGAAATCCGCGACATACCGGATCGCAGATTCCGGCAGCCAGCCGCCGGCCTGTTCCTGCGCGCGCCACAACAGCGGCACGATCGCCGAGGCCTGGCGCCCGGCCGGATACTTGTCGAGCTGCTCCTTGGCCCAGATCAGATTGACCCGGTCGAAGGCGAACTCCTTCGGCTGCAGCTCTGCGGGAGCGAGACGGCGAACGCTCATCGGTCCACCTCCCCGAAAACGATATCGAGAGAGCCGAGGATGGCGGAGACGTCCGCGAGCATGTGACCTCTCGTGACGAAATCCATGGCGCTCAGATGGGCGTAGCCCGGCGCGCGGATCTTGCACTTATATGGCTTGTTGGTGCCGTCGGAGACGAGATAGACGCCGAACTCGCCCTTGGGCGCTTCGACCGCGGCGTACACCTCGCCGGCCGGCACGTGATAGCCCTCGGTGTAGAGCTTGAAGTGATGGATGAGCGCTTCCATGGAGCGCTTCATCTCGTCGCGCCGCGGCGGCACGATCTTGTGGTCGTCGACGGTGACGGGCCCCTGGCCTTCCTTGCTGCGCAGCTTCTTGATGCACTGCTTCATGATGTGAGCCGACTGGCGCATCTCCTCCATGCGGATGAGATAGCGGTCGTAGCAGTCGCCGTTCTTGCCAACCGGGATCTGGAAGTCGAGCTCGGAATAGCACTCGTAGGGCTGCGCGCGGCGCAGGTCCCAGGCCGCGCCCGAGCCGCGCACCATCACGCCGGAGAAGCCCCAGTTCCAGGCGTCCTCCAGGCTGACGACGCCGATGTCGACGTTGCGCTGCTTGAAGATACGGTTGTCGGTGAGCAGATCGTCGAGGTCCTGAACCGTCTGCAGGAACGGATCGCAGAAGGCCTCGATGTCGTCGATCAATTCCGGGGGCAGATCCTGGTGCACGCCACCGGGGCGGAAAAACTTAGCGTGCATGCGCGCGCCGGAAGCGCGCTCATAGAACACCATCAGCTTCTCGCGCTCCTCGAAGCCCCACAGCGGCGGGGTGAGCGCGCCGACGTCCATCGCCTGCGTGGTAACGTTGAGCAGATGCGAAAGAATGCGCCCGATCTCGGAATAGAGCACGCGGATGAGCTGGGCGCGGTACGGCACCTTGATGTCGAGCAGCTTCTCCACCGCCAGGCAGAAGGCATGCTCCTGGTTCATGGGCGCGACGTAGTCGAGCCGGTCGAAATAGCCGACTGCCTGCAGATAGGTTTTGTGCTCGATCAGCTTCTCGGTGCCGCGATGCAGAAGGCCGATATGCGGGTCGACCCGATCGACGATCTCGCCGTCGAGCTCCAGCACCAGGCGCAGCACGCCGTGCGCGGCCGGATGCTGCGGCCCGAAGTTGATGGTGAAGTTTCGTAAGGCGGTTTCAGCCATCAGTGCACCAATTCCCTCGCCGCCTTTTCGCTTGCCGCCTTGGCCTTGTCCGCCACCCGGGCGTTGAAGCTGTCCCACTTCACAACGACCCGCTCGTGGCGGCCCTCGCCGATCAGGTCCATGCCGTCGTGGGCGCGGACCTTGAAAATGAGTTTGCGGCCGCGAACTTCGGCGAGCTCCGCGTCGACCGTGACGTTCAGGCCAGGCGGCGTTGCCGCAGCGTGGCTGACGTCGACGTGGGTGCCGACGCTGCCCTCGCCTTCATCGAAATACGGCTCAATCAGTTGCGCGCAGGTCCATTCCATCAGCACGATCATGTAGCCGGTGGCGAACACCTTCGGCATGCTCGCGATGATCGACGATTCCGGAAAGGTGAACGGTACCGTCTTGTTCTCCGGCACGGTGTAGGAGAACGTGTGCGTCAGGCCCGCGTGCAGGGTCTCCTTCATGCTCACGACCCCTTCTCGGCCTTCTCGTCGCCGGGCAGCACATAGTCGGTGCCTTCCCAGGGCGAGAGGAAATCGAAGGTGCGGAATTCCTGGTTCAGCTTCACCGGCTCGTAGACGACTCGCTTTTCCTCGTCGTCGTAGCGCACCTCGACGAAGCCGGTGAGCGGGAAATCCTTGCGTAGAGGATGGCCCTCGAAACCGTAGTCGGTGAGGATGCGCCGCATGTCCGGGTGGCCGGTGAACAGCACGCCGTAGAGATCGTAGGCCTCGCGCTCGAACCAGTCGGCGCCGCGGAACACCTCGATGATCGAGGGCACCGGCGTTACCTCGTCGGTTTGCGCCTTGACGCGCACGCGCTGGTTCAGCCGCGGCGACAGGAAATGATAGACCACGTCGAAGCGCTGCTCGCGCTGCGGCCAGTCAACTGCCGTCACATCGATGATGCAGGAAAACTGGCAAGGGGTGGCGTCGCGCAGGAAGGTCGCGACCTTGACCATGTCGGCGGCAACCGCGTGCACGGTCAACTCGCCGTGCGCGATCTCGAAGCCCGCGACCGAAGCGCCGAGGCCGTCCTTAATCGCCTGCCCGACCCGTTCGAGCTGCTCTACGTCCATGCCTGACCCCGTTCAGCGCTCGATCGTGCCGGTGCGGCGGATTTTCTTTTGCAGCAGCATCACGCCGTAGAGCAGCGCCTCGGCGGTCGGCGGACAGCCGGGCACGTAGATGTCGACGGGCACGATGCGGTCGCAGCCGCGCACCACCGAATACGAATAATGGTAGTAGCCGCCGCCGTTGGCGCAGGAGCCCATGGAAATGACGTAGCGCGGCTCCGGCATCTGGTCGTAGACCTTGCGCAGCGCGGGCGCCATCTTGTTGGTGAGCGTGCCGGCGACGATCATGACGTCGGACTGGCGGGGCGAGGCGCGCGGCGCGAAGCCGTAACGCTCGGCATCGTAGCGCGGCATCGACATCTGCATCATCTCGACGGCGCAGCAGGCAAGCCCGAAGGTCATCCACATGAGCGAGCCGGTGCGCGCCCAGGTGATGAGGTCGTCGGTGGCGGTGACCAGGAAGCCCTTGTCGGACAGTTCCCGGTTGACGTCCTTGAAGAAAGCGTCGTCGGAACCGGCCGACCGGCCGGTGCGCGGGTCGATGACGCCTCGCGGTGCGGGTGCGACCATGGTCATGACGCGATCAATCCCATTCCAGCGCCCCCTTGCGCCACTCATATATGAATCCGATGGTGAGGACACCAAGGAAGATCATCATCGCCCAGAACCCGTAATGGCCCACGTCGCGAAACGCCACGGCCCAGGGGAACAGGAAGCTCACTTCCAAGTCGAAGATGATGAAGAGGATGGCGACCAGGTAGAACCGCACGTCGAACTTCATGCGGGCGTCGTCGAAAGCGTTGAACCCGCACTCGTAAGCGGACAGCTTCTCGGGGTCCGGCTGCTTGTAGGCGACGATGAACGGCGCCACCAGCAGCGCCAGTCCGATCACCAGGGAAATCGCGACGAAGATGACCAGCGGCAGGTAATCGAGCAGCAATGCGTGCATAGGCGACCTCAGCGTACGAACCCGCTCCCCGACCCGGAAATACGCCCGCCCCGGACTCCCGAGCGCCGGAACCGGCACCCTAGCCCCGCACAAAAAGCCCTTGCCGTGTTTGGAATTGCTTCAAGGACGGGAGCGGCTGAGCCTTAGCGCAGCGTACAAGGGGTGGCAAGCCGCCAAACCGCCCGAATTCGCCATGATCGGCCTCGGCATCGTCCGAAACTGTGGATCACCGTTCACGGGCCGCCAGGCCCCCCGATTGACACGCGCCGGCCGAACCAGAATATGCCGCCACGCACCGCTCCCGCGCCCAAATTCCCGGCAACCCGATGGTTCCAAACCGGCGACCCATCCGTGAGGCGCTCCGGTCAGTTCATCGCGCCTATCACCCGATAAGAGATGGCTTAGGACGCATAGGAGTTTCGCTATGAGTGAGAAGACCAAGCCCGCCACCACCGCGATCAAGGGCCAGGAGCATTGGACCGAAAAGCGCAGCGACGTGAAGCTGTTCCTGTGGGAGAAGTGCGCGGGCGATCCGGCAAAAACGATAGGCACCATCCTGTTCGTGCATGGCTCGTCCATGGCCTCGCAGCCGACCTTCGACCTGCAAGTGCCCGGGCGCCCCGACTCGTCGGCCATGGACTGGTTCGCAGACCGCGGTTTCGACTGCTGGTGCGTGGACATGGAAGGCTACGGCCGCTCCACCAAGACGCGCGACAACAACGCGCCCATCGCGCAAGGCGCCGAGGACTGCTACGCCGCCGCGCTCTATATCCAGAAGCACCGGGGCAAGCGCCCGCTCCTGGTCTACGGCATCTCGTCGGGCGCACTGCGTGCGGCCCTGTTCGCCGAGCAACATCCAGAGATGGTGGCGCGCTTGGCACTCGACGCCATGGTGTGGACCGGCGAAGGCTCGCCGACGCTGGAACAGCGGCGCAAGCGACTGCCCGAATTCATCGCCAAGAACCGCCGACCGATCGACAAGGCCTTCGTCCATTCGATCTTTACCCGCGACCATCCCGGCACCGCGGAGGAGAAGGTGATCGAGGCTTTCGCCGACGCCATCACCGCGCTCGACGATTCGGTGCCGACCGGCACCTATGTCGACATGTGCTCGCGGTTGCCGGTGGTCGATCCGGAAAAGATCACCGTGCCGACCATCGTCATGCGCGGCCAGTGGGACGGCATCGCCTCGATGGACGACCTCCTGAAGTTCTTCGCCAAGCTGCCGAACCCGGACAAGCACTTCGCGGTGATGCCGGGCATCTCGCACGCGAGCTTCCAGCAGAAGAACGTCATGCTGGTCTATCACATCCTCTTGAGCTTCTTCGCGCAGCCGGAGCCGACCTACCGAGGCTGACGCTCAGCTTTAGGTCCCCGCCAGTTCGCCGACCCGCGCGCCGGGTGGAATGGTCGGCTGCGCGTTGTTGAGGCTGTCGATGGCGAAGCCGGCGGCGGCCTTGTAGCCCGCCATGAACTCCGCGCGCTCCGCGGCCGATATGACGTCGTCGATGTTATCGAAGGTGCCGCCACAGCGTTCGTCGACCATGTTGAGCAGGCCGAACGGCCCGGCGCCGCGGTTGCGCAGCACGACCTGCGAGATCGGCCCGCACAGTCTGTCATCGTAGGCGGCAAGCGCCTGCGGCGTGACGCCGTTCTCGACCATGGCGGCGCCCAGCGCCCGCGCATCGACAATGGCCTGGCTGCCGCCGTTGGAGCCGGTCGGATACATGGGGTGCGCCGCATCGCCCATGAGCACCACCGGCCCGTCGCGCCAGGTCGGTATCGGATCGCGGTCGATCATCGGGTTCTCGTACGCGCTGTCGGCGCCGCGGATCAGGGCCGGCACGTCGAGCCAGTCCCACACCCAACCGTCGAAATGGTGCGCGAACTCGTCTGTGCCCACCTCGCGGAACCAGCCGCGCTGCTTCCAGCCCTCGGCATTGTCCATGGTGACCTCGGCGATCCAGTTGATCATCGAGAGGCCCGTCTGCGGATCGGGATGCGAGATAGGATAGAACACCACGCGCTGGCGATGGGTGCCGAGGCCGACGAAGGAGGCGCCGCTGCGGATCGGCTTACCCCAGGTGGTGCCGCGCCACATCACCGCCCCGCCCCAATGGATCGGCGGCTGGCTGGGATGCATCTGCGCGCGCACCACCGAGTGGATACCGTCGGCGCCGATGAGCAGCGCACCGCGCGCTTCGGACATCGCGCCGTCGGCGGTTTCGATGAGCGCACTGACACTGCCGTCGTCGTTCTTGCGGTAGCCGGTGACCCGGCTTCCCAAATTCACCGCATCGGCGCCGATGCGCTCCACCACCTTGGCATGCAGCAGCATATGGAATTGGCCGCGATGCACCGCGTATTGCGGCCACTTGTAGCCGGCGAGCAGCCCGCGCGGTTCGGCATAGATGTCATTGCCGTTGAGGCCGACCAACGCCCATTCCTTGGCCGGCAGGCCGACGCGATCGAGATCGCTCTGCGTGATGCCGAGATCGTAGAGCTCGCGCACCGCGTTGGGCTGCATGTTGATGCCGACGCCGAGCGGGCGCATCTCACGCACGGCTTCGTAGATGACGCAGGGCACGCCGATCTGGTGCAGCGTCAGCGCCGTCGCCAGGCCGCCGATGCCGCCGCCGGCGATGATAACGCGATCACTCATTACAGCTGTCCCCCGGCTCCCATCAGGCGGGACCCATAAACCATTCGTTGGGGGCGCGAAGCAAGCCGGCGCCGCCGGCACTATTTTTCGTGAGGCCCGACCCTTTGCGGGCAGCGTTCAAGCCGGCGCGGTGAAGCCCAGGGCCGCCAGCCGGTCGGCGCTGGCCGGAATATCGCGGTCGGGATCGGTCGAGATGATCTCGAGCATGGTGCGCGCGCGGTAGCCGACCGCGGCTAGCGCCGCCGGCACCTCGGCGAACGGCACATCACCCGCCCCGACCGGATCGTGCCGATAGACCTTGCGGGTGGTGTCCGAGAGATGCACCAGCTCGAGCCGCTCGCGGCAGGTCTTCAGGCCTTCGGCAAAGTCCTCGGCGATGAAATGTGCGTTGGCGATATCGTAGACGATGCGGATATCGTCGTTGCCGTACGCCGCCAGCGCTTCCATGATTTCAGCAATCCCGGGCAGGAACGAAACCGTCACGTTTTCGATCCACAGGGCAGTGCCGGAAGATTTCGCAATCGGCCCCAGACGGTCGAGCGCGGCGAAGAAATAGCCGCGTAGCGCCTCGGGCGCGGGCGGCAGCAACGGGCTCGCCTTGCCCGGGCTCAACACCACGCCACGCGCGCCGAGCTCGCCCGCGAGCCGCACAATCTCTTCCAGGAGATCGAGGGTGTAGGCACGCATCTCCGGCGTCGTGCTGGCGATGTTGATGTCGATGTTCGGCAGATTGAGGGTGGTCAGTTCCAGGTCGTGCTGCTCGAACAGGCCGCGGATTGTGCGTCGCTTTCCGGCGTCGAGTTCGGCGGGCCACAGATGGCCCGGATGCACCATCAGCTCGAATTCCTGAAAGCCGCGCTCCGCCATGCGCGCGACGCAGTATTCCGCGCCATGCGTGAGCATGTAGGCATAGTCGTTGCAGCCAAACATGGCCGCGTTGGCATTCTCCGCGGCCGCCCGCATCTCAAACCCCCAGCTTGGTGGCGAGATCGGCGAGATCGGCGCCGGCAAGATCCACCGGGGCGGTGGGCCCCGCCTCGCCGGTGTTCGGGCCGTATTCGTTGACGCGGGCGATGTGTCCGGTGCGCAGGCCGCACTCGGCGGCGGCGACCAGATCGCGGGTGTGGGCGGCGACCATCATGCATTGCGCCGGTTCGAGATTGAACGCGTCGCAGGCGGCCAGATAAACGCCCGGCTTCGGCTTGAAGTCGCGCGCGACATCAGAACCGAGGATCGCGTCCCAGGGAATACCGTTGCGGCGCGCGAGATCGACCATGAGCGCGATGTTGCCGTTCGAGCAGGGCGCGAGCCAGAATTTTGTCTTGAGCCGCGCCATCGCCGCCGGCACGTCCGGCCAGGCATCGAGCCGGTGCCAGGCGAGGTTCAACTCGGCCAGCGCCTCTTCGCTCAGCCCCTCCAGGCCGAAGCGGGGCAGGATGCGCCCAAGGTTACGGCGGTGCAGCACATCCAGCTTGGAAAACGGGATGCGGCCGGCGCGGACCTCCTCCATGCCGGGCTGGTATTCCGCCCGCCAGGCATCGGCGAAGGCGATCCAGTCGAGGTCGTAGCCCAGCGGTTTGAGCTGGCGCTCGGCCTCGCGCGCCACCGAGGTACGCCAGTCCATCAGGGTGCCGAAGACGTCGAAAAAGAGGGCTTTGACACCGTCGAGGGGGGCTTCAGCGGACATGATCGACCATGGCCTGCCGCCCCGGGACGGCTTCATGTGACGCCCCAAAAGTCTGGGCTAAGTCATTGATAAAATGGCGGGAGCGACGGGACTCGAACCCGCGGCCTCTGCCGTGACAGGGCAGCGCTCTAACCAACTGAGCTACGCCCCCGCGGGCGTGGACGAGGAGTTATAGGTGCATTTTCCCCAAGTCAAGGCAAAGCCAAGGCCCCTCCCCGGAATTGCGAAAAAGCCTTATTTATGGGGAGGAATCAATGGTCGACGCCCCCCGAATCGTCTATTTGGACTGATACGTCTGGGTTCAAATTAAACCATTCGCGGATTCATATGGAGGGTCCCACTGATGGCAACGGCTCCTAAGGCTGCGACACCACCGACAGTGACATTGAAGCATCTCGCCGCGGCACTCGCGGAAACCCATGAGATGTCGAAGAAGCAAGCGGAAGCTGTGCTCGGCGATCTTGTCGGCGACATCGTCAAGCACCTGAAAAAGGGCGAGCGCATCCGTATCGGGGGTCTCGGCATCCTCCAGGTGCGCAAGCGTGCCGCGCGCATGGGCCGCAATCCCGCGACCGGCGAGCAGATTCAGATCAAGGCGTCCAAGAAGGTCGCGTTCCGCGCCTCCAAGGAGCTGAAGGAATCGATCTGACGCCTCGTTTGCGTTAGAGCCGGACCCTCCGGGAAAGAACGGCGGGCGGGAGCGTGAGGCTCCTGCGCCCGCCGTTTTGTTTCAGGCGTCTTGTTTCACGCGTCTTGCTTCGATGCCGGGGCCAGTTAGAACGGGCGCCTGACCGCCATCCGCCTGGACCCGCCGCCGATGTCTTTCTCGCCAGTCCCTTTCCCTGAATTCGACTACACCGTTTCCGAGCGTTTCCTGCGCTACGTCACCATCGACACCCAGTCGGACCCGGATTCGCCCATCACGCCCTCGACGGCAAAGCAAAGGGACCTCGGTCAGGTCCTGGTGGCCGAGCTGCGCGAAATCGGCCTCAGCGACGCCGAGATGGACGCAGACGGCTATGTCTATGCCACCCTGCCGGCGAACACGGACAAGCCTGTGCCGGTCATCTGTTTCTGCTCGCACATGGACACCTCGCCGGACGCCCCTGGCGCCGGCGTCAAGCCGCAGGTCTGGCGCAATTACCAGGGCGGCGACATCGCGCTGCCCGGCGATCCGGCCCAGGTCATCCGCTTTGCCGACCATGCGGCGCTCAAGAACCAGATCGACAACGACATCGTCACCTCGGACGGCACGACGCTCTTGGGCGCCGACGACAAGGCGGGCCTGGCCGAGATCGTGGACGCCATGCGGTTCCTGGCCGCGCACCCGCAAATCAAGCACGGCACCCTCAAGGTGCTGTTTACCCCGGACGAGGAAATCGGGCGTGGCGTCGACAAGGTCGACCTCGCGCGCCTCGGCGCCGACTTCGCCTACACCATGGACGGCTCGACCGCCGGCAACGTGGAGGACGAGACCTTCTCGGCCGATGCCGCCACCGTGACAGTGCAGGGTGTCACCGCCCACCCCGGCTTCGCCAAGGGCCGCATGGAGAATGCGGTCAAGATCGCCGCCCGCATCGTCGAGCGACTGCCGCAAGCCACCTGCTCGCCGGAAACCACCGAAGGCCGCGAAGGCTTCATCCACCCGCTCAGCATCGAAGCCGACATGGACACGGCGACGCTCAAGTTCATCCTGCGCGATTTCACGGATGCGGAGCTGAAGGACAAGGCGCGGGTGCTGGAGGATGCGGTGAAGGCGGCTTTAAGCGATTTTCCGCGCTCGTCCTACAAGCTCGAGATCACCGAGCAGTACCGCAACATGAAAGCGGTGCTCGATCGCCATCCGCAGGTGGTTGCCAACGCCGAGGAGGCCGTGCGCCGCGCCGGGCTGAAGCCGAACAAGGCGCTAATCCGCGGCGGCACCGACGGCTCGCGGCTGTCGTTCATGGGGCTGCCCTGCCCCAACATCTTCGCCGGCGGCCACGCCTTCCACTCGCGGCTGGAATGGGTGAGCGTCCAGGACATGCAGGCGGCCGTTCGCACCATCGTGCACCTCGCCGCGCTGTGGGAAGAGCAGGCGTAAGTGGCTTGCCGAGCCGTCACTCGCGCGAACATGGTCCGCCCTCGATCGCTTGCGCGAGCGAAGGCTGGTGGGCGGTGACGGGCTCGAACCGCCGACCCTCTCGGTGTAAACGAGATGCTCTACCAACTGAGCTAACCGCCCGCGTGCATGACCCCGAAAAGGGGGAACCGGTTTTCGGACCAGGTCACGCACAAACCAAAGTCACAAGCCAATAGCCTCTCACGGTCCTCCGAGGCAAGCCGTGCCATCGTCGCCCCTCTCGGGGCCGTCATAAACGAAAACGGCGCCTTGCGGCGCCGCCTTCATATATCACTTGAAGTTCGGCTTCAGTGCGCGGTGAGGCCCGAGCCCTCCTCGTCGCCTTTCTCCTTGGCGGCGGCGGCTTCCGCGAGCTTAGCCTGCTCTTCGTCCCAGGTGATCGGCTCGGGCATACGGGTAAGCGCGCGGGCCAGCACCTCGTCCATGCGGGTGACCGGGATGATCTCCAGCCCCTTCTTGATGGTGTCGGAGATTTCCACCAGATCCTTGGCGTTCTCTTCCGGGATCAGCACCGTCTTGATGCCGCCGCGCTGGGCCGCCAAGAGCTTCTCCTTGAGGCCGCCGATCGGCAGCACCCGGCCGCGGAGCGTAATCTCGCCGGTCATGGCCACATCGCGATGCACCGGAATCCCGGTCATCACGGAGACGATGGCGGTGACCATGGCGACGCCCGCCGACGGCCCATCCTTGGGCGTCGCGCCTTCCGGCACATGGACGTGGATGTCGCGCTTGTCGAACATCGGCGGCTCGATGCCGAGGCCGACCGCCCGCGAGCGCACGTAGGATGCCGCCGCCGAGATCGACTCCTTCATCACGTCGCGCAGGTTGCCGGTGACGGTCATCTTGCCCTTGCCCGGCATCTGCGTGGCTTCGATGGTGAGGAGCTCGCCGCCGACGTCGGTCCAGGCCAGCCCCGTGACCACGCCGATCTGGTCCTCCTCCTCCACCTCGCCGTAGCGGTACTTGGGCACGCCCAGGTAGTCGGCGAGATTGTCGGCGGTGACCGCGATCGACTTCTTCTTCGAGGTCATCAGCTCCTTCACCGCCTTGCGGATCAGGTTCGACAGCTCGCGCTCGAGGTTACGCACGCCCGCTTCCCGCGTGTAGCGCCGGATCAGCATCAGGAGGCCGGCGTCGTCGATCGACCACTCCTTCGGCTCCAGGCCGTGCTTGACGACGGCATGCGGGATCAGGTGCTTGCGCGCGATCTCCAGCTTCTCGTCCTCGGTGTAGCCGGCGATACGGATGATCTCCATGCGGTCCATCAGCGGCGCCGGAATATTCAGCGTATTCGCCGTGGTGATGAACATCACATTGGAGAGGTCGTATTCGACCTCGAGATAGTGGTCGTTGAAGGTCGAGTTCTGCTCCGGATCGAGCACCTCGAGCAGGGCCGAGGACGGATCGCCGCGGAAGTCGGCGCCCATCTTGTCGATCTCGTCCAGCAGGAACAGCGGATTCGAGGTCTTGGCCTTGCGCATCGACTGGATGACCTTGCCGGGCATCGAGCCGATGTAGGTGCGCCGGTGACCGCGGATCTCGGCCTCGTCGCGCACGCCGCCGAGCGACACGCGCGCAAACTCGCGGCCGGTCGCCTTGGCGATCGACTTGCCGAGCGAGGTCTTGCCGACGCCGGGCGGACCGACAAGGCACAGGATCGGGCCAGTCAGTTTGTTGGCGCGCTGCTGCACGGCGAGATACTCGACGATGCGCTCCTTGACCTTCTCCAGGCCGAAATGGTCGGCTTCGAGGATCTTCTCCGCGAGCGGCAGATCCTTCTTGACCTTGCTCTTCTTGTTCCACGGGATCGACAAGAGCCAGTCGAGATAATTGCGCACGACGGTGGCTTCCGCCGACATCGGCGACATCTGACGCAGCTTCTTGAGCTCGTGCGTCGCCTTCTCGCGGGCTTCCTTGGAGAGCTTGGTCTTCTTGATCTTTTCTTCCAGCTCTTGGAGTTCGTCGCGACCTTCTTCGTCGCCGAGCTCCTTCTGGATCGCCTTCATCTGCTCGTTGAGGTAGTACTCGCGCTGGGTCTTCTCCATCTGCCGCTTGACGCGGGTGCGGATGCGCTTTTCCACCTGCAGGACGGAGATCTCGCTCTCCATCAGGCCGAGCACCTTCTCGAGCCGCTCGGTGACGACCGGCGTCTCCAGGATGTCCTGCTTGTCCGGAATTTTCACGGCGAGATGCGAAGCGACCGTGTCGGCGAGCTTGGCGTAATCCTCGATCTGCTGGATCACGCCGATGACCTCGGGCGACACCTTCTTGTTCAGCTTCACATAGCTTTCGAACTCGTTGACCACCGAGCGCGCCATGGCCTCGGCCTCGACGGGGTCGCCAATATCGTCGGCGAGCACGGTGGCATTGGCTTCGTAGTAGTCGCTGCGCTCGGTGTAGTCGGTGACGGTCGCGCGCGTGGCGCCCTCGACCAGCACCTTGACGGTGCCGTCGGGCAATTTCAGAAGCTGCAGCACACTCGCCAGCGTACCAATATTATAAATGGCGTCGGTCGCCGGATCGTCGTCGGAGGCGTTCTTCTGCGTCGCCAGCATGATGAAGGTGTCGGAACGCATCACCTCTTCCAGCGCCTTGATCGACTTTTCACGGCCGACAAAGAGCGGGACGATCATGTGCGGGAACACCACGATGTCGCGCAGGGGCAGAACCGGATAGGCCCGGGTCTCGCCGGGTTGCAGCGTGGGTCGTGGCTTATTGGTCATTGGGCTTGATCCTTTTTGTTGTGCCCCTGTCCCAATGACCCGCTTGAAACGGCATCGGTAGGACAGTGCCGATCAGGATGGACAAGGGAGCAGATAGGCACGCAACCCGGTACGCCGCTGACAGAAGGGTATGGACCCCTCGCCCACTTTCGAAACTGACAATCCTACGTATGCCGAACGGCCTCGGCTTCTATACGTAGGACGGCACTAGGGGGTCCGCAAGCAGCCTTGAATTTTGACCTTAAGAAACTGCCCCCACGCCACCGTTACCAGCGATTTAAGCCCGAAATCGGCGGGCTTTTCCCGATCTTACGGGAAAGCCCGCCGGCCGGAATGACGTCAGGCGCTGGCTCCACCGGTTTCGGCGGCCCGGTCGCTGCGGTCGGCGTAGATGTAGAGCGGGCGAGCGGTTCCCTCGACGACCTCGCGCGAGATCACGACTTCCTCAACCCCCTCAAGGCTCGGCAACTCAAACATGGTGTCGAGCAGGATGCCTTCCATGATGGAGCGCAACCCACGCGCGCCGGTCTTGCGCTCGATGGCCTTGCGGGCGATCGCGCCGAGCGCTTCGTCGGCGAAAGTAAGTTCGATCAATTCCATCTCGAACAGACGCTGGTACTGTTTGACCAGGGCGTTCTTGGGCTCGATCAGAATCTTCTTCAGCGAATCCTCGTCGAGGTCCTCCAGCGTCGCCACCACCGGAAGGCGGCCGACGAATTCCGGAATCAGCCCGTACTTGAGCAGATCCTCAGGCTCGACCTCGCGGAAGATTTCGCCCTGCTTGCGGTCCTCGGGTGCCACCACAGTGGCGCCGAAGCCGATCGAGGTGGTGCGCCCGCGCGCCGAGATGATCTTGTCGAGGCCGGCGAAAGCGCCGCCGACAACGAACAGGATGTTGGTGGTGTCGACCTGCAGGAACTCCTGCTGCGGATGCTTGCGGCCACCCTGCGGAGGCACGGAGGCGACCGTGCCCTCCATGATCTTCAGCAGCGCCTGCTGCACGCCCTCGCCCGATACATCACGGGTGATCGAGGGGTTGTCGGACTTGCGCGAAATCTTATCGATCTCGTCGATATAGACGATGCCGCGTTGCGCGCGCTCGACGTTGTAGTCAGCCGACTGCAGCAGCTTCAGAATGATGTTCTCCACGTCCTCGCCGACATACCCGGCTTCGGTCAGCGTGGTGGCGTCGGCCATGGTGAAGGGCACGTCGAGGATGCGCGCCAGCGTCTGCGCCAGCAGCGTCTTGCCGGAGCCGGTCGGGCCGATCAGCAGGATGTTCGACTTGGCGAGTTCGACGTCGTTGTGCTTGCTCTGATGGTTGAGCCGCTTGTAATGGTTGTGGACCGCGACCGAGAGCACCTTCTTGGCGTGGTCCTGGCCGATGACATAGTCGTCGAGGACCTTACGGATCTCTTTCGGGGTCGGGATGCCGTCGCGCGACTTCACCAGCGAGGATTTGTTCTCCTCGCGGATGATGTCCATGCACAGTTCGACGCATTCATCGCAGATGAAGACCGTGGGGCCGGCGATGAGCTTGCGAACTTCGTGCTGGCTTTTGCCGCAGAACGAGCAATACAAAGTATTTTTGGAATCGCTGCCGCCGACTTTGCTCATTCCGTTCTCCGTTACTCTCGTTCGCACCCTTCGTCACCGACGAAGCCGCTCGCGACCATTCGCCCTAACGAAGCAAGTTTCGCGCCGGCCTCCCGGCACGCGACCTCTTTCGATACCTGGGGCGATCGCCGCCCCTACTCAAACCCCCACACTATAAGCGAAGCATGCTAACGGCGTGCTAATCAAGAATCTATTAATGATAACGCCATCGATGCGGGCCAAAAACGGCCTTTCCTGGACAAAATTCCGGGGATTACGGGTCAAAATAGGTCGGTCGGGGAGCGGCATTCAGCCTCATGTAGCGGATTTCGGCGGCACCAGCTCCTCCGGCCGCCGGTCGATAACCTTGTCGACCAGGCCGAATTCCTGCGCGGCCTCGGCGGTCAGGAAGTAGTCGCGCTCCAGCGCGTCCTCGACCTTCTTTAGCGCCTGACCCGTGTGGTGAACGTAAATTTCGTTGAGTCGTTTTTTCAGATTCAAGATTTCCTGGGCATGCAACATGATGTCCGTGGCCTGACCCTGAAATCCGCCGGAGGGCTGATGCACCATGATGCGGGAGTTGGGCAGCGAGAAACGCATGTCCTTCGCGCCGGCCGCCAGCAGCAGCGAGCCCATGGAGGCCGCCTGCCCCACGCACAGGGTCGACACCGGCGGGCGAATGAACTGCATGGTGTCGTAGATCGCCAGACCCGACGTCACCACCCCGCCCGGCGAGTTGATGTACATGGAGATTTCCTTTTTCGGATTCTCCGCTTCCAGGAACAGGAGCTGGGCCACCACCAGGGTGGACATGCCATCTTCGATCGGCCCGGTGATGAAGATGATCCGCTCCTTCAAGAGCCGGGAAAAGATGTCATACGCCCGTTCGCCGCGGTTGGTCTGCTCGACCACCATGGGGACCAGGTTCATGTAGGTTTCGACGGGGTCATTCATATCGGATCCTCTACGCGAATCACGGAAGGCTAACCCACTCCCGCGCTCGCGTCTTGGTCATCTAAGCTGAAGGTAAACCGTTGCAAGGTCGCCGGCTCAGCCGGCCGCCTTGTCCTCGTCGTCCTGCTTGTAGAGCTCCTCGCGGGAGACCGGCTTGTCGGTCACCGCGGCGAGCTCGAGCAGGAAGTCGACCACCTTCTCCTCGAAGATGGGGGCGCGCAGGCTCGCGACGGCTTGCGGGTTCTGGCGGTAGTAGTCCCAGACCTTTTGCTCCTGACCGGGAAACTGGCGCACGTGCTCCATGAGCGCGCGGTTCAGCTCGTCTTCGGTCACGGTGATGTTGTTCTTCTCGCCGATCTCGGCCAGCACCAGACCGAGACGCACGCGGCGCTCGGAGATGGCGCGATACTCCTCCTTCGCCTTCTCCTCGGTGGTCCCCTCGTCGGCGAAGGTCTTCTTCTCGCTTTCCAGCTCCTGCTGCACCGACTGCCAGACCCGATTGAACTCTTCCTCGGCCAGGCTCGGCGGCGGCTCGAACTGATGGCGCTTGTCGAGCTCATCGAGCAGCTGCCGCTTCACCTTCTGGCGCGACATGCTCTGGTGCTCCTGCGCCATGCGTTCCTTGACCGCATCCCGCAGCTTGGCGATCGAATCCAGGCCCAGCGACTTGGCGAACTCGTCGTCGAGGGTGACGCTGCCGGGCGCTTCGATTGTCTTGGCAGTGACCTCGAACTCGGCGTCCTTCCCGGCCAGGTTCTCGGCCTGGTAGTGCTCGGGGAACTTGACGTTGAGGGTGCGGGTTTCGCCGGCGCCGATGCCGACGAGTTGCTCCTCGAAGCCCGGAATGAAGCTGTTGGAACCGATCAGCACCGGCATGTCGTCGCCGCTGCCGCCGTCGAACAGCTCGCCGTCGATCTTGCCGGCGAACTTGATGGTGACGCGGTCACCCTCTTCCGCCTTGGCGCCTTCCGGCTTCGCCACGAACGGCTTGTTCTGGTCGGCGATGCGCTGGAGCGACTCCTCGAGCTCCTCGTCCGTCACCTCGGCGGTCGGACGCGTGAGCTTGATGTCCTTGAAGTCGGCAAGCTCTATCGTCGGCACGATTTCGACCGCGAGCATGTAGTCGAGATCGGTATTGCCGGCGATCACCTTCTCGATCGTCTCCGGCTCTTCCGGCAGGGTCACCTTGGGCTCGCTGGCAAGCTTGAAGCCGCGCTCGCTGACGATCTGGTTGTTGGCGTCGCGTACCGCCTCCTCGATCACCTCGGCCATGGTGGCGCGCCCGTACATGCGCTTGAGGTGAGAGCTCGGCACCTTACCGGGACGGAACCCGTTGATGCGGACTTTACCCTTGAGGTCGTCGAGGCGCGTGTTGACCTTGGCGTCCAATTCGGATGCCGGCACGACCACGCGATATTCGCGCTTGAGACCCTCGGAAAGCGTTTCGGTAACCTGCATGCGATCACACTTCTTGTTTCGTGTTCGGCGCGCCACGCGGCCTTGCTGGCCCGGCGCGCCGGATGGATTGAAATTCGGGCGCCTTCCGCCCAAGCGTAACAGCGCTCGCCGCGTGGTGCGGGCGGAGGGATTTGAACCCCCACGACTTTCGTCACGGGAACCTAAATCCCGCGCGTCTACCAATTCCGCCACGCCCGCGACTGGGCCGCCCCTGGAGACGTTCCTGGCACCGCAATCCGGCAGGGCTTAGACGCCGCGGCCCGCCGAGGCAAGGCGCTCGATAAGTGCCGAGCGCGGGCGGCGCGGCTTATATCATGGGGCTTTGCGCCCGCACCACAAAAATAGCCCCGTTTGGCACAGACCCAACCGACTTCAACCTGGATTCAGGCCATTGTCCCATATAGGCGCCGGCGCATCGCGCAAAAGACCGGGTAACCATCTTTAAGGCTGTTCTTCCCGCTCCGGGGTGGCCTAGCCGGCGGCGAGATCGGCGAACAGCCGGCGATAGACGCGCGGCAGCTCTTCCGGCAGGTCCTCGGCAATGAGCCCGGGGCCGAAGCTCGCCGCCGCGGCGCCATGGAGCCAGACGGCGGCGCTGGCTGCCTCGAAGGCCGGCATCCCCTGCGCCATGAGGCCGGCAATCATGCCGGCCAGCACGTCGCCGGCGCCGGCGGTCGCCAGACTGGGCGGCGCGTTGTCGGCGATTGACCCGCGGCCGTCCGGCGCCGCCACCACCGTGTCCGGCCCCTTGAGCAGCACCACCGCGCCGCTCAGCTTGGCCGCCGCCGAAGCCCGCTCAAGCTTTCCGTGAGCTGAAGGACTCTTATTTATCTCACTGAATAGACGCGAAAACTCGCCTTCGTGCGGAGTCAGCACGGTGCCCCGGCCGGCACGCGCGGCGGTATTGGCAAACAGCGCCTCCGGATGGTCGGCGAAGCTCGTCAGCGCGTCGGCGTCGAGCACCACCGCCGCCTCGCTCTGCAAGACCGCGCGAACCTGGTCGGCCATGGCGGACCCCACCCCGCCGCCGGGCCCGAGCACCACCGCGTTGCGGCGCTTGTCGGCGAGGAATTCGCCAAGCTCCTTGGCGCCGTCCACCGGCCGCACCATGACCGCCAGGCTCGCCGCCGCATTGACGGCAAGCGCCTCCAGCGGCGACGCGATGGTCACGAGCCCCGCCCCGGCCCTGAGCGCGCCGCGCGCCGCGAGCCGCGCCGCGCCGGTTGTCGAGAGCCCGCCCGAGACCACCACCGCATGGCCGCGCGAATATTTGTGGCCCTCCGCTTTCGGCATCGGAAAGGCCGCGCCCCACAGCGACGGATCGTTGACTGAGGTGCGCGGCTCGATCGTCGCCAGCACGCCTGCCGGAATGCCGATATCGACCACGTCGACCGGCCCGCAATGCAGCCGGCCCGGCAGCAGCAGGTGGCCGGGCTTGCGGCGGAAAAAGGTCACGGTGTGGGCGGCCTTCACGGCGACGCCCATCACCGCGCCGCTGGTGCCGTTAATGCCGCTCGGCAGGTCGACCGCGACCACCGGAACGCCGCTCGCGTTCATGGCCTCGATCAGCGTGCGCGGTAGCCCCTCCACCGGGCGGTCGAGCCCGGCACCGAACAGGGCATCGATGATCACATCGCAGTCGGCCAGCGCTTCAGGCGCAGCCGGCTCCACCGAGCCGGTCCAGCGTTCGGCGGCACTGGCGGCATCGCCCTTCAGCCGCGCGCGGTCGCCAACCAGGCACAGCCGCACGGCGTAGCCGCGCTCTGCCAGCAGACGCGCCGCCACGAAGCCGTCGCCGCCGTTGTTGCCCGGGCCCGCCACCACCACGACCCGCCGGCCCGGAAATCGCGCGACGGCGTCCGCCACGGCCCGGCCGGCCTTCTCCATGAGATCGATCCCGGGCGTACCGGCCGCGATGGTCAGCCGGTCCGCCTCGCCCATCTCCGCGGTGGTGAGCACTTCGTTCATGTCGGCTCGTCATGTCTTTGTACTGGCTGGCGACACTATCGGCTGGGCGTAAAGCGAACAATTCGGCCTCGTCCAGGGGTCGGACGGGACCGGGGCGACGATTGTTCCGTGTCATGATTATTTGCTATGCAAATTGCCCATTCAATAGGCACCGAACATTAGGCAAAGCGAGCACGAAACCGTCATTACTGATCTAAGTGATTGATTTTGCTCAACAGGTGACCGCCTGTCGAATTGGCACGAGACCTGCTAACAGGGGACTGCGTCGGGACGCGCGAACAGCGCAACGGCCCCGACGAAGCTGAAAACGCCGAAAGTGGGCAAAAGCGAAGGCTCTCCGGACTGCGGGCGGCGGGCGCCGGAGGGAAGGAATGAAGCGATGAAGAAAGTCGAAGCCATCATCAAACCCTTCAAGCTCGACGAGGTGAAGGAGGCGCTACAAGAGGTCGGCCTGCAAGGGATCACCGTCACCGAAGCCAAGGGCTTCGGCCGGCAGAAGGGGCACACCGAGCTCTACCGTGGCGCGGAGTACGTTGTCGATTTCCTCCCTAAGGTGAAAATCGAGGTCGTGTTGGGCGACGACATGGTGGATAAAGCGACCGAAGCCATCCGGCGGGCCGCACAGACTGGCCGGATCGGCGACGGCAAGATATTTGTCTCCAACATCGAAGAAGCCATCCGGATCAGGACCGGCGAGTCCGGAATCGATGCCATCTAAACTTAAGCCGCGGGTAGCGCCGGCCGCCGCGCGGCAGAGTCCCAAACCATAAGGGGGAATGCGATCCATGACGACAGCTAAAGAAGTCATGAAGATGATCAAGGACAACGACGTTAAATACGTCGATTTCCGGTTTACCGATCCGCGCGGCAAGTGGCAGCACGTGACCTTTGACGTCTCCATGATCGAAGAAGACACCTTCGCGGAAGGCCAGATGTTCGACGGCTCCTCGATCGCCGGCTGGAAGGCGATCAACGAGTCCGACATGACGCTGATGCCCGACCCGTCGTCGGCCTGCATCGATCCGTTTTTCGCCGAGACCACCCTGGTGCTGGTCTGCGACGTGCTCGAACCGACCACCGGCGAGCCCTATACCCGCGACCCGCGCGGCATCGCCAAGCGCGCTGAAGCCATGGTGAAGTCCATGGGCATCGGCGACACCATCTTCATCGGCCCTGAGGCCGAATTCTTCGTGTTCGATGACGTCAAGTACGCGGCCCGGCCCTACAACACCGGCTTCAAGCTTGACTCCACGGAGCTTCCGACCAACACCGACACCGACTACGAAGGCGGCAACCTCGGCCACCACGTCGGCACCAAGAAGGGCTACTTCCCGGTGCCGCCGCAGGACTCGGCGCAGGACATGCGTTCAGAGATGCTCGGCGCCATGGCGCGCATGGGCGTCAAGGTCGAGAAGCACCATCACGAGGTCGGCTCCGCGCAGCACGAGCTCGGCATGAAGTTCGCGCCGCTGACCGTGATGGGCGACCAACTCATCATCTATAAGTACTGCATCCAGCAGGTCGCGCAGATCTACGGCAAGACCGCCACTTTCATGCCGAAGCCGGTCTACGGCGACAACGGCTCGGGCATGCACTGCCACCAGTCGATCTGGAAGGACGGCAAGCCGGTGTTCGCAGGCGACAAGTATGCCGGCCTCTCGGACATCTGCCTCAACTACATCGCCGGTATTCTCAAGCACGCCAAGGCGATCAACGCCTTCTCCAACCCGTCGACCAACTCCTACAAGCGTCTGGTGCCGGGCTTCGAGGCGCCGGTGCTGCTCGCCTACTCGGCGCGCAACCGCTCGGCCTCCTGCCGCATCCCGTTCACCGACAGCCCGAAGGCCAAGCGCGTCGAGACGCGTTTCCCAGATCCGATGGCGAACCCGTATCTCTGCTTCTCGGCGCTGCTGATGGCCGGCCTCGACGGCGTCAAGAACAAGCTCGATCCGGGCGCGGCCATGGACAAGGACCTCTACGACCTGCCGCCGGCGGAGCTCAAGGAGATCCCGACGGTCGCCGGCTCGTTGCGCGAGGCGCTCGAGTGCCTCGACAAGGACCGCGAGTTCCTCAAGGCCGGCGGCGTGTTCGACGACGACTTCATCGACAGCTACATCGAGCTCAAGATGGAAGAGGTGATCCGCTTCGAGCACACCCCGCATCCGGTCGAGTTCGACATGTACTACTCGGCGTAAGCTTTTCTCCCAGGCATCGCACCCAAGTTATCCAGACCTGGACGATGCAACTTACCGGGCGCTCCGCAAGGGGCGCCCGTTTTCTTTTCGGAGATAGCTCCATCCAAAAAAAAGCGCGCGGACCGCTAGTGGTCCGATTCCGACATTTGCCTCCCGTTGCCGCAAGCTCCGCAGCAAATGTCGGAATCAAAGGACCACTAGCTACTATTTGATTCCAGCGGAGCTTTGAATTTGACATTTGATGAGTGGCCCGCTGCAAGTGGGTATCAAATGTCAAATTCGCTCCACTGGGCCCGTGCGCTACGCGATGATGTTCATGTCTTCCTTCGATTGGCCAGACCTTAGTGCTCGCGCGCCTGCTCCGCCTCCTCGGCCATCGCCGCCTCGTGATACCAGGCGCCACCGGGGGCGATCGTCGCGCCGCGCGGAGCGTCATGGTGCATGGCGGGCTTCATCGGATCGCGACGGCCGCCACCGATCGCGCGTCCTCCTGCGGGAAACGGGATGATCGTCGCCGACCTCCGCTCCTCGTTTGTTGTCATTGCGTTCGACATTGTGCGTCTCCAACCCTTTAATTCGCGAACCCGCGCTCTCAACGCGCCAGGCCGCTTTAAGATCAGTCTACCCGAGTCTGAATGTTACTTGTGCACGTTGCCTGCAGAAAATAAGCACGGTGTTTAGAAAATAGGCATCGCGATGCATGCTGCTTTAAGCGGCAAGCACTGAACCCGTCATGACGCCGATACCGCCGCCCGTCGTGCGCTTCCGGCTCGCAGCCGTTTTTCGCAGGCAAAACAAGCTCTTTGCGATGCCTTACCGCGTGGTGCAGGCACCACCGCGCCGGCCGCCGCACGGCGTTGGCATATTTAATGCTTCGGAATCGTCAGCCGTTGACGGCGGAAGTGCGCCGTTTGCCGGCCATCCGGCATGCGACCTCTCCTCACCTTCGGTCCCCCGTTCATGAGAGACGTGCAATGACAAAGTATAAGCTCGAATACATCTGGCTCGACGGCTACAGGCCCGTGCCCAATCTCCGCGGCAAGACGCAGATCAAGGAATTCGACAGCTTCCCGTCGCTCGACGAGCTTCCGCTGTGGGGCTTCGATGGCTCGTCGACCGAGCAGGCGGAAGGTTCGAACTCCGACTGCGTGCTCAAGCCGGTCGCGGTCTTCCCGGACGGCGACCGCACGAACGGCGTCCTGGTGATGTGCGAGGTCATGATGCCGGATGGTGTCACGCCGCATCCGTCGAACTCCCGCGCCGGCATTCTCGACGACCCGGACGCGTGGTTCGGCTTCGAGCAGGAATACTTCTTCTACAAGGACGGCCGTCCGCTCGGCTTCCCGGCGGACGGTTTTCCTGGGCCGCAAGGACCCTACTACACCGGCGTCGGCTACAAGAACGTCGGCTCGGTCGCCCGCGAGATCGTCGACAAACATCTCGATCTCTGCCTCTACGCCGGCATCAACCACGAAGGCATCAACGCCGAAGTGGCCAAGGGCCAGTGGGAATTCCAGATCTTCGGCAAGGGCTCGAAGACCGCGGCCGACCAGATGTGGATGGCCCGCTACCTGATGCTGCGTCTGTGCGAAAAGTACGAGGTCGACATCGAATGGCATTGCAAGCCGCTCGGCGATACCGACTGGAACGGCTCGGGCATGCACTCGAACTTCTCGACCAAGTACATGCGCGAAGTCGGCGGCAAGGAATACTTCGAGGCGCTGATGACGCAGTTCGAGAAGAACCTCGATGATCACATCGCCGTCTACGGCCCGGACAACCACATGCGCCTGACCGGCAAGCACGAGACCGCGCCGTGGAACAAGTTCAGCTACGGCGTTGCGGACCGCGGCGCTTCCATCCGCGTGCCGCACTCCTTCGTCAACAACGGCTACAAGGGCTATCTGGAAGATCGCCGTCCGAACTCGCAAGGCGACCCCTATGCCATCGCCTCGCAGATCCTGAAGACAGTCTCCGAAGTCCCGACCAGCGGTAAGGCGTCGGCAGCCGCATAAGGCCACCCTCCCGGCCTGCGTCGCCAAGGCGACGGCTCAAGACCACCGGGCGCTCCGCAAGGGGCGCCCGTTGTCACGTGCGCGTGTTCATGCGCGCCCGAGGAAACCGATCAACCGAAGAATTGGATCGCGAACAGAAGCACCGCCAGCCCGGCGGCAACGCCGCCGATCGCAGCCAACAACTGCCGGCGATGACGGCGCGGCCCGTAAACACCGGCGGCACGGCGCGCCGCGATCAGGGCGGCGTCGAACTCGGCGGAATTGGAATAGCTGCAGGCGAGCGCGAGGCCCGCGCGCACTGCCTGTGCCTCGAGCGCAAGAACGTCCCCTTGCCGGCCTCGACCTTGCTGCCCTTGTGACATGGCCGAAATGATAAGGCCGGGATGGTTAACGAGATATTGCTGTTCGCCCTTCTGCCTCCGGGCCGGCGAAACCTTCAGCCAGCGGTTCCCTGCCGTAGCACCGGGAACATGGCGACCTCGGCAAGCGCAGGCGCTTCGACGCCCGCCGGTTCGGGGGCCATCACAACGTCCGTGGCCGGCCCAGCTTCAGCCAAAGTGCTGACCCGGTTGCGGCCGGCGTGCTTGGCGCCGTAGAGGGCGTCGTCGGCCCCCGTCAGCAATTCATCGATGCTGACGACCGGCGCCAGCGCCGACGCCGCACCGATGCTGACCGTGGCGCCGACCGGCCGGCCCTCGATGACGACACCGGCGCGCTCGAAGTTGGTGCGCACGCGCTCGGCGATCATAACCGCCGTCTCCAGCGGCGCCGGCACGATGGCCGCGAACTCCTCGCCGCCAAGGCGGGCGACGATATCGGTCGCGCGCATGCTGGTGCGGGCGACTTCGGCGAACACCTGCAAGGCCGAATCGCCGAGGGAATGACCGAAGCGGTCGTTGATCGACTTGAAATGGTCGAGGTCGAACATCAGCAGCGTCACCGGCTCGCGGCGCGCGGCCTGGCGCGCGCACAACGCTTGCGCCTCCTCGAGGAAGGCGCGGCGGTTGAGCAACCGCGTCAGGAAGTCGGTCTCGGCCGCGCTGCGATAGACCTGCACCTGGTGATCCTGCACCATCATCAGCACGATGAAGGCGGTACCGACCGCGTAGATCAGCGTCTCCAGCGTGAATACCGTCAGCCAGCCCGCGTCCAAGACGCCCGGCACGAAGGCGTGCAGGACGAGCGGCAGCAGGAAGATGCCGGCATGCAAGCTCGGCACCACGACCAGCCGCAGCAGCGAATAGTGCGCCTTGCGCCGCTCGCGCCCGAGCTCGAAAGCGACCGCGAAGGTGTAGCAGGCGACCACCACGGCGCTCAGCGCGACGCGGGCGCTGTCGTTGTTCGCGAACATCGGAAACGGCGACAGCAGCAGCCAGACCACGGCCCCGGCAAAGACCGCGAACGGCAGCAGGCGCCGGCCCTGGAACAGGCGCACGCCGTTCCAGATCATGCCGCAGGCGATGAAGATGAGGGCGGAGGAAACCACCGGCGGCACCCGAAAGAGCTCGGCCGGCGCGCTCCACAGCGCCATCGCCGAAGCGCCGATCAGATAGGCCACGCCCCACCAGGCCAGCGCCCGCACGTCGCGCTGCTGCATCCAGGCGACCGTGAGAAGCAGGCCCAGCAAGGCGGAGATGCACACCGCCACGAACGACAAGGTGGGCACGTCCAAGGCCGCGACCGGCAGTGCGCTATTGGCGACCATTCCCGCTCCATCTCGCGGCCCGATGAGCCCTTACCCCTATGCCGCAGGTCGTGAAACTACGCACGAGCTATGGGGAAAGCGTTGCGCAAGCGCACGCCCTTCGAGATAAGCTTTGCGAGAATTGAGCGAAAAACGCGCGCAAGATCGCGCCTCGAATCCGGCGCTTAAGCGTTGACGGCCTCGCGCGGCCGGTGCGCGCGGCGGTTTCTGGGGTCCGTCTCCGCGAGCGGCACGAATGCCTGCTTCGACGCGTCACCCGCCTCGACACGGTTTCGCCCCGCAGCCTTGGCGCAATAAAGCGCCGCGTCGGCACTCGCCAGGACATCGCGCAGCACCTGCCGCGGATCGCGCGCCAGCACGACACCGGCGCTCACGCTCGGGCTGAAGGCATCATAACCATAGTCGGCCGCGGCGGCCGCGAAATCGCGACGTACCCGATCGGCGACCGAAACCGCTTCGTCGAGATCAGCGACAGGCAGCACGGTCGCGAATTCCTCCCCGCCGATGCGGCCGAAAACCGCCGTCTCGCCCAGGATCCGGCTCGCGGTGGCGGCAAATATCTTCAACACGGCATCGCCGGTGCCATGGCCGAAGTGGTCGTTGATCGACTTGAAGCGATCGAGGTCAAACATCATGACCGCCAGCGGTTCGCGACCAACCGATTGCCGCAGCCGTTCCGCGTCCTTGAAGAAGGCGCGCCGGTTGCCGACCCCACTTAACGGGTCGGTCAAGGAGGCGATCTTGTGTTTGAGCTCACTGCGCTCTTTGATCATGGTGAGCAGCAGGAACGCCAGCACCATCGTGAACAGTAGGTTGCCGAAGGTGAGCATTCCGAGCCAGGCGCCGCTCAACAGCAACCGCCCGTCCGAGAGCGGCGCCGCGACCGTGACGGGAATGCGCGCGAGCGAGACCGCGGCATAGGCGGACAGAACCCAGACCGTCGGCCGACGCGACATCAGCGGCTCGCTGCGCCCACGCCAGACGTCGCGCGCCGCGAGCGTCGCCGGCAACGCGCCCAACGCCGCCATCAGGACGATGCGCAGGTTGATGTCGGCCCGGAACGCAGGCGCCGCGCAGGCCAGCAGCCACAGCGCGACCGGCACGACCAGGATGGCGATCTCCGGCGCGACCCGCACCGGCCGGCGATCGAAGACGCGCATCCCCACCCAGACCAGCCCGAGGCTGACGAGCGCCAGCGCGTTGGCGATATTGATAGATAGCCAGTTCGGGATGCTCCCCCGCGCCGCGATCAGTCCCACCGCCACGGCACCGGCGACATAAGCGGCGCCCCAGAAAGCCGGTGCCCGCACAGTCCGGTTCTGCATGCCGGCAAACGCCAGCAGCACACCGAGCAGCGCCATCACGAAAACGGTCGCGAGCGACAGGGTATGAACGTCGAGTTGCATCCGATTCCACCGATCCCCAAGCGCCCCCCCATATCTATGGAAGGATTCGTTTGATCGGCGTTGGCAATGGGCGGAAATTACCCGACAGCGTTGCCGACGCGTAAACGGCAGCAGTGGAAATAGTGGTACATCGCCGGCTGACGCAAAAAGGGCGCGCCGAAGCGCGCCCTTCGCGAAATCTCTCGTCTTGCCGGTCGATTAGCGCTTGGAGAACTGGAACGAACGACGGGCCTTGGCGCGGCCGTACTTCTTGCGCTCGACCACGCGGGAGTCGCGGGTAAGGAAGCCGGCACGCTTAAGCGTGGTGCGCAACTCTGGCTCGAAGTAGGTCAGCGCCTTGGCGAGGCCATGGCGCACCGCGCCCGCCTGCCCCGACAGACCGCCGCCAGAGACGGTGCAGATCACGTCGTACTGACCGTTGCGGTTGGTGGCAACCAGCGGCTGCTGGATCAGCATGCGCAGCACCGGGCGAGCGAAGAACACCTCGATCTCCTTGGTGTTCACGACGATCTTGCCGGCACCGGGTTTGATCCAGACGCGGGCGACCGCGTTCTTGCGCTTGCCGGTCGCATAAGCGCGGCCTTGCGCGTCGAGCTTCTGCTCGTACACCGGGGCGTCCGGTGCGGCGGGCTTGAGGGCGCCCAGGTCCTCCAAGGACTGTACGGTCATCTCGGACACGATCAGGCACTCCTCACGTTCTTGCGGTTCATGGCGGCGACGTCGAGCTTCTCGGGCTTCTGCGCCTCATGCGGATGGTCCGGGCCCGGATAGACCCTGAGATTGCCGAGCTGCACGCGCCCGAGTGGGCCGCGCGGCAGCATCCGCTCGATCGCCTTCTCGACCACGCGCTCCGGGAACTTGCCGTCGAAGATCTGCTTCGCGGTGCGCGACTTGATCCCGCCGATATAGCCGGTGTGGTGATGGTAGACTTTCTGCTCGCGCTTGCGGCCAGTGAACACGGCCTTGGCGGCATTGACGACGATGACGTTGTCGCCGTCGTCGACATGCGGGGTGTAGCTCGGCTTGTGTTTGCCGCGCAGGTGGAGCGCCACGATCGAGGCGAGGCGCCCGACGACGAGCCCAGTGGCGTCGACGGTCACCCATTTCTTCTCGACGTCGGCGGGCTTGGCCGAATAGGTCTTCATGACGAATTCCTTGAAGAGGTAAGGCACGCAAATGGCGCGCTGTCGTGGGCGGTTCTGTAGCCGAGCGCCCGCGCCCGGTCAACGCCCTTCTCTGTATATTTCCATTATTCAATCAACATGTTACGTAAATGGTGCCTCGATACCTCTGGCTAATTGCCGCTATTCGGGATCGAATAGGTCGAGGTCACATGAGCGACCGGCTCGTTCTCGCCGGCCGAATAGATCGCCACCTCCCCGACCACTAACCGCTTGCCAATCTTCAACAATTTGGCGTCGGCGACGAGGTCGGCCTGGGCCGGCTTGCGTAGGAAATTAATGGTCAGGTTGGTGGTCACCGCCAGCGGCTGGGCGCCAACCGCCGAGAACACGGCGACATACATGGCGAAATCAGCGAGCTCCATCATGGTGGGCCCGGAGATGGTGCCGCCCGGGCGCAGGTAGTCGGCATGATAGGCCCGGCGCACGCGCACGCTGCCATAGTCCACACGCTCGATGGTCAGCCCGCAGCCTGGGTAGAACGCCTGCGGAAATTCCGCGGCCAGGAGTTCGCCAATTTCCTCGGCGGTCAGTGCTGCAGCCGGCATGGACATCCCCCTCGCCGGCACATTCCTCATTCCCCGGCACCTCCGTCATAGAGCGGCGCACCGCGTGGTCAACCGCCCTGACGGTGCCGTCATCAGGCCCCTTTGCGCGGCCGGCCATAGAGCGCGCGCAGTTCGTCCTTGGCCTTCTCCAGCTTTTGCTTGTCAGCCTCGGACAGACCCTTGCCGGCGCGGTTGATGTAGAACACCAGCATCGACATCGCCGAGCGATAGGGCTCGGATTTGCGCCGATGACTGGCTTCCGCCGAGCGCTTGAGCGACAGCGCCACCGCCCGCGGCGTCGGCTTCTTGAACACGCCCTCTTCCAGAGTCAGCGCGTCGCTGGTATCGGTCACGCGTTGCGTCCAGCGCTTCGATTTAGCCGCGCGTTTTGACGCCTTCCGTTTGCGCATTTTCGCCACGCCCTTGGCCCTCTACCCTCAACGGCCGCCTCGCACACGATGTTCCACAAGCCTTGCACGGACCGTCCGGCCGGTTAAGTATCACCGCGAGACCTCTTGGAGCCGGCCATGAACGTGCAAACCCGATCGCCCGAGACAGCGGCCGCCGTGCTCACGCAAGAACGCGACGGCGAAATCGCCATTGTGACGCTCAACCGGCCGCGCGCCCGCAACAGCTTGTCCGAAAGCCTTCTGAAGGCGCTGTCCGCGGCTTGGACCGAGATCGCCGCGGACAAGAGCGTGCGCGCGGTCGTGCTGGCAGCCAACGGGCCCGCCTTCTGTGCCGGTCACGACCTGAAAGAGCTAACGGCGCAGCGCAGCGACCCCGACGGCGGCCGCGCCTTCTTCCGCCACACCATGACGACCTGCAGTTCCATGATGCAGCAGATCGTGACCCTGCCGAAGCCGGTCATCGCCTGCGTGCAGGGCGTCGCTACGGCTGCCGGCTGTCAGCTCGTCGCAAGCTGCGACCTTGCGGTGGCCTCGAGCGCGGCGCAGTTCGCGACACCCGGCGTCGATATCGGCCTGTTCTGCTCGACGCCCATGGTGGCGCTCTCGCGCAACGTGCCGCGCAAGATCGCCATGGAAATGCTGCTCACCGGCGAGATGCTGCCGGCCGAGCGCGCCGCGCAAATGGGCCTCGTTAACCGCGTCGTTCAGCCGGGCGAGGAACGCGATGCGGCGCTGGCGCTCGCGCGCACGGTGGCGTCGAAATCGTCCTACACGCTGAAGGTCGGCAAGGAAGCCTTCTACCGCCAGCTAGAAATGGGCCTGGCCGACGCCTATGCCTACGCGTCCGAGGTGATGACCGAGAACATGATGGCGCGCGATGCCGAGGAAGGCATCTGCGCCTTCATCGAGAAGCGCCAGCCGAAATGGGAAGACCGTTGACGCCTCGGCCAATGCCAATGCGTCCAATCTTCCGCAGGTTCCCCGCCCCGACGACTTCGTCTATGGTTCCGGTCCTTCCTGACTTCCTTCCGTAAGGTCAGGTCAGGCTGAACCAACTCAGGGGGCATTCCATGTTCCGCACGACACTGCTCGCCACAACGTTGGCGCTGACGGCGCTGACACCCGCGCTCGCCGTCGACATCACCCCGGCCGAACGCGCCGCCTGCAAGGCCGACTACGAAGCCTACTGCCGCGGCACCTTCCCGGGCGGCGGCCGCATCATCAAATGTCTGGCGGGCCACTACGCCAATCTGTCGCCGTCATGCAAGAAGATCATCGACAGCAAGAAGTGAGCGTTGCGGGCCTGGCTGGCATGCTCGCATGAAGCGTTCCAGACCCTATCGGATTCGGTGATGGCCGCCTATGTTGCGGCCATCGTCCTGCCCTGCCTGCACGCTGCTGACTGAGACCAATGAACCACGACAGTTATCCCGACAGCTATATCCGCGGCATCCTCAACACGGCGAAGACCATCGCCATGGTCGGCATCTCGCCGAAGGAGAACCGGCCGAGTTATTTCGCCTTCAAGTATCTGCTTGAGCGCGGCTACCACATGATCCCGGTGAACCCTGGCCAGGCCGGCAAGGAGATCTTGGGGCAGAAATGCTATGCCTCGCTTTCGGATATCCCCGAACCCATCGACATGGTCGATATCTTCCGCGGCGCGCAGCATGTGCCGCCGATCGTCGAAGAAGCGCTGACGCTCCAGCCGAAGCCGATGGTGATCTGGATGCAGCTCACCATTCGCAACGAGGAGGCCGCCAAGCGCGCCGAAGAGGCCGGCCTCAAGGTGGTGATGGATCGCTGCCCCAAGATCGAATACGGCCGGCTGTCCTCGGAAATCTCCTGGATGGGCATCAACTCGCGCACACTGTCGTCAAAGCGTGCACAGAGCTTCGGCTCCGGCGTGCAGCGCATGGCACTCGGCCGGCAAGACGATCGGGAAAACAACGGCTGAGCGACCTGCCGCCCCTGAAACGATTTGCCACGATCGGCCCGTCCGCGAGGCGCCGGCTTGCGATTGCACGCCGCGACCGCCGTATGCCTTGACGCCCTCCCCGCCGGACCCGTTAAATCCCGCCTCGATCCGCCGGGCCGTACGGCCGCATCAATCCAGACAGGGACAGAAACCATGGCCGACGCAGACCGCATTCCGGGCTTTGACACGCTGGCGATCCACGCGGGCGCCAAGCCCGATCCGACCACCGGGGCACGCATCACGCCGATCTACCAGACCGCGTCCTACGTGTTCGACGACGTCGACCACGCCGCCTCGCTGTTCGGCCTGCAGGCCTTCGGCAATATCTACACCCGCATCGGCAACCCGACCTGCGCCGTGCTGGAAGAGCGCGTCGCGGCGCTCGAAAACGGCACCGCCGCGCTGGCGCTCGCCTCCGGCCACGCCGCGCAGCTGATCACGCTGCACGCGATGATGACGCCGGGCGACGAGGTCGTCGCCTCCAACAAGCTCTATGGCGGTTCCATCAACCAGCTCACCCATTCGTTCAAGAATTTCGGCTGGAACGTGGCCTGGGCCGACGCGGACGACATCGGCTCGTTCGAGCGCGCCATCACCGACAAGACCAAGGCGATATTCATCGAATCGATCGCCAATCCCGGCGGCGTCATCACCGACATCGAGGCCATCGCCAATGTCGCGCGCAAGGCCGGCGTGCCGCTCATCGTCGACAACACGCTGGCGACGCCTTACCTCTGCAAGCCGATCGACTACGGCGCCGATATCGTGGTGCATTCGCTCACCAAGTTCCTCGGCGGCCACGGCAACTCCATCGGCGGCATCATCGTCGACGGCGGCAGCTTCAACTGGTCGCGGGGCGGGCGCTATCCGATGCTGTCGGAGCCGCGGCCCGAATATCACGGCATCGTGCTGCACGAGACCTTCGGCAACTTCGCCTTCGCCATCGCCTGCCGCGTGCTGGGCCTGCGCGACCTGGGACCGGCGATGTCGCCGTTCAACGCCTTCCTGTTCATCAACGGCATCGAGACGCTGCCCCTGCGCATGCAGCGCCATTGCGACAACACGTTAGCCGTCGCCGAATGGCTGTCGAAACACGACAAGGTGGCGTGGGTCAGCTATCCTGGCCTGGCAGGCGACAAATACCACGCGCTCGCCAAGAAATACGCACCCAAGGGCGCGGGCGCGGTATTCACCTTCGGCCTCAAGGGCGGCTACGACGCCGGCGTGAAAGTCGTGTCGAACGTCACGCTGTTCTCGCACCTCGCCAATATCGGCGACACGCGTTCGCTGATCATCCACCCGGCCTCGACCACCCACAAGCAGCTGTCCGACGAGGCCAAGACCAAGGCCGGCGCCGGGCCGGACGTGGTGCGGCTGTCGATCGGCATCGAGGACAAGGCCGACATCATCGCCGACCTGGAGCAGGCGCTGAAGACGGTTTGAGCCGAACGCCGATCGCGGCGCAGAACAACCTCTCCGCTCATACCTGCGAAGGCGGGCATCCAGCGCTTTCTCGCTATAGGGCTGGGTCCCCGCTTCCGCGGGGACGAGCGGGTCGGTTGCTTGCTCGGGTGACTAACCGATTCAAATATCAAACAGCCACTTCTCATTGCGCGTGACCTTGTTCGAAAACCGGTTCCCACTTTTCGGCGTCACGCGCGCGTCATCGCCCGTATTCTTTGGCGGGCGCCGGGTTCGCCCGTATTCCCCTTCCCTCTCCGAACCAGGGGGCTCGGGGGAGTCGCCCCCCGCAAAATGCGAGGGCGATGGAGCGCCGCGAGGCGCGACCATCAGTTCCGCGCTTGGCGAAGCGCGGGCGCCCATTAACGCAGGGCGCTCGCCTCGCGGCGCTCCATCGCGGTGTCTTGTCGGCACGGGCCGCGCTTTCGGCAAGGTCTCAACAGACTCACGCCGTCAGCCAGCTCCTGGCGGGGGGTCATAGTGCCCCCGGGCGGAGCCCCGCGCCGCCCGGGAACAAGGGATGCGTTCTTTCCCTCATCCGCAGGCACCGCATCGCCGATGTCGGGTTTACCCGATATCGGCCCCGTTACGGCGGTCCCACTTTCGTGACGCCTCATGAAAGCGCCCTCGGCGAACCGGACGCGAGAATGATAAGGGCGGCCTGGTGAGCGGGGATAAGTTTTTTAGGGCTTTCGTTTCAGCCGCTTAGCGCTTCTCCAGCACCCGCGCCACATAGGCACGGATGCGCTCGAGCGCTTCCGGCGCGCACCAGAGATCGGTGACGGTCTTGTCGGTGGCGGCGCCGCTTGCGGCCAGGCGTTCGCGTGCGGCGGCACGCAACTGCTCTTTCGTCTGCGCGAAAGCCGCCGGCGACACTTCGGCCATTTCCTGCGCCACCGCGATGGCGTCTTCCATGAGCTCGTCCAACTCGCTGGTCTCGTCGATCCAGCCGCGTTCCATGGCCTCATCGGTGTCGTAGGTGGCCCCGCTCAAGGTGAACTCGGACAGATAGCGCTCCGGCACCGCAAAGCGCAGCACTTCGAACGCCAGCGTCGGAAACGGCACGCCGACCAGCAATTCGGTGACACCGATGCGGCCGCCGCGCGCGGCCATGATGCGGCGGTCGGCGCAGGCCGCGAGAATGGCGCCGCCGGCAATGGCGTGGCCGTTGATCGCCGCCACAACCGGCAACGGACAAAAGAACACCGCGTCGTAGAGCCGGTGCAGCGCCGGCAGGAAGGCGCGGACGTAGTCTGCGCCGCCCTCGCTCAGGCGCCTGAGATCGACGCCCGCGGAAAACATGCGGCCCTGGCCGGTCAGCACCACGGCGCGGGTGTCGGACGCGCGCAAGTCCGCAAAGCGCGCGGCCAGCGCGTCGCAAAATTCGATGTCGAGCGCGTTGGCCTTGCCGTGGCGCATGGTGAGGACGGTGATGGGACCGTGGGCGGCGGTTTCGAACATGGTCTATTGCTCCGATCCCTACTCCGCAGGCACCGCTTGCGGCAGCACCACGAACTGTTCGCGGTGCCAGAGCGCTTGCGCGTGCACGATCGCCACGGTGAACACCAGCACACCGACGACCTGGTGCGCGAGCGAAAAATCGAGCGGCACCTGCAACAGCAGCGTAGTGATGCCGAGCGCCACCTGGATGGTCGCGATAGCGGCGAGCGTCAACGCGCCACGCACGGCCGTGCCCGCGCGCCAGGCGTCATAGGCGTGGAACACGACCGCGAGCCAGATGGCGTAGGCGAGCATGCGGTGATCGAACTGAACCGTCAGCGTGTTCTCGAAGAAATTGCGCCAGGCCGGATGCAGGAAGAACAGGTCCTTGGCGGCGGGAATGAACGAGCCGTCGATCAGCGGCCAGGTGTTGTAGATGAGGCCGGCGCCGCTGCCGGCGACCAGCGCGCCGAGATAGATCTGTCCCAGCACCATGACGGCAATGGCCAGCGCGAAGCTGCGCAGGCGGCCGCTCGCTTCGCTCGGACGTATGGGCGCAAGCTGCTGGGCGGTCCACAGCACGGCGAAGTAGATGGCGCAGGCGAGCGTCAGATGAAACGCTAGGCGATACTGCGACACGCTGACGCGTCCCGACCCGGCAAGCCCCGACGACACCATCCACCAACCGACCGCGCCGAGACAGGCGCCGGCGCCGAAGATGGTCCACAACCGTACCCGCAGGCGCCTGGGCACCCAGCCGCGCCACAGGAAGAACAGCAGCGGCAGCAGAAACACCATGCCGACGGTGCGGGCGAGCAGCCGGTGCGTCCACTCATACCAGTAGATAGCCTTGAACTGGTTGAGCGACATCCCGCGGTTGAGTTCCTTGTATTGCGGAATCGCCTGGTAATCCTTGAATTCCTGCTCCCAGGCCGCATGCGACAGCGGCGGCACCACGCCGGTGACCGGCTTCCACTGGGTGATCGAAAGGCCGGATTCGGTGAGCCGTGTGGCCCCGCCGACGATCAGCGTGATGAAGATCATGGCCGCCACCGCGAGCAGCCAGAGCCGCAGCGCAGGCGCGTGGGTTTCGGAAGCATTCATCGTGTCAGGCCTGGAATTCGAAGGCTCCCGGCAAGGCCTTGCGGGACAAGTGCTTGCGGGAGATGGCGCGGACCATATAGTCAGGTCCGCGCGACTGCAAATGACGGATAAGAAAGGCCCCCATGCGCATCCGGACCCGCAAGCTGATCGGCGCCTTCGCCCTCCTCGCCCTGGTGACGGTATGGAGCCTCGTCGCCATGACCCTGGCGCAGTCGGCGCTGACCGACATCAACGGCTGGATCGCCACGATCTACTACGTGGTCGCGGGGCTGGGCTGGGTGCTGCCGGCCATGGTGCTGGTGAAGTGGATGGGGCGGCCGGACGCGCCGAAAGCGTGATGGCGGCTAGGCCGCATTCACCCGCCGGAAGCCGTTCCACATGGCCGTGGCGGCGCCCGACATCAGCACTTTGAGATAACGCGAGCGCTGGAACTCGCCGTTGACCGAGATGCGCGGCAGCGCCATCAGATGGTCGCGGTGCGCCTTGAACAGCACGCCCGGCCGGGTGGTGACCGCGGTCTTGAAGCCGAGCTCGGCGGCGATGCGGAATTCGCGCGGACCGGCGGAGGTGGGATCGCCCACTGGATAGGCGAGATGCTCGGGCCGCCGGCCGAGCGCCGCTTCCAGCACGGAGCGGCTCTGCTCCATCTCGGCACGCACCGCGGCGTCGTCGGGAATCTTCTTCAGCATCGAATGGCTGACCGTGTGGGCGCCGATGGTCACCAGCGGGTCCTCGGCCATCTCGGCGATCTCGCCCCAGTCCATCGACAGGTCGCGGCAGAAGGCCGCCATGTCGACCACGTAGCGCGCGCACAGTTCGCGCACGATCTCACGCATTTCCTTCTCGGTCTTCAGGCTGCGCAGATAACCGTAGACTTCGTCGTAGAGCTCGCGCTTCTGCGAAACGCTGGCGCAGTCGAAATGGCGATACTCGCCGTTGATGGGCAGACTGATGCGCTTGTTGCGCGCGATCACCGCCTCCAGCCCCAACCACCACAGCTCACCGAGTTGGTCGGGAAAGCTGGTAGGGATGTAGAGCGTGAACGGCACCTCGTATTTCCGCAGCAGCGGATAGGCGAATTCCTTGATGTCCTTGTAGCCGTCGTCGATGGTGATGACGACGAAACGGCGCTTGAAGTCGCCGGCAACCATGCGACGATGCATCTCGTCGATCGCGATGACGTCGACGCGCTTGCGTCGGATGAGGCGCAGCACCCGCTCGAAGAATTTGGGCGTGATCTCCAGGAGCCTGTTGGGCTGGAAGGCGTCGGGCCGCGGCGGACGTACGTGGTGCAGCGTCAGGATGACACCGACGCCGCCGAGCGCCGGCCGCAGGAGATGATGCGCCCCGGTGAAATAGAGCGTCTCCAGCCCGCCGCGGATGATGGTCTTTTTCACGAGGCCCCGTTCCTCAATCGCTCACATCAATTCCCGGCGAATATTCCAACTCTTTATTGAGAATTCTTTGCCATCCTGGTCGCAATCCTATTAACCAAGCATTTTCCCCCATGACCGTACTCGCCCTGCGCGACCTGCCCGCCAGCGCCCGCAACCCCGCCCCCGTGGACGGACGCATCGCCGAGGTGGCGATTTTTTCGGACATGGAGGCGGCCGAAGCGCACTGGCGCGCGCTCGAGCAGGCCTGCACGCTGGCAACCCCCTACCAGCAATTCGACTTCCTCAAGCTGTGGCAGCGCCACGTGGGGGCCGCCGGCCGGCGTGACGCCCTTCATTGTGGTCGGTTTCAATCCGTTCGGCACGCCGCTGTTTCTGTGGCCCCTGGGCCTGCGCCGGGTGGCGGGCGTGCAAGCATCGCGGAGTTCCTGGGCGGCAAGCACGCCAATTTCAATATGGCCCTCTGGCGCGGCGACGTGGCCGCCCAACTCGCGGCGAACGACGTCAAGGCGGTGCTCAAGCGCCTCAGCCGCGAGGCCGATCTCCTCAGCCTCGTCAACCAGCCGCTGACCTGGGCCGGCGCCACCAATCCCTTTGCGCTGCTGCCGCACCAGCGCGCCGCCAATTCGGCCTTCAGCGGCGGGCTGATTCCGGACTTCGAGGCGCTGTTGCGAGCGCGCACCAATGCCGCCGCCCGCAAGAAGATGCGCAAGAAGGAGCGCGCGCTCGCCGGCTTCGGCGCGGTTCGCTTCGCGCGCGCCGAGAGCACCCACGACATCCGCAGCGCGCTCGACGCGTTCTTCAAGCAGAAGAGCGCCCGCATGCGGGCGCAAGGCATAAGCGACGCGTTCGCCGATCCCAACGTGCGCCGCTTCGTCGAGGACGCGGCTACCGCCAGGCGTCCCGGCGGCGAGCCGCTGATCCAGCTCTACACGCTCTCGGTCGACGACATGATCGTGGCGACCATGGGCGGCATCGTCGGGCGCGGCCGCTTCTGCGCCATGTTCAATTCCATCGCCGGCGGCCGTTACGCGGCCGAAAGCCCCGGCGAACAGCTGATCGTGCGCCTGGTGCGGCAATGCTGCGAGCGCGGGCTCGACACCTTCGACCTCGGAATCGGCAGCGCGCGCTACAAAAACCTGTTCTGCGGCGACGCCGAGCCGCTGTTCGACAGCTTCTTGAGCTTGAGCCCCATTGGCTTAATGCCGGCGGTGGGTTGCCGGCTCGTTGCCACGGTGAAGCGCGCGGTCAAGCAGCGCGCCTCATTGTGGGTGGCGGTGAAGATGACGCGGCGCCTGCGCGCGGGGCTAGCGGAGCGAATTTGACATTTGATCCCGATTTGCAGCGAGCTGCTCATCAAATGTCAAATTCAACGCTCCACTAGAATCAAATAATTGCTAGTGGTCCTTTGATTCCGACATTTGCTCGGGAGCTTGCAGCAGCAGGATGCGAATGTCGGAATCGGACCACTAGCGGGCGCGCCCTAAAGGACGCGCCGCCCTTTCGTTCACGCCGCCGCCAACTGGGCGTTGCCCGCGCACACGCTGACATTGCTGAAGCCCGCCGCCTGCAGCCGGCCGCGCACGGCGTGGGTTACGGCCTGCGCCGGGTCGCCGGTGACCAGCACGGCACGGGTGGCGAGGCCGGCGAACGCCTCGACCGGCTGATCGGCCGTGGAGCCGAGATCCAGCACCACGTGGTCGTAGCTCTGTGCCAGCGCCTCGATCACGGTCGCCAGCATGGGCGACGCCGCAAGCGTCGCGGCGTCGTTGCCGACGTCACCGGCCGCCACCAGCTGTACGTTGGAATACTGGTCGCGAGTGATGACGTCGCCGAATGAGGCGACCGTGCCGCGCACCAGATCCGCAATGCCGGGCGCGTCGGGTTCGGTGGAGATCACCGAAAGGTTGGGCGCGCCGAAGGCGAGATCGACCAGCACCACCGAAGCGTCATCCTCGGCGAGCGAACGCGCCAGCGTGACCGCGGAATAGGTGGTGCCGACGTTGCGGGCGGCGCCGACGACCGCGATGCAGCGCGCATCCTCACCGCCGAGCTTGGCCGCGATCTTGGCGGCGCCGGCGATCTCCTCGATGCTGCTGGCATGGAGCGGCGCTGCGGGCATGATAGGCGCGTCGGGCGCGACATCGACATTGGCCGCATGCAATTCGGGGCCGCCCTCCTCCGGCCCGGTATCGAGGCTCGGCGGCATCGGATGGGCCTGAGGGTAACCTTCAGGATAGCCCTGGGCGTAGCCCTGCTGCGGCGCCCACCCCATGTTGGCAGGCGCTGCCGGTGCCAAGGGCGGCGAAGCCATGTGCTGCGGGGGTGCCGGCGGCGGGAACGGCATAGGCTGCTGTGCTGCCGGCTGCGGCGCGTAGCCGGCCGGCGCGTAAGGCGCCGCGGCATATTGTTGATAGGGATAGGACGAAACCGGTGCCGGCGGCGACAGCAGCGCACCGGTCACGGTGAAGCCGGACGACAGCGCGAAAGCCGCGAAGGCGACGATCAGCACCGTCGGCACCTTCTTCGGAAATGACGGCTTGAGCGAGGGCGAGGCGCGCGAGATGATGCGGGCTTCCGGCGGCGCGGCGTTGATGCTGTCGCGGGCGCTGGCCTCGCGGTATTTCTGCAGATAGGAATCGAGCAGCTCACGCTCGGTCCTGGCCTCGCGCTGCAGCGCGCGCAACTGGACGTCCTGCTGGTTGGACTGCGACACCATCTTCTTCACTTGGTCGAAGGTGGTGGTGAGCGTCTTGATGCGATCGCCGGCGACCATGGCGTCGTTATCGAGCTGGCGCGCGAGCCGCCCCCCTTCGGCCTTGATCTGGCGGTCGGTCTCCGCGATCTGCGCCTTCAGCTCCTGAATGCGCGGATGACGCGCGAGCAGCGTGGTCGACTGCTCCGCAAGCTGCGACTGCAACGCGATGCGCTGCTGGATTAGCCGGCGCATGGTTTCGGAATTGGCGATATCGGACAACTCGATGGAGAGACCGGACTTCAATTGAGCGCGCAGTTGGCGCGCCCTCGCCTGCAGGTCCGCCTGCTGGGCGCGCGCGGCCGCGATCTGCGTGTTGAGGTCGGCGAGCTGCTGGGCCGGCAACAGCGTGTTGTTGGTGCCGACGAACAAATTCTTGTTGGCGCGGTATTGCTCAACCTTGGCTTCCGACTCCGCCACCTTCTTGCGCAACTTCGTGATCTCGCCGGCGAGCCAGCTGCCGGCTGCGCGGGTCTGCGACTGCTGGTCGACCTGCTGCATGCGCAGATAGGTCGAAGCCACCGTGTTGGCGACGTCGGCGGCAAGCTGGGGATTCGCGGAATTGAAGCCGACGACGATGACCCGCGATTTGGCCACCGACTGCACATTGAGCCGGTCGTAATAGGCCTCCAGCGTGCGCTCTTCCGCGGTCATGGAGTTGAGGGGCCGGCCGATGCCGAAGAGGCTGAGCAGCGTGCGCCAGGGCGAGCGCCCAGCGACGGCGGGATCAAACTCCGGCTTGCTGGCGAGATTGAGCTTCTTGATCACCTCGCGCGCGAGATCGCGCGAGAGCAACACTTGCACCTGGCTTGCCACCGTTTCGGGATCGATGGTGGCGCGCTGCGTGTTCTTGTCGGCATCGGCGCGCAGGAAGACGTTCTGCCGCGCCTCCAGCAGCACCCGCGATTCGGAATGGTAGCGCGGTGTGATGGCGTTGACGACGACGAAGGCCGCCGCCGTGCAGATGATCGTAAAACCGAGGATCTTGGATTTTTTCTGCCACAACAGGCGGCCAAGGCCACGCAGGTCGGGCTCGCCAGCGGTATTGACGGGCATCACGACCGGAGCAGACTGCCCCGGGACGTTCGACTTGTTACCAAACACGATTTGCACTCCACGCGACCAACTCTGTACCGGTGGCGCGATTACAGACCATTATGGTTTCACCCCCGTTAATTCGCCGCCACGACCACAAAGGTTAGGATTTGTTAACCATACCCGGCCCTAATCAGCTCAAAGGTTTGATTGCCACGGGGCCTGATTCCATGCGCTACGCCAGCCTGCTGCCACCGCTCCTTCTCGCGCTCTCGGTGGCTGCCTGCGCGCAGCAGCAGCCGGCCTATTACGTGACGGATTCCGTCACCGGCCAACGGGTCTCTACAGGGCAGCAGGCTGCGCCCGATAGCCGCCGTGGACTGCTCGCGGCGAGCGGATCGCAGGCAAGCGGCTACAACAGCTACGCTTCCGCCGCGCCCCAACGCCAGGAAAGCAGCGACCGCGGCCTGTTCAATTCAAACGTGTTCCGGTCGAACTGGTTCAGCCGACGATCGTCGCCGCCGACCTACGTCGTCCGGCCGCAAGCGCCGCAGACCTATGCACCGCGAACTTATGCGTCGCGCACCCACACGCCGCAGACCTATTCCTACCAGCCGCCGCAACAACAGGCTTATGCGCAGCGGCCGACGACCATGCAGTATCGCCCACCGCAGCCGGCGCCGCAGCGTTACACGCCGCGGCAGTATTACCGCCCGCCGCAGCCGCAGCCCACGGCCTACTATGCGCCACAGTACAGGTTGTATTAGCGCGGTGGCGTTGCCGCGCGTCACGCACCCTGAAGCGAGTTCCGGCCGCCGTCGATGTCGCCGCTGAATATCTTGCACGTGTTCCGGGCCCCGGTCGGCGGCCTGTTTCGCCATGTGCTCGATCTCGCCCGCGAGCAGGCCGCGCGTGGCCACCGGGTCGGCGTAATTTGCGATAGCCAAACCGGCGGGGCGCGTGCCCAGGAGGTGCTGGCGGCGCTCGAACCCTCGCTCGCGCTGGGGCTCACGCGCTACCCGATGCACCGGCAGCCGCACCCGAGCGACATGTTCGCGCTGCGCCACGTGATGGGCCGCGTCGCCGCGACCAAGGCCGACATCGTGCACGGCCACGGCGCCAAGGGCGGCGCCTATTCGCGGCTTGTCTTCAACCGTCCGCAGGCCGTGCGTGCCTATATCCCTCACGGCGGCAGCCTGCTGTTCACCCACGACACACTCGCCGGCAAGGTCTATCTCGCCACCGAACGCTTCCTGATGCGGCGCGGCGACCTGTTCCTGTTCGAGAGCGGCTACAGCGCCGACATGTTCCGCCGCAAGATCGGCACGCCGCGCGGCCTCGTGCGCATCGTGCACAATGGCGTGCCGCCATCGGAGTTCGAGCCGGTCGCAGCCCTGCCCGACGCCACCGACCTGGTGTTCATCGGCGAAATGCGCATGCTGAAGGGCGTCGATATTCTCATCGACGCGATTGCGGCCTTGCGCCGCGACGGCCGCGCGGTCACTGCGACGCTGGTCGGCGACGGCCCTGACCGCGAACAGTTCCAGACCCAGGTCGAACGGCTAGCGCTCAACGATATCATCCGCTTCAAGCCGGCAACGCCGCAGCGCCAGGCGCAGGCCTTCGGCCACACTATGGTGGTGCCGTCGCGCCTGGATTCCTTTCCTTACATCGTCCTGGAGGCCACCGCCTCCGGCAAGCCGCTGATCGCCTCCGACACCGGCGGCATCCCCGAGATCTACGGGCCGCTCGCCGGCCATCTGGTTCCCAAGGGCGATCCCATGGCTTTGGCGGGCGCCATCGCCAAGGCGCTCGACGACCAGCAAGGCGCGGCCGAGTTCGCGCAGGCCATGCGCGCGCGGGTGGCCGACCATTTCTCAATCGCCAGCATGGTCGACGGGGTGCTGGCGGCCTACGCGGAAGCGCTGCGGAATTTGGAAAAATCAGGCCGGCGTTAACCGCATTTTCAACAATACGCTAAGCCTTTTTTGACGTTCATTCCCTAAGATTTTCCAGAAACAGGGAATGTCCCGCGTGTCGCGCGATCAAGCGCGCCAACGGGTTTGTGTGTGGCGTCCAACCATGACCGATATCGATCTGCGTCCATCCCGAACGGCGACCGGCGCCGCCGACGTGCTCGAGCGGCTGAAGGCGGGTGCCAACGCAACGACAAAAGCGCGCGTGCTGTCGCCCGAAGCGCTTGCCGTCGCCGAGCGGCCGACCCCGCCGCCCATCTCCCCCATCGTGCTCGCGGGCTCCGTGCGCATGGCGGAATTCACGCTGATGATCGTGGTCGGCCTGACGGTCTACGCCCTCTATCTCGGGTCGGAGCCCGACCTGCTCGTCCCGTATCTTGTCGCCACCGTCGGCATCACCGTGCTGGCGATGCTCGCCTTCCAGATCGCCGACATCTACCAGGTGCAGGCCTTCCGCGGCTACGAGAAGCAGTACATGCGGCTCGCGTCCGCCTGGTCGGTGGTGTTTCTCATCGCCATCGGCGCCTCGTTCTTCACCAAGACCGGCGACCAGTTCTCCCGCGTCTGGCTCGGCAGCTTCTACGCCACGGGCCTGTGCGTGCTCATCGTCTCGCGCAAGGTGCTCTTCTACGCCGTGCGCAAGTGGACGCGCGAAGGCCGCCTCACCCGCCGCACCGTCATCGTCGGCGGCGGCGAGATGGGCGAGAAGGTGATCGAGGAACTGCGCGGGCAGAAGGACGCCGGCATCGAAATCGTCGGTTTCTTCGACGACCGCAGCGACGACCGCGGCGGCGCCGAATGTGCCGGCGAGCGCAAGCTCGGCAGCGTCGACGACCTGGTCGAGTTCGCCCGCCACACCCGCGTCGACCTGGTGATCTTCTCGCTACCCATCGCAGCGGAAGGCCGCATCCTGCAGATGCTGAAGAAGCTATGGGTGCTACCGGTTGACATCCGACTGGCCGCCCACACCAACAAGCTGCAGTTCCGCCCGCGCTCCTACTCCTACATCGGCAGCGTGCCGGTGATCGACGTGTTCGACCGCCCCATCGCCGACTGGGACGTGGTGATGAAATGGCTGTTCGACCGGATCATCGGCGGCCTGCTGCTCATCGGCCTGTCGCCGGTGATGGCGGTAATCGCGGTTCTCATCAAGCTCGACAGCCGCGGGCCGGTGTTCTTCAAGCAGAAGCGCTACGGCTTCAACAACGACCTGATCGAGATCTACAAGTTCCGCTCGATGTACACGGATAAGGCCGACGCCACCGCGAGCAAGCTCGTCACCAAGGACGACCCGCGCGTCACCCGCGTCGGTCGCTTCATCCGTAAGGCGAGCCTCGACGAGTTGCCGCAGCTCATCAACGTGGCCATCAAAGGTAATCTATCGCTTGTCGGCCCGCGCCCGCACGCGGTCAACGCCAAAGCCGAGGCGCAGGTTTATGACGAGGCCGTCGACGGCTATTTCGCGCGCCATCGCGTCAAGCCCGGTATCACCGGCTGGGCGCAGATCAACGGCTGGCGCGGAGAGACCGACACCCACGAGAAGATCCAAAAGCGCGTCGAACACGACCTCTACTACATCGAGAACTGGTCGGTGCTGTTCGATCTCACCATCCTGATGCGCACGCCGCTCGCCCTGCTCAAGACCGACAACGCCTATTGAGGGCGTGCCGATGACATCGCGCGCTCGCCGTCTGCGGTTTTGTCTTGGTCTTGCCTGTGCCTTGGCGGCGGCCCCGTTGCAGGCCGACACGGCGAACGCGCAACCGGCCGGATCGTTCGAGATCGGCGTCGATCAGTCCAACATGATCTGGGAATCGAAGCCGAAACAGGCTTCGATATTCGCCGGAATCCACGCGATGGGGGCACGCTGGTTTCGCGACTCCTTTGCCTATCCGCCCAGCCGGATTCCGGATTTCGTCGACGTCGTGCGTCAGGCCAAACAGGCGCACCTGAAGATGCTCGTCGTCATCCTGCAAGATGCCAGCGATTACGACGGCGCCAATCCCAGAGCCGAAAACGCAGGACCCGCGTTCAAGAAACGCTGCGGCTGGCCGGGCGGCTCGTTCAAGCTCAGCCGGATCGATCTGACCAAGTTCAAGGCTCGGCTGCGTGGCCTGCTGACGGCACTGAAGGTGGCGCATCTCAACGTCGACGCATTCGAGATCGGCAATGAATACGACTGGGTCTGCTTCAACGGCGACGTTCCGTTCGGCCGCCCCGCAACCCCGCACGATGTCCGGATCGCCGCGCGCGGCTACGCCCGGTTTCTCGAGGCGGCGGCGGTGACGATCCGCAACCCGCGTTTCTTTCCCAAGGCGAAGATCATCACCTTCGGCATGTCGCACGCCGATACCGGCTGGGACGAGAACCCGCCCCACCATCTGCCAAACCCGGCAGCCTTCGTGGCCTCGCTCAGGAACCTGGACGGCAAGAACTACCTGGACAACGCACGCTACCGGATCGACGGATACGGCTCGCACGTCTACCCGGAAGCCAACGACATCAAGCGTTCCACGGCGGCAACGCTTGCCAAGGATACGGCCGCGCTCGGACCACGGCTGCCGGTATGGATCACGGAATTCGGGTTACGCAAGGAGCAGTTTCCGAACCGGCCGGGTCAGAGCCGTGCGCAAGCCATCAAGGTCTTTTTCGATACGCTCGCCGATGCCAAGGGCACCGCCTTCGGTCCGGTGTTCTATTACAACTATGACAGCCCGTCCTGGGGTCTCGCCGATGCGCGCGGCAAGCTGCTGCCGGCCGCGCGGGCGCTCGTGCGCGAGTGCCCCGCCTGCCTGAAGAAACGGCGCTGACGCGTCAGCGCCAAGCGCCTACCAGCGCGGGCCCCATTGTGCTGCTTGGACGGGATGCACAGGCTGCACCGGCGGCGCGGCCCATGCCTGCTGAGGCGGCGGCGCCTTCCACGCCTGCTGCACCGGCAAGTGCCGGCGCACGAAATTGGCGGCATTGACGCCCCACAGCAGGCCGAAAAACATCCATAGATGCCGCCAGTGTTCGACCTGTTGCAACAGTGCGCACGGCAGTTGGGCGGCCAGCGAAAATGCCAGCCACACGACGACCGGGCTTTTCGTCGCGTGGTAGTTCTGAAATGCCACCTTGACCGACAAGACCGTCAACATGATCCAGGCAACACCCGCCAACCAACCGTAGTTGACGAACGAGCTGATGAAGATGTTGTGGATCGGCTCGGGGAAGATTTTGTCGATCTGCAACATGCCGAGCCCGAACGGATGCGCCAGGATCAGCGGAACGGCGAGAATATAGCGCGCGTAGCGGCCCATACGGCCGAGGTCATAGGGCTCGGCCAGTGTCAGGCGACTCATCAATTTGTCTTGGAAGCCGTGGAAGCTCACGAAGGCGATCAAGGTGAGCACCACGATGATAAATGCGCCGATCATGAGGACCGCGATCGCGCGTGCGAGCTGGTGGCGGTTGAGCACCAGGAAGTAGAGCGGCGCGAAGACGATAAGCGAAACTACGTCCGCGCGTGAAAACGACAGCAGCACGCCGGCAACGCACAACGCCATCGTGATCAGCGGAAAAACGAACCCGCGCCGGTTGGTCAACATATACATGGCGCCGAACAGGCCCGGCAGCAGAAATGCGCCAAAGGAGATCGGCTCGTCGAACAGGCCCCTGGCGCGGTCGTCCCAGATGAACAGTGGGATGTGGGCGGCAAAGCCAATGACACCCAGGGCCGCCGAAATACAGCAGGCGACCATGTAGACTTTCATGAGCTTAAGGAAGTTGTCCTCGTCCCAGCTCAACGCCACCAGACAACTGGTGACGGTCAGCATCATGCAGAAGGTGTGTGCGAAAAGCTGGAACCGGACCGCGGGGTCGCCGAAGTAATCGATGGACGAAAAGTAGACCGAAAGGCCCCAGATACAGACCAGCAGGAGGAAGACCATCGCTTGCTTATGAACGCGCGGATTGACCAGGATCGACGGTAGGAAGGCGAGCATGAAGACGATGTCGCCCGGCGCCGGACGCGGCAGCGTCCAATGCATGAGCAGCACCGCGACGAAGAACAGGAAATTTCTCGTCTTAGAAATTCGCGTCTGAATGGCTGACGCCTGCACCTGCGCCTGCATGAAACGAGTCGTCCTTTGCCTCCGCTGCGTTGAGGCCCTTCAATACCGCGCGAAGGTTAACAGCAGGCAACGATTGGCTGGCACGCGCTTTCTCGCGCTTGGGGCATCGCGCGGACCCGGTAAGTGCGCCACCTGATCGATACGGGGCTCATCGGATGTCAGGCCACGGAACGGGGGCTTGCCGCTCGCTCGCCGCCACGCCGCCGGCCGGATTTCGCTTGCGCGGCCGCGTGGGAAATTCTAGGAAAATCCCGCTAAATCGACGTCGGGGCGTGGCGCAGCCCGGTTAGCGCACCTGTCTGGGGGACAGGGGGTCGGAGGTTCAAATCCTCTCGCCCCGACCATTTTCTGGCGCACTTGTATTGTCGCGTTTCCGGACGGCGAACCGGTTCCCACTTCGCCTGGAAACGCTCCTAGCGCCGCACCTGCTCCTTCTCCGACGCTTCCACCGCGGCCAGCGCGTCCACCTCGCCGGCGCCCACAGTATCGCGCTTGCCGGGAATGTGGCGGGCGCTGCGCTCGATGATCTGGCGTACGCCATACGGGCTGAGCTTCGGGTTGCGCGCCAAGAGCAGCGCCGCCACCCCGCTGACATGGGCGGCGGCAACCGAGGTGCCGGTGGTGAGCTGATAGCTGTCGCCCGGCGCCGGCGCGAGAATGTCGACGCCGGGCGCCGACACCGCCACCTGCCGGCCACGATTAGCCTGCGGCAGCACCTTGTCGTTGGCGTCGGTGGCGGAGACGCCGATCACGTCCGCGTAGGCGGCGGGATAAAGCGGCGGCGAGCGCGGGCCGGCATTGCCGACAGCGGCAACCAGCACCAGGCCGCGGGTGTGCGCCTTCGCCAACATGTGAGCGAACATGCTGTCGGCGGGACCGGCGAAGCTCATGTTGACGACGCGCGCGCCGTGGTCGGCCGCCCAGTCGAGCCCCTTCATGACGTTGAAGGTGGTGCCACGCGCGCTCTCGCCTTCGCCCGCGAAGGCCCGCACTGCCAAGAGCCGCACGTCCGGGGCGACACCGATCAGCTTGTGGTGAGCCGCAATCGCACCGGCCATGGCCGTGCCGTGCGGATGCGGCTTAGCTTTGCCGCCGAGCGCGTCGTATTGTGCGGCGATGTCGCCGGCGAGATCGGGATGCTTGGTGTCGATCTCGGAGTCGATCACCGCCACCCGCACGTTGTCGCCTTCGCTGAGGCGATGGGCGGCGATGAGATGCAGCTTACGCACGACGTATTGCGCGCTACCGGCTTGCGCCGTGCCGCTCTGGGCCGGCGCCTGCTGCAACGAATAGAGCCAGTTCGGCTGCGCGGCGGCGATTATGCGGTAACGCGCCAGCCTTGTCAGCGTGGCGCGCACGCTAGTGTTGGGCCCGATGCGCCAGCGCTGCAGTGTGCGGCCGGTGAGCGTGAACGTTTGCGTCTCCAGCCGCGTCATACGGAGCCGCCGCGCCATGCGCCCAAGCGCGCGCGCGGAAGTGCGACCACGCACCTCCAGCAGCACCTCGTCGGGCACGAAACCGGTCTCGCCGGGCCGCGGAATGCTGACGGTGCGGCGCGGCGACGGCCGACGCGGCGAGACGACCGGGCCGCGCGGCGGCGGCACGCGCGGGGTCAGGTCTGGCGGCATGATCAGGTTGGCCAGCAGCCATCCGGGCGGCCCTAGGAAGCAGCCGAAGGTCGAGCGCAACACCTCGGAGGCGGTCATCTCGCGGCCGAGCACGATGGTGCCGATGATGGGCGAGGCCGCCGCGCACATGACTCCGACGCCGGCATAGATGCCGACCGCGGAAATCGAGCTGGCGGATGTTTCGATCGTCTGGCCCGGTGTCGGCACGAGCACGGGCACGGGCACTATGCCGCCGGCCTTCTGCGCCAGCGCCGTGCCCGGCACGGCGGCGAGCAAAGCGGCCGCCATGATCACCCTTGCTGCGAAGCCCCGCATCCCCCCACCTGGCACGTCAGTCCGACCGGCGCAGCCAAGTGTATATCAAAGTCAAATCGGGAATCGACCGGCTTCGCCCGAGACAAAAGCCGAAGCGGTACCTCGGTACATCAATCGGTGCGCGCTACCGACGCCTCGATCAGCTTGCGGCAATTGCCGAGTTCCTGCAGTGCGTTTTTCAACTTGCGGAAATCATCCGGCGCCAGCCCGGCGCCCTTTGCCGCTGCCGCTTGCGTGGCCGGAGCAGCGGGCGCGGCCTGCCCGGCGGGCTCGGCGCTCGCGACGCGCGGTGCCTCCACCGCAGGCGCGCCACCATGCGCGGCCCGGTCGTCCGCCTCGATGCGGGGCAAAGGTACGTTCTTGGACACATTCTCCAGCGGCGGCTCGGGGCGCTCGATGGCATCGTCCTGCCGGTCGCCGAGATCGCGGCCGACCAGTGAGGCGAGACGGCCGCGCAGGCCGTGCCGCTCCTGCAGCGCCTCGTACACATCCTGGTCTTCGGTTTCCGCTTCGTCGGCGGGCCCGCCATGGGGTGGCTGCGGCGCGTCCTCCTGCCAGACCGCCTGCACGAAGCGCACGCCCTGTTCGCGCAGGATGCGCTGCACGCCGCGGATGGTGTAGCCCTCGCCGTAGAGCAGATGGCGAATGCCGCGGAGGAGATCAATGTCGTCGGGCCGGTAATAGCGCCGGCCGCCGCCGCGCTTCATCGGCTTGATGTCGCGAAAGCGCGTTTCCCAGAAACGCAGAACGTGCTGGGGCAGATCGAGTTCGTCCGCCGCCTCGCTGATGGTACGGAATGCGTCCGGCGCCTTGCCGTCCAAAACGGACTCCCGATCTCGAATCTTCGACCCCGATTCTTAAAGTATCACTTGAACAGATGCGCGCGGGGAGAGCCAGACCAAAAAGGGGCCTTCCGGCCCCTAATACACTAAATCAGCTTAGTTTTCCCCAAAGACCCGCAAGGTTTGCGCCCCTCAGGCCGGCTCGTGCGCCTCGCCGTCACCGTTGATGCGCTGCTTGAGGATGGCCGACGGCTTGAACACCATCACCCGCCGCGGCGAGATCGGCACCTCTTTACCGGTCTTGGGGTTGCGCCCAATCCGCTCGCCCTTCTTGCGCACAACGAAGGAGCCAAACGACGACAGCTTCACGGTCTCGCCACGCTCAAGGCAGTCGGTGATCTCCTTGAGCACCAACTCGACAAGCGAAGCGGACTCCGTGCGCGAAAGTCCGACCTTCTGATAGACCGCCTCGCAGAGGTCGGCCCGTGTCACCGTTTTGCCGCTCATCGCCTGCCCTGCCCCAAGCGTAGATATCCCGCTGAATTATCAACGATATTCGCTAGATGGAGACTGGTCAACGGGGCGCTCTGCAAAAACTGAGTGGCAGAATTTGGAGCGAATGGTGGCGGCCTGCGCCGTCACCGGCGATCGTTACCAGCGCAGAAGGGCCGACCCCCAGGTAAAACCACCGCCCATGGCTTCCAGTAGGATCAAATGCCCGCGCTTGATGCGCCGATCGGCCACCGCGTCGACGAGCGCGAGCGGAATCGAGGCCGCCGAGGTGTTGCCGTGGCGATCCACCGTAATCACCACCTTTTCGGGCGCGATACCGAGCTTGTGGGCGGAGCCGTCGATGATGCGTTTGTTGGCCTGATGCGGCACGAACCAGTCGATATCGGCGGCGGTGGTGCCGGTGGCCTTGAAGGCGTCGTAGATCACGTCGGTGATCATGGCGACCGCGTGCTTGAAGACCTCGCGGCCCTCCATGCGCAGATGACCGGCGGTCTGGGTCGAGGACACGCCGCCGTCGACGTAGAGCTTGCCCTTGTGGCGACCGTCCGAGCGCAGGTGGGTGGTGAGGACGCCGCGGTCCTCGACCGTGCCCGGCTGTTCCTGCGCCTCCAGCACCACGGCTCCGGCGCCGTCGCCGAACAGCACGCAGGTGGTGCGGTCGTTCCAGTCGAGGATACGCGAGAAGGTCTCCGCCCCGATCACCAAAGCGCGCTTATGCCCGCCGCCCTTGAGCATGCTGTCGGCGACAGACAGCGCATAGACGAACCCTGAGCAGACCGCCTGCAGGTCGAAGGCGGCGCCGCCGGTGATGCCCAACTTCTCCTGCACGATCACCGCGGTCGCGGGAAAGGTCAGGTCGGGCGTGGAGGTCGCGAGCACGATGAGGTCGATGCTGTCGGCCTCAATGTGCGCATGGGCCAGTGCCGCGCGCGCGGCCTGCACGGCGAGGTCGGAAGTGAGTTCGCCAGCGGCGGCGATGTGGCGCTCGCGAATGCCAGTGCGCTGCACGATCCAGTCGTCGGTTGTGTTCACCGCACGCGCCAGATCGTCGTTACTGAGAATCCGGCTGGGCAGGTACGCGCCGCAGCCGATCACCACCGAACGCAATACCGTCACGAAGCCGCTCCGCTCGCCAGTTGGGCCCCGCCGTTGGCCTGCCGATCGCGTTCCACCAATTCGCCGATCTTGGCGAGCAATTCGTAACGTACCATGTCGTATCCGATGTCGATGGCGGCGGCGAAACCTTCGGAATCCGCGCCGCCGTGGCTCTTGATGACGATGCCGTTGAGGCCGAGGAAAACGCCGCCATTGGAGCGACGCGGGTCCATCTTCTCGCGCAGCGTGCGGAAGGCCTGACGCGCGCACAGGTATCCGAACCGCGCCATCCAGGTGCGGTTCATGGCCGCGCGCAGGTACTCGGCGATCTGGCGGGCGGTGCCCTCGGCGGTCTTGAGCGCGATATTGCCGGCAAAGCCTTCGGTGACGACCACGTCCACGGTGCCCTTGCCGATGTCGTCGCCCTCGACGAACCCGCGATAGTCGAAATGCGCAAAATGACCCTCACGCAGGATACGGCCGGCCTCGCGCACCTGCTCAACGCCCTTGATCTCCTCGACGCCGACATTGAGCAGGCCGACGGTCGGCCGCTCCACGTCGAACAGCACGCGCGCCATGGCGCTGCCCATGCCGGCGAGGTTGATGAGATGCTCCTCGTCGGCGCCGATGGAGGCGCCGACGTCCAGCACCACGGATTCGCCGCGCACCGTCGGCCACAGCGCCGCAATCGCCGGGCGCTCGATACCTTCGAGCATGCGCAGGTTGAAGCGCGCCATCGCCATCAGCGCGCCGGTGTTGCCGGCGGATACCGCCACGTCGGCGTCGCCCTGGCGCACGGCGTCGAGTGCCAGCCACATCGAGGATTTCCCGCGCCCGTGGCGCAGCGCCTGGCTCGGCTTATCGTCCATGCGGATGGCGACGTCGGTATGGACCACCTGCGCCTTCGCCTTCAGGCGCGGCAGCCGCTCGAGCAATGGGGCGATCTGGGCCTGGTCACCGAACAACAAATACTCGATCTCGGGGTGGCGCGAGAGCGAGATGTCCGCCCCCGGCAGCACGACCGACGTCCCATGGTCGCCGCCCATAGCGTCCAATGCGATGCGAACCTTATCCGGCATGAGGTGACCTTGGCGGCGATAAAGGGCGCGCCGGCGGCACGGTCTCGGGAAAGCGCTGCACGGGTCGGACCATAGCCATTGAGGCGCGGCAGACAAGCCGGTTGTCGGGGCGTTCCACCACTAGTGTCCCGGTCAGGACTGGCCGCCGCCGAGGCGCTTCTTGAGGGCTTCCAGCCCGGCAAACGGGTGTTCGCCCGGCTCCCCGGCCGGCGGCGGGGCAAATTCGGCGCCCGGCTTGCGTGGATAGGGGTCTATGCCGAGGAGCAGGAATTCGGTGGCGAGCGCCCCGAGATCGATCTTACCGTCGACCAGCGGCTCCGGCGGGTCCGCATCTTCATCCAGAACTTGAGCACCGTGGACGGGCACAGCGGCAGGCTCCGCGCCCTGCCTGAACGCCACGTCGATTGTCTCGTCAACCTCATTCTCGACCGGCTCCAGGGTCGCCACGCAGGTCTGCCCGACCCGCGCCTTGACGCGGCCTTTCACGTCGACGCCACCGTCCACGCGCATGAGATCGAACACGGCGGCGAGCCGCGCGATGTCGCGCACGTTGGCAAGCTTGGCGAGCGCCGCCTGGATTTCCGGCGGCGCCTCGATCTCCAGGTGCAGGCCTGTTTCCGGGATCGCCTCCACGGCCACCGGTACAGCCCATGAATGGCCAGCATTACCCATCGAAATCAGCCTCTTACATCGTCAGGCGCAGGGATCGCATGAGGGTCGGGGAAACGCAAGGTGCCGCCGGCCAGGGTGCCGGCATCCTGGCCCGCGAGCGCGCGCCCCATTTCCCGCATGTAGGCGGCGAGCCGCGCGGGGGCACCATCACCAGCCGCCTCGCCATAGATATTGCGCTTGAGCGCCTCGACCAGCGCGTTGCGGTCCCCGTCGGCCAAGGCAGCGCGGTAGGCCCCGGCACGGCCGTAATAGGCCTCACCCAACTCCTTCATACGCTTGGGCACTGCCAGGTCGCCGGTCCCCATCTCGCGCAAGTTATGGTCCATATCCTGCCAGAACCGATCGAAAAGGCCCTGCCCCACGTCGCGCAGCGTGGGCTCGGTAGCAATCCGCTCCAGCACCGCCGAAAGATGCAGAACGATGACATCGAAACGGCCGTTAACGGTGTCGGGAACGGCATAGTCCTGGTAAAAGCACGGCAATCGCGCCTGTGCCACGATCGTGCCATACAGGCTCGAAATGGTGTCGGGCCGCGCGCCGCGGCGAAATCGGGGAAAAATCATCGGCTTGGACTGAGGTTTCGGCGGTTCGCCGCCGCGTACGTCAACGCCCGGACCGATGCAAGATGAAAATGAGGAGCCCACGCTTGGGAACGAGGTCGTTTGATTGCCGCCGCACCGCGCGCCGGGCCTGCGTCGCCCTGGCGCTCACGGGTGCATTCGCGCTTGCCGGCTGCGGCGCGTTCACGGAGACCTTCCAGCGCGGCTACGTGCTGCAGCCAGGGGCGCTCGAGCAGATCCCCATCGGCGCGACGCAGGAACAGGTGCTGCTGGTGCTTGGCACGCCCTCGACGGTCGCGACCGTCAACGGCGATGCCTTCTATTACATCTCCCAGAAGGGCGTGCGTGGCGCCGCCTTCATGAAGCAGAAGGTGGTCGATCAGCGGGTGATCGCCATCTATTTCGACAAGGACCGGCGGGTGACGCGGCTGGCCAATTACGGGCTCAAGGATGGCCACGTGTTCGACTTCTATTCGAAGACGACGCCGACCGGCGGCCAGGACTTGGGATATCTGCAGAAGATATTCGGAATCTTCAAGAAGCTCTGAACGGCCGCCTTCAAGACCACGCCATTCAGCACCATGCACGAAAAAGGGCCCGCGACATGCGCGGGCCCTTCATCGTTTCGTGGATCGCGTCGCCGCGATCAGCCGTGCGAAAGAATCGCCAGCAGCAGCAAGGCCACGATGTTGGTGATCTTGATCATCGGGTTCACGGCCGGGCCCGCGGTGTCCTTGTAGGGGTCGCCGACGGTGTCGCCGGTGACGGCCGCCTTATGGGCTTCCGAGCCCTTGCCGCCGTAATGGCCGTCCTCGATGTACTTCTTGGCGTTGTCCCAAGCGCCACCGCCCGAGGTCATCGAAATGGCCACGAACAGGCCGGTGACGATGACGCCAAGCAGCATGGCGCCGAGCGCCGAGAAGCCCGCCGACTTGCCGGCCGCTCCACCACCCGCGATCAGGTAGATCACGAAGTAGACGAAGATCGGCGACAGCACCGGCAGCAGCGAGGGGATGATCATCTCCTTGATCGCCGCCTTGGTGAGCAGGTCGACAGCGCGGCTGTAGTTCGGCTTCGAGGTGCCCTTCATGATGCCCGGGTCCTCGCGGAACTGACGGCGCACTTCCTCGACGATGGCGCCGGCAGCACGACCGACCGCGGTCATGCCCATCGAACCGAACAGATAGGGCAGCAGGCCGCCGAACAGCAGGCCGACCACCACGTAGGGGTTGGTCAGCGCGAAGTCGAGATGGATGCCCTGGAAGTACGGATGGCTCGCCGCGTTCTTGGTGAAGAACGTGAGGTCCTGATTATAGGCGGCAAACAGCACCAGCGCGCCAAGGCCGGCCGAACCGATGGCATAGCCCTTGGTGATCGCCTTGGTGGTGTTGCCGACCGCGTCCAGCGCGTCAGTCGACTTACGCACTTCCTCCGGCAGGCCGGCCATTTCCGCAATGCCGCCGGCATTGTCGGTCACCGGGCCGAAGGCATCGAGCGCGACGATCATACCGGCGAGCGCCAGCATCGTGGTCACCGCGATGGCAATACCGAACAAGCCAGCCAGGTTAAAGGCGATCAGGATGCCGGCGATGATGACGATCGCAGGCAGCGCAGTCGACTCCATCGAGATGGCAAGGCCCTGGATCACGTTGGTGCCGTGGCCGGTGACGGAAGCCGCCGCGATCGACTTCACCGGGCGGAAGTCGGTGCCGGTGTAGTACTCGGTGATCCAGATGATCAGGCCGGTGACGCCGAGGCCAACGATGGCGCACCAGAACAGCGACATGCCGCTGAAGGCCTGGCCGGCGAGAGCGCCGAAGCCGTTCGGCAGCAGCAGTTTCATCACCACACCGATGCCGATCAGCGACAGGATGCCGGTGGCAAACAGGCCCTTGTAAAGCGCACCCATGATCGACTGCGAGGCGCCCAATTTGACGAAGAAGGTGCCGATAATCGAGGTGATGATGCAGACGCCACCGATGGCGAGCGGCAAGGTCATCATCTGGTTGAGGATCGGCGTGCCGACGAAGAAGATCGAGGCCAGCACCATGGTGGCGACGGTGGTCACCGCGTAGGTCTCGAACAGGTCGGCGGCCATGCCGGCGCAGTCGCCGACATTGTCACCGACATTGTCGGCGATGGTGGCCGGGTTGCGCGGATCGTCCTCCGGGATGCCGGCTTCGACCTTGCCGACGAGATCGCCGCCGACGTCCGCACCCTTGGTGAAGATGCCGCCGCCGAGACGGGCGAAGATCGAGATCAGCGAGGCGCCGAAGCCGAGCGCCACGATGGCGTCGATCACGGTGCGGTCATTCGGCGCCATTTTCATGGTGCCGGTGAGGAAGCCGAAATAAAGCGTGACGCCGAGCAGCGCCAGACCCGCCACCAACATGCCGGTGATGGCGCCGGCCTTGAAGGCGACATCCAAACCACCAGCAAGCGACTTGGTGGCGGCTTGCGCCGTGCGCACATTGGCGCGCACCGACACGTTCATGCCGATGAAGCCGGCCGCACCCGACAGGATGGCGCCAACGGCAAAGCCGATCGCGACCAGCCAGCCCAGCGCAAAGCCGATGATGACAAAAATCACCACGCCGACCATGCCGATGGTGGTGTATTGGCGCTTGAGATAGGCCTGTGCGCCCTCGCGCACGGCGGCGGAAATCTCCTGCATCTTGGCGCTGCCGGCATCGGCACTCAGCACCGACATGGTGGCCCAGATGCCATAGAGGATCGCGAGCACGCCACAGCCGACGATCATCCACAATGTAGTCATGGTGGCCTCAACCTCTTTGGTAAGCATGGAGCATGGCGGGAGTTAAACGCCCCCGCCCGGCGCCAGGGACGTCGAGGATGGCCGCCAGAATCGCGCTTCACCCCGACCGGAAAGCGCGCGGATATAGCCAAATACGGCCCCAAAACGCAACCGCCGCCGGACAATTGATAGGCCGTTGTGGCCGATGGCTAACAGGAAAAACGGCTGAAAATGGCCGTTCCCCCGCATGCGGAAAGAAGCGCCTCAGTCGAATTGCCTAGTTGTCGGCCCCTTCGGCCAAAGCCGCGACACATAACGACAGAGGAATATGATCCGGTCAACCCCGGCCTCATACCGCTGCGCGCTCGTGTTCGCGCCGGACGGCAAGCCAGACCAGCAGCCCACCGGCGATTGCCACGGTCGGGAAAAGCACGGCGTTGATGGTGTACCAGCCGAAGTGGGCGAGCAACTGGCCGGACGAGAACGAGGCCACCGCCATCGAGCCGAAGATCAGGAAGTCGTTGAACGACTGCACCTTGGTGCGCTCCTCGGGGCGGTGGCATCCCGTCACCATGGTGGTGGCGCCGATGAAGGCCAGGTTCCAGCCGAGCCCCAGAAGCACCAGCGCGCTCCAGAAATGCGCCACCGACAGCCCGGTCATGCCGACGGTGGCCGCCAGCACCAGCAGGCCGAGGCCTACGGCCGTGATGCGGATTACCCCAAAGCGGGCGGCCAGCGTGCCGGTGACGAAGCTCGGCCCGTACATGGCGAGCACGTGCCACTGGATGCCGAGCGTGGCGTCGGTGACCGAATGGCCGCAGCCCACCATGGCGAGCGGCGCCGAGGTCATCAGCAGGTTCATGGTCGCGTAAGCGGTCACGCCGCAGGCGACCGCCACGATAAAGCGCGGCTGGCGCACGATCTCGGACATAGCGCGCCCACTGGGCGCGCCAGCAGCGGCGCGGCGATGCGGGATCTTGACGAACTGCAGGACGACGATCGCGACCACCGCGCAGGCTGACTGTGCCAGATAGCTCGCCGCGAAGGTGAAGGGCGAGAACACGTCCTTGGTGAAGATGACAATCTGCGGCCCGAGCACTGCGGCGAACACGCCGCCCGCCAAAACCCAGGACACGGCCTTGGGCCGATAGCGCTCGCTGGCGGTGTCGGTGGCGGCAAAACGGTAGGATTGGAACGCGGCCGCATAGAGCCCGCCGCAGAAGGTGCCGAACATCAGCAGCCAGAAATTGCCGGTTATCACCGCGGTGTAGGAGATGAGCCCGGAGGCCATGCCGAACGTGGTGCCAATCTGCAATGCGATGCGGCGGCCGAACCGGCGCGCCAGTACGCCGACCGGCAGGGTACCGAGCCACATGCCGATGACCATGCAGGTGATCGGCACGGTGGCGAGGCCCTTGTCGGGCGCGATCACCGAGCCGACGATGCTGGCGGTGGAGAAGATGATGGTGTTGTTGGCGCCGCCCATCGCCTGTGCTGCCGACAGCACCATGGCGTTGCGGCGGGCGAGCGCGTCGTCGATGATGACGTGACTGACGGGTTCGGCGACGGCCGACATTGTGGGATTCTCCGGCAAAAAGCCGCTTCTTTTAGCGGCACGTAGTTGCAAATGCCACCACCCCCGGCGCAGGCCGGGGATGCGGCCGCGGATTTCGGCTGGTCAAACCAGGGCGCGCTCGAGCTGGCCAGCAAGCGCCGCTCTGGCCTTGTCCATGCGGGCCGAAAGCGCGGATTTGACAGCAACCGGCGCCCGCTCGAACGGGACGAAGTCGAACGGCGGGCTGGGGTCGTACTCCATGAGAAGTTGAATCGCGCGCGCCGCGTCCTCGCCGGCGATCTCGGCAGCGACACTCAAGCCGAAATCGATGCCGGAAGTGACGCCACCCGCCGTGATGAGATTGCCATCCTTGACCACCCTCGCCTGCTCGTGGGTCGCGCCCACCAGCGGCAAGAGCTCCGTGTAGGCCCAATGGGTGGTCGCCCGCCGGCCTTGGAGCAATCCCGCCGCGCCCAGGATGAAGGCGCCGGTGCAGACCGAGGTGACGTATTGCGCGCCCGCCGCCTGCCGGCGCACGAAGTCGATGGTGCCGGCATCGCCGATCGCGCCGATGACGCCGGCCGAACCGCCGGGCACGCAGATCAGATCAAGTTGCGGGCAGCTCTCGAACGTGTGCGTGGGCACGAGGCCGAGCCCGCAATCGCTCGGCACGGGCGCGAGCGACTTGGCGACGATGTGCACGGCCGCGCCCGGCATCCTGGCCAGGATCTGCAACGGCCCAGTGAAATCGAGCTGGGTCAGCTCGGGAAAGATGACAAATCCGACGTTGAAGGCTGGCATGGCTGTTGTCCGGTTGCCTTGAAGCGTGCGCGAAATTCAGTTGGCGAGACGGCGATGGTGCGGGCGAAGGCGCGATCCATGCGCCGCAATGAGCCGAAGCCGCAGCCGAAAGCGACGGTATCGATCGGCTCCTCGGTATCGAGCAGGCGTCGGCGCGCGAGATCGACGCGCACGCGCTCGACGAAATCGGCGGGGCTGACATCGAGGCCGGCGCGAAACAGGCGGCTGAGCGAACGCTGGGAGACGCCGGCTTCCGCCGCCAACGCGTCGGTACACCAATTACGGGACGGCGCGGCGACGATACTTTGCGCGAGCTTCTCGATCTTGGCGCTGCCGGTCACCGACTGCGCCGCCAACTCCGCGGAAAACTGGCTTTGCCCGCCCGGCCGTATGCGAAAGATCACGTGGCGCCTGGCAATCGACAGCGCGACCGCGCGTCCGTGATCGGCCTCGATCATGGCAAGCGCAAGGTCCATCCCCGCCGTCACGCCGGCGGAAGTCCACACGCCGCGGTCCTCGATATGGATGGCATCGCCCTCCACATCGACGGCAGGACGGAAGCGCTTCAGCGCTTCGATCGCATCCCAATGAGTGGTGGCGCGCCGGCCGTCGAGCACGCCGGCCGCCGCCAGGAAGAAGGCGCCGCTGCACACGGACGACAGGCGCGGCACGCAGCCGGCGGCCTTCCTAACGATCTGGGTAATCGCCCCGTCGGCGAGTTGCTCTCGCACACCGGGATTGCCGCCCGCCACCATCAAGGTATCGGCGCGCGCAAGGCGCTTGGATGTCACCTGTGCGAACGACAGATCCGCCACCAGGGAGACACCCGAAGAGGTGGCGAAGGGGCCGGACTGCGGCGCTGCGATTTCGATCCGGTAGGCCTCGCGCCCGAGCGCCTCGTTGACCGCGGCGAACATCTGCAGGGGACCCGCGATGTCGAGCAGTTGGGCCTGGGGGAAGGCCAGCATGAGAAGGTTGTGGGCCGTGGTCATGGGCCGGTTCCTAGCACCGGCACCGGATGGCCGAAAGGCCATTCACCAGTCATTATCGGCCAATCCCGCCAAAGCGACGCTTCCGGCGCGGTGCCATGACCGCGCCAGCACCACTGCCCTGCGTCAGAAGGAGATTGCCCCCGGATGGCGGATGGTGGCCTCGCGGGCCGCGTACGGCGTCAGCGCCCCGATCTGGCCGAGCGAGGCCCGCAACTCGCCCCTGTAGAGGTCGATCAGATAGCCCGGCCCCTCGTCGCCGAGCGCGCCCACCGCCCACAGGAACGACTTGCCGGCAAAGGCGGCGTCGGCGCCGAGCGCGAGCGCCCGCATGACGTCCTGGCCGGAGCGGATGCCGCTGTCGAGCAGGATGGTGGCTTTCTTGCCGACAGCGGAAGCGATCGACGGCAGCACGTCGATCGACGGCGTCAAAGCCTCGATCTGACGGCCGCCGTGGTTCGACACCCAGATGCCCTCGATGCCGAGCGAAACAGCTTTCTCGGCATCGGCCGGATGCAGGATGCCCTTGACCGCCATCGGCCCTTGCCAGCGCTCGCGGTAGCGCGCGACCTCGTCCCAGTCGAACGCGCCGCCCATTTCGCGGCGCGCGAATCGGATGGTGTCGTTGGTCGAGAGCTTCCCGCCGCCATACTGGCGGATGGTAGCGAAGCGCGGGTAGCCGTGGCGCAGCAGGGCCATCAGCCATCGCGGCCGCACCGTCATTTCATAGATCATGCGCGGCGTCGGCTTGAAGATGCCGCCGAGGCCGGCGTAGCTCTCGCGCGAGCGCGAGGTCCGCACCGGCACGTCCAGCGTCAGCGCCAGCACCTTGACGCCGTTGTCCTGCGCGCGGCGGACGAGGTCGAAGCCGATCTTGTGGTCGTTGTGGGCGAAGCGGTAGAGCTGCAGCCAGAACACGTCAGGCGCGACCTTGGCGATCTGCTCGATGGTGGCTCCGCCGACAACGCCAAGCGTGTACGGCACGCGCGCGCGCTGCGCCGCTTTCGCGAACAGCACGTCGGCGCCCGGCCACACCAGCGACGGCCCGCCCATGGGCGCGATGCCGATGGGCGCGGCATAGCGCTGGCCGAACAATTCGACATCGGTCGGCGGCAGTTCGTTGACGACGCCATAGCGCGGCACGATCTTGACCGCGTCGAAGGCCGCCCAGTTGTGATTGACGCCGACGTCATCGCCGGCACCGGTGTCGGCGTACTCGAAGGAAAAGCGCGGCACATTGCCCGGCGCCGCACGGCGCAGATAGGCCGACGTGGGAAAACGCCGGTGCAGGCGCTGGTAGTTCTCGCCGGCCCCGGCCGGCGTGACCAGCCCGCTCTTGGCCATGTCTTTGGCCGTTACGTCGTGCATACCATTTCCCCCGATGAGTTTCTTTGCTTTGGCCGCACTATAGCGGCCGTGATCGACGCTGTCTGGCGCGGCGCTTTCACGGCATACCTGTCATTCCGTGACCGCGCCTTCGGCGCGTCCCGGAATGACAGGTCGCTAGAAATGGCTGAATGAAATGTTACGGAAGGCGAGCGGCTCGCCGTCAGGACCGATGAAGCGGGCGCCGTCGCCTTGTGCAATGACGCCGATTTCACTGACCGAAACTTGCGCCGCCTTGGCCGCGGCCTTGAAGCTTTCCACTTTGTCCGGCGGCACGGTGCAGACGATCTCGTAGTCGTCGCCACCGGTGAGCGCCGGTTCCTGCATCGCCGGTTCCGCCGCGATCAGGGCGCGGGCGGCTTCCGACAACGGCACGCGCGCCACCTCGATATTGGCAGCGACCTCGGACACGCGGGCGAGCTTGCTGAGATCGCCGACGAGACCGTCGGACACATCCATGGCGGCGGACGCATGGGTGCGCACGGCTTCGGCGAGCGCGTTGCGCGGCTGCGGCAACAGATAACGGTCGGAGAGATGCTGGGCTTGCGCCGGCGTGAGCCGCCAGTCCCTGGCCGGATCGTTGCGCAAGGCGAGGCCGAGCGCGGCGTCGCCGATGGTGCCGCTGACGAAGACGAGATCGCCGGGCCCGGCGCCGGCGCGGCGCACCATGGTGCCGCCCGGCACGCTGCCGACCATGGACACCGCGATGGTGATGGGACCGGGCGTACGATCGGTATCGCCGCCGAGCAGCGGGCAGCCGTAGCGCTCAGCGTCGCCGCGCAGTCCCTCGGCGAATTCGGTGAGCCAGTCCTGACCGATCTCCTGCGGGAGCGCCAGCGACATGAGATAGCCGAGTGGCGCCGCGCCCTTGGCGGCGAGATCGGAGAGATTGACCCTGAGCGCCTTGCTCGCCACCGCGTGCGCGGCGTCGTCATTGAAAAAGTGCACGCCGCCGATGATGGTGTCGGTGGTCAGGACCAGGTCGCAACCTTCGGGCGGGGCGATGACGGCGCAGTCGTCGGTGAGGTTGAGCGCGCCGGGATGGGTCGCGAGCGGCGCGAACACATCGGCGATCAGCCGCTCTTCGCGCGAGAGTTGGCCCGGAAGTTTGTCGTCACGCGCCATGGTGTCACCCTGCGCCGAATTCCTCCGGCCGCGCCTGCCGCGCCAGTTGGTCGAGGACGGCGTTGACCATGCCGGTCTCGTCCTTCTCGACGAAGGCGGCGGCGACGTCGGCGTATTCCGACACCACCACGCGCGCCGGCACGTCGCGGCGGTGCGTAAGTTCGTAGGCGCCGGCGCGCAGCGCGGCGCGCAATATCGCTTCGACGCGCTTGAGCGGCCAAGTCTTCTGCAGGGCCGTGTCGATCAGCGGATCGAGCGCGCGCTGCTCGCGCACCACACCGGAGACGATGTCACGGAAGAACGCCGCTTCCGCCGGCAGATATTGCGCGCCCTCCACCTCGCGGCCGAGCCAGTGGCTTTCGAACTCAGCGAGGATTTCGTTCAGCCCCGTGCCGGCGAGGTCCATCTGGTAGAGGGCCTGCACCGCGGCGAGCCGGGCGGCGCCGCGCCGGTTCGCCTTGCGCGGATCCTTGCTGCCCGCGTTCTTGTTGCCCGCATTCTTGCCGGCAAGCGGGGCGTCGCTGGCCATCAGGCCTCCGCCAGCGTCTGCTTGAGGGCCACCATGGTCAGCGCGGCGCGGGCGGCCTGGGTGCCCTTGTGGCCGTGGTCGCCGCCGAGGCGCGCATAAGCCTGCGCTTCGTTATCGACTGTGAGGATGCCGTTGCCGAGCGCAACCTGACGATTGATGGCGAGGTCTGTGAGTCCGCGCGCGGATTCGTTCGACACCAAGTCGAAGTGATAGGTCTCGCCCTGGATGACGCAGCCGAGCGCCACCACGCCGTCATAGGGGCGCCGCTTGGCCTTGGCGGCATCGAGGGCAATGGCGATGGCCGGCGGCACTTCGAGCGCGCCCGGCACCGTGATGCGATCGTAGGTCGCGCCGGCGGCTTCCAACGCCGCGACGGCGCCGGCCAGCAGCTTGTCGGAAATATCCTCGTAATAGCGTGCTTCCACGATCAGCATGCGCAGCGGCGCGGGCTTTTTCGCGGCGGTCTTGGTCTTAGTATTGGTCTTGGCTGCCGTCTTCGCGACAGCGCGTTTCTTGGCCATGGGGTCAGTTTTTCCTTGTTTCGGTCGGGGTCGTAGCAAGCGCCCGCGGGCCGAACAAGGGCTATCCCCTGCCCCCGTTAGCGCGTCTCCAGCAGCCGAGCCGCGTAGCGGGCCATGGTGTCGATTTCGAGATTGACGTCGTCGCTCTTGGCGAGCGCCCCGAGGGTCGTGACCTCCAGGGTGTGCGGAATGATCAGGACCGAGAACGTGTCGCCCTCGACCGTATTGACCGTGAGCGAAACGCCGTCGAGCGTGACCGAGCCCTTGGCGGCGACGAAACGCGAGAGTTCCGGCGGCGCGCGCAGCACGAAGCGGGCCATGTCGGTCATGTCTTCACGCGCGACGACGCTGGCGAGCCCGTCCACGTGACCGGCGACCATATGACCGCCGAGTTCGTCGCCGATTTTCAAGGCGCGTTCGAGATTGACCCGCGTGCCCTTCTTCCAGCGCCCGACCGTGGTGAGGGCCAGAGTTTCGGCGGCGGCGTCGACCGCAAACCAGGTGCGGCCGTCCTCCTCGCCGGTATCGACCACGGTCATGCAGACGCCGGAACAGGCGATCGACGCGCCCTCGTCGATGCCGGCGCGCGGATAGCGGCAGAAGATCGTCAGCCGGCTGAGATTATTGGCGCGCGCCGCCACGCTGCGGATTTCGCCCAGATCGGTGACAATGCCTGTGAACATCTAGCGCCGCTCGTAAAGTTCAAGCGTATCCGCACCGACCATTTCGCTGCCGCACGCATGCAGACGAGACGCCAGCACGTCGAGCGACATGTCCTCGAGCGGCGCGATGCCGTCGTCGCCGATGAGCTTCTCGGAATAGAAGAGCGCCGCCGCGTCCACCTTATCGGCGGCGACGAACGACGCCGCCACCATCGGGCCACCCTCCACCATCAGCCGGCTGATGCCCTCCTTGGCGAGAGTCTTCAGCACCGCATCGAGGTCGAGCCGGCCGCGGTCGTCGTCGACACGGAACACACGCACGCCCTTCTGTTCGAGGATGTCCTGCGCGATCTCGGACGCCGCGCGGGCGCAGAACACCCAGGTCGGCGTTCCGCGCGCCGTCGCCACCACGCTGGTCGCGAGCGGCACGCGCAATGCGGCGTCGAGCACCACGCGCACCGGCGAGCGATCCTCCATGCCCGGCAGCCGGCAGGTGAGCTGCGGATTGTCGGCAAGCACCGTGCCGATGCCGACCAGGATGGCGTCGCTCTCGGCGCGCATCTGGAACACGCGGTCGCGCGCGGCCTCGCCGGTGATGGCGACCGGCTTGCGGCCGGCGGCACCGACCTTGCCGTCGGCGGAAATGGCGAGCTTGAGGGTGACATGCGGACGGCCCGGGCCGATCCGCGAGATATGCCCGGCATGGGCCCGCCGCGCTTCTTCAGCGCCAAGGCCGACATCGACTTCGATGCCCTTTTCCCTGAGCCGCGCGTGGCCTTGCCCGGCCACCTCCGGATTGGGGTCCTCCAGCGCCGAGACCACGCGCTTGATGCCGGCCTTGATCACGGCATCGGCGCAGGGCGGCGACTTGCCTTCGTGCGAACAGGGCTCGAGCGTCACGTACATCGTCGCACCGCGCGCGCTCTTCTTGGCGTGGCGCAGCGCCTCGACCTCGGCATGAGGCCGCCCGCCGGCTTGAGTCCAGCCACGGCCGACGATGACGCCGTCCTTGACGATCACCGCGCCCACCGCCGGGTTCGGCCAGGTGTTGCCCAACCCCCGCCGGCCGAGGGCAAGCGCCAATGCCATGAAGCGCGCGTCGTCCTCGGACTGGCCGGCCGCAACAGCGCCTTCCGCCGTTTGGTTTGCGGTTTCTTCCGTCATTTGGGCGGCGGGACCGGACGCCCCTCTTCCACCTGCAATTCGTCGAGGGCGGTCTGGAAGTCCTTGGCCTCGCGGAAATTGCGATAGACGGAGGCAAAGCGCACATAGGCGACGTCGTCGAGCTCGCGAAGGTGTTCCATCACCAACTCGCCGATCGTCTCCGACGTGACTTCGTTCTCGCCCTGGCTCTCCAGTTCGCGCACGATCTTGGACACCATCTTCTCGATGCGCTCAGGATCGACCGAGCGCTTACGCAACGCGATCTGCACCGAGCGCATCAGCTTGTCGCGGTCGAACGGGAGACGGCGACCGTTGCGCTTGATGACGGTGAGCTCGCGCAACTGCACGCGCTCGAAGGTCGTAAAGCGGAAATTGCAGCTCAGGCATACGCGGCGGCGGCGGATCGCCGCCGAATCCTCGGTCGGCCTCGAATCCTTCACTTGCGTGTCGAGGCTTCCGCAACTTGGGCAACGCATCACGTCCCCCTATCTCCCTCTACCGTGATGCGTCACTGGTAGATCGGAAAGCGATTGAGCAATGTCTTCACTTTCTCGCGCACGGCGCCCTCAACCAGCGAGTCCTCGTCCGTGCCTTTCTGCGAGAGCACGTCGAGCACTTCGGTGATCATAGAACCGACTTGCCTGAATTCGGCGATGCCGAAGCCCCGGGTGGTGCCGGCGGGCGTGCCAAGCCGCACGCCCGAGGTCACGGTCGGCTTTTCCGGATCGAACGGTATGCCGTTCTTGTTGCAGGTGATGTGGGCGCGCCCGAGCGCACCTTCCGCCACCTTGCCGGTGAGCTTCTTGGGGCGGAGATCCACCAGCATCAGATGGGTGTCGGTGCCGTCGGACACGATGTCGAGGCCGTGGCTCTTCAGGGTCTCGGCTAGCGCTTTGGCGTTCTCCACCACGTTCTTGGCGTAGGTCTTGAAGCTTGGCTGCAAGGCCTCGCCGAAAGCCACCGCCTTGGCGGCGATGACGTGCATCAGCGGGCCGCCCTGCAGACCGGGGAACACCGCCGAATTGATCTTCTTGGCCAGCGCTTCGTCGTTGGTGAGGACGACGCCGCCGCGCGGGCCGCGCAGCGTCTTGTGGGTCGTGGTGGTGACCACATGCGCGTGCGGGAACGGCGACGGATGCACGCCGCCAGCAACGAGACCGGCGAAGTGCGCCATGTCCACCATCAGGTAGGCGCCGACCTCGTCGCAGATCTCGCGGAAGCGCTTGAAGTCGATGACGCGCGGATAGGCCGAGCCGCCGGCAATGATGACCTTGGGCTTGTGCTCCTTGGCCAGCTTCTCGACCTCGTCCATATCGATGCGGTGGTCGTCGCGGCGCACGTTGTAGGGCACCGGCTTGAACCACTTGCCGGACAGGTTGATCGCCATGCCGTGGCTGAGGTGGCCGCCGGCGGCGAGATTGAGGCCCATGAAGGTATCGCCCGGCTGCATCAGCGCGAAGAACACCGCGGCGTTGGCGGAGGCGCCCGAATGCGGCTGCACGTTCGCAAACTGGCAGCCGAACAGCTTGGTCACCCGCTCGATCGCCAGGTTCTCGGCAATGTCGACGAACTGGCAACCACCGTAATAGCGCCTGCCCGGCAGGCCCTCGGCGTATTTGTTGGTGAGCACCGAGCCCTGCGCTTCCAGCACCGCGCGCGAGACGATGTTTTCCGATGCGATCAGCTCGATTTCGTCGCGCTGGCGTCCAAGCTCCTTCTTGATCGCGTCGGCGATCTCGGGATCGGTCTCGGCAAGCGAAGCGGAAAAAAACGCCGTTTCGGGGGATGCCGAACCAGGGCGGGACGTCGCCGACATTTCAATCTCCTACCGCCGCAACTGAAGTCGGCGCCACATGGTGAAAAAACCGGGATTACCGCCGCCAATAGCATATCGCCGGCAAAGCGCCAAGCTGTGGGATAGCTGGGCGGCAAGGGCGCAATATCTAGGGCTCATGGCCCGGCTCAGCCCTTGGCCACGCCCCCGGGCTGGTCGATGCCGTCCTTGTGGTAGATGTCGTCGCGAAACTGCACCACGCCATCCGGCGTCGCCCAGGCGGTGATGTAGACCCAGTGCACCGGCACCGGCCGCTTGAGCTTGGCGTCGATGCGGTCGCCCGAGGCGATGGCTTGGTCAATGTGCTGACGGTCCCAGCCGGACGTCTTGTCCAACAGCCAATAGACCAGCTCGCGCACGTTCTGCACCCGCACGCAGCCCGACGAGTGGAAGCGCATGTCGGAGCCGAACAGCCCCTTCTCCGGCGTGTCGTGCATGTAGACGCCGTCGGGGCTGGGGAAATCGATGCGTATGGAGCCGAGCGCGTTGAAGCTGCCGGGGTCCTGCTTGAAACGGTAGCTGACGGCGTCGGTCGAGTACCAGTTGATCTCCGACGGATTGAGCTCATTGCCCTTCATGTCGAAGATGCGGATGTGCTCCTGCTTCAGGTAATCCGGGTTCTTCTGCATGATCGGGATCAGGTCGCGGCGCACCAGCGACACCGGCACGGTCCAGTACGGATTGAAATTGATCTCGATGATCTTGCTGTCGACCGCGGGCGACGGCCGCGACGGCCGCCCGACCACGGCGGTGTGGCGGCTCACCACGACGCCGTTCTCGACCGCTTCCACCTGCGCCGCCGGGATGTTCACCATCACGTAGCGGCCCTTGAGGTGCCGGGTGGCCTTCTTCAAGCGGCCGACGTTCACCTTGAGCTGGGCGAGCCGGTCCGCGCACGGCACGTTGAGCCGCTCGAACATCTCCTTGCGCACGATGCCGTCGACGGTAATGCCATGGCGCGCCTGGAACCGACGCACCGCCGCCTCCACGTAGGAGTCGAACACATCGCCCTCGCCCGCATTAGAGGCGAGGTCGCCGACGATCATCAGCCGCCGGCGCAGCGGCACCACGCTCGGATGCCGGTTGCCGAGGCGCAGGCGCTGGGTCGGCGGCACCATCGGCCAACCGCCGTGGGCGAGGATGCCCTCGTACTTGCCGACCGCGAGCTCCGTCGTGTGCACGGTCGAGGGCGCCAGCGTCGGCAGCGAGGCCTGCGGCATGCGAATGGTGCGCGAGGCGCTGTCGAAATTCTGGCCGAGGGCCTGATTCTGATTTTGCTCGATCAGCGCATTCAGGGCGCTATCGGTGCCAGCGCCGGAGCCGTGCGCGAATTGGGCCGCCGCGGTCCGCGCCATGAGCGGAACCGAGGCGACGCCGGCCCCGAAAAGGGTCAGAAACCTGCGCCGGTCGTGGCCGCCAGCGGGCCGATCGGGATCTCTTGCCATCGCGACCTCGAACCGAAGGCGGCTGCGCCTTCCGATTTCCCTCATGCCCCGGTTCGCGCCGTCCGTGCAAGCGCCACGGGGAAAATCGAAGCTGAAACTTTAGCTAGGGTCTGGAGGGGGCGATTTTGTGGCCGCGAAAGGCGCGCCAACGACAAGACCCCGGCCGCGCGGGCGGCCGGGGCAAGTCTTTCCAGCGGAGATGAAACGCTTAGAGCCGGTAGAGGATCTGGTCGGTCCAGAACCGCTCGAGCCGATGCAGCGACTTGTTCAGCGTGGTGAATTCGTCGGAATTGATGCCGCCGACCTGCTCCACCGTCCGCACATGCTTCTGGTAGAGCGTCTCAACGATATCGCGCACCTCGCGACCCTTGTCGGTCAGCTTGATGCGCACCGAGCGGCGGTCGACGCGACTGCGCTGGTGATCAAGGAAGCCGATCTCCACCAGCTTCTTCAGATTGTAGGAGACGTTCGAGCCGAGATAGTAGCCGCGCGTGCGCAGCTCACCGGCCGTCAGCTCCTTGTCGCCGATATTGTAGAGCAGCAGCGCCTGCACCGAATTGATGTCGGCGCGCCCGCGGCGGTCGAATTCGTCCTTGATGACGTCGAGCAGACGACGATGCAGTCGCTCGACCAAGGTAAGGGCCTCCAGATAGAGAGGCCGGATCTGGTCTTGCCCCGCGCTGCTTTCGGCGGGCTCGACCGTCTTGGCAACGGCTTTCATGTTCAACGCCCCTTGTGGGTTTATTTATGGGTCCTGCACCGGCAACGCGGCCCTGTTTCCCCGCTGCCTGACCTCACCACACTAAGGGACGCATTCTAAAAACGGCTTAAATAACACCATAAAGATTAGGTTTATTTGCGAAGGTGAATGGTTTGTTGACCATGCAAATTGCAACGAACGGTGTTACCATCCATTCACTATGCGTCGTGTCGCCATACATCCCTTCAGCATGCACCGTGTCATTCAGGGGCACATGAGCCCCGGAATGAGCGACATTTAAGATCGTCAGATCTTATTCGAATTCCGAGCCGCCGCGGATATAGCGGATGATCCCGGAGAAATCCTTACCCGCCTCCCCGCTGTCAACGAATTGCGTATAGAGCTTTTCCGCGTCGGCGCCGAACGCGGTGTTGGCGCCGCTGGCTTTGGAAGCGTCCTGCGCGAGCCTCAAATCCTTCAGCATCATCGCCGCGGTGAAGCCGGCCTGGTAGTCGCGGTTGGCGGGCGAGGTCGGCACCGGCCCGGGCACCGGGCAGTAAGTCGTCATCGCCCAGCACTGGCCCGACGACTTCGAGGCGATGTCGAACAGCTTCTGGTGATCGAGGCCAAGCTTCTCGCCAAGCACGAAGGCTTCGCTCACCGCGATCATCGAAACCGCCAAGATCATGTTGTTACAGATCTTGGCGGCCTGGCCGTTACCGGCGCCGCCGGCGTGCACGATGGTCTTGCCCATCTTCTGCAGGATCGTTTCCGCGCGGGTGAAGCCTTGCGTCGAGCCGCCGACCATGAAGGTGAGCGTGCCGCCTTGCGCACCGCCGACGCCGCCGGAGACCGGCGCATCGATCATCAGGAGGCCCTTCTTCTCCGCTTCCGCGGCGACCGCACGCGCGCTTTCGACGTCGATGGTCGAGCAGTCGATCAGCAGCGTGCCGTCGTTGGCGTTCTCGATGATACCATTGGGGCCGAGATAGACCTCGCGCACGTGCTTGCCGGCCGGCAGCATGGTGATGACCACGTCAGCGCGCGCGGCGGCGTTCTTGGCGGTCTCGACGCCCGTGCCGCCTGCGGCCTTCAGCTTCTCAACCGCTGCCTCACTGATGTCGACGCCCTCGACCGTGTGGCCCGCCTTGATCAGGTTCTGCGCCATGGGCAGACCCATATTGCCGAGCCCGATGAAACCGATCCGCGCCATCATTCCCTCCCTTTTTTATTTGCGCATGATTTGATCCGAAAACCGGTACCCAGTTTCCGGGATCACGCGCGCAAACCCGCCGCTAAATTCTCACGCCGGCTGCTCCTGCGCCGCCTTCAGGGCGAGCCACAGATAAAGCGCCAGCAACCCGCCGTCGACCATGGCGATGAGCCAGCCGCCGCCGAACACCTGCGGAAAGAACATGTCCACCGCCAGCATGGAGGCGACCGACATCAGCCAGATCACCGCGCCCCAGGCCGCCGCCAGCCAGAGCCCCACCGCGGCGACCAGATCGATCACCGCGAAGAACACGGTCGCCGTCTGCCAGGCGATCGAATGCAATTGGAACAGCTCGTTGCGGTCGACGCCAACGCCGCACAGCCATGACCAGTGATAGAGGCCCTTGAGCATCGAGACGCCGGCCATCACGCGCAGGAACAGCACCAGCCGCCGCGTCCACAGGCCGGCCTCGGTCTTGCCCTCGCCCTCGTGCACCGGCTCGAGGGTCTCAATGCCGTCCATCGGGACGCCGACGAAGGGCTCGCTCATGTCAAAGCCTTCTTCAAATTCCTCAAGTTCCCCTTGGCTCTCATGGCAACCCCAGTTCGCCGTCGGGGCGCGGCGCGAAATGGCGCGCGACGTCCTCCTCGCTCACCGCAGCCAGCGTCGCCGGGTTCCAATGGGGCTTGTTGTCCTTGTCGACGATCACCGCACGCACGCCCTCGTAGAAATCATGGCCCTCGATAATGCGCGACACTATGCGGAATTCGGCGCGCATGCACGTCTCGAAATCCCAGGTCTTGCCGCGGCGCATCTGCTGAAGCGCGATCTTGAGGCTGAGCGGCGATTTCGTCCGTATGGTGGCGGCCGTCTTGGCGGCCCATTCGGCGTCGCCGCCGCCGCCGGCCACTTCCCCGTCGAGAGCGGCCAGGATGTCCTCCACCCGGTCGTGCGCGAACAGCCGGTCGATGGTGGCCTGCCGCGCCATGACCGGCCCCTCCCCCGCCGGCTCGGCGAACGCGGCGAGCGTGGCGTCGACCGAGACCGTGCCCATCAGACCTTCGAGCAGGTCCGGAAAGCGCGCCGACGGCACCCGGTGGGTAGCGACGCCGGCCGCCACGCCGTCGGCGGCGTTGAAACGGTCACCGGTCAGCGCGCAATAAATGCCGAACTCGCCCGGCAGGCGCGGCAGCATCCAGGTGGCGCCGACATCGGGAAAGAAGCCGATGCCCACTTCCGGCATGGCGAAGGAGAAGCGATCGCCGGCCACGCGATGGGAGCCGTGGATGGAAACACCGACGCCGCCACCCATGACGATGCCGTCGATCAGCGCCACGTAAGGCTTGCGGTAGTTCTTGATCAGCACGTTGAGTGGATATTCGTCGCTCCAGAACAGCAGCGCCTCCGCCTGCCGACTGGCGATGCCGAGCTCGTAGAGATGGCGGATGTCACCGCCGGCCGAGAAGGCGCGCTCGCCCGCCGCGGTGACGACGACGCGGGTGATGCTGTCGTCGTCGGCCCAGGCCTTGAGTTGTGCGCTCAGCGCCAGCACCATGTCATGCGTGACGGCGTTCAGTGCCTGCGGGCGATTGAGCGTAATGACGCCGGCGGCGCCGCGCTTTTCGAACAAAATCTCGGAAGTGTTCGCGTCCACGCCGTTCAATTCCGATTGCCGATTCAGTTACCCAGCATCTGCCGGCTGACGATCAACCGCATGATCTCGTTGGTGCCTTCCAGGATCTGATGCACGCGCACGTCGCGCAGGACACGCTCGATCGGATGGTCGCGCAGATAGCCGTAGCCGCCGTGCAGTTGCAGGCAACCGTTGACCACGTCGAAGCCGGTGTCGGTGGCAAGACGCTTGGCCTGCGCGGCAAGCCGCGTGGCGCCCGGCTCCTTCTCGCCCACCGCCATCGCGGCGCGATGCAGCAGCAGGCGTGCTGCCTCGATCTCGGTGGCATAATCCGCAATACGAAATTGCAGCGCCTGGAAATCGGCGAGACGCGAACCGAACTGCTTGCGCTCGCGCATGTAGTCGATGGTGCGGTCGAGACAGAACTGCGCACCGCCAATCGAACAAGCGCCGATGTTGAGCCGCCCGCCGTCAAGCCCGGCCATGGCGATCTTGAAGCCCTGACCTTCCTCGCCGATACGGTTTGCGACCGGCACCCGGCAGTTCTCGAAATTGACCATGGCGGTTGGCTGACTCTTCCAGCCGAGCTTCTTCTCCGGCGCGCCGAACGAGAGGCCGGGCGCGCCCTTCTCCACCACGATGCAGGAAATGCCGCGCGGGCCCGCTTCGCCGGTGCGCGCCATCACCACGTAGATATCGGAGGCGCCGGCCCCGGAAATGAAGGCCTTGGCGCCGTCGAGCACGTAATGGTCGCCGTCCCGGCGCGCGCGGGTCGAGAGGTTGGCGGCGTCGGAACCGGCGCCCGGCTCGGTCAGGCAATAGCTCGCGAAATGCGCCATGCTGCACAGCTTCGGCAGCAACCTTTGCCGCAGTTCGTTGCTGCCGAAGGCGTCGATCATCCATGCCGCCATGTTGTGGATCGAGATATAGGCGGCGGTCGAAGTGCAGCCTTGCGCCAGTTCCTCGAAGATGATGGCGGCGTCGAGCCGGGTCAGTGCGGAGCCGCCCACGTCTTCCCGCACGTAGAGGCCGCCGAAGCCGAGCGCCGCCGCCTCGCGCATGCAGTCGACCGGGAACACCTCGCCTTCGTCCCAGGCTCGGGCGTGCGGCATCATCTCGTCGCGCGCGAACGCCCTGGCGGTCTCCTGAAAGGCCCGCTGCTCTTCGGTGAGATTGAAGTCCATGATGGCGACCGATAGCGGCGGGACCGACGAAAATCAATGCGCCAATGGCGAAGCCTCAGGACATCGACGGCGTCCAGATGGCCACCTGGTTGCGTCCGGCGTTCTTGGCAACGTAAAGCGCCTTATCCGCCCGATCAATCGACGTTTCGACCGGCACGTCCGGGTCGATCAAAGTGAGGCCGAACGATACGCTGACGTGAAATGGCGGCTTGCCATTGGATTCGTAAGACAATTCCGCCAACCCGCGGCGCAACCGCTCAAACATGTCATATCCGGTCTTGAGATCGCTGTCGGGCGAGCAGATCAAGAACTCCTCACCGCCGTAGCGGAACAGCATGTCGTAGGGCCGCATATGCGCGAGGAAATACTTGACCACCGTGACGAGGACCCGGTCGCCGACGGCATGCCCGTGGGTGTCGTTGACCTCTTTGAACAAATCCAGGTCCATCATCGCCAAGCAGCAGAAATGCACCTTGCGCTGAACCAACGCCTGCTCTTCGCGCAGCTTCGTCAACATCCCAATGCGGCTGGCGGCGCCGGTCAACGGGTCGAGATTGTAGATGGCGTCATCGAGTTCGTGCTTCAGGGTCTGAACTTCGAGGCGCATTTGCTTGAGCGAGGTGACGAACCGCTCATAGACCTCAATCTGGATCGGTTCGCTGGCGGCAGACGCCAAGAGCATCTCCCTGACGCAATGATGCATGCGCTGATGCGCGACCTCGATCGCCGAAAAACCTGGGTGTTGCATCAGAGCTCCGGCAGCGGCGCTGTACAGCCACTGACCGAACCGGCAATAGCGATGGGCCTCCTCCACAGTGTCGCGTTGATCCGGCGCGAGCCCGCAAATCAACGCACGATTGATCCCCTCATACCATTGGTCGTGATAAAATAAGGCCTGTTCGAGCTGCGACAACGCCGAACGCATCTGGTCCTGCGACAAACCCGGAAACGCCATGTACCGGCTCCTGGAAAGGTGACGCCGGCGTCGCCGAATCGGGCGCCGACAAGACATGCCGAAATACCACAGGAACGGAACGCGAAAGAGACTGCCCTCCGCAACCGGGCGGTGAACCGTCTGCCAAGGCCGCTCGGGGCCGGGTAGTCAGGTCAAATCGGAACGGCTAAAACAGGCTTACTCATCGTGGAGTTCCCCATGGCCATCAAATTCGGCCGCCCCTTGGAGCGGAAAATCGGCTTCGTGCCGGCGGACGCGGACGCGCGCGAGGTCAAGGCCGACCCGCTCGACCTCACCCACCGCATGCGGCGCAACCGGCAGCACGAGTGGACGCGCCGCATGGTGCGCGAGCACACGCTTACCACCGACGACCTGATCTGGCCGCTGTTCGTCATGGAGGGCGAGAACGCCCGCACGCCTGTGCCCTCGATGCCGGGGGTGGAGCGGCTATCCGTCGACCAGGCCGTGCGCGAGGCCGAGCGCGCGGCCAAGCTCACCATCCCGTGCATCGCGCTCTTTCCCTACACCGACCCGCAACTGCGCGACGAGGTCGGCAGCGAGGCGACCAACCCCGACAACCTGGTCTGCCGCGCCATCCGCGCCATCAAGAAGGAAGTGCCGGACGTCGGCATCCTGTGCGACGTGGCGCTCGATCCCTTCACCAGCCACGGCCATGATGGCCTCATCCGCGATGGCGTCATTCTCAACGACGAGACCGTGGCGGTACTGGTGCGCCAGGCGCTAGTGCAGGCGGAAGCCGGCTGCGACATCATCGCGCCCTCCGACATGATGGACGGGCGCATCGGCGCCATCCGCAAGGCCCTCGACCACAACGATTTCACCGACGTGTCGATCATGGCCTATGCGGCGAAATACGCCTCCGCCTTCTACGGGCCGTTCCGCGACGCGGTCGGCTCCGCCACGACGCTCACCGGCGACAAGCGCACCTATCAGATGGACCCAGGCAATACCGACGAGGCCATCCGCGAGGTCGCGCTCGACATCGACGAGGGCGCCGACATGATCATGGTCAAGCCCGGCATGCCTTACCTCGACATCTGCCGGCGCGTGAAAGAAACCTTCGGCATGCCGACCTTCGCCTACCAGGTGTCGGGCGAATACGCGATGCTGACGGCGGCGGCTCAGAACGGCTGGTTCGATGGCGAGCGGGCGATGTTCGAAAGCCTGATGGCCTTCAAGCGCGCCGGCTGCGATGGCATCCTCACCTATTTCGCCCCGCGCGTGGCGGAGAAGCTTCGACAACTCTAAGCCAAGGGCTTGCAGTCACTGACCGCTCATTCCCGCGCAAGCGGGAATCCAGAAGGCCCCACTCGACATCGATGTTCCGCCCCTGGATCCCCGCTTGCGCGGGGAGGAGCGGGTCGCTGATAGGCCTGCAATAAGATCGGAATTCAAAACATGGGTGAATTCGCAATCGGCCAAGGCGTCTCGCGCTTCGAGGACCCCCGCCTGGTGCGCGGCGCCGGCCACTACGTCGACGACATCCAATTGCCCGGCATGGCGCACGGCGTGGTGCTGCGCTCGCCGCACGCCCACGCCCGGATCAAGTCGATCGACACCAAGGCCGCCAAGGCCGCGCCCGGCGTGCTGGCGGTACTGACCGCCGCCGACATCAAGGCCGCGGGCTTAAGCGATCTCCCCGTCCCCGGCGGGCAGAAGCGGCGCGACGGGTCGGCTGCCTTCAAGCCGCGCTATCCGATCCTCGCCGAGGACAAGGTCCGCTGGGTCGGGGACAGCGTGGCGTTCGTGGTGGCCGAAACCATCGCGCAGGCGATGGATGCCGCCGAACTGATCGAGGTCGACTACATGGAATTGCCGGCCGTCACGTCGACGGACACGGCGGCCAACGCGGGCGGACCAACGGTATGGGAGGACTGCCCGGATAACATCGGCTTCGTCAATCTCGTCGGTGACAAGGACATGGTGGATGCGGCCTTCGCCGGCGCCGCCCACGTGGTCAAGCAACGTTTCGTCATCAACCGCGTCACCGCTGCCACCATGGAGCCGCGCAACGCCATCGGCCATTACGACGTCGGCGACGACCGCTACACTGTCTACACCGCCATGCAGCGCCCGCAGCCCACGCGCGCCGCGCTCGCCAAGGTCATGAACGTGCCGGAGAGCCAGGTGCGCATCGTCACCGGCGACACCGGCGGCAGTTTCGGCATGAAGTCGCCGATCTTCAACGAGGTGCCGCTGGTGCTGCTCGCATCCAAACGCACCGGCCGGCCGGTGAAATGGGTGTCGACCCGCACCGAGGCGTTCCTGTCCGACGCGCAGGCGCGCGATCACGTCGACGAGGCCGAACTCGCACTCGATCAGGAAGGCCATTTCCTCGCGTTGCGGGTGAAGTCTTTTGTCGCGATCGGCGCTTATCTGCAGATGGCGATGCCGGCCTTCATCTTAAACGCGGGCTCGCTCGCCGGCGTCTATCGCACGCCCGCCATCCACGTGGATTGTACCTGCGTGTTCACCAACACCAACCCGATGCGGCCCTATCGCGGCAACGGACGGCCCGAATTCGCCTTCGTCATCGAGCGCATGGTGGACATCGCCGCCGACGAGCTCGGCATTGATCCGGTCGAATTGCGCCGGCGCAACACGATTCCGCCGAGCGCCATGCCGTTCAAGACCGGCCTCACTTTCACCTACGACAACGGCGAGTTCGAGAAGAACATGGACATGGCGCTGGCGATCGCCGACGCCAAGAACCTCACCAAGCGCAAGGCGGATGCCAAGAAGCGCGGCAAGCTGCTCGGACTCGGTCTCTCAAACACCATCGAGCGGGCGGCTGCGGCGAGCCTGGAAGGCGCCGAGGTGCGCTTCAGCAGCTCGGGCACGCTCACCCTGATCTCCGGCTCCAACAGCCAGGGCCAGGGCCACGAGACCGTGTTCAAGCAACTGGTCTGCGACCGCCTCGGCATCGCCCCCAGCGAGACCCATTACCTGCAGGGCGATACCGATGAGGTGTTCTTCGGTGAAGGCACCGGCGGCTCGCGCACCATGACGCTTGCCGGCTCCGCCTTCCACGACGCCACCACCAAGATCGTCGACAAGGCGCGCGCCATCGCCGCCCACATGCTGCAGGTTGAGGCGGACGACCTCAAGTTCGAGGACGGCGTGTTCTCGACGTCCAAAACCAACCGCACCCTGAGCGTGAAAGAGATCGCGGTCGCCTCACTCAACCCGAACAACCTCCCAACCGGCATGGAGCCCGGCCTGATGGCGACCGCGGTCTTCAACGCCTCGGTCGCCAACTTTCCGAACGGCTGCCATGTCTGCGAGGTGGAGATCGACCGCGAGACCGGCGAGACGAAAATCGTGCGCTACAGCGTGGTCGACGACGTCGGCACGGTGATCAACCCCATGCTGCTGCACGGCCAGATCCACGGCGGCATCGCGCAAGGGGCTGGCCAGGCGCTCATGGAGGACATCCAATTCGACGGCGCCGGGCAGCTCGTTACCGCCTCGTTCCAGGACTACGCCATGCCGCACGCGCACAACTTCTCCGCCATGACGGTGGAGAGCAACCCGGTGCCGACCAAGACCAACCCGCTCGGCGTCAAGGGCTGCGGTGAGGCCGGCTGCGTCGGCGCCCTGCCCGCGGTGGTCAATGCGGTGGTGGACGCGCTCTCGGAATTCGGCGTCAAGCACATCGAGATGCCGGCGACCCCGGAGCGTATCTGGCGCGCGATGCAGGGCTGAGGACGCTTGCCCGATTCGCAGCTTTTCACGGGTTGGCGTGGTTTGGTGCCGCGTTTTCTCGCGCGACGGGCGGACAAAGCGAACGGAAATGCCTAAACTCGCGTAACGCCAGCGCGATTCGATTCGCGCCGTGTCACATTTGTGATGTGTCCGTTCGCGTAGTCTTTGCCCGTTGTTGGCGCGTAATCGACCACTTTACCGTCCGAGGAGACTGCCCATGCGCAATGTAGGGCGCAAGCTGGCGTTCGTGCTGGCCGCTACCAATCACGGCTCGATGATCGTCAACCGGTTCGACCAGCGCATGCTCGACACCGAGCGCGGTTACGGTGTCGGCCACCAGCTCCTGGAGACGGGGGCCTACGAAGCGATCGAGGCCGAGCTCGCCGTGCAATTGCTCGAACTGCGCCGGCGCTATCACGGCGACGGCGTGCTGGCGCTCGACTGTGGCGCCAATATCGGAGCGTTCGCCGTGGAATGGGCCACCGCCATGACCGGCTGGGGCCAGGTGATGGCGATCGAGCCGCAGGAGCGCGTCTATTACGCGCTCGCCGGCAACATCGCGCTCAACAATTGCTTCAACGCCGTCGCCATGCACGCGGCGGTCGGGGCGGACACCGGCATCATCCAGGTGCCGACCCCCGACTATCTGGCGCCGGCGAGCTTCGGCAATCTCGAACTGCAGCCGAGCGACGACAACGAATATATCGGCCAGGACATCGACTATTCGCCGCAGAACTGCGTGCCCGTGCAGAAGATCGCCATCGATACGCTGGAGCTCGCGCGCGTCGACCTCATCAAGCTCGATATCGAGGGCATGGAGACGGAAGCGCTCGCTGGCGCCGTGCAGACCATCGCGCGCTGCCAGCCGATCGTACTGGTCGAAACCGCCAAGGCAGACCGCGAAGACCTGCGTGCCTGGCTCAGCCAGCGTGATTACGTGACGATCGACGCCGGCCTCAACCTGCTCGCCATCCATCGGAGCGACGAGACGCTGACCCAGTTGCAGCTCGACGTGCTGGCGCAGTCGTCGGCGGCCTAGATGTTGCTCTAGATGTTGCTGTAAGGCTGGCGCGGCAGGTGTAGGCCGCATTCGCGGTGGCTGTCCTGCTCCCACCACCAGCGACCGTTGCGCTCCGGCTCGCCGGGCGACAGCGCGCGGGTGCAGGGCGCGCAGCCGATCGAGGCGAAGCCTTTCGCGTGCAGCGGATTGATCGGCACCCGGTGCTCGGCGACGAACGCCAACACCTGCTCGCGCGTCCAGTCGAACATCGGGCTGGACTTGATCAGGCCACGGCTTTTCTCGAAGCTGATCAGGCCGGCCTCGCGGCGCACGTCCGTTTGATCCCCACGAGCACCGGTTATCCAGGCCTCCGCGCCGGCCAGCGCCCGGTCGAGTGGGCGCACCTTGCGCACGCCGCAGCAGGCTTCGCGCGCCTCTTTCGACATGTAGAAGCCGTCGATGCCGTCGCGCGCGACGAGCTTTTCCAACGCCTGCTGCTCCGGGTAGATGGCGCGGATGCGGCGGCCGTAGCGCCGCTCGGTATCTGCCCACAGTTCGTAGGTCTCGGGGAATAGCCGCCCGGTGTCGAGGGTGACGAGATCGATGTCGAGCCCCTGCGCGCAGATCCAGTGCAGGATGACCTGGCCCTCGATGCCGAAGCCGTGGGTGAAGACAATGCGGCCGTCAAACGCCTTGCGCAGGAAGCGCAGCCGCTCGGGTGGCGTGAGCGGCCCGAGCGCTTCCGCGTAGCGCGCAATGCGCGCGTCGATCCCTGGCGTTTGTGGCGTCGATGCAAAGGACGCGTTCGCGTCCACCGCGTCGGCTTCGGTGTCGGCCGTTTCGAACATGCGCCCGAGCTAGGAGCGCCGCCACTTGTCGGTCAATTGGAAATTCTCATTCGCGCAAGCGGGCCGGCAGCGTCATACCCGTTCTATTGAAGGCGTGCGCGACGATAAGATCGTTCCACGATTTTCAGTTTCGCACCAGACAAGATTGTTGTCGCCGATCACGCCAACCGCAGCGAATTCTTGTGCGCGGACGCCACTGCATGGAATGAACCCGCCGACCGCAACGCGATTTTTCCGCGCGGGCGCGCGCAAGGACCAGCAATCATCCACGCCGGCGCCCGCTCACGAAAAATTTCCGCGCGCCGGTCACTCCTCACTCCAACTCCTGTGCCAGGCCGGCGACGATACGCACCGGCTGAAAGCCGTCGGCCTTGAGCGCCGTCATGATCTCGTCGGCATGCGCGGCGTCGCGTGCCTCGATGGTGACGTCGAGCTTGGTGCCCTTGGCCGGCACGTCGAGAAACAGGCGGCGATGATCGACCTCCAGAATGTTGGCGCCGAGTTCGCCGAGCCGGGTGGCGATGCGTCCGAGCACGCCGGGGCGATCCTCCGGCGACGTGAGACGGAAGGAGACGATCCGGCCCGCACGCTCCAGTTCGCGCACGGTGATCGACGCCAGAATGCGCGGATCGATATTGCCGCCCGTGAGGACAAGGCCGACCTTGCGGCCGGCGAAGCGCTCCGGATTCGCCAGCATTGCCGCGAGCCCGGCCGCGCCGGCGCCCTCGGCGACCGTCTTCTGCAACGTGACAAAGGCGTTCACGGCCCGCTCCAGGTCCGGCTCGGTCACCAACAGAACCTCGCTGACCAGCTCACGAACGATGGCGATCGTGAGCCCGGCCGCCCGCTTCACCGCGATGCCTTCGGCCAGCGTCGGCCCGCCGGCCGGCCGCTGCTCGTCATGCAGCGCGTTCCACATGGACGGATAAAGCGCTGCCTCGACGCCGACGATCTCGATGGAGGGCTTGAGCGCGCGGGCGGCAATGGCATTGCCGGAAATCAAACCGCCGCCACCGATCGGAAGAATCAGCACGTCGAGATCTTCCACCGCTTCCAGCATTTCGAGCGCAACGGTGCCCTGCCCCGCGATGATATGCGGATCGTCGAACGGATGGACCTGCACGTACCCATGTTGCTCGACCAGCTCCATAACACGCGCCTGCGCGTCGTTGACGGACTCGCCGTGCAACACGACCTGGGCGCCGTACGAGCGCGTCGCCGCCACCTTCACGAATGGCGTCGCCTCCGGCATCACGATGGTCGCCGGAATCCCGAGCCGGGAGGCATGATACGCGACCGCCTGCGCATGGTTGCCGGCCGACATGGCGATGACGCCGCGCTTGCGCTCGGCCTCCGGGAGCGACGAGAGCTTGTTGAGCGCTCCGCGGTCCTTGAACGAATTGGTGACTTGCAGGTTCTCGTATTTGACGTAAACCTGCGCGCCCGTGAGCGCCGACAGCTTAGGTGCCACCAGCGTCGGCGTCTTGAGCACCGCGCCGGCAATGACGCGGCGGGCGGCCTCGATATCGGCAAGGTTGATCGCGGTTATCACAATACGGTCTCCTGAACCCAGGGACACCATGCCGCAATCGCCACCGCGCTTCCAGTCGCCGGCGCGCGCGCCCTTGACCTCCTCTTGCGAGCAGCCGATCCTTTGTCCATGTCAGGAATGATCCTGGCTGGGACGGGGGCGTTTTCCGGGCCCGGCAACCGATTATGGAGGGGTGGCGCCATCTCGATCGACATCAAACCCCATGCCTATGACCCGGTGACGCAGCCTGAGCTGTTCGAGGGCGTGCTGGCGCGCCGGGTGATCGCCTTCGTCATCGATTTCGTGATCCTGGCCGTGCCGGTGATCCTGGCGGCCATGTTCATCTTCGCCTTCGGCATTGTCACCCTCGGACTGGGCTGGGCCCTGTACTGGCTGTTGCCGCCGGCGACGGTGATCTGGGCGCTGGTCTACTTCGGAGCGACGCTCGGGAGCGAAACTTCCGCCACCGTCGGCATGCGGGTGGTCGATCTCGAAATGCGCACCTGGTACGGCGCGCCGGCCTATTTCGTGCTCGGCGCCGTGCACGCCATCGCGTTTTGGATCACCCTGTCCGTGCTCACCCCATTCATCCTGCTGGTCGCCTTTTTCAACGACCGCCGGCGGCTATTGCACGACATCCTGCTCGGTACCGTGGTGATCAATAATGCCGCACGGGCCTCCTATCTGCGGGGCGCGGGGGCCGTATAATGGCTTTGACGAAACCGAACGGCCGGGCGATGCTAGCCACGAATCGGAGGCCGTCCAAAGACGCGAGCTAAGTGACCCAGCACTCCCGCGACACGCCGCAATTCTACCTGACGGCGCCCTCGCCCTGCCCGTACCTGCGGGGCCAGGAGGAGCGCAAGGTGTTCACGCACCTCGTCGGCGAGCGCGCCAGCGAGCTCAACGACCTGCTCACCCACGGCGGCTTCCGCCGCAGCCAATCGATCGCCTACCGGCCGGCGTGCGAAAGCTGCCGCGCCTGCGTCTCGGTGCGGGTGGTGGGGAACGACTTCAGGCCGTCACGCAACATGCGCCGCGTCGCCGAGCGCAACGAGGACGTCATCGGCGCCATGCGCTCGCCGAACCCGACCTCGGAGCAGTATTCCGTATTCCGCGCCTATCTCGACGCCCGCCACCGCGACGGCGGCATGGCCGACATGACCGTGCTCGACTACGCCATGATGGTCGAGGACAGCCACGTCGACACGCGCATCATTGAATACCGCCGGCGCGGGCCGGACAGCGGCTTCAACGGCCGCGGCACCGGCGACCTGATGGCGGTGGCGCTCACCGACGTTCTGAGCGACGGACTGTCGATGGTCTACTCGTTCTTCGATCCCGACGCCGGCGACCGCTCGCTCGGCACCTTCATGATCCTCGACCACATCGAACGCGCCAAGGAGATGGGCCTGCCTTACGTCTATCTCGGCTACTGGGTGCCGGGCTCGCGCAAGATGGACTACAAGGGCCGATTCCTGCCGCAGGAGCGGCTCATGGCCTCGGGCTGGATCCGGGTAGAGCGCTAGGCGCGCCACCCTTCGTCACCCTCGACGGCACTCAGCTGTTCGCGCTCTCCGCGTGGCGCGCAGGCTCGGTTCGCGGCGGCTCATCGCCCGCCGGAGGCTCCACGGCCTTCGCCGACTCCGAAACCTTCGGCGCCGGCGCGTCATCTGTCGCCATACCCTTCTTGAAGGCTTTGATGCCCTGCGCGACATCGCCCATCAGGTCGGAAACCTTGCCCCGCCCAAACAGCAGCATCACGATGACGATGAGGACGAGCCAATGCCAGATACTGAATTCACCCATTACGACATGCTCCATGGTGTCGCATGCGTCGTCCCCTCACGGAATCAAAATAGGCCTTGAATACGGCAAAAACAACATGCCGGCGGCATCATTTCGGCCCCGGACCTATGCTGCTTCTTATTGCGCGGCCTGGCGCTTGTCGGTGTAGCCGTCGAGCTCGCCGTTGATCACGTAGCGCAGCATCGCGACCACCTGTTCCGGTGTCTGCGCCACGGCAAGCGCGGCGGCATCGACCTCCTTCAAGGCATGCTGGTGCTCGGGCTGGTGGATGACGATGATGGGCTTGCCGAGCGCCGCAGCATAGCCCGCGTCGAACGCCGCGTTCCACTGCTTGTATTTCTCGCCGAAACGCACAACCACAATGTCGGCCTGCTCGATCAGCGTGCGGGTGCGGATGGCATTGAGCTGCGCGCCCCTGTGGTCGTGCCAGAATTTGTCGGGCTCGGCGCCGAGGATGGCGACGCCGCAGTCGTCGGACGCCTCATGATGCGTGACCGGGGCGGCGAACTGCACGTCGAGATCGGCGTCGGCCGCGCCCTTCTCGATGCGCTCGCGCCAGTCGGTGTGGATTTCGCCGGAGAGATAGACGCTCCAGATCATGGCAGGTTCCTTGGCTGTTCGCGGCTTTGGGGGCCCTTATAGGGGCAATCTCGCCTGGACTAAACCCTAGTTCAGCCCCGGAATCGGCACGCCGAACGTATCCAGAATCAAGAACAAGTTCAGTGTCAGCACCACCACCGTACCGGCGATGGCCACAAGATTGGTCAGCCGGGTATTGGCGAACGATCCCATGATGTCGCGCCTGCGCGTGAACATCACCAGCGCAATCATCGGCACCGGCAACGCGATGCTCAGGATCACCTGGCTCACGACCAGCGCCGTGGTGGCGTTGACGCCGAGTGCCACCACGACGAAGGCCGGGATCATGGTGACCAGCCGCCGCACCCAGATCGGGATGCGGAAGCCGACGAAGCCCTGCATGATCATCTGCCCAGCCATGGTGCCGACCACCGAGGACGACACGCCGGAGGCGATCAGCGACACGAGGAAGAAACCGGCCGCGGCGGCGCCCAGCAGCGGCGTCAGCGTGTGATAGGCGGTTTCGATCTCGGCCACATTGCTGTGACCGGCGTGAAAGGCGCTGGCCGCCATCATCACCATGGCCATATTGACGAGACCGGCGGCGGCGAGCGCGATCAGTACCTCGCGGTTCGAAATCCACACCACCCGGCGCGTTTCGTCCGTGTTGCGCGCCGGGATGCGTCCTTGCGTCAGGCCGGAGTGCAGATAGACCGCGTGCGGCATGACCGTGGCGCCGATGATGCCGACCGACAGCAGCAGCGCCTCAGCATCGGCAATATGCGGCGTCACCGTGCCGAGCGCGGCCGCGCCCCAGTTCACCGGCGCGATGAACATCTCGGCCAAATAGCAGAGCGCGATGATCGCCACGAAGCTGGTGATGACGAGTTCGATCGGGCGAAAGCCCCGGCCCTCAACCATCAAGATGCCGTAAGTGACGATGGCCGTCACGATCATGCCAGCCAGGAGCGGCATGCTGAACAAGAGCGCCAGCCCAACTGCCCCGCCCAGGAACTCGGCGAGGTCGGTCGCCATGGCGGCGATCTCGCTGACGACCCACATGACCACGACCACGGGCCCGGGAAACTGTTGCCGGCACATCTCCGCCAGATTGCGCCCCGTGACGATGCCGAGCTTGGCCGACAGCGCCTGGAACAGCATGGCGATCAGATTGGCCCCCAGCACCACCCAGAGCAGGCTGTAGCCGTATTTGGCGCCGGCCTGGATGTTGGTGGCGTAGTTGCCAGGGTCCATGTAGGCGATCGAGGCGATGACCGCCGGCCCGCCGAAGGCGAGATAGCCGCGCCAGCTCCCGCGGCCCCCGCCCAGGAGGGCCTGCGCCGCGCCGACCGTACGTTCGGTCAGGGTGCTTTCTCGTCGCGGCGGCGTGGCATCCATGAAGCGGGAATCTTTCCGGCACTCTGGCGTTTTTGCGGGTACTAGATGCAAATGTCACTATAGCCTTATTGCGAATAATTTGCAATTGCATTTTAGGGTGGAACCTACCCCATCACGGCAGATTGGTGCATGTTGCGGCAGCGATTCAGGGGGGCGCAATCCCAAAACCAGCCCGAAATATCGGTTCGGCGCCTAAGATTTGGCCGACAAACCGCCCCCGCTGGCCCTGGATCGCGGCAGCGGCCTTTGCCCTGCCCGTCAGCGCGCTGGCGGCGACCGGCGCCATGCAGGAGCCCTCCGAGCTCATCTTCGTCGCCCAACTCGTCGTGCTGATCCTGGTCGGGCGGCTGTTGGGCGAGGCCATGCTGCGCGTCGGGCAGCCGGCCGTCATGGGGCAGTTGATCGCGGGGCTCGTATTGGGCCCGTCCGTGCTCGGCGCCCTCTTCCCGGATTTCCAGCATGCCCTGTTCCCGGCGGCACGCGAGCAGAAGGCGATGCTCGACGCGGTGGCGCAGTTCGGCATCCTGGTGCTGCTGCTGCTCACCGGCATGGAGACCGACCTCAAGCTCGTGCGCGAGAGCGGACGCGCCTCGTTCTCGGCGTCCATCGCCGGCATCGTGGTGCCGTTCCTGTGCGGCGTCGCACTCGGCGAAGCGCTGCCCGACGCCATGCTGCCCGATCCGTCGAAGCGGCTGATCACCTCGTTGTTCCTCGGCACCGCACTGTCGATCGCCTCGGTAAAGATCGTGGCGACCGTCATCCGCGAGATGAACTTCATGCGCCGCAAGGTCGGCCAGGTGATCCTCGCCTCCGCCATCATCGACGACACGGTCGGGTGGATGATCACGGCGGTGATCTTCTCGCTGGCGCTGCAGGGCCACATCGACGCCTTCAGCATAGCGAAAAGCGTTATCGGCACATTGGTATTCATGGCGCTGAGCCTCACGGTGGGCCGCCGCGCGGTGTTCTTCATCATCCGTTGGGTCAACGACACCTTCGTTAGCGACTTCGCGGTGATCACCGCCATCCTCTTGATCATGGGTGGCATGGCGATCATCACCGACCTGATCGGCGTGCACACGGTGCTCGGCGCTTTCGTCGCCGGCATCCTGGTCGGGGAGTCCCCGATCCTGACCAAGCACATCGACGAGCAGTTGCGCGGGTTGATCATCGCCTTCTTCATGCCGGTGTTTTTCGGCACCGCCGGCCTGCATGCCGACCTCACCATTCTCAAGGACCCGGCCCTGCTGGCGCTCACCCTCGGGCTGATCCTGATCGCCAGCCTCGGCAAGTTCGGCGGCGCTTTCATCGGCGGCCGCGTCGGCGGGCTGACAACGCGCGAATCCCTGGCGCTCGGCACCGGCATGAACGCGCGCGGCTCGACCGAGGTCATCGTCGCCACCATCGGCCTCACCATGGGCGCGCTCAGCCCCGACCTCTTCACCATGATCGTCGCCATGGCAGTGATCACCACCATGGCCATGCCGCCGACGCTGCGCTGGGCGCTGGCGCGGCTACCGATCAGCAAGGAGGAGCAGCAACGCCTCGATCGCGAGGAGATGGAGGCCAAGGGCTTCGTGCCCAAGCTGGAGCGGCTCCTGCTCGCGGTCGACGACAGCGCAAACGGCAAGTTCGCCAGCCGCATCGGCGGCATGATCGCGGGCTCGCGCGGCATGCCGACCACCGTCCTGCAGATCAAGACCGACAAGAAGACCGGCAAGGCCGCCGCCGACGCGCAGAAGGAAAAAGCCAAGGAGGCCGGCGAAACCGTGCAGGCGGTGGCGCAAGCCGCACGGCCGGTAGACGAGACCAAAAACTCCGACGAACCGGCCGAACCGAAGAAGCTCGACGTCACCACCAGAGCGGAAAAGGGCCCCAAGCAGGAGGCGGTCGCCAAGGAGGCCGAGAAGGGTTACGACCTGCTCGTCATCGGTCTCGGTAAGACCGTCGCGCGTAAGAGCGAGTTCCACAACGCGGTTACCGAAGTTGCGGCTGGCTTCGAAGGGCCGCTTGTCGTCGCCGACGCGCGCGACCTGCATCTGAAGCAGCCGATCGACGGCCGGCTCAACATCCTGGTGCCGATCAACGGCACCGCCACCTCACGCCATGCCGCCGAGGTCGCGATCGTTCTGGCGCGCGCCGCCAAGGCGCCGCTCACCGCACTCTACGTCACCGGCGGCGGCAAGAAGACGCGCTCGCGTCATTACGAGGAGGCGATCCTCAAGGATATCGTCGCGCTGGCTGAGAGCTACGGCGTGCATCCGCACACCGCCGTGCGCGCCAACGACGCCCCGGAAGAGGCCATCTTGAAAGAAATGGGGCGGCGGCGCGCGACCCTCGTGGTCATGGGCGTCGGTCGCCGGCCAGGCGAAAAGCTGTTCTTCGGCGACACCGCCGCAGCGCTCATGGAGACGTCGCAGAAATCGCTGCTGTTCGTGGCGAGTTAGGCAGTTTCATTTTGGCGCCGCCGCAAGGCGCGAAGCCCGAACCACGCCAGCGCCACTAGCAGCGGCAGAATGAAATAGATCATGCGGTAGACGAAAAAGAGGCCGAGGGCGGCCGCCTTCGACGATGGCGCGGCCAGGATCGTCACCGCAGTCTCAAACACGCCGAGCCCACCCGGCACCAGGCTCACGATCGCAGCCGTGGCCGCGATGGTGTAAAGCCCTACGAAATACCAATAACTGAAATCGAAATCGGCCGGCAGCAAGACGTACATGACCGAGGCCGCCAACACGGCATCCGCCGACGCGAGCAACACCTGCGCCACCGCCAGCCCAAACGACGGCGGCCGCAGCCGATAGCGGCCAAGCGCAATCGGCTCGCGCCACAACGCGGCGATGCCGAGATAGCCAAGGCTAACCGCAAGCAGCATCGCGCCGCCGGCCATGACCAGCAGCCGCGGCACATGCAGCAGCGCGGCGAAGGCGCCCGCATCCAACAGCATCAATACCCCGCCAACCGTCACCACGCCGAGCGCATAGGCGAAGCTACAGAAGGCCAGCACCTCGCCGATGGCGACCGCGTTGAGCCCGAGCCGCGAATAGAGACGGAAGCGCACCGAGCCCCCGGACAAGGCGTGGAGACCAACATTGTTGGCAAGCGCGAAGGCCGTGAACGAGGCGAAGATGACGTCGCGCAGCTTGAGCCGGTGACCGACATAACGCAGCGCCAACATGTCGTAGCCGGTCAGCAGCAGGTAGCTTGCCGCCGTCAACGCCAGCCGCCGCGGCGATCCGCGACGGCGGCATCGCCGCCAGCCGGCCCAGCACGGCCTGCAGGCTGACCTCCTCGAACTCGCGCACCAGCACGACGATCGCCGCGCAGAAGAAAGCGGCCATGGCGAGCAAGGCGAGGCGGTCTGCGAGCCGCGCCATCATCTCACGGTTCGGCGGTCAGCTCATGCCCGAACACGTCGGCTGCAACCGACATGGCGTTGCCGCGCCATTCGAAGTCGTTACCGGTCCAGGCGGCCACCCACAACAGCGGCAACAGCGTGTCGCGCAGCATCCAGAGCGGCACCGAGCGCCACGACAGACTGCCAGCCGGCGGCATGCGCAAGCGCGGCTTCGGCGCCATACCAGATCGCCGCCAACGAGATGAGCACGGGGGCAATCGGCCAGCCTATGCCGCCGGCCACCAGCGCGGCCGCGGCCAGCGGCGGCACGGCGCCGACCAGGAGCTCGGGTACGAAGTACAAGCGGAACGTCTCCCGCCGCAACCGCGCCCAGCGCACCTGCCGGCGCCAGACATCGGCCAAGGCCCGCGCGCCCAGCGGCTGCATGAACGGCGCGCGCACCAACCGCACGCGCAAGCCCTGCGCGCGAACGATCTTGGTCGCCGCAGCGTCCTCGGCGATCTCGTTGGCGAGCGCCTCGATGCCGCCGGCGCCGTCGAGAATGTCGCGCCGCCACAGCATTGATTTGCCCTGCGCGAAGCCGAAACCGATGCTGTCGGCGAAGCACTGCCAGCGCGCCTGGTAGGTATTGAGGAAGCCGCACTCAAGCTCAGCCCAGGCGTCCGCCGGCGCGCTGCCGACCGGCGGCGAGCAGACGAGGCCGGTGTCGGCACGCCAGGTTGCCAGCATGCGCAAAACATGATCCTCGGTCATGAGCACGTTGCTGTCGATCATCATCACCCAGGCGTGACGCGCCGCATGCCAGCCCTTGACCAGGTTGTTGAGCTTGGGGTTGCGGCTGACGGCGGAATTGCCGACCAGCAGCTCGCTCTCGATATGCGGATATTCCGCCATCAGCGCGCGCACCAACGGCAGCACCGGATCGTCCGCGTCGGCAGCGCAGAAGATCACTTCATAGTCCGGATGATCGAGGAGAAAGCTCGAGCGCAGCGTTTCCTCGATGTAGTTCTCGAGCCCGCACACCGGCCGCAGGATGCTCACCGGCACGCTTGCCGGCTCCGCCTCGACCGGCGGCGCGGCACGGAATCGCCTGATGACGGCAGCGATACTGATGAAATGGGCAAGAGCCGCGATGGCGCCGACAAGGCCGGCGAGCAGAATCAAGTGGTTCATGGCCGCTAGGTAGGGGGCGGCAATGACACTTGAATGACGCGGGTTCCGGCCTGCAATGGCCGGGGCGCCCTACTCGTCGCCGTTGGTCTTGCCGTTGCTCAAGGGCGCCTTGAACGTGTTGCTCTTGGGGAAGCCCTTGGGCGCGATGCGGCCGGCGGCGGCGCGGTCACCGCGCCACTCCTTCAGCTCCTTCAGCGGCTGGTTGAAGCTGCGGCCGGCGCTGTCAGTCCAGCTCAGGCCCTCTTTGCCGTCAAAGGTCACGATGTCCGACAGGCCCTTCTGCAGATAGCGCTGCAGCCGCACACCGCGCCCGCGCGTCATCTCCGGCACCTGGTCGAGCTTGAAGATGAGCATCTTGCGGTTCTCTCCGATGGTGGCGACGTGGTCGCCCTCCACCGTCGTGAGCCCCGCCGCCTTGTCCGGCGCCTTCAAATTCAAAACCTGCTTGCCCTTGCGCGTGGTGCCCAGCACTTCGTCCTCCGGCACCACGAAGCCGTTACCGGCGTAGCTCGCCACCACGAATTTGCGCTCGCCGGCGTACGGCAACGCCGCTACCACGTCGGCGTTCTCCAGGTCGATGAACAGCCGCACCGGTTCGCCATGGCCTCGGCCACCGGGAAGCTTAGACGCATCAAGGGTATAGAACCGCCCGTTCGAGCCGAAGATGAGCACCTTGGCGGTGGTCTCGGTCGGGAACGCGAACTTGAGACCGTCGCCGGCCTTGAAGGTGACGTTCGACAGGTCGCTGACATGGCCGCGCAGCGCGCGGATCCAGCCCTTCTCCGACACCACCACGGTGATCGGCTCGCGCACCACCATGGCCTCTTCCATGGCCGCGACATCGTGCTCGGGCGCCTCCCTGAATTGCGTGCGGCGGCGGCCGAGTTCGGTCTTCGGGCCGAAAGTGGTCTTGAGGTCCTTGATCTGGCCCGCGACCGTCTTCCACTGCTTGTCTTCCGAGCCGAGCAGGCCCTTCACCTCGGTGCGTTCCTTGCGCAGATCCTTGTCCTCGCCGCGGATCTCCATCTCTTCGAGCTTGCGCAAGTTGCGCAGCCGCATGTTGAGGATGGCGTCGGCCTGAACGTCGGTCAGCTTGAAGGTCTTCATCAGGACGGGCTTGGGCTCGTCCTGGGTGCGGATGATCTTGATGACCTTGTCGAGGTTCAAATAGGCGATCAGATAGCCGCCGAGCACTTCCAGGCGGTGCTCGATCTTGGCCAGCCGGAACTTGGAGCGCCTGACCAGCACCGCGCGGCGATGATCGAGCCACTCGCGCAGGACTTCGGCGAGGCCCTGCACCATCGGGATGCGGCCGCCCTTCATCAACACGTTCATGTTGAGCTGGATGCGCGCTTCCAGGTCGGTCAGCCGGAACAGCAATTCCATCATCACTTCGGCATCGACCGTGCGCGCGCGCGGCTCGATGACAAGGCGGATGTCTTCCGCCAATTCATCGCGCACGTCGGCGACCAGCGGCAGCTTCTTCTCGTTGATGAGCTCGGCGATCTTCTCGACCAGGCGCGACTTCTGCACCAGCCAGGGGATCTCGGTGATCACCACCACATAGGTGCCGCGGCCGGCGTCTTCGCTCTCCCAGCGCGCGCGCACGCGGAACGAGCCGCGGCCGGTGTTGTAGGCTTCCGCGATCGCATCCGGCGGATCGACAATAATGCCACCAGTCGGGAAATCCGGACCCTTGACGTATTTCATCAGCGTCTTGCTGCGCGCATTCGGCGTGTCGATCAGGTGCAGCGCGGCGTCACACAATTCGGCGACGTTGTGCGGCGGGATCGAGGTCGCCATGCCGACGGCGATGCCTTGAGCACCGTTGGCGAGCAGGTTCGGGAACGCCGCCGGCAGCACCACCGGCTCTTCGCTGGTGCCGTCGTAGGTCGGGCGGAAATCGACTGCGTCCTCGTCGATGCCGTCGAGCAGCAGCCGCGCCACTTCGGTCAAACGCAATTCCGTGTAGCGCATCGCGGCGGCGTTATCGCCGTCGACGTTGCCGAAGTTGCCCTGCCCGTCGATCAGCGGATAGCGCTGGGCGAAGTCCTGCGCCAGCCGCACCATGGCGTCGTAGATCGCCTGGTCGCCGTGCGGGTGGAAATTACCCATCACGTCGCCGACCACCTTGGCCGACTTCTTGAAGGCCGAGCCGGGATCGAGGCGGAGCAGCCGCATGCCGTAGAGGATGCGCCGGTGCACGGGCTTGAGGCCGTCACGCGCGTCCGGCAGCGCCCGGTTCATGATGGTGGAGAGGGCGTAGGCGAGATAGCGCTCTTCCAGCGCCTCGCGCAGGGCGACCTCTTCGACGTCGCCTTTCTCGGGGGGAATCAGTCTGGAACCCATAGCTCCTAGCTAATGCCTGCCGCTTTGATGAACAAGCGGTGAACGGGCCAGACAGGCCAGGTTCGGGCGCGATTCGATAGTCGTCGGACAGCCAGTCGGAGTCGCTGCCACGGACGGTTCATCCGAATCCGTGCCGGGGTGCAGCTGCCGAACAAAGGAACCCAAAATGCACAAGATCGTCCTGTCAGCCCTGTTTGCCCTCGGCCTCGGCCTGGCCGGCGCAACCGGCGCGTCTGCCGCTCCCGTGGCTGCCGGCTATTCGCCGGCCGTCACCGCGCCGCTGATCGAGCAGATCCAGTATCGGCCGCACCGTTACCATCGCCGGCACCGCTACTGCTACAACGTGCGCCGCTGCTGGCGTGGCTACCACGGCCGTCGGGTCTGCCGCATCCAACGCGTCTGCCACTGGCGCCGCTAACCCACGCGTTCATCCGGCCCGGCCACAAGGCCGGGCCGGTTTTCGTTTCAGGCAACGCTTGTTCAAGCAACGCTCGGCAACGCGCGGTCGAGGGCGGCGATGAAATGCGCGCGCTCGTCGGCAAGCATCAGCCCGCGCGGCATCAACACGTGGCGTTCCAGGAAAAAGCCGGTGAGCGCGAAGCCGTCGGCGAGATCGGCGGTGGACGCGACCGCCCCCTCGTCCTGCAGGAAGGCCGGCAACCGCAGCATACGGTCGGCGTAAGGCCGGCCGGCCTCGCGCGATACCGCCCGGCCCGACTTGGGCGAGACGAAGCTGAGATCCTCGGTGATGCCGGTCGCCGCGCATTCGGTGAGATCGAGGCCGAAGCCGAGCTCCGCCAGCAAGCGCAATTCGAAGCGCACAACTTCGGGCGCTACCCACGCCGGCTCGTCGAGGTGGTCGAGCAAGACCTCGAACGCCTCGTAGAGGCCCGCGTGCGGATCGCGCTCGGGCAGAAGCCGCATCAGCGCCGCCAGATGCCCAACGCCGTAGATGGCATGCGACGCCGAGAAGTATCCGGAGGCGCGCAGGTTCAGCGCCTCCACCGTGTAATTGCCGAGATGCTCGTCGAGCCGCGCCCGCCAGCTCGCGGTCACGCCGTTGCCGGGCTGCAGGATCGGCTTGATGCGCGAGCCGAAGGCGCCGCGCACCATGCCGAGATGGCGGCCGTGGCCGCGCGTCATCAGCTCGAGGATGCCGCTCGCCTCCCCGTGCCGCCGCACGCCCAGCACGATGCCTTCATCGGTCCATTGCATCGAGTTGATGAAGCCCCATCCTTCGAGACGCGCACTTCGTATGCTCCTCAGGATGAGGCGTCCGAGAAGCCCTCATAGTGAGGAGCGCGGCAAAGCCGCGCGTCTCGAACCATGAGGGCGAATCCACAACGCCGTCAATCCTTCGGAAACTCCAAGCCCATCGCCCGGTAGCGCTCGGGATCGTCGCCCCAGCCCTCGCGCACCTTGACGAACAGGAACAGGTGCACCTTGGCCTCCGCGATCTCGGCGATTTCCTTGCGCGCCGCGGCGCCGATCGCCTTGATAGCCTGCCCACCCTTGCCGAGCACGATCTTGCGCTGGCTGTCGCGCGCCACGTAGATGATCTGCTCGACCCGCACCGAGCCATCGCGCAGCTCCTTCCAAACCTCGGTTTCCACCGTCGACTGGTAGGGCAGTTCCTGGTGCAGGCGCTCGAACAGCTTCTCGCGCGTGATCTCGGCCGCGAGCTGCCGCAAGGGCGCATCCGACATCTGGTCGGGCGGATAATGCCAGGGCCCCGGCGGCACATGCGCGGCAAGCCAAGCTTTGAGATCGGCGACGCCGTCGCCCTTGAGCGCGGCGACCATGAAGGTGGCTTCGAACGCGACCTTGTCGTTGGCGGCCTGCGCCAGCGCCAGCAGCGCTTCCTTCGCCACCAGATCGATCTTGTTGAGGATGAGCAGCTTAGGAACCCTCACCTCTTTCAGCTTGTCGAGCAGCGCCTCGGCCTCCTCGTCCAGTCCTTTGCGCGCGTCGATCAGCACACCGACCAGGTCGGCATCGTGCGCGCCGCTCCAGGCGGTGGTCACCATGGCGCGGTCAAGCCGGCGCTTGGGCGAGAAAATGCCGGGCGTGTCGACGAAGATGAGCTGCGACTTGTCCGCGGCCCCAATGCCGCGGATCAACGCGCGCGTGGTCTGAACCTTGCGCGAGACGATGGTCACCTTCGCGCCGACCAGCGCGTTGAGCAACGTCGACTTGCCGGCATTGGGCGCGCCGATCAGCGCCACGAAGCCACAGCGGGTGTCGCCTTGCGGCGCGTCGATGTCAGGCATCAGGTTTGTCCACGGCGGCGCCCACCTGCGCCAGCATCTGGGCGGCGGCGGCCTGCTCGGCGGCGCGCTTCGACGAGCCCATGCCTTCCGCCGGTGGCCGGTCGGGCAGCGTTACCGCCACCCGGAATTCGGGATCGTGATGCGGGCCGGTGCGCGCCAACTCGCGATAGGCCGGCGTCGGCAGTCCGCGCGCCTGCGCCCATTCCTGCAGCATGGTCTTGGAGTCGCGTAACGGCCTCGCCGGCTTCAACATGCGCTCCTGCCAGAAGCGCACCACGAAGGCCTCCGCCGCCGCATAGCCGCCGTCGAGAAATACGGCGCCGATCAGCGCCTCGCAGGCGTCCGCCAGGATGGTCTCGCGCAGGCGCCCGCCGGCGTTCGACTCCGAGCTGCCGAGCCGCAGCGCCGGGCCGACGTCCATCTCGCGCGCCGCGTCGGCGCAGGTTTCCTTGCGCACCAGGTCGGCGAGCCGGCGCGACAACTCGCCCTCGTCAGCGCGCTGGAACTCGCGGTACAGCATGTCGGAGACGACGAGGCCGAGCACGTGATCGCCGAGGAATTCCAGCCGCTGATAGCTTTCGGCACGCTTACCGCCGGACAGCGCCGAGATGTGCGTGAGCGCGCGGTCGATCAGCGTCTTGTCGGCGAATTGATAGCCAATCCGGTCCTCCAGCGCGCCCCGTTCCTTGGACCGATTGCGGCTCATCTGACGATCGTGAACAGACGGTGCCAGCGCACCGAGAACGGCCAGCGCCAGAACTCCCAGGCGTGCTCGCCCTGATAGACCGAGAAAAAGATGAGTCGCGCCTTGCCGACGATGTTCGAGAGCGGCACGTAGCCGACCTGCGGGAAGCGGCTGTCGGTGGAGTTGTCGCGGTTGTCGCCCATCATGAAATAATGGCCGGGCGGCACGTGATAGACGTCGGTGTTGTCGGCAAAGCCATGGTCCACCAGATCGAGCGTATAGAAGCTCTTGCCGTCGGGCAGCGTCACCTTCCAGCGCTTCACCGGCTGCTCGCGCGTGCCTTCCTCGACGTCGACCCAGGGCTTCGCCGCCTGGCGCTTGACCGCCTTGCCGTTGATGTAGACCAGCCCGTCCTTCACCTGGATGCTGTCGCCGGGCAGCCCGATGACGCGCTTGATGTAATCGATGCTCGGGTCGCGCGGCAGACGGAACACGACCACGTCGCCCCGTTGCGGCCCCCAGCCGGCCGGCAAGCGGCCGTCGGGCAGGTCGTTGGCGATCGACGTCGGCAGAGGGAACGAATACTTGCTGTAGCCGTAGGTGTATTTCGAGACGAACAGATAATCGCCGACCAGCAGCGTGGCCTTCATCGAGCCGGAGGGGATATTGAACGGCTGGAAGAAGAAGGTGCGGATCACCAGCGCGATGATCAGTGCATGAATGATGACGGTGACGGTCTCGCCAAGGCCGCCTTCTTTTTTCTTCGTTCGAGATGCCACGCTCATTGGCCTTTCATCCGCACCGTCGCTCGCCCGGCCGTTTTGTAGCCGCTGCCTCCCCCGCGCGCAATCGCGATCGCCGGCGCGTAACCGCTTAATCGGACGGCACTTTTCGCTGCTATGCCGACGCCGGAGGCGGCGACGCGGGAATCGCCGTGATGATCACGATGGCCTGGGCGGTCGGCCCCTCGTCGGTGAGCGAGACGCTGATCGCGGCTTCGCAGCCGGCCGGCGTGATCGCCTTCAGCCGCTCCAGCGCGCCGCCCGAGAGCTTCATGGTGGGGGCGCCGGACGGCAGGTTGACCACCCCCATGTCGCGCCAAAAAACCCCGCGCCGGAAGCCGGTGCCGAGCGCCTTGGCGCAGGCCTCCTTGGCGGCGAAGCGCTTGGCGTAGGTCTCGGCGCGATTGGCGCGCCGCTCGGCCTTGGCGCGCTCGGCCGGCGTGAAGATGCGGTCGAGGAAGCGCTCGCCATGGCGCTCCAGCACCGCGCGGATGCGGCGCACGTCGCAGAGGTCCGAGCCGAGACCGATAATCATGACTTGCTGCCTTGGCGCATGATCTTATCCGAAAACCGGTACCCACTTTTCGGGATCATGCGCCCACCTTCTTGCGCCCGCGTTCCATGGCCGCGCGCATGAACTTGACCGTCTCCGCGAGCCCCTCGAAAACCGCTTCGCCGATCAGGAAATGGCCGATGTTGAGCTCGACCACTTCCGGCAGCGCGGAAATGGTTTCGGCGGTCGCATAGTCGAGGCCGTGGCCGGCGTGCACTTCCATGCCATAGCTTTTGGCGAGCGCCGCGCCGGCGCGGATCAGTTCCCATTCGGCTTGTGCTTCGGTCGTGCGGCCGCCCATCAGCGCGTCGCACCAGGCGCCGGTGTGGATTTCGATCACCGGCGCGCCGAGCGCCACCGCCGCCTCGATCTGCGCCGGGGCCGGCGCGATGAACAGCGACACCCTGATGCCGGCGTGCTTGAGGTCGTGCACCGCAGGCGCAAGCTGCGCCTTCAAGCCGACGGCGTCGAGACCGCCCTCGGTGGTGCGCTCGGTGCGCTTCTCCGGCACCAGGCAGACCGCGTGCGGCCTGATCTTGAGCGCGATCGAGACCATCTCCTCGGTCGCCGCCATCTCGAAGTTGAGCGGTTTGTCGATCTCGGCCTTGAGCCGCGCCATGTCGTCGTCGCGGATGTGGCGGCGGTCCTCGCGCAAGTGCGCGGTGATGCCATCAGCGCCGGCGTTGATGGCGAGCTTGGCCGCGCGCACCGGATCGGGATGGGCGCCGCCGCGCGCGTTGCGGATGGTGGCGACGTGGTCGACGTTGACGCCGAGGCGGAGCGGTGGAGCACTCATTGCCAATCACAATCCATCAAGATGCAATCCATCAGAAAAGAAGTCAGCCGTTCACCCGCTCCGCCTTGGCCACGATCGGCTTGGCGCGCAGTTGCGCCAGGATGGCAGTCAGGTGCTTGAGATCGTAGACCTCGAGATCGATCAACACATCCGTAAAGTCCGGCGCCCGCCGTGTCATACGAATATTATCGATATTGCCATCATGCTCGGCGATGATCTGGGCGATGGTGGCGAGCGAGCCGGGCTCGTTCACCGACTGCACGGTGATCTGCGCAGGAAAGCGCCGCGGCGTCCCCTCGTCGGAATCCCAGCGCAGGTCGAGCCAGCGCTCGGGCGCGTCCTCGAACTCGCTCAGCGCCTTGGACTGGATCGGATAGATGGTGATGCCCTCGCCCGGCGTCAGAATGCCGACGATGCGGTCGCCCGGCACGGCGCCTCCTTCCGGCGCGAAGCGTACCGGCAGGTCGCCGTTGATGCCGCGCACGGGGATCGCCGGGCCATATGCAGACCCTTGCTCGGGCGCGCTCGGCACCCGGAACTTGACCGAGCGCAGCCGCTTCAGGCCGAACCAGCCGCTTTCCGGCTTGCGCTTGACCGCCATGGCGGCGGCGCGCTCTTCCTTATAGTCGGGATACATGGCGCGGGCGACGTCGGAAGCCTTCAGCTCTCCGCGCCCGACCGCCGCCATCACGTCATCGACGGAGGCGCGCGCCAGCCGCGACAGCGCACCGGTCAAGCTCTCGTCTGAATAGGCAATCTTGGCGCGCTGGAACAGGCGCTCGACCATGCGGCGGCCGAGGCCCGTATACTGGGTGCGCACGGCGACGCGGGTCGCGCGCCGGATGGCGAGCCGCGCCTTGCCGGTGACCACGATCGACTCCCAGGCCGCGGGCGGCGCCACCTGCGCCTTGGAGGTGAGAATCTCCACCTCGTCACCGTTGTCGATCTCCGACATGAGCGGCGCGATCTGGCCGTTTATCTTGCAGCCGATGGCCGTGTTGCCGACGTCGGTGTGCACCGCGTAGGCGAAATCGATGACGGTCGCCTTGCGCGGCAAGGCGATCAGCTTGCCCTTGGGCGTGAAGCAGAACACCTGGTCGTGGAACAATTCGAGCTTGGTGTGCTCGAGGAATTCCTCGGGGTTCGAGCCTTCCGCCAGAAGCTCGATGGTGCGGCGCAGCCACGCATAGGCGCTCGACTCGCGCGACAGGAGTTCACTCGGCGTGCCTTCGTGGTCCTTGTAAAGCGCATGCGCCGCGATGCCGTATTCGGCGATCTGGTGCATATCCCGGGTGCGGATCTGCAGCTCGACGCGCTGCTGGCCGGGCCCGATCAGCGTCGTGTGGATCGAGCGGTAATCGTTGGCCTTGGGCGTGGAGACGTAGTCCTTGAAGCGGCCCGGCACCATCGGCCAGGTGGTGTGCACGATGCCGAGCGCCTGATAGCAGTCGGCAAGCGAGTTCACGATGACGCGGAAGCCGAAGATGTCGGACAGTTGCTCGAAGCCAACCGACTTGCGCTCCATCTTGCGCCAGACCGAATAAGCCTTTTTGCGCCGCCCCTGCACCTTGGCGGCGATGCCGCGGTCGGCGAGCTTCTTGGTGAGCTGCTGCTCGATCTTCTCGATCAGTGCCTGGTTGCGGTCGGCAACCGCGTTGAGGCGCGCGGTCACCACCTCATAGGCTTCCGGGTTGAGCTCGCGGAACGACAGGTCCTCGAGCTCCTCGCGCATCTCATGCATGCCCATGCGGCCGGCGAGCGGCGCATAGATTTCCAGCGTCTCGTCGGCGTTACGACGACGCGACGCGGCCGGCATGAAATCGAGCGTGCGCATGTTGTGCAGCCGGTCGGCAAGCTTGACCAGCAGTACGCGCACGTCATCTGCAATGGCGAGCAGCAGCTTGCGCAGGTTCTCCGCCTGCTTGGCCTCCTTGGTGACCAGGTCGAGCCGCTTCAGCTTGGTGAGGCCCTCGACCAGCGCTCCGATGTCGGCGCCGAACAGGTTGTCGATCTCGGCGCGGGTCGCCTCGGTGTCCTCGATGGTGTCGTGCAGCAGCGCGGCGGCGATGGTGGCGTCGTCGAGCTTGAGGTCGGTCAGGATCGCCGCCACTTCCAGCGGGTGGGAGAAATAGGGATCGCCCGAGGCGCGCCGCTGTTCGCCGTGCGCCTTCATGGCGTAAACATAGGCGCGGTTGAGCAGCGCCTCGTCGGTGTCGGGATTGTACCGCCGCACCCGCTCGACCAACTCGTATTGGCGCATCATGGCCGGGCGGACTTGTCCCCCCTGTGCCCCTTGGCCCGCCTGGCCGGCGCGCTCTGGGATCGGAGGCGCCGTCAGGGCCCCCTCCAGCGGCGCCCGGGTGGGCGCCTGGCTCTGCATCCGCGGCAAATGGTCCGATCGTGCGCTCATCCGGACAGGCCCGTTGGACGACCGGACGGGGGTGAAAGAGGTCGCCGGCGGCCAATCCTTCTAGATATCACGACAAAGGCCTTGCCCGGCAAGAGCTTGGCACCACAGCCTTAATGTTCTGCTGCCCGAAAAACGAAACGGCCCGGTCTGGACCGGGCCGTTGCAGCGAATTCACGGTCAAAACGCGGGCGATCAGCCCACGTCGGCATCCTCTTCCGGCGGCTCCTCGGGCGGGGTGAGCCCTTCCAGACCCTTGAGCAGTTCTTCCTCGGTCATGCGCTCGGCGGTGACCTCGGTGTCGTCGGTATCCACCCCGCTGGCGCCGATCAGCGGCACTTCCGGCTCGGGCTCGTCAACCTCTACGTATTTCTGCAAGGAATGGATCAGGTCTTCCTTGAGATCGCCGGGCGACACCGTCGTCTCCGCGATCTCCCGCAGCGATACAACCGGGTTCTTGTCGTTGTCCCGGTCGACGGTAAGCTGTGACCCCGACGAGATCATGCGCGCGCGGTGGCCCGCCAAAAGCACGAGATCAAAGCGGTTTTCGACCTTGTCGATGCAATCTTCTACGGTGACACGGGCCATCGGCTCGGCACTCCTTCGGGTGAAACTCGATCCTGACTGGGGATTCCCCGTAGGTATCCTCTCACTTCCCGAATTTCAAGCTTTTTTGTCTTGGTTTGGCCGCAAGCGTCTGTTACCGGGATCGGATCGTGAGCAGGCTGGCCCGACCGGTTACGATCGGCGACCCGACTGGATATTTGATCGGACACTAGCCGCGCTTTGCGCGGGTGCCACTTAACACATACGACGACAGCTTAACCAACTTGACATTGCCCAAGGCACCCTCACCCGTTACCTCCCGCCGGTCCGTGGCCGGCGCGCCGCATTTCTCGCGCGCGGCGCGATCCCCCGAACCGGGTTTCAGGCGTTTCAATCGCGAGACAACAAGAGAGCAAGAAAGATGACCGTTCCCGGTGAAAAGATCGCATTGTTTATTGATGGTGCCAATCTTTACGCCACCGCCAAGTCGCTCGGCTTCGACATCGACTACAAGCGCCTGCTGCGCGAATTCCAGTCGCGCGGCTATCTCATGCGGGCCTTCTATTATACGGCGGTGATCGAAGACCAGGAGTATTCCTCGATCCGCCCGCTGATCGACTGGCTCGACTACAACGGCTATTCGGTGGTCACCAAAGCGACCAAGGAATTCGTCGACCAGACCGGCCGCCGCAAGGTCAAGGGCAACATGGACATCGAGCTCGCGGTCGACGCCATGGAGCTCGCGGGCTCGATCGACCACATGGTTCTGTTCTCCGGCGACGGCGACTTCCGCTCGCTGGTGGAATCCGTGCAGCGGCGCGGCGTGCGGGTCACCGTGGTGTCCACCGTCTCGACCCAACCGCCGATGGTGGCCGATGAACTGCGCCGCCAGGCCGACGTCTTCACCGACATTGTCGAACTGCAGTCCAAGATCGGCCGCGACCCTGCCGAACGCCAGGCGCGGCCGCCGCGCGACGACCGCGGGCACACGCCGCAGTTCCTGCAGCGCTCGACGGCGCCGCAGCGGGCCGGCGCCGGGGCCCCGGTCGATGACGACGAAGAGGACTACGAGTAACCCGCGCACGATCCCGAAAAGTGGGAACCGGTTTCGGATTAGATCATGCGCAAACAAAGCGTGATGGCGCAGGGGAGCGCCACGCCTCAGTCACCGCAAGCCAAGGACACGACGCCGGACCGTGACTGTCCGCGCTGTCCGCGGCTGGTGGCATTCCGCAAGGAGTGGCGAAGGAAAGAGCCGACCTGGTTCAACGCGCCGGTGCCCTCCTTCGGTCCGGCCAACGCCCGGCTCTTGATCGTGGGCCTGGCACCGGGCGTGCAGGGCGCCAACCGCACCGGCCGGCCGTTCACCGGCGACCACGCCGGGGTGCTGCTCTACGAGACACTGCTGCGCTACAAGTTCGCGCGCGGCGAATACGCCGCCCATCCCGACGACGGCCTGACGCTGACCGACTGCCGCATCACCAATGCGGTGCGCTGCGTGCCGCCGGAGAACAAGCCGACCGGCGCCGAGATCAAGACCTGCCGCGATTTCCTCATCGCCACCATCGCGGAGATGAAGAAGCTGCGCGTGATCCTGGCGCTCGGCCGCATCGCCCACGACACGGTGGTGACCACGCTCGGCGCCAAGAAATCGGCGACGCCCTTCAAGCACGGCGGCCGCCACGACGTCGGCGGCTACGCGCTGTTTTCGAGCTACCACTGCTCGCGCTACAACACCAATACCGGCGTGCTGACGCCGGAGATGTTCCGCACGGTGTTCGCGGACGTGCGGGCTTACCTGGCCGATTGACCTAGCCGATTGACCCGCCCGCTCGTCCCGGTAACCGGCGCGCCGCTCAGCTCACCTCGGAGACCAGCACGGTGACGCCACCGGTGGCGAAATTGCCGAGATCGGCGACCGTGGCCTTGGCCTCGGGCGTGTCCATCACGCGCTTCATGTGGTCGGCATCGTCGAAATAAAGATCGGCCATGCGATAGAACGCCGGCGCGCCGCCATCGGGTGTACCGACCACCTTGGACAGCTCGATTTTGCGCAGGCCCTGCATCTTGCCGGCAATGGGCATATGGGTCTCGGCGTAATACTTTTCGAAGGCAGCCGCGTCTTTGGGCTGCCCGTAAAGGACGCTGAGCTTCACCATCACTATTCCTCCCTTGTTTGGTCGCCCCTTATCGAATCCTACCCGATATTGTCCCGGTAGAACATGACCCCATCAGCGAGCCGTCGGGATCGCGGAAATAGACGCTCGTTCTCGGCCCTTTATCCCCGCGCCCGCAACACCCGGCTCTTCTCGCGCTCCCACGAGCGCTTGCGTTCCGTCTCGCGCTTGTCGTGCAGCTTCTTGCCCTTGGCGAGCGCGAGCTCGACCTTGGCGCGTCCGCGCTCGTTGAAATAGAGTTTGAGCGGCACGATGGTCATGCCTTCGCGATTGACGCCGTTCGCTAGCTTGACGATCTCGCGTTCGTGCAACAGCAGCTTGCGCGGCCGCTTCGGCGGATGGTTGTTGAAGGGGCCGGCCTGCGTGTATTCGGGGATGTTGGCGTTGACCAACCAGATCTCGCCGTCACGCGAGTCCGCATACGACTCGGCGATGGTCGCCTTGCCCTGACGCAACGACTTCACCTCGCTGCCGGTAAGCGCAATGCCGGCCTCGAAGGATTCGCCGATCTGATAATTGAAACGCGCCCGCCGGTTGTCAGCGACAACTTTGATGCGGCGCTCGGATTTGGCAGCCATTTGAGCCCTGACTTAATGCTTCACGTGAGCTATTGCACGCCTCGGCCGCGGCCGGAAGCCGGCCGAAATATCAAAATTTCCAATGCGATAGCTCAGGCGCGCGACTTGAGCAGGTCGCGGATCTCCGTCAGCAGCGCCTCGGTCGGGGTCGGCGCAGGCGCCGGTTCCGGCTCGGCCGCCTCATGGCGGCGCATTCGGTTCATGCCCTTGACCACCAGGAACATCACCCAGGCGACGATGATGAAGTTCAGCACGAGGGTCAGAAAATGCCCCCAAGCCAATATTGCACCTTGTTTTTTCGCCGCCACAAGGGTGGCCGCGGTGACCTTGCCGGAGAGCGGCAGGAAATGGTTCGAGAAGTCGAGCCCGCCGGTGACCGCGCCGACCACCGGCATGATGATGTCGGCCACCAGCGACTGCACGATCGCCCCAAAGGCCACACCGATGATGATGCCGACAGCCAGATCGACCACGTTGCCGCGCATGGCGAATTCGCGGAATTCCTTCAACATTCTCCGGCCCTCCGAGCCTGATGAACAAGTGCCCGATATGGTCCGCGCCGGCGCCAAAAGGTCAACCGCCCGCCCCGGCCGCCCCAGGGCGGGCAGTTGATAACTCAAGCGAAGCGGAAAAAGCGCCGGGCTAGTGGTCCAATTCCGACATTTGCCTCCCGTCGCTGCAAGCTCCGGAGCAAATGTCGGAATCAAAGGACCACTAGCAACCAATTGATTCTAGTGAAGCTTTGAATTTGACATTTGATGAGCGGATTGCTGCAAGCAGGTATCAAATGTCAAATTCGCTCCACTAGTTGACCAGGCCGGCGTGCACCATGGCGTTGCGCACCAGGGTCTTGGTCTTGTCGGAGACTGGCACCATCGGCAGCCGCACGGTGTCGGCGCACTTGCCGAGCACCGAGAGCGCATATTTCGCCGGCGACGGGTTGGTCTCCACGAACAGCGCGTGATGCAGCGGCATCAGCTTGTCCTGGATCGATTCAGCGCGGTGGCGAAGTCGCCCTTGAGACAGGCGCCCTGGAACTCGGCGCACAGGCGTGGCGCCACATTCGCGGTCACCGAGATGCAGCCGTGGCCGCCGTGCGCCATGAAGCCGAGCGCGGAAGCGTCCTCGCCCGTCATCTGATTGAAGCCCGGGCCCATGGCAGCGCGCTGGTCGGAGGCCCGCACCACGTTGGCGGTGGCGTCCTTTACGCCGGCGATGTTCTTCAACTCCCACAGCCGCTTCATGGTGTCGACCGACATGTCGATCACCGAGCGCGCGGGGATGTTGTAGATGATGATCGGAATGCCGATGGCGTCGTTGATCGCCTTGAAGTGCTGATAGAGCCCTTCCTGGCCCGGCTTGTTGTAATAGGGCGTGACGACCAGCACCGCGTTGGCGCCGGCCTTCTCGGCATGCTGGGAAAAGTCGATCGCCTCCTTGGTGGAGTTGGAACCAGCCCCGGCGATCACCGGCACCCGGCCGTTGACCTGGTCGATGCACCACTCGATCACCTGCTTGTGCTCGTCGTGGCTCAGCGTCGGGCTCTCACCCGTGGTGCCGACCGGCACCAGCCCGTTGGTGCCCTCCTCGATCTGCCACTCCACCAGACCGCGGAAGGCCTGTTCGTCCACCGATCCGTTTTTGAACGGCGTGACCAGCGCGGTGAAGGAGCCCCGGAAGCTCGTCTTGGCGGTCATGACACGATTTCTCCCAACGGTGACGCTTTTGAAACCCAATCCATATCGGTTCGGGGGGCCTCATGAAAGACCAAAACCGGCCGTGGCGGGTGGTAGCCGTGCCCGCCCCGGTTTCGCCTCGCTCGCCACCTATCGTCGCAGTACCCGTGAATGAGGGTACCTTTTTGCGTCCGGACTGGCCTAATGGGGGCGGGCTGCGCTCGGCTTGAGTCGGGCGCGCGCCGCACGTGAGAGGTCGGACGCGACATAAAGGCTTCGAATGGCCGTGGCGAAGCGGAATCCGCCGGCTCGGCGGAGGGTGCCGGGGCGCGCTGGATGGGCGAGCCTGACAGGCTGGGCGATCCTGGGGCTGGGCGCGCTGAGCGCCGGCATTTGGGCCGGCTGGGCTATGGCGGCCCCCGCAGCGGTGCCCACGCCGCACCCGCGCCCGGTGACGGCGGCAAAGGCCGCTCCTGCGGCTCCCAAAGCTACCACCCCCGTGCCGCTGCCGCGCAAGCGCCCGATCACCGCCAGGATGGCAACCACCTTCGCCGAAACCACCCTCGGTCTGCGCGGCCCGGTGTTCACCAGCCACCCCGCCGTCAAACCGGCCGGGCGCCCGGCCAAGGGTGCCTTTGCCGTCGCACCCACCAATGAGACCTCGGCCGCCGATCTCGCCGCCCTCAAGCAGGTCATCGAGGCGGCCCAGAAGGGCCACGACGCCGACAAGGCCGAAGCCACAATCAAGGATCCGGTCGCCAAGACGCTCGCCGAATGGGTGATCCTGCGCAGCAACGACACCAACCCCGGCTTCCAGCGCTACGCCGATTTCATCAAGAACCATCCGGACTGGCCGCATGCCAGCCTGTTCGCCCGGCGCGCCGAGAATGCGCTGTGGAACGACGGCATCGAGGACGCCACGGTGCTCGGCTACTTTTCGCAGCGGCACCCGATCACGGCCAAGGGCCGCTATGCCCTCGCCCACGCGCTGCTCGCCAAGGGCGACAAGGCCGGCGCCGCGGCACTCGTGCGCCACGCCTGGCGCTACCAGGACTGCAGCGAGGCGGTCGAGGGCAAGGTCCTCGACATGTTCGGCAAGCTGATCACGCCTGAGGACAACAAGGTGCGCATGGCGCAACGTTTCTATCAGCACGACATCGAGGCCGGCATGCGCGCCGCGCACCGGCTCGGCGGCAGCGAACTCGCCATCGCCCGCGCCTGGACGGCGGTGCTCAAGCATTCGCGCCACGCCAAGGCCCGGCTCGACGCGGTGCCGAGGAGCGCGCGCGACGATCCCGGCTACATTTTCGCGCGCGCGCGCTGGCTCATCCGCAAGGACGATTATGAGGAAGCCGCGCGGCTGATGCGCCAGGCACCGCGCGAGGCCAGCCCGCTGATCGATTCCACCGCCTGGTGGCGCGAGCGGCGCATCCTGGTGCGCGCCCTGCTCGACAAGCACGATCCGAAGTCGGCCTATCGCGTCGCCGTCGAGGCGGTGACGCCGAGCCGCAACGTCTACCGGGTCGGCAAGTACTTCACCGCCGGCTGGATCGCGCTGCGCTTCCTGCACGACGCCAAGACCGCGGCCACGCTGTTCGCACATATCCCCGAGGGAACCAAGAATCCGCACGCCGTTTCGCGTGGCGACTATTGGCAAGGACGCGCCGCCGAGGCCATGGGCGAAAAGGCGAAGGCGAGACGCTTCTACGAGGCGGCGGCGCAGTACACCATCACCTATTACGGCCAGCTCGCCCGCGCCCGGCTGGGCCTGCGCGAGCTAGGCCTGCGCGGGCCACCCAAGTTCACCAAGGTGCAGCAAAAGCAGTTGGGCAATCTCGAGATCGTGCGCGCGGCGAAATTGCTGTTCGCGCTCGACGAGCGCGACATGCTGGCCTCCATGTACGCTTCGCTCGGCGAAAGCGGCCGCGACGTCGCCGGCATGGCGGCGCTGGCCGAGCTTGCCGGCAAGCACGACGATCCCCGCGCCATGGTGCTGCTCGCCGAGAGCGCGGTGCGCCACGGCCTGCCACTCGACTATTACGCCTATCCGGTCGCGGGCCTGCCCGACTACAAGCCGATCGCGCCGGCCATCGGCCGTGCCATGGCCTATTCCATCGCCCGCCAGGAGAGTCATTTCCACCAGAAGGTCGTGTCCAGCGCGCACGCCATGGGGCTCATGCAGGTGACGCCCGAGGCCGCGCGCGACACCGCGCGGCGCTACAAGGTGCACTACAACCGTCACCGCCTGCTCAGCGATCCGATCTACAACATGCAGATGGGCGCGGCCGAGATTGCGCGCCTGCTGCGCTATTTCCACGGCAACTATCTGCTGACCGCTGCCGCTTACAATGCCGGGCTCGGCCGCACCCGGCAGTGGATGGGCATCTACGGCGACCCGCGCGATCCCAAGGTCGATCCGGTCGACTGGGTGGAGCGCCTGCCCTATTCGGAGACGCGCAACTACGTGCAGCGCATCCTGGAGAACCTCGAAGTCTACCGCGCGCGCTTTGCCGGCAATGCCAGGCTGCTGATCGAAGCCGACCTCACCCGCGGCCGCGAGAAATGAGTGCGCGGCGCGGCGGGTTTTCCGCTTCGCTCGTAAGTCCTATGCCGCCCGCGAAAGCAGTGTGCTAGTTTCCGCACCCATGCAGGACAGTGCCTTCTCCACCTTCATTTCGGCGCCCGACGGCCTGCGGCTACACGCACGCTGCTACGGCCGCGCCAGCCTGCCGGGCTTGCCGGCGCTCTGCCTGCCGGGCCTTGCCCGCACCGAGGCGGATTTCGAAAAGCTGGCGGTGGCGTTGTCGGAACACCCCGACCATCCGCGCCGGGTCATCGCGGTCGATTATCGCGGCCGCGGGCAGTCGGACTACGACCGCGATCCCGCCAGCTACGCCTTCAACGTCGAGCTTGCCGACGTGCTGGCGATGGCGACCGCGCTCGACGCCTTGCCGGCGGTCGTCGTCGGCACTTCGCGCGGCGGCATCCTGGCCATGCTGATGGCCGCCATGCGGCCGACGGCGCTCGCCGGGGTCGTGCTCAACGACATCGGCCCGGTGATCGAGCCGAAGGGGCTGATGCGCATCAAGGGCTACGTCGGCAAGCTGCCGGAGCCGCGCAGCTTCAACGAAGGCGCCGAGATCCTTAAGCGGCTCTCCAGCGCGCAATTCCCCAAGCTCACCGACGAAGACTGGATGGCTGCCTCGTTACGCACCTTCAAGGAGGAGAACAGCCGGCTGGTACCGACCTATGACGTACGGCTCGCCAAGACGCTCGAAGGCATCGATTTCGAGCGGCCGCTGCCGCCGCTGTGGGCGGCCTTCGACGCGCTAGCCCATGTCCCGCTCATGGTCGTGCGCGGTGCCAACTCGGACCTGCTGATGCCGGAAACGGTCGAGGCCATGCGCGCGCGCCGCGAGCGGTTGGAGACGATCGAGGTGCCCGACCAGGGCCACGCGCCCCTGCTGGCGGAAGACGACACCATCGCGCGCATCGCCGATTTCGCGATCGCCTGCGACCGCCGGCACAAGCGCGCGCAACGCATGAGGCACCGACGGCGGGCGTAGCCGGCTGAGCCGGCCACCGTTCAGGCCACGTCGACCGGGAGTTCCAGGGCTTCCAAGAGCGGCCGGATGTGCTCGCGATAGGGCTCCCAGCGGCCGACCGAATTGCGGTAGATTGGCTGGCGCACTTGGCCGACGCTCGCCGTGCGCACCGGACGGTCGGCCTCATGGAACGCGAGGCAGCGCTCGTCCCATTCGAGACCGCAATGGGCGACGATACGGCGGGCCTGCCCCTCCAGATCATCGACCACCTCCTCGTATTGCACCTCGAGCATGACGCCGGGCGGCAGTACCTCCGCCCAGTGCTGGGCCAGCCTTTCATAGGCGCGGTAGTAGCGGCCGAGGTCGCTCAGATCATACGTGTAGCCGAGGCCCTGCGGATCCGCGAAGTTCAACGAATAAGCCGACATGCAGGCGTCCACTGGGTTGCGCCGGACGTGGATGATGCGCGCGTTCGGCAGCGCCAAGTGGATCATCCCGACGTAGCATGTTGTTGCCCAAACGCTTGTCGGTGGTGCGATCAACGTCCAGTGCGTGTTTCGAGATGCGGGCGAGATAGTCGGCGCCGAGTGCGGACAATTCCGCCGGCGTCATATTCAACACCGCCTGTGGATATTCCGGGAACGTGTCCTGTCTGAGCGAGAGGATAGCATCTTCGAAATCCATAACCTCACCCGCTCCGTATACCCGCGGGTGGGCCGCCAGGATCTGCTCGGTCAGCGTCGTGCCCGAACGCGGCATGCCGATGACGAAGATCGGCTTCTCGGACGGATCGCCATGGCCAGCCATGCGACGCAAATAGTCCGGCGTGAACGCCTGGCGAGTGCGGTCGAAATGCTGAAGATCGGCATCAACGTCGTAATCGATCTTCTCGCGTACGAGCGCATTGGCCTTGACCAGATAATGAAACGCCTGGTCGTGCTCCCCGAGGCGGCGAGAGATATTGCCCAGCGCGAAGTTTATCCTGGCGTCCTCGTCGGGCCCCTTCGGCACCACGCTCAGCAACCGGTCCCGCAGCGCCGTCGTTTCATGCTTGCCCCGTTTGAACCCCTCGATTTCGTCGAGCAGCAGGAAATGGTCGTAGTCGTCCGGATCGGCTTCGATCGCGCGCGCCAGCAGCCCGCGCGCTTCGTCCATCCGCCCCAGATAATACAGCGCCCGTGCCTTGTATTTCAGCCCGCGCGCATTGTCCGGCTCTTTCGCAAGTAGCTTGTCGAAGGCGCTTAGGCTTTCGTCGTAGCGCCCCAAATTCATCAACGCGAGGCCGAGCGTGTTATACGGCATGACCTCCGGCCGCAACCGGCCGGCGGTCTCGCAACACTGGACCGCCTCGTCCCAACGGGAATGGCTCAAGAAGACGGCGGCCAAATTGATGTAGGCCTCGGCGAAGCCCGGCCGCAGCGCGATGGCTCGCCGGTAATGGTCAATGGCGGCGTCCGGCTGATTGGAGGCGCGCAACGCATTGGCCAGGTTGAAGTGGACCTCCACCATGTCGGGCTTGAGCGCCAGCGCCCGCCTGAAGCTGTCGACCGCCTCGGCCTCGCGGTCCAGCGCCTGCAGGGCGCTGCCACGGTTGCACCACGCCGCCAGGTTGGACGGCTCGAGGCCGAGCGCCTTGTCATAGGCCTCGACCGCTTCGGCATGGCGTCCGAGCGCGTCGAGCGCGTCGGCCTTGTTGGCGAAGGCCATGGCGCTGTTGGGATCGGCCGCGATGGCGCGGTCGTAGCTCGTGAGCGCCCCCTCCAGATCGCCCCCTTGGGCGGCCACCCGGCCAAGGAGCGTGTGCGCCGGCGCGTGCTTTGGATGACGCGCGATGACCTTGCGGAACAGCGCGGCCCCGTCTTGGAACCGGCCTGTTTGGCAATAGGCGCGTCCCAGCAAGAATAGCGCGTCGACATTGCCGGGCTCACGATCGACGATGCTCTTATAGCCAGCCACCGCTTCGGCAAAGCGGCCGCGCTGCTCAAGAAATAAGGCTTTTTGGATCTCGCTGGCGACGGTCATGGTCCGACAGGGGCAATATTCTCATTATTTGATTGCCGGCCGGGCCCACGAGCCTCCCCAACTTCGAGAAGCTGAGGCCCTCAGGCGCGACACCGACCGGCCTGCAAAGATCGTCAACCTCGGGGTGCTTTATTTTCGCCGGGTGCCGCAACGTTGGGGCCGCCGGTCGATCAACGACTTGCACACGCACGATAACGCGAAAGCCGCCATCCGCCAAATCCTCGAATTCGATGCCTTGGGCCTGCCAGACCGCTTCGACGGCGCTCAGCGTCGCACGACGCGGCTCCGCTTCGCCCCGTTCGAGCTTGTGGACGGCGCGTGGCGTCAGCCCGACGTGCTGCCCGAGCACGCTCTGGCTCCAGCCCAGGATCGCGCGCGCCGCTCGACTCTTCGCGGCAAAACAACGCCGCTCAAGCCGGACAAGCTCAACGAGATCTGGAGAGCTGCGGGTACTGGTCTGCATGCTGACGACAGGCGACGCAGTTTCTAAGTTTTTAAATTCTGAGTTTTCAAGGCGATTGCCTTGAGGAACTCCATTTCGAGGCACCTGCCCCTTATGTCAGGGGAACAAACCCCGGCGGTTTCCCGCCGGGGTCCTTAGGCTCGATCAGCTCAGCCGATCAGCATTTCCGCTGCACGCGGAAGATGGCGGCACGCTTGCAATGCGGCACCTCCGCCCATGCACACCTCGAGGAATCCGTCCCGAGAGAGCCTGTCCCTAAAAGAAAGCCCAGCCCCACGCAAAGTAAGACCCCCGGCGGTTTCCCGCCGGGGGTCCCTGGAGTTCGATCAGCTAAGCCGATCAGAAGTTCCGCTGCACCCGGAAGATGCCCGAAACCCAGTTGTTATCGCCAACGTTGGTGCCAGTGAAGGCTGTACCTTGATTATTGTACATCACTTCGACGCTCAGATCGAGGTTGTGAACAGGCGTCCACACCGTGCGCGAGCCGACCTGCAAGTAGTTCCAGTCGGCCGAACCGGCGGCAGTAGTACCAATGTCGTAATAGCTGCCGCCAACGCAGCGCTGGCGGCGGTGCTGTAGTTCACCTGGCCGTAAGCACCATACAGTGACGTCTTCCAGCTCGGGTTCCAGTGGTGCTCATAACCACCAACGATGCTCCAGCCCGAGGTCAGATCGGCTTGGCCCGCAGCGGTCACCACCGCATCAAAGCCCGGAGCAAACGACGCGGTGCCACCCATGGTGGTGGTGTTCGCATGGCCCATGCCGCTGCCGACGTAGTCCATCGCGCCCTCGGCATAGGTGAACTGGCCTGACACGTTATCGCCATGGCCCAGCATGGGCAGGTTGAACTTCAGGCCGGCACCAGCGGCCCATCCGGTCTTGTCGGTCGGATCCGCCGCAATGCTGAAGTTGACCTGGTGCACCGCAGCCATGACCTGCGCGCTGCCCCAAGCCTGGTCGATGCGCAGATTGCCGACGATGTCAGGCATCGTCTCGCCAGAGGCGCCTTCGGCCGCACCGGCCGAAGTCGCAACGCCCACGCGACGGCCAGCGTTGTTCTCCACCGAGAGAGTGCCCGACAGACCGTTGCCGAACTGCGCGGTGTAGCCGAACACCTCGCATGCCATTGCCGCCGTTCTGCGAACCCCAGAAGTTCGACTGGTTCGAATAGCCAAAGCCTTCGAAGTCGAAGAACGAGGCCGTCTTACCAACGGTGAAGCCGGCCCACTGGATGAACGCCGCCGGCGCATAAATACGGGTGTAGCCCGCAGGCGCCGGTGCCGTTGGGAGTTGCAGTATTGCCACCAGTACCGACGGAACCACTGTAGTCAGAGGTCCACGAGATATAACCGAACGACCGCAGCGTGCCGTAGGCCGTCTGCGAGCGGGCATCAACCGTCATGGCAGCGCGGGTACGCCAGTGCTGCACATCGTAACCGCGTGAGTCGTGGTCTGCGAACATCGGGCTGAACGAACCGCCAGCATTGAAGTTGACTTCCGCACGGACCATGCCGCCGATCTTCAGGCAGGTATCGGTGCCCGGGATGTAGTAGAACCCGGCACCATAAAGGCTGCAAATCTTCACGTACTGGACCGGCTTGGCCTTAACGGGAAGATCCGCCGCCTGCGCCCCAGCGATGCAACGAGACAGCTGGGAAGAGAGAAAATCGCAACGAGACCCGCTGCGGAACCGAGGAGAAGGCTTTTCACCATCTTCATCTTGAACCTCCAAACATTGTTTATCGTGAGAGGGTTCAGTATCCGCCGCGTGCGACAGCACCTTTGGAACTTCCCCTTTTGCTCCCCGCCAACCGGCGTACAATCCGGCACACCGGAAAGCGCGACACGGGGATGCCCCCCTCCGTCGCAAGCCGACATTATCTGACGCGGCTTCCCACGCAATGAAGAAGGGCCCTTCCCACAGGCTTTTGGATCGGTTTTCGACCGACTGTTGCGCAAAAAACACGCAATTGCCGGCCGCCTGGCCGGCCCCCTCAAAGACCGTCACCGGGTCCGGTGCGGCTATAACATTATCAATATAATTCAAAGTCTTACAGACCAGGTCGGGCGCAACCAGCGATCGCGCTGCGGCGCCTCTTTCGCATTTATTGCGGCCCGCGAGCCGCCAGACGGTTGCACATGAGGCCGCACACCCGGACACGCCCGCCTAATTCAGGGGCAGCCAAACTCGCTTTGACCGCTCCCGATTCAGCCTATTCACGGTGATGATTCTCCTGCCCCGTCCCGGAATGGCGCAGCCCGCCCGGCGTCGTGGCCTTGAGGTCCGCCCGGGGCGGGCCCGACATCATGGCGCGCGCCGGCGGCGCTGGACCATGTTGTCGCACTCTTTTCCAGACCGTCCCCAGGCCACCTAGCAGAGGGCGGCAGCCTATAAACTCCTGTGCTGACAACGACTTGCAAGAACCGACCGGGACCGGGACCGCTCCGCCAAATTAAGAATTGGTTGTCACAAACCGATTAAACATGGAGCCGACGTTTAATTGATTGCCACGGCATTTGTGGTTGAAAGGTCAGCCTCAAGAGGATCCACCGGGCGATGGTACAGGTCAGCACCGCAGCCGTTGCGGCACGATTCGCGGAAACGCAGGTACTCATCGTCGATGACGATGCCAGCGTTCGCAAAGTCGTAAAGGCCATGCTCACCAGCATGGGCGTGGGCGTCATCTGGGAAGCCGGCGACGGCGTGGCCGGGCTCGACATCGTGCGCAAGTCAGGCGCCGACGCGGTCATCCTCGACTGGGAGATGCCCCGGATGGAGGGGCCGGACTTCATGCGCATCTTGCGCTCGCCGGATACCTTCCCCCACCCGGCGGTGCCGGTCATCATGCTGACCGCCCACAGCGAGTACTCCAAGGTCAAGGAAGCCATCTCCGTGGGGGTCAACGAGTTCCTGCTCAAGCCGGTATCGTCAAAGGCCCTGCTGGCGCGGATGGTCTCGGTGCTCTTCAACCCGCGGCCCATCGTGCGCAAGCGCGACTACTACGGCCCCCAGCCCCGCACCGCGAGCGATCTGATGAAACAGACGGACTGGACGAACCAAGACCTCGTCATGCTCTGATGCCCGAGCGCGTCCCCGCTTTGATTGGAATGCAATATCCGCCGCGGGCGCTCTGACGGAAAGCTCATCGCCTTCATCTTGTTTTGTGCAGCGCAGGACTGCGCCGCCGTGGCGGGTGTCGCCGGCCCATTGCCGCAACAGCGGCACTCGACAAAATTTCAATAGATACAATGATTTATGGCGGAGACGGAGGGATTCGAACCCTCGATACGCCTTTGGAGCGTATAACGGTTTAGCAAACCGCCGCCTTCAGCCACTCGGCCACGTCTCCGCATGTGCAATTGCCTATAGGAATCGACCTGCCCCGGTCAAACGGCCTGGCGCCCTTGGGCGGCCGCTCGCAGCTTTTTTTCGGGCGTCGGACAAAAAAGCGTCGTACCCGGCGCTATCCTGCCGACAACCCACCAACCCAGGAGACCGGTAATGCAGCGAATAGCGTCCGGAACCATTCTGCTGGCCGCGCTTGCGCTGTCCATCCTGTCGACATCGGCCGCGCATGCCGACCCCTACAAGTGGTGCGCGCATATCCGCGACCCCGACGGCGGCGGCGAAATCGCCAACGAGTGCTACTACGTCACCCTCAAGCAGTGCAGGGACACCATCAGCGGCATCGGCGGCACCTGCGAGCCCAATCCGTTCTATGACGGCCGTCCCGTCATCGACGAATACTCGCGGCCGCAGCGAGCGCGGCGGCCGCACAAGCGCCGTTGACTGCCACGCCGCGCTCAGGCCGCGGCGCGGATCGGCATCACGTTCTGCGGCTGCGGCAGCGGGTGGCTCTTGAGCCAGTCGCGCGCGGCGCGCTGGGCCTGGCCGATCTCGCTGTCGCTCATCAGTTCGGCGATCTCGCGGCGCAGGCGCGCGGCGTCACCGTGACCGCGCGAGGCCGCGATGTTGAACCACTTGTGCGCTTCCACCATATCGACGGCCACGCCGGCGCCGGCCGAAAAAGCCATACCGCAGTCGAAGCAGTCGCCGGCGTCCGCCGGCTCGATGGCGGCGGGCGCCGCCGCATTATCGATGTAAGCCATTTCGGCCTCCCCTGTTCTTCGCGCGCGACACGTCCCATGCCGCGCTCAACCCTGTTGACCGGCGTGTCATTGCGCGCCGGACGTGCACGATGATGGGGAGAAAATTTGAATAGCAGTTTAAACGTCGCGATGAATCGAAGGTGAACACGCCCGCGAGACATGCGCAAAACAGGGGCTAAACCGCCGCAATAGTCCCGAAAACGGGCTCTTCCCCTGTCCCGGTGACGGACCGCTAACCCATTGCATTCAGCGAACAATAACCACCCGGCGACATCTCGTTCGCGACGGGTTCGGCGAAGCCGCACGCGCAGAGCACGCGCTTCTGGGCAGCGTGTTCTAACGCCGTTGCGGAACGAGTGGAGCGAATTTGACATCAGCTTGGGAGCTTGCGGCAACGGGCTGCAAACGTCGAAAGCGGACCACTAGCGCGCGCGCTGGCCGAACAGTACCGCCTGCACCTCCGGCGATTTCATGTCGATGCCCTCGCGCAACGCCTTGCCCAACGCCATGCCGCGCTGAACCGCCGGCCGCGCCTTCACCGTCTCCAGCCAGCGCTTCAGGTGCGGGAAGTCGTCGATGTTCTGGTCCTGCCGCTTCCACAGGTTGACCCAGCCGACGCAGGCCATGTCGGCGATCGAATAACGGCCGGCAAGGAATTCGCGGTCGGCGAGCCGCTTGTTCATCACCCCGTAAAGGCGGTTCACCTCGTCCTCGTAGCGCTTGATGGCGTAGCCAAGCGTCTCACGCGCGTAGCGCTTGAAGTGGTTGAGCTGGCCGGCCATCGGCCCCAAGCCCCCCATCTGCCAATAGAGCCACTGCTCGACCTCGACCCGCCCGCGCGCGTCGGCCGGATAGAACTTGCCAGTCTTGCGTCCGAGATACTGCAGGATGGCGCCGGATTCGAAGATCGAGATCGGCCGCCCGCCAGGCCCGTCGAAGTCGACGATCGCCGGCATGCGATTGTTGGGCGCGATCGCGAGGAAGTCGGGATTGAATTGCTCGCCCTTGGCAAGGTTCACCGGGACCATGGTGTAGGGCAGCCGGCATTCCTCCAGCATGATCGAGACCTTGAAGCCGTTCGGCGTCGGCCAGTACCACAGCTCGATCGGCTTGGCGGGCCTTCTCGCCGCCACCTTCTTCACGGCCTTCTTCACAGCCTTCTTGGCGGCCTTTTTCGTCGCGCTCTTGGTCTTCGCCCTGCCCTTCTTGGACACCTTCTTGGATTGGGTCTTCCGCCTCGCCGCCCGCGCCATTGTTTCCCTCCCCAGTGCCGCCGATTTGAAGGTCCTGCATCGCCTGTCGCAATCTCATTCAGCAACTTCAAATCGAAAGCGGCACTAGAATCATAGATTTACTAGTGCGCTTTTGCTTCCGAAGTTCGTGTCTGAGGCGCTGCGAGGCATCACGAACGTCGCAAGCCGGGCACTATAGACCTGCGAGAAGCTCAAGAACGTCGCCAGAGGTCGAGTTGGGAAGGACCGTCCGCAACCGCCGGCCCGCTCGCCGACCACGCGGGGCCGACCGGGCGTCGGCCTCCCGCCACCGGCAGAGCCGGTCGCCAAAAACACGGAGGGCGTCGGCGAGACCTGAATGTCTCTCCGACGCCCTCTGTCATCATCCGGTACCGGTGGCGCCGCGGATGGCCCGCAAAGCGCAAGATCAGTCCATGACGCACACCGGCCCGTATGACGCAACCTTCGCCACTTAGGGGTGAAGGTCGGGAAGTGGCGAGTAGACTAGAGCCTCTTCTTCCGCTTCTTCGTCTTCTTCGCGGTCTTCTTGGTCTTCTTGGCGGCCTTCTTCTTAGAAGCCGCCTTAGCCTTCTTACGTTTCGCCATTGCTGCCCTCCTAGCCATATAGATTATGGCGGGTGTCGCATCAGTGCGGTCGCGAGTCGACCCGCACTGCATTTCGTTTACTACAACGCAATGAAAAAAACAGTCTTCGGCTTAACGAAGTGTGTACAGCGACCCTACTTGGAGCACTGCGGCACAGGGATAAACGCAAACGCGCGCGATGCGCGCGCGCGTTTTCATAAGTTCACGACGTTATCGCGCGCAAAAACGCGCTGTTGCAAAAATATCGATAAAATAAGGCTTAGTTGCATTTCTCGCGCGCGCGACAACCGCACGAACACGCGCGCGATCGTCATCAGTGCGTATCGAATTTTTGTTTGCGATGCGCATGCGACGCGCGCGGACACAGGTCGAAATTTTTTTTCACAAGGGCGGCCAAAATTGGGTGTGCGCGGACCTGAATCGATCAAAAACGAGCGAATCGGTGCCCGGTGATTCGCGGCGCACGTCGTCTTGAGCGGCAAACTTTGCGCGTGGTCGATACCGGAATCGATCGTCGAAGCGCGCGCGACACCGCGCCGGCGAGCGCGCACGAGCCACGGCGACGCTTACGCGCGAAGCGTCAGAGTCCGAGTTTGTTTTTCAGAAGTTCGTTGACGGCCTGCGGGCTCGCCTTACCACCGGAGGCCTTCATGACCTGTCCGACGAACCAGCCGACCGCCTTGGGGTTGGTTTTGATGTCCGCGACCTTGTCCGGATTGTTGGCGATGACCTCGTCGACCAACTTTTCGATGGCGCCGGTGTCGGTCACCTGCTTCAGGCCGCGCGCCTCGACAATCTCGCGCGGATCGCCGCCCTCGGTCCAGAGGATTTCGAACAAGTCCTTGGCAATCTTACCGGAAATCGTGCCGTCGGCGATCAGGTCGAGCATGCCGCCGAGCTGTTGCGCGCTGACCGGCGAGCTTTCGATGTCCTTGCCTTCCTTGTTCAGGCGCCCGAACAGCTCGTTGATCACCCAGTTGGCCGCCGCCTTGGCGTCGCGTCCCTTCGCCACCGCTTCGAAGTAGTCGGCGGTTTCGCGTTCGGCGACCAGGACGCCGGCGTCGTAGGCCGACAGGCCAAAGTCGCGGATGAAGCGCGCCTTCTTTTCGTCCGGCAGCTCCGGCAGGTGCGCCTTTAGCGCGTCGACGAAAGCCTGGTCGAACTCGAGCGGCAACAGGTCGGGGTCAGGGAAGTAGCGGTAGTCGTGTGCTTCCTCCTTCGACCGCATAGAGCGTGTTTCGCCCTTGCCGGGATCGAACAGCCGCGTTTCCTGTTGGATGCTACCACCGTCCTCGATGACGTCGATCTGCCGGCGCGCCTCGTAGTCGACGGCCTGGCCGATGAAGCGGATGGAATTGACGTTCTTGATCTCGCAGCGGGTGCCCAAGGGCTCGCCCGGCCGACGCACCGAGACGTTGACGTCGGCGCGCAAGGATCCCTTCTCCATGTCGCCATCGCAGGTGCCAAGATAGCGCAGGATCGAACGCAGCTTGGCGACGTAGGCCTTCGCCTCGTCGGACGAGCGCAGGTCGGGCTTGGAGACGATCTCCATCAGGGCCACGCCGGAGCGGTTGAGGTCGACGTAGGAGAGCGTCGGATGGCGGTCGTGCACACTCTTGCCCGCGTCCTGCTCCAGGTGCAGGCGCTCGATGCCGACGGTGACGGTCTCGCCGTCCTCGAGGTCGACGGTGACCGTCCCCTCGCCCACGACCGGCTGCTTGTACTGGCTGATCTGATAGCCCTGCGGCAGGTCGGGATAGAAATAGTTCTTGCGGTCGAACACCGACTTCAGATTGATCGCGGCCTGGAGCCCAAGCCCGGTCCGCACGGCTTGGCGCACGCACTCACCGTTGATCACCGGCAGCATGCCGGGCATGGCGGCGTCGACCAGCGAAACATGGCTGTTGGGAGCGCCGCCGAATTCGGTCGAGGCGCCCGAGAACAGTTTCGCGTTGGAGGTGACCTGGGCGTGTACCTCCATGCCGATGACGACCTCCCAGTCGCCGGTGGCGCCGCGGATCAGCTTGTCGGGTTTGCTCTGTACGTTCATGGCCCTACCCGTACCGCCGCGCGCGGGGCCGGGCAAGATGGCCGGAAGCGCACCTGGTCGGGGTTGGGATCGTCCTCGGCCCTGCACCGGCCTCTTCGAAGGCCCTGCCTCAGAGGGCCAATTCGCGCCCCAGCGCCTGCTCCGCCAGGTCGAACGAATTGATGAACTCGCGAAACTCGACCAGCCGGCCGTCCTCGAAGCGCATGAAATTAGCCACCCGGAACCGCAGCATGCGCTGGGTCGCGCGCTGGCGCATGCGCACGTCCGCCACGACCGCCACCCGCTCCCCCTTCACCGTGACGATCTCGCGCTGATAGGATTCGATCGCGTAGGCTTGCGCGATCTCCCGCATCGTCTGCACCGCCGCCGCGCGGCCCCGCCGCGGCCCGGCAAACGGGAAGACAGTCACCGGCGCGTAGATCATCCATTCGATGGATTCGTCCATCAGGCTGGACAAGCGGTCGAAGTCGCCCTGCACATAGGCGGCGTAGAGTTCGTCCATCGTTGCTTGGATATCGGCCTCGGCCATGGCGCCCCCTTTAAACGCGCGCGAGTATGCTCATACCGCAAGCCAGCGCCAAGTGGTTCTGGCACGCTTCATTCACATTCAACACACCGCATATCCGAATACGTTGAACGCCGCGCACGACGAACGGCGACGTCGCCAGGTAATCCTCGGTGCGCGCCACGGCGATTTCTTTCGTCACCCGGCGACGTCAGGCGTCAAGTTCGCGCCCGACCACTTGCTCGACGGAGTCGAAGCTGTCGGTAAAGCCGCGGTATTCGACCATCAGGCCATCGCGGAAACGTTGAAAATTGGCGATGCGCGAGCTGATGATGCGACCGGTCGCGCGCTGCTCCAACTGGGCATCGCACAGCGTGGCGGAGCGGTCGCCTTCCACCACCACTATTTGGACTTCGTATCGGACTGGCCGGAAGAGCTGATACATTTGGGCCAAGCCCTTGAACACCTCGGCCTTGCCGCGCCGGGCGCCCGCGAACGGAAAGAACGAAATCGGCGCATGGAAGAGCCAGTCGATGTCATCGTGAATATGGGCGGCCAGCCGGTCGTTGTCGGCACGCTGGTAGGCGTCGATCATGTCCTCAAGAATAGCTCGCGTCGATTGTTGTTGTTGCGGCACTCCGCGGCTCCCCAATCGTGTTTGGTGTTCAAATGCGCGCGCAACCTAATTCAACGCTTTCAGCCATGCGACCTGCCCTGCATTGTTTTCGGAAATTCACGTTAACGCCGGCCACATGCATGTTAGCGCATGTGTACCTCGTCGGCGCCGCAATCGAAACGAGCGACCGCCCCTAACGGCCGTTGAGCAACGCGGCGACGATCGCTTCCCACTCGGCGTCGAAATCGCCATCGGCGGCAGCGCGGCGCGCTTGGGCGTACCAATAATGGGCGTTGCCGATGTCGCCCTCGACCCGGTGCAGATAGGCGTGCACCCAGGCGGCTTCACGACAGGCATCGTCCTGGGCCAACTTGTGCGCCTTGTCCCAATCGCCCTTCTTGGCCCACCACAACGCGGCGAGCGGCACATCGAGCTCGCGCGGCGGCGCCGCTTGCGAGAGCGTGAGATGGAAGGCGTCAGGGGTCATGAGCGAAATCTACCCCCCAAAATCTATCCCCGATGGGGCAGATCGGCCAAGTTCACCACCACTTCTCCGGCGTGAACCGTCCCGCCGCCTGCTCGATCACTTCGCCGAGCGAGAACAGTGTCTCCTCGTCGAACGGCCGGCCGATGAGCTGCAGCCCCAGCGGCAGTCCCTGCCCGTCGCGCGCCGCCGGCACCGCGATGCCGGGCAGCCCCGCCATGTTCACCGTCACCGTGAACACGTCGTTCAGGTACATCGCCACCGGGTCGTCGCCCTTCTCGCCCAGCCCGAAGGCCGCCGATGGCGTCGCCGGCGTCAACATGGCGTCGATGCCCGACGCGAACGCTTCCTCGAAGTCGCGCTTGATCAGCGTGCGCACCTTCTGCGCCCGCAGGTAATAAGCGTCGTAGTAGCCGGCCGAGAGCACGTAGGTGCCGATCATCACGCGGCGGCGCACCTCGGCGCCGAAGCCTTCCGCGCGTGTCGCTTCGTACATGTCGGTGATGTCGCGGCCCTCGACCCGCAGGCCATAGCGCACGCCGTCATAGCGCGCGAGGTTGGAGGACGCCTCCGCCGGAGCCACGATGTAATAGGCCGGCAGCGCCAGCTTGGTGTGCGGCAACGACACCTCGACCAGCTCCGCGCCGGCGGCCTTGAGCCACGCGCGCCCCTCTTCCCACATCTTCTCGATCTCGGCCGGCATGCCCTCGACGCGGTATTCCTTCGGGATACCGATCTTCAGGCCCTTCACCGACTTTCCGACAGCGGCCTCGTAGTCCGGCACGTCCCTATCGACGCAGGTCGTATCCTTCGGGTCGGGCCCGGCCATGGAGCGCATGAGGATGGCGGCGTCGCGCACCGTGCGCGCGAACGGACCGGCCTGGTCGAGCGAGGACGCGAACGCGATGATGCCCCAGCGCGAGCAGCGGCCATAGGTCGGCTTGATGCCGACGGTGCCGGTGAACGATGCCGGCTGCCTGATAGAACCACCCGTGTCGGTGCCGGTCGCCCCCAGGCACAGGTTGGCCGCCACCGCGGTCGCAGCTCCCCCGGACGAGCCGCCCGGCGTCAGCGGCGTGTTCGAGCCTTGGCGGCGCCACGGCGAAATTACCGGGCCGAAATAGGAGGTCTCGTTCGACGAGCCCATGGCGAATTCGTCGTTGTTGGTCTTGCCCACGAGCACCGCGCCGTCGCGCCACAGGTTGCCGGAGACCGTCGACTCGTAAGTCGGCACAAAGGTGTCGAGGATGTGCGAGGAAGCGGTGGTGCGCACGCCCGCGGTGCAGAACATGTCCTTGACGGCGAGCGGAATGCCCTCCAGCGGCCGCATCTCGCCCTTGGCGATGCGCGCGTCGGACTCTTTAGCCATCTCGGCGGCGCGTTCCGGCGTCTCCAGCACGAAGGCATTGAGGGCACGCGCCTGCTCGACGGCCGCGCTGTGCGCGGCGGTCAGCTCGGTGGCGGAAAAGGTCTTTGCGCGCAGCCCGTCGCGGGCTTCGGCCAAGGTGAGTGACGTGAGGTCGGTCATTGATCGGGAGTGTCGCAAACGAACTTGTTGGCGGCGAGCGCGGACGGCGCCACCTGTTTGATGAGAACCGTGCCGTCGGGCTGCTGCTCGCGCACGAGCTCGCCCGGCACCGGCAAGCCAAGCGCGCGCAGGTCGTCAATGGTGTGGCCGGCTGGCAGCCGGCCGGTCGAGATGATCTCGATCATCTCCCAGCGTCGCTCCAGGTCGCCTTGTTCACAGGCCAGGCACATCGGTTATTCCACGACTTTAGGAACCAGGAAGAAATTGTCATCGCTCATGGGCGCGTTCCGGGTTACCTGGTCGGCGATCTCGCCGTCGGTCACCTTGTCTTCGCGCATTTTCATCGTCATTGGGGTCACCGAGGTCATCGGCTCCACCCCCTCGACGTCGACCGCCTGCAACTGCTCGACCCAGTTCAGGATGGCGTTGAGCTCGCCCTTCAGATGCGCCACCTCGTCGTCCTCGACCTTGATGCGGGCGAGATGGGCGATACGGCGGACGGTGGCGTCGTCAACGGACATGGGTCTGCAACCTCGGGGCGGATCACTGAAAACCGCCTATAGCAGAGCCCGCTTCGGCCCCGCAATGGAGCGGCCCGGCAGGCGCAGAATTCCTCAATTCGGCGGGTGCTCCCGCACCGTCCAGCCCGCCTTCTTGAGCTCCCGCTTGGCGAGCTTCGTGGCCTGCCCGGTGATGTGCACCTCGCCATGCCGTTTAGGCGCCACCCGCTTTGCGGCGGCGGTCATCCTGGTAAAGCTGGTGGAACTGTCCTTGGTCCACGACAAGGCGTCGATCGGCGCCACCATCTCCAGCCGGCCCCGGTGGTCGAGCACGACCGGATCGCCGCCAAGCGAGACGAAGCGCACATAGCCGGCGCGGTGACGATAGCCGTCCGCCAGGAGCTCCGCCTGCCGGCGCACGAAATAGGCGACGTAGCGCGGATGCGCATTCGCCGCGCGGGCGGCAAATATCTCGCGGTCGCGCACCCGCTTCATGCTGTCGAGGGCGGCGACCATCGCCGCCATGTCGATCGGGGTGAAATCGCGGTTGGCGAGCAGCTTGTCGATCACCGGCGTCGGGACTTTCATGGCGAGCAGCCGCTTGCGGTTCAGCGCCAGGATCTGCGCGGCGGTATAGCTGCGCGCCAGTTGATCGATCGCAACATCGTTCAGCGTGTTGGCGGTCGAGAGATTGGACACGATCACGCCAGCCGCGCCCGGCACCGCCATCAGCGCGCCGGTCACCACCAAGCCGCCCGCGGTCGACGCCTCGGCAAGACGCTTGAGCGCGGCGTCGAGCGGCGGAAAATCGGTATAGGGATCGACGCCATAACGAGCGGCGAGCTTGCGCCGCGCGTCGGTCACACCGAGCAGGCTCTGCATGGGTTTGTCCGGAGTCTGACCCTGCGCGGCAGCGCCGGCCGCGAGCCGGTCGAAAAACGCACCGACGCCGGACAAGGTGCCCTTCACGGTGCCGACCGGATTGGTGATCAGCTTCCCGGTGTATTTCACCGGGCTGAGGCCGGCCTGGACCAGCGCCTTGCCGAAGGTGTCCGAGTTGCTCACCTTCTGGAGCGCCTCCAGCGCCTTCAGCTCGTTGATGCGCATGCGCATCATCGCATCGCCGCGCACGAGGAATTTGCCGTAAGGTGTCGTCAGATTGTAGACGCGCAACATGCCGTCGCTGCGCACCGGATTCTGGATGGTGTAGTTGCTGCCGACCGGCTGGATGCCCGCAATCTGGCCAGCGTTGAAGGTGGGCGGATTTTCCACCGTCTGGGCGGGCGCTACCGTCGGCAGCATGAAGATGAGCGCGGCCAATGCCGCGGCCCGCCCCCCCGTCATCAACGTTGGTTTGATCATCGATCCCCCTTCCCGCAGTTCCCCTGCCACCTTAGGGACAATCTCGCCTGCGCGTTCCCGCACCGCAAGGCCGAATCCACCGGGCCGGCGCGGAAATCGCCCGAAAACGCTCGAAAACCGCCGCTATTCCAGCGAGACGGCCCGCGGCGTCATGCGAAAGGTGAGAAAAGCCGGCACCCGCACCGGCCGCGCGAGCCGGGCGCCGATGGCGTCGGCGGCCGCGATGGCCAGCACGCCGACCGCGATGCCGGCAAACACGTCGACGAAATAATGCCCGCCACCGATCGGCGTCCCCGCCAGCATGAGCGCGTTACTGATGAGCGCGAAGGGCCGCATCCACCACACCGGCCAGAGCGCCCAGACGAAGAGCACCGCCGAGACGGCATGGAAGCTCGGAAAGGTGATGATGCCGACCAGATGCAGAATATCGAGCGCACGCAGGACGCCGTCGCGCACTGCGGGAAAATCGCGGATCTGATCGAGATAGCCGCCGGGTATGATGTTGGAGAAAGCGTCAGCCGCAAGATGGTGGCCGTAGAAGGCGCCCTCCGCCGGCACCAGCATCGACACCACCGTGGTGACGATGAGCGCCACAGTGAACGCCAGCGTGAATTTCTGCAGCCGCACGTAATTGCCGGTCATGCCGAGAATGACGGGCAGGCCCAGGATCGGCCAGGCGATCATGCGATAGCCGAGCGAGAGGTAGTGGAACAGCCACGGGCGGGCATTGAAGAACGCCACATAGCCGGGCCAATCTAGGCCGAGCGCGCGGTCGAGCATGACGAGGTGGCCATCCTGCAAGGGCAGATCGGCCGCCGCCGCGACGTAGGTGAGCGGAGTCAGCAGGGCGACGATCAGCACGAGCTGGGCGGTGCTGGCGAGGGTAAAAACGACACGGGTATCGCGCAGCCGCGGCGTCGCCAGATTGCGGTAGGCCATGCCGCCGTAAACCGCAGCGATGGCAAGCGGCATCGTCGCACTCTGGATCTTCAGCCAAAAGTCCGTGGCCGCCAGCGCCACCGCCAGCACCAGCGCCAGAACAGCGACCAGGATCCAGTTGAGCTTCAGCAGCCGCCACGCGGTGGCCGTTTCGGTCCCCATAATTCCACCCCATCAGCCTGTATTTTATCCCAGCAACAACCATTGAGGGTGTGATTTAATATGCATAGAACGGTTTTGATTTTTCAGGCGCTGAGCGCCGCAATCCCTAAGCGAATTGCCGACAGCGTAAACAAACGGTAGCGTGCCGGCTAAATTTCAACCGAAAACCCGTTTGTGCGCGCACGAATTGTGCGAGGAAAAGGCCGATATTCCCTGCCCACCACGGCCGCCGGGTCTGTTCCACAATTCACGCGCAGCAGGCGTGTGATTGACCCCGCGGGGCACGGCACGCCGGTCCGGGTGGCCTGTCCGGGAATTGCCGGAAAATCAGATCGCCTTGCTCATGCCGCGGATGCGGCGCGCCAGGACGCCCATGATGTAGGTCGCGAAGTTCGGCACCTCGTCGACCATGAACCGGAAGGTGCGCGCGTCGATCAGCGAGAGTTCGCACGCCTCCCGCGCCCGCGCCGTGGACGAGCGCGGCAGATCGTCGATCATCGACATGAAGCCGAGCGCCTCGTTGGCGCCAATGGTGTCGACCACCGTCTCGCCAATCACCATGTCGATGACTCCGGACTGCACAATGTACATGCAGTCACCACGTTCGCCCTGCACGAAGACCGTGACGCCGACCGGCACCTTGATGGTGGCGCCGGCGCCCTTGGCGAAGGTGCGCATGTCGATCTCGGTGCGCGGCCGCTTGACGCTGCTGGTGGCCATTCATTCCCCCGGAAGAAAGCGCGCAATCTGAGCGCCCTCCCCGAGCTTGCGCAAGCGTCTTACACCGTGACGGGCTTGCCCTTCTCCGCCACGACCACCTGAGTAGCGGCCCCCTTCATGGCGGTGACGAACTTGTCGGCACTGGGGTCGATGATCGGGAAGGTGCCGTAGTGGCACGGGATCACCGTGTCGAACTTGAAGAAGCGCTTGCAGGCGAAGGCCGCGCCCTCCCCGCCCATGGTGAAGCGGTCGCCGATCGGCAGCAGGCCGACCTTGGGCTGATGCTGCTCGTTGATCAGCGCCATGTCGCCGAACACGTCGGTGTCGCCCATGTGATAGACCGTCGGCTCGCCCGGCGCCTTGACGATCAGCCCGCCCGGATTGCCGAGATAGACCGGCGTCGCGCCGTCCATGTGGGCGGAGGAGTGGTCGGCGCGCACCATGCTCACCGTGAAGCCGTCCTGCTGCACGGTGCCGCCGAAATTCATCGGGTCAATATTCTCCAGTCCCTGGCCGGTCAGCCACATGCAAATCTCGAAATTGGCGATCACCTTGGCGCCGGTTGTTTTAGCGATGTCGACAGTATCGCCGATGTGATCGTCGTGGCCGTGCGTCAGTGCAATGTGGGTGACGCCCTTGATCGCTTCCGCCTTGTCGGAGACGAAGGCCGGGTTGCCGGTGAAGAACGGATCGATCAGCACCGCCTTGCCGCCGAAATCGAGCCGGAAAGCGGAATGGCCGTACCAAGTGATCTGCATGATGGTGTTCTCCTTATCGCGTGACTTCTGGTGCGCCCCCTCTCGCGCCTTCAGCGACTTCGGCACCGCGGTGCGCCCGCCGGCGTTGGCGGCCTCTGCGCGCCGTGCTACCGCTCTTCTATGGCCGTCATATTGCCCCTGGTCGAAGCTGCCAACCACTTTGCGCCCCGCGGCGCGCTGATCGGCCTCGATCTCGGCACCAAGACCATCGGCGTCGCCGTCTGCGACCCCGACCGCAAGCTGGCAACCGGGGTGGAGACCATCGCGCGCAAGAATTTCACGGCCGATGCGCAACGCCTGTTGGCACTGGCCGGCGAGCGCGCCGCAGTCGGCCTGGTGCTCGGGCTGCCGGTCAATATGGACGGCTCAGAGGGACCGCGCGCGCAGTCGACGCGCGCTTTCGCGCGCAATCTCACGAAACTCACCGAACTGCCCATCGCGCTCTGGGACGAACGGCTTTCTACCGCCGCGGTCGAGCGTCAGCTCATCGACGCCGACGTCAGCCGCAAGAAGCGCGCCGCCGTCATCGACCAGCATGCCGCCGCCTTTATCCTGCAGGGTGCGCTCGACCGCCTCGCCCACATGAAAAGCTGAGCATATCGGGAAGGCCAGAGATGCGGCAAAGGGCGGGCGCGTGGCCCGCCCTTCCGTAGCGATCAGTAACTTGGGCAGGGCACGTAGTTGGAGGACGCTGGGGACGCAGTGCAGTCGGCCCAAGTCGCCGGCCCAGGCATGTAGGCATAGGCGCGATAACCCTCGACCGCCATGTCCCGGTCGCCCGCGGTGTCATACGGCGCATACACCTGCTGGCTCGCGACCTCGTCTTGCTGCATGTTGTCTTGCTGTGCCTGACTGGGCGCGGCCAGCGTGATCGCGAACGCGGCGGCCATGCCGGCCATCACCGCGTGTTTCAGAATTCGTGTCATCGAGTACCTCCGTTGCAGGTTAATCGATCGGCGACTGCCTCACGACAACGTGCCGAGATCAAACCCTGCAATTGCGGCAACCGTTCCGCTTTCCCTTGGCACACGGCATTGCATTCGCGGTCGTTTCCGGCAACGCGGCGTAAATAAGGGCTGCACTGCGGCGGCATCGTGCAAACATGTTGGTGGCGCGCTGCGATCGAACGACGTTGGCGCCCAACGCGACCCGCACTCCGGCGAGCGCCGATACAAAGAACGAGGGCGGGCGCGCGGCCCGCCCTCATTCGTGGCGATCAGTCGCTCGGGCACGGCACGTAGTTGATGGACGCTGGCGAGCGCGAACAGTTGGTCCGCATGCCCGGTATTGCCGATCCCGGCGCGTAGTCATAAGCGCCATAGCCCGAGCCGTCGGCGTAACCCGGCGCATAAGCATAGCCCGCGCGATCGTAACGCGGACCGTAGTAGCCGTTGTTGGCTGCATTGGCCGCCACCGCGCCCACGGCAACGCCGGCACCGAAGCCAACCGCCGCCGCTGCGTTGCGGCCATGGGCAGCGTAGCTCGGCATTGACATGCCGATCGCCAGCATCCCAGCCGTACCGGCTACCGCGGCGTATTTCATGATGCGTTTCATAGTGCCTCCTTATGTATGTTCATTTCACGTCGTCAGCCGGCGCTTCGCGCCGGGCTGTCATGGTGTGCAACGCGGCAACGGCGCGGAACGTTCCTGTCGCCGACCGGACCGGCGTTCACGAATGCTTGTACGCACACGTGAGGTCGCGTGAGGGTCTTGTCTAAAGCGTGCGGGAAACGTGGCGCCGATGCGGCGGAGACGGTTAACCACCGCCGGCGAGGCCCAGGTTCCAGCTGTGGAACGGGCGCCCGCGCCACTTGCCGTGGCCGCGGCTTGCGCCTATAGCCATGGCTTTAATGAACATCGCGCCAAAATCCTCCTTCGTTCTCAGCCATCGCCATTTGCTGGGGATCGAGGGGCTTTCCCGCGACGAGATTTCCGGCCTGCTCGACCTCGCCGAAGAGTTCGTCGAACTCAACCGCCAGGTCGAGAAAAAGCGCGCGTCCCTGCGCGGCCGCACCCAAATCAACCTGTTCTTCGAGGTCTCCACCCGCACCCAGGCGAGCTTCGAGCTCGCCGGCAAACGCCTCGGCGCCGACGTCATGAACATGTCGGCCTCGTCGTCTTCGATGCGCAAGGGCGAGACGCTGATGGACACCGCCATCACCCTCAACGCCATGCACCCGGACATCATCGTGGTGCGCCACCACGCCTCCGGCGCGGTCGAGCTGCTGGCGCGCAAGGTCGACTGCTCGGTGATCAACGCCGGCGACGGCGCCCATGAGCACCCGACGCAAGCGCTGCTCGACGCCGCCACCATCCGCCGCAACAAGGGCCATATCGAGGGCCTGACGGTGGTGATCTGCGGCGACATCCTGCATTCGCGGGTCGCGCGCTCCAACATCATGCTGCTCAACACCATGGGCGCGCGCGTGCGCGTGGTCGCGCCGTCGACGCTGCTGCCGCCCGGCATCGAGCGCTTCGGCGTCGAGGTCGCGCGCGACATGCGCGAAGGCCTCAACGGCGCGGATATCGTGATGATGCTGCGCCTGCAGCGCGAGCGCATGAACGGCTCCTACGTGCCGTCGGTGTCGGAATACTTCAATTTCTGGGGCCTCGACGCCAAGAAGCTCGCCTACGCCAAGCCGGACGCGCTGGTCATGCACCCGGGCCCGATGAATCGCGGCGTCGAGATCGACAGTATCGTCGCCGACGGCGCGCAGTCGCTCATCCGCGAGCAGGTCGAGATGGGCGTTGCCGTGCGCATGGCGGTCCTGGAAGCGTTGTCGCGGAACCTGCCGAATGCGTGAGACCGATCACCGTCATTCCGGGACGGCGCGTCAGCGCCGGACCCGGAATTCAGATGCGCGCTCGGTTTTCGTTTCTGGATTCCGGGTTCGCTCGTTCCGCTCGCGCCCCGGAATGACAGGGTCTTGCCGCCATGCTCTCTGAACGCCGCCCAATCCTGCTCGCCAACGCGCGGATCATCGATCCCTCGCGCGACCTCGATTTCCCCGGCGACATGCTGATCGCCGACGGGGTCATCCGCGACACCAAGAAGGGCATCGGCGCCGGCGGCGTGCCGGAAGGCACCGAGATCATCGACTGCCGCGGCAAGGTGATCGCCCCCGGCCTCGTTGACATGCGCGCCTTCGTCGGCGAACCCGGCGACATGAGCCGCGAGACGCTGGGCTCGGCCAGCCAGGCGGCAGCGGCCGGCGGCGTCACCACCATCGTCTGCCAGCCGGCCACCTCGCCGCCGATCGACGATCCGGCCACCGTCGATTTCGTGCTGCGGCGCGCGCGCGACACGGCCATCGTCCACGTGCACCCGATGGCCGCCATCACCAAAGGGCTCGCCGGCGAGGAGATGACCGAGATCGGCTTGCTGAAAGCCGCCGGCGCGGTCGCCTTCACCGACGGCGAAAGAAGCGTCACCAATGCGCAGGTGATGCGCCGCGCGCTGACCTACGGCCGCGACTTCGACGCCCTATTCGTCCACCACACCGAGGACCCCGATCTCGTCGCCGACGGCGTCATGAATGAGGGCGAGTTCGCCGCCCGCCTCGGCCTGCTCGGCATCCCTAAGGCCGCGGAGACCGTCATGCTGGAACGCGACATCCGGCTGGTGGCGCTGACCGGCGGGCGCTATCACGCGGCGTCCGTCACCTGCGCGGAATCCCTCGACGTGCTTCAGCGCGCCAAGGACGCCGGGCTCACCGTCACGGCGTCGGCCTCGATCAACCACCTCACGCTCAACGAAAACGATATCGGCCCTTACCGCACCTTCCTCAAGGTGGCGCCGCCGTTGCGCGCGGAGGACGACCGCCTGCGGCTGGTCGAAGCGCTGCGCGATGGGGTGATCGACGTCGTCATGTCCGACCACAATCCGCAGGACGTGGAGACCAAGCGGCTGCCGTTCGCGGAAGCCGCCCCCGGCGCCGTCGGGCTCGAGACCATGCTGAGCGCGGCCTTGCGCCTGGTGCACAGCGAACAACTCGACCTGATGACGCTGCTGCGCGCCATGTCAACGCGGCCGGCGGAGATCCTGGAACTCCCTGGCGGCACTTTGCGCACCGGCGCGCCCGCCGACCTCATCGTAATCGATCCCGACCTGCCCTGGGTGCTCGATCCCGACGAGCTCAAGTCGAAGTGCAAGAACACGCCGTTCGACGAAGCCCGCCTCACCGGCCGCGTGGTGCGCACCATCGTCGCCGGGCGCACGGTTTATGAGTACGTGTGAGCGCCGCGTCACCGCACAAAATCGTCATTCCGGGGCGCGGACGAAGTCCGCGAACCCGGAATCCAGGTGCAGCGCGCTCGTGCTTGGCACTGGATTCCGGGCTCACGCGCTTTTCGCGCGTGCCCCGGAATGACAGTATGGGGCTATGACCACCGCCCTCGCCTTGCTGTTCGGCTATCTGTGCGGCTCGATCCCGTTCGGGCTGATCCTGACGCGCCTCACCGGCGGGCCGGACGTGCGCAGCATCGGCTCCGGCAATATCGGCGCCACCAATGTGCTGCGCACCGGCAACAAGAAGATCGCCGCGCTTACGCTCCTGGGCGATATCCTGAAGGGCACCGTCGCGGTGCTGGTCACGGCTTACCTCACCCGCAGCCTTCCGGCGCTCGGCGTTTCCGCTTACGCAGCTCTCGCCGCGGGGCTGGGCGCCTTCCTCGGCCATCTCTTCCCGGTCTGGCTCAGGTTCAAAGGCGGCAAGGGCGTTGCCACCTATATCGGCGTGCTGCTCGGGCTCGCCTGGCCGGCGGCGCTGATCTTCTGCGCCATCTGGCTCGTGGTGGCGTTCCTGTCGCGCTACTCATCTCTCTCCGCGCTGATTGCCAGCGCGCTCACCCCCGCCACACTTTATCTCCTGGGCCGGCCGCACATTGCCGTGCTGTTCCTCGTTCTTACAGTGATCTTGTGGATTATGCATCGCGCCAACATCGCGCGGCTCATGTCGGGCCAGGAAGGCAAGATCGGCGCGAAAAGCGCGTAACTCACCGGCTGACTATCCCGCGAACTCGCCGCCTGGATGGAGCAAAGCGCCATCTGGATTACTTCCAGCTCCACCGAAGGCCATAGGGCAGCGCAAACATGTACAGCCCGGTGAACAGCAGCAAGAACAGCGGTGGCAGCGGCGAGTAGACCACCCAGGCGGGGGGCTTCCCCAATGCCATGGCGACAAAGTTGGCGGCGACGGTCGCCGTGAAGATGATGGAAAGCCAACGGTGGACCTGCCGAATCCACTTATTCCAATTCAACGGAACCTCCTCCGAAGATGAGCCGGAACGCGACGTGGCGGCCTTAGTCTACCCGCGCCAACACTCCCTCCAGGGTCGCGAAGAACCGCGACCACCCGAACTTGGCGCCCTGGTAGGCCTGGGTCTGATCCACCCGGAAGCCCGTCTGCTCCATGCGCAAATGGGTTCCAGATTTTGTCGGCGTGAGCGTCCATGTGACGACACTCTCGAGACCAAGCGCCGACCATGTGTAAGTGAGCTTCTTCTCCTGTTCGACGGCCAGGACCTGGCAGTTGACAACTCCCCAGTCCGCACGAAGATTGAAACGGTGATCGACGACCGGCGCGAAATCGTTCTTCATGAGCCACTCCGCGATCAGATGCGGTTGCGTGAGCGCGCGCCAAATCTTTTGCGGCGCATAGGGGATCTCCCGCTCGACGACGACGGAGCGCGTTTCGATGGCTGCTTCGTTCATTGATCCATCCTTTTCAGCAAGTCTTCGAGATCGTCGAACCGGCTCTGCCAGAATCCGGCAATCTGGTGCGTCCAGTCGAGGAGCGGGGCCAAAGCGGCGAGCTGCGCGCTGTAATGAGTCTGGCGGCCCTGGTGGCGGTCTCGCACCAAGCCCGCCCGCTTCAGGACCGCGAGATGTTTCGAGACGGCCGGCTGCGAAACCCCGGCCCGCGCCGTCAGAGCTGCAACCGTCTGGTCTCCCTCGCGGCACAAGCGCTCGAAGATTGCCCGCCGGGTCGGATCGGCCAGCGTCCTAAAAAGAATGTCGTGAGGTTCCAGCATCGCCATCAATAACTCACCGGTTATTTGTTATCGATAACTGATGAGTTATTGATCAGTCAAGGGGCTCTGAAACAACTCCGGATCGCCCCGGTCGGCTCCGCAATCACTCTAAAACTCCCGGTTGTACCACCGGCCTGCTTGGGCGATGCTGTCCCCACACGGGGGCAGCGCGTTGGCCGAAGGCGTCAAACTCAGTGAGGGGCAGCGGCTCGACTGGCTGCGCCTGATCCGGTCCGACAATATCGGCCCGCGCACCTTCCGCGATCTCATCAATCATTACGGCGGCGCCCGCGCCGCGCTGCAAGCGCTGCCGGCGCTGGCCCGCCGCGGCGGCGCTTCCCGCCCCGGCCGCATCTGTACGGAAGAAGATGCCGCCGCCGAGCTGAAAGCCGCCCACGCCCGCGGCATCGAGTTCCTGGCGCTGGGCGAGCCGGACTATCCGCTGCGGCTCACCATGATCGACGACGCGCCACCGCTCATCGCCGTACGCGGGCAACCGGCCGTCCTGAACCGGCCGCTGGTCGCCATCGTCGGCTCGCGCAACGCCTCCGCCGCCGGCATGAAGTTCGCCGAACGCATCGCCCGCGAGTTGGGCGACGCCGGCTTCGGCATCGTCTCGGGGCTGGCGCGCGGCATCGACGCCGCCGCGCACCGCGCCAGCCTATCGACCGGCACGGTGGCGGTGCTGGGCGGCGGCCACGCCCACATCTATCCGGCCGAGCATACCCCACTGGCTAACGACATCGTCGCCGACGGCGCCGTGGTCTCCGAAATGCCGCTCAATTGGGAGCCGCGCGCGCGCGACTTCCCACGCCGCAACCGGCTGATTTCGGGACTGGCGATCGGCGTCGTCATCGTGGAGGCGGCGCGCCGCTCCGGCTCGCTGATTACGGCGCGGCTCGCCGGCGAACAGGGCCGCGAGGTGTTCGCGGTGCCGGGCTCGCCGCTCGATCCGCGCGCCGAGGGCACCAATGGCCTCTTGAAGCAAGGCGCCATCCTGGTCACCGACGCGCGCGACGTGATCGAGGTGCTGGAGCCGATCCTCGGCCGCGGCATCGACCTGCCGGCGCGCGAACCGCCGCCGGAGCAGCCCTCCCCGCACGAGCGCGAACCCGGCGACGACGAGCGCGCGCGCATCGTATCGCTGCTCGGGCCGACGCCGGTCGCGCTCGACGACCTGGTACGATTGTCGGGCGCGAGCCCGGCCATCGTGCGCACGGTGCTGCTGGAGCTCGAAATCGCCGGCCGGCTGGAGCGTCACGGCGGTGGGCAAGTCTCAATGATATAAGCGTCACTGGTGTAGAATGACCTCGCTCGAATCGTGAGGTGACGAATGCGCCGGCTCGCCGTCTTCGCGTTGCTGTTCATATTCTTCGCCGGAGCCGCGAACGCGCAGCCGCAAAGCTTCGCGCACTTCGTCGCCAAGCTATGGCCGGATGCGCACGCCAAGGGCATCACGCGTTCGACCTTCGAGCGCGCCATGCACGGCGTCACGCCCGACAAGCGCGTCATCGCGGCCATCCACCGCCAGCCCGAATACGGCAAGCCGTTCGGCGCCTACGTCGACGCGCTGGCGTCGCACGCGCGCGTCGTGCGCGGCAGACAAAAGGCGCGGCGATGGGCAAAGAGCTTCGGCGCGATCGAAAAGAAATACCATGTCGAGCGCTGGGTGCTGCTCGCCATCTGGGGCATGGAGACCGACTACGGCGCCGCGAAAGACCGCTGGGACGTATTCCGCTCGTTGGCGACGCTGTCCTATATCGGCTACCGCAATCCCTATTTCCGCAACGAACTGATCGTCGCCATGGGTATCATGCAGCGCGACCGCATTCCGCGCGCGCGCATGGTGTCGTCATGGGCCGGCGCCATGGGCCAGACCCAATTCATGCCGTCGAACTATGTCGACTACGCCATCGACGCCTCCGGCGACGGCCGCGCGGACATCTGGAGCAACGTGACGGACGTGCTCGGCTCCACCGCCAACTACCTGCACAAGGGCCACTGGCGCTACGGCCTGCCCTGGGGCTTCGAGGTGCACGTGCCGAAAGGCTTCGATTATAGAGTGAGCCGCGACAGCTTCGCCGGCTGGCTGAAGCGCGGCGTGCGTCCGATCGACGGCAAGCGATTTCCGCGCGAAGGCCGCGGCATTCTCTTCTTCCCCGCCGGCGCGAAGGGCCCCGCCTTCATCGCCACCGCCAACTACGCGGTGCTGAAGGAGTACAACAACTCGGATGCTTATGCGGTCGCGGTCGGCCATCTCGCCGACCTCTTGCGCGGCGGCCCACCGATCCAGGCCAAATGGCCTGCGGACGACCATCAGCTTTCGCGGCCGGCCCGCATCGCGTTGCAGAAGAAACTCGCCGCGCTCGGCTACAAGGTCAACGATTTCGAGGGCCACATCGACTTCGACCTGCGCGACAACATCCGCGCCGAACAGGTCAAATTCGGCATGGTGCCGGACGGCAACCCGACACCGGCGCTGCTCGAACGATTGGGCGTGAAAGTGCGTTAACCGCCGCCGTCCGTCTGCAGCATCTGGCGCGCAGTGTTTTCGGCTTCGAGACGCACCATTTCGAGCAGGTAACCGAGGGTATCGAGGCCGGTGCGGCGAGCCATGGTGGCGAGATCGGCCGACATGCTCGCCACATAGACGGCAACCTGCGCCCGCTCGTCGCTGTCCGGTTGCTCGACCTGGTTGGGCATCAAAGTTCCGTTCCGCGCCGTTCTAGGGCTGGTAGCGCGGTACCGCCGCCACTTGCCTCTACCCACTGACGCAGCCAAAAATACATGAATTGATTCCAGATGTAAGCTTTAATTGTTATTTAGATAATTTACCCGTATTGGTTGTATTCGCCCCCAGGACCGGTCCCCATCACGCCCTATTTGCCTGCTTCGACACGGGCCTGTCGGCGGCCCGATTTGACAGCCGGTGCCACCTTCCCCATGTTCCGGCCGTAGCCGCGGTCGATTCCGCTTCCGGCAGAAGCCCGGCCAAGGCGGATAACCCATTGGATTTTCATGAATATCGTCGTTGTTGAGTCGCCAGCTAAGGCGAAGACGATCAATAAGTACCTGGGCCCCGGCTACGAGGTCCTCGCCAGCTTTGGACATATCCGCGACCTGCCGGCCAAGGACGGCTCGGTCGACCCGGACGCCGACTTCGCCATGGTCTGGGAGGTCGACACCAAGTCCAACCAGCGCATCAACGACATCGCCCGGGCGCTGAAAGGCGCCTCCAAGCTGATCCTCGCCACCGACCCGGACCGCGAGGGCGAGGCCATCTCCTGGCACGTGCTGGAGGTGCTGAAACAGAAGAAGGCGATCAAGGGCCACGAGATCGAACGCGTCGTCTTCAACGCCATCACCAAGCAGTCGGTGACCGAGGCGATGAAGCACCCGCGCGTCATCGACGAAGCGCTGGTCGACGCCTATCTCGCCCGCCGCGCGCTCGATTACCTGGTCGGCTTCACGCTCTCGCCGGTGCTGTGGCGCAAGCTGCCCGGCGCGCGCTCGGCCGGCCGCGTGCAGTCGGTGGCGCTGCGCCTCGTCTGCGACCGCGAGCTCGAGATCGAGAAGTTCATCACCAAGGAATACTGGTCGATCGCGGCCACGCTCGCGACCCCGCGCAACGAAACCTTCGAGGCGCGGTTCGTCGGCGCCGACGGCCAGAAGATCCAGCGCCTCGACATCGGCTCGGGCGCGGAAGCGGAAGCCTTCACCCGCGATCTGGAGAACGCGGTGTTCCGGGTTGCCAACGTCGAGGCGAAACCGGCCAAGCGCAATCCGCCGCCGCCGTTCACCACCTCGACCATGCAGCAGGAGGCGAGCCGCAAGCTCGGCTTCTCGCCGGCGCACACCATGCGCCTGGCGCAGCGGCTCTACGAAGGCATCGACATCGGCGGCGAGACCGTCGGCCTCATCACCTATATGCGTACCGACGGCATCGACGTCGCGCCGGAAGCGGTCACCGCCCTGCGTGGCATGATCGGAAAGCAATACGGCAACGACTACGTGCCGCAGGCCCCGCGCACCTATCAGCAGAAATCGAAGACCGCGCAGGAAGCGCACGAAGCGGTGCGCCCGACCGATCCCCACCGGCTGCCGGCGGACGTGCGCAAGAATCTCGACCGCGACCAGGGCCGTCTTTACGAGCTGATCTGGAACCGCGCGGTGGCGAGCCAGATGCAGTCGGCGGAGCTCGAACGCACCACCGTCGACATCGAAGCCAAGGCCGGCGCCCGTACGCTCGACCTGCGCGCCACCGGTCAGGTCATCAAGTTCGACGGCTTCCTGACGCTCTACCAGGAAGGCACGGACGAAGCGGCCGATGACGACGAGTTCCGCCGCCTGCCCGCCATGAGCGCCGATGAGCTGCTGCAGAAGCAGGCGATCAATTCCGCGCAGCACTTTACCGAGCCGCCGCCGCGCTATTCGGAAGCGGCGCTGGTCAAGCGCATGGAAGAGCTCGGCATCGGCCGACCCTCGACCTACGCCGCCATCCTGCAGGTGCTGCAGACCCGCGGTTACGTGCGCATCGAGAAGAAGCGGCTGCTGCCCGAGGACAAGGGCCGCGTGGTGGTCGGCTTCCTGGAGAGCTTCTTCCAGCGCTACGTCGAATACGATTTCACCGCCAACCTGGAAGAGCAGCTCGACCTCATTGCCAACAACGAGGCCGACTGGAAGAAGATCTTGCGGGCCTTCTGGACCGACTTCATCGGCGCGGTCAACGAGATCAAGGACCTGCGCGTCAGCCAGGTGCTCGACGCGCTCAACGACCTGCTCGAGGCGCACATCTTCCCACCGCCGGCAGACGGCAGCGACCGCCGCAAATGCCCGCAGTGCGAGAACGGCCAGCTCTCGCTCAAGCTCGGCAAGTTCGGCGCCTTCATCGGCTGCTCGAACTATCCGGAATGCAATTACACCCGGCAGATGACGCCGGGCGCCGAAGGCAGCGTCAACGGCACCAAGGTGCTGGGCGAGGATCCGGTGACCGGCCTCGAAGTCACCGTACGCTCGGGACGCTTCGGGCCCTATCTGCAGCTCGGCGAGCAGTCGAAAGAGAAAGACGCCGAGAAGCCCAAGCGTGCCGGCATCCCCAAGGGCGTCGCGCCCGACGACATTGATCTCGAACGCGCGCTCGGCCTATTGGCGCTGCCGCGCGACGTCGGCCCGCATCCGGAAGACGGCGAGATGATCATCGCCGGCGTCGGCCGCTTCGGACCTTACGTCAAGCACGGCAAGACCTACGCCAGCCTGGAAGAAGGCGACGAGGTGCTGTCGGTCGGCCTCAACCGCGCGGTCACGCTGATCGCCGAGAAGAAGGCCAATCCCGGCAAGGGCCGTCGCTTCGGCGCCGATCCGGGCAAGGCGCTGGGCGATCATCCCGACAAGGGCGGCCCGATCGTCGCCAAGAAGGGCCGCTACGGACCTTACGTTTCCCACGACGGCATCAACGCGACCATCACCGGCGACAAGACGCCGGAGACCATCACGCTCGAAGAAGCCGTCAGCCTGCTCGACGCCCGCGCCGAACAGGTCGGCAAGCGCGGCGGCAAGAAGGCCAAGAAGCCGGCCAAGAAGGCTGCCGCCAAGACCGAGAAAACCGAAAAGAAAACGACCAAGAAAGCCGCCAAGAAAACCGTCGAGCAGAGCGACGGCGACGCCGAAACCACGGCCGCCGAGGCGCCGAAGCCGCGCCGCGCCGCCGGCCGCAAGACGACGGGCAAGACGGCCGGCAAGGCCGCGAGCAAGTCGACCGCCAAAGCGCCAGCGAAGAAGACCGCTGCCAAGAAATCAGCGCCCAAGACGACCGCGGCGGAGTAATCGCCACCCGCTCGTCCCCGCGAAAGCGGGGACTTGAGGACGGCAAATCAACGTGGTCGCAGGTGCCCTGGATTCCCGCTTTCGCGGGAATGAACGGCGTTTTGCATCCAGTCTTTTACCGGCCCGCGACGCGCCCGCTGGCGCCGCCCGCCCTCACCCATTACATTCCCCTTAAATCGCGCCCCACCCGGCGCAGGACATTGCTATTGACCAAATCCGCCAAGAAAACCGAGAAGAAGTCCGTCAAGAAAGCCGCCACCGCGCTGCCGTCCAAGGCCGATATCCTCGCCTTCATCAAGCGCGAGCCCGGCAGGGTCGGCGCCAAGGAGATCGCCCGCGCCTTCAGCCTCAAGAACAGCTTGCGCGCCGAACTCAAAGCCATGCTGCGCGAGCTCGCTGACGAAGGTGCAATCGAGAAGCGCCGCAAGAAGGTTCACCATCGCGGGACGCTGCCCTCCACCGTGCTCGCCGACGTCGTCATCCGCGATGCCGACGGCGACCTGCTCGCCGTCCCCGACGAATGGGACGAAGAAGCCAACGGCCCCGCGCCCAAGATCCGCCTCACCACCCCGCACCGCCCCCGTCCCGGCGAAGCCGCCGGCGTCGGCGACCGGGCGCTGCTGCGCATCGAAGAGACCCAGGACGACGAGGTGGCGCGTTATCGCGGCCGCGTCATCAAGGTCATCGATCGGCCCAAGCATCGCGTGCTCGGCATCTTCCATCCCCTTCCCAACGGCGGCGGCAGGCTCGAACCGGTCGACAAGAAGATGCTCGGGAAGGCATTCGCCATCCCGCCCGGCGCCACCGACGACGCCAAAGACGGCGACCTGGTCGCGGTCGAAACACAACGCGCGCCGCGCCTCGGCCTGGCCACCGGCCGCGTGGTCGAAAAACTCGGCTCACTCAAGAGCGAGCGCGCCGTCAGCCTGATCGCCATCAACGCCCACGGCATCCCCAACGTCTTCCGCCGCGAAACGCTGAACGAAGCGGAAGCCGCCAAGCCGGCGACGATGGCGCACCGCGAGGACTGGCGCAAAGTCCCCTTCGTCACCATCGATCCGCCCGACGCCAAGGACCACGACGACGCGGTGCACGCCGAGCCCGACACCGCGAAGGACAACAAAGGCGGCTTCATCGTCACCGTGGCCATTGCGGACGTCGCGCATTACGTCACGCCCGGCTCGGCGCTCGACCATGAGGCCGTGACGCGCGGCAACTCGGTCTATTTCCCCGACCGCGTGGTGCCGATGCTGCCGGAGCGCATCTCCAACGATCTGTGTTCGCTGCGGCCACAGGAAAACCGCGCCGCGCTCGCCGTGCGGATGGTGATCGGTTCGGACGGCCAAAAGAAATCCCATACGTTTCATCGCATCATGATGCGCTCGGCCGCCAAGCTCTCCTATGAGCAGGCGCAGTTGGCCATTGGCGGCCGTACCGATGAGGTCACCGAAAGCCTGGTCGAGCCGATCCTGACGCCGCTTTACGCCGCCTACGAAGCCATGGCGCGCGCTCGCAACGAGCGCTCACCCCTCGATCTCGATCTGCCCGAGCGCAAGATCCTGCTCACCGCCCACGGCACCGTCGATCGCGTCATCATGCCGGAGCGCCTCGAAGCGCATCGCCTGATCGAAGAATTCATGATTCAGGCCAATGTCGCTGCTGCCGAAACGCTGGAGAAGGCGCGCGTGCCGCTGATCTACCGCGTGCACGACGAGCCGGCGATGGAGCGGGTCGTCGCCTTGCGCGAATTCCTGCAGACGCTGGACATCCCCTTCCCCAAGACCGGCGCGCTCAGGCCGGAAGCCTTCAATCGCGTGCTCAAGCGCGCCAAAGGGCTCGACGCCGAGCAGCTCATCAACGAAGTGGTGCTGCGCAGCCAGGCCCAGGCCGAATACAACGCCGAGAACTACGGCCATTTCGGTCTGAACCTGCGCCGCTACGCGCACTTCACGTCGCCCATCCGCCGCTATGCCGATCTGATCGTGCATCGCGGTCTGATCCGCGCGCTCAAGCTCGGGCCCGACGGTCTCTCCGACAACGTCGACCGCAAGGTGCTGGGCGAGATCGCCGCGCAAATCTCCGCCACCGAGCGCCGCGCCATGCTGGCCGAGCGCGAGACCAACGATCGGCTGATCGCCCACTTTCTCGCCGACCGCATCGGCGCCACCTTCGACGGCCGCATCTCCGGGGTCACCCGCGCCGGCCTGTTCGTGAAGCTGCACGAGACCGGCGCCGACGGCTTCGTGCCGGCGCGCACCATCGGCGACGAGTATTTCCACTACGACGAGAAGAGCCATTCGATGGTCGGCCGCCACAGCGGCGAGACCTACCGGCTCGGCGACATGGTCAAGGTCAAGCTTGTGGAAGCCGCTCCGGTTGCGGGCGCCTTACGCTTCGAAATGCTATCAGAGGGGCGACAGGGCCGCCCGGCCCGGCACGGCTCCCATCCGCGCGAGCGCCGTTCGGCCAAAGCGCATCGCCCGAAACAAACCAAACGACGTCACAAACAACGCAAGTAGCCAGGTAAGTCTCGATGACGAGCGATATTGCCCACAAGCTGACCGAACGCATGACCAACCAGGAGCGCGACCAGTCGCACCCCGACAGCGAGCCGCGCGACGCCGCCACTCTGATGCTGATCGACCGTTCGGGCGCGGTGCCGAAGGTGCTGCTGGGCCGCCGCCATCACAGCCACAAGTTCATGCCCGGCAAGTTCGTGTTCCCGGGCGGACGCATCGAAACGCTCGACCGCGCCATGCCGGCGCTGAGCGAACTGCATCCCGACACCGAGAAGAAACTCTTGGAACGCGTCGCGCAGCCAAGCACCGATTTCGCCCGGGGACTTGCGCTCGCGGCGATACGCGAGACCGCGGAGGAAACAGGCCTGCTGCTCGGCGAAAATGGCAACGAGCCGCCCGAGACGCCCGGCGAGATCTGGACCGAATTCGGCAAGGCCAAGGTTTATCCCGACCTCGGCAGCCTGCATTTTATCGCGCGCGCCTGCACGCCGCCGCGGCGGCCCAAGCGCTTCGATACCCGCTTCTTCACCGCGGATGCGTCCGCTGTGGCGCACACCATCGAGGGCGTGGTGGGGCCGGACTCCGAGCTGGTCGAATTGACATGGGTGCCGATCGCGGAAGCCGCACAACTCGACATGCCGACCATCACCGGCGTGGTGCTGGAGGAATTGTCCGCCCGCGTCGTCGCCGGCATGGCCCGCGACCTGCCGGTGCCGTTCTATTACATGCAGGACCAGGTATTTCACCGGGACTTGCTGTAATCTCTGACGACGCGGCATGATCCACGGGCGGACAATCTGAAACCGGAAAAGCGGCATGATCGATCACACCACCCTCATCACCTATCTGGCGGTGCTCATCGGCTTCGTCTTCATTCCCGGGCCGGCGGTGCTCATGACGCTGAGCCGCGCTATGAGCTCGGGCACGCGCGTCGGCGTCGCCACCGGCTTGGGCATCGCCGTCGGCGATCTGGCGCATACGGCGATGGCGGTGTTCGGTCTTTCGGCCGTCCTGCTCGCGTCCGCCCTGCTCTTCGACGTCATCAAATATATCGGCGCCGCCTATCTGGTTTATCTCGGCATCCGCGCGATCCTCGAACGCACGGATACCATGCTGCCCGCGCGCGCGGCGCCGATCACGGCGGGTCGCGCCTTTCGCCAAGCGGTGCTGGCGGAAATGCTCAATCCCAAGTCCGCGCTGTTCTTCGTGGCCTTCCTGCCGCAGTTCGTTCAGCCGCAGCACGGCGCGGTGCCGCTGCAACTGGCGACGCTCGGCGTCATCTTCGTCGCGACGGGCATCTGCAGCACCATGGTCTACGCGGTCGGTGCCGGCCACATCGGCCGCTTCCTGCGCCGGAACCCAATGATCGCCCGCTGGCAGGGCAAGGTGGTGGGTACGATCTATTGCGCGCTCGGCGTCCGCCTGGCACTGCAGGAGCGCTAGCGCCGGAAAACACCGCCGAAAGCGCCCAGATCGGGCCTTTCTTGACTTTTCGCCTTTCGACGCTACGTTCCCGGCCAACAACGCCGCAGCGACCGGTTTCAAGGAATTAAATCATGGCTAAAGCCGTCACCCTCAAGATCAAGCTCGTCTCCAGCGCCGATACCGGCCACTTCTACGTGACCAAGAAGAATTCGCGCACCCAGACCGACAAGCTGGTCAAGAAGAAGTACGACCCCATCGCCAAGAAGCACGTCGAATACCGCGAATCCAAGATCAAGTAAGCGCGGGTTTGACGTCTGGCTGAGCTTAAGGGGCGCCTTCGGGCGCCTTTTTGCGTTGGAGCTATCGGAGAAGAAGGTGGCCGGCCGGCAGCGGCGGCATGAGGAGGCCACTCGCACCACTTGCCGACCGGCCTAACCCCGCAGGACCCAGGAGATGCGGCGGACCCGAGCACTCCGCAGGGTATCGCGCCAATTCCGGACGCGCGGCATTGAACGCACCATCCGCGCCGGAATCGGCCGTCGCGATAAGGCTAGACCAAAGCGTGGTGGCTCGCGAATCCGCCTCTAACCCGTTGAAACAGGACGCGGAATAAACGCCTATAGGCAGGTCTTGGGATTTTTCCGCCGTCATCCCGGGCGCCGGCCGAAGGCCGGACTCCCAAATGACGATTGGCGCGCGCCGGACCGCCTGGGCCGTTACGCCGCGTCCGGCACCACCCGGTTGCGGCCGTCGCGCTTGGCACGATAGAGCGCCTGGTCGGCGCGCTTGAGCATGGCGGCGGCGTTGTCGTCGGCGCCGTGCAGGCCCGCGATGCCGATCGAAATCGTCACGTCCAGCAACCGCATCTCCTGCTGGATCGGGAACGGCTCGGTGGCGATGCGGCGGCGCAGCCGCTCGGCCACCGTGGTGGCGACGCCCATGTCAGTCTCCGGCATCACCACAACGAACTCCTCACCGCCGAAGCGGCAGGCGAGATCGATGTTGCGGATCGACTTACGCAGGCGGACGGCGAATTCGCGCAGTACATCGTCGCCGGCGTCATGCCCGTAAGTGTCGTTGACCGACTTGAAGAAGTCGATGTCGAGGATCAGCACCGAGATCTGCTTGCCGCGGCTCGCCGCCTGTTCGACCAGGGTGGCGAGATGGGTCTCCATGTAGCGCCGGTTATGCAGGCCGGTGAGCGCGTCGGTGATCGCCATCTCGACCGTCATCTGCACGTTGTCGCGCAGGCGCTCGGTGTAGCGCTTGCGCTTGACCTGGGTACGCGTGCGCGCCAGCAGCTCGTTCTTGTCGATGGGACGGATCAGATAGTCGTTGACGCCGATCTCCAGGCCGCGCAGCAGGCGCTGATTGTTGTCGGGCTCGGCCACCGCCAGGATCGGCAGGTTGCGGGTGCGCTCGAGCGAGCGCAGCTGGCTGCACAGGCGAAGTCCGTCGAAGTTCTGCAAGCCCAGCGACACAATCGCGAGGTCGTAATTGCCTTCGGCGGCGTGGAACAGCGCCTCGCTCGGCTCGGTCTCGACGTCCACCGCGTGCTCACTGACAAGCGTCGCCACCAGCCGCTCGTACGACGACTGGCGGTCGTCGACGAGCAGCACGCGCCCGCCCCGGCCGGTCTCCGATACCGCTTCGTGCTCGGCGCTCTGGAGACCGATCTCGCGCGACGTCACCGCGCGCATGCGCAATTCGTCGGTCACCATCTTCAATCGCGCAAGAGAGCGAACGCGCGAAATCAGCGCCACGTCGCTCACAGGCTTGGTGAGGAAATCGTCGGCGCCCGCTTCCAGGCCCTTGACCCGGTCGGAGGGCTGGTCGAGCGCGGTCACCATCACCACCGGAATGTGGTGGGTCGTCGGGTTCGACTTCAGCCGCCGGCACACTTCGAAGCCGTCCATATCCGGCATCATCACGTCGAGCAGCACGATGTCGCATTCCGCGCGCTCGGCCATGGCCAGCGCCTCGGAGCCGCTAAAGGCGGTCGCGACGTCGAAATACTCCGCCGACAGCCGCGCCTCCAGCAGCTTCACGTTGGCGGGGACGTCGTCGACGACAAGCACACGGGCGGACATTTCAATTCACCATTTCAATATTACGGGGTGCCGAGGAAGTGGCGGATGGTCTCGATGAACTTGGCGACCGAGATCGGTTTCGACAGGTACGCCTCGCAGCCGCCCTCGCGGATGCGCTCCTCGTCGCCCTTCATGGCGAAGGCGGTGACCGCCACCACCGGGATCGCCTTCAGATCGGCGTCGTCTTTCAGCCATTTCGTCACTTCGAGGCCGGACACTTCCGGCAGTTGGATATCCATCAGGATCAGGTCGGGCCGGTACTGGCGCGCGAGATCCAGCGCCTCGGTCCCGTTGCGCGTGCCGACGGTCTGGTAACCGTGTGCTTCCAGGAGATCGTGGAAGAGCTTCATGTTGAGCTCGTTGTCCTCCACGATGAGGACGGTTTTCGGCATTCTTGTTTCCCGCCCCGGTTCCCTGTTGTCCCCAGTCACCAGCCCGCCGCGATGCCGGCATCGCCAGCGTCCCTACGCTCGGGCATGATGGGCACGGTAGTGCCGATTTGTTAGGAAAACGCAAACTCGACCGATGAAAGATGGCTCCACAACCGCCCGCGAGGCGGCCGAAACCGTTGCAATTCAAGCGCTTAGCTTCATCGCCGCGGAGCCCGAGCGGCTCGGGCGATTCCTCGGGATAACCGGCATCGGCCCGGCCCAGATTCGCGAGGCCGCGCGCGAACCCGGCTTCCTCGCTGGCGTGCTCGATTATCTCGCCGGCGACGAACGGCTCTTGACCGAATTCGCCCGCGAGACCGACCACGATCCCATCACGATTTCACAGGCCCGCCACGTGCTCGGCGGCGGCAGCGACTGGGAGCGCGAGATGCCGTGAGCTTCTGCCGCGATTGCCTGGCCGACGCGCCCGAGGCGGCAACGCGCTGTCCCGCCTGCCGCTCGCCGCGCCTGGTCACGCACCGCCAAGCGAACACGCTCACCATCGCCCATATCGACTGCGACGCCTTCTACGCCACGATCGAGAAGCGCGACGACCCGTCCCTGCTCGACAAGCCGCTGATCGTCGGCGGGGGCAAGCGCGGCGTGGTCTCCACCTGCTGCTACATCGCCCGCACCTACGGTGTGCACTCCGCCATGCCCATGTTCGAGGCGATGCGGCGCTGCCCGACCGCGGCCGTCATCAAGCCCAACATGGCGAAATACGCCGAGGTCGGCCGGCAGGTGCGCAAGCGCATGTTCGACCTGACGCCGCTGGTCGAGCCGCTCTCCATTGACGAGGCCTTCCTCGACCTCACCGGCACCGAGCGCCTGCACGGCATGAGCGCCGCGAAAGTGCTGGCGCGCTTTGCCAGCGACGTCGAGCGCGATCTCGGCATCACGGTGTCGGTGGGCTTATCCGCCAACAAGTTCCTCGCCAAGATCGCCTCCGACCTCGACAAGCCGCGCGGCTTTGCCGTGCTCTCCCCCGACGAAGCGCCCGCCTTCCTGGCGCCGAGACCCGTCGGCTTCATCTATGGGGTCGGCGCGGTGACCGCCGCCAAGCTCACCAAGGATGGCTACCGCACCATTGCCGACCTGCAGCGCGCCGACGAAGTCTCGCTCATGCGCCGCTACGGCGAGGAAGGCCAGCGGCTGTGGCGCCTTGCCCGCGGTATCGACGCGCGCAAGGTCGATCCGACACGCGAAACCAAGAGCATCTCGGCCGAGACCACCTTCGAGCGCGACATCGGCGATTTGCGCCCGCTCGAACAAACTTTGTGGGAGCTCACCGAAAAGGTCTCGGCGCGGCTGAAGGCGGCCTCGCTCGCCGGCTCCACGGTGACGCTCAAGCTCAAGAGCGCCGACTTCAAGACCCGCACCCGCGCGCGCTCCCTCAGTGCGCCGACCCAGCTCGCCGCCCGCATCTACGCCGCAGGCCACGATCTCTTGGCGCGCGAGGTGGGCCCCACCCGCTTCCGCCTCCTCGGCATCGGCGTCAGCCAGTTGGTGGAGGCAAGCAGCGAGGACGATCTCACCGACCTGCTCGACCGCCGCACCGCGGAAGCCGAGCACGCGGTCGACGCCCTGCGCGCCAAGTTCGGTAAGGGCGCGGTGATCCGCGGCCTGGCGTTGGAGGATGAATGACGCGGTGAGCGCGTGGCCGTGCCGAGCATTTAACCGCTCGTCCCCGCGTAAGCGGGGATCCAGCTCTTTCGACAAAACACTGGATGCCCGCTTTCGTGGGCATGAGCGGAGAGGATCGATCGGCATCCAAGCCATTGAAATCACACAGAACAAAAACTTATCCCCGCGCGCTTCCGCGCCCTTATCATCGTCCGCGTCCGGCTCGACTGAGGGCGTCGTCGCGAGACGTCACGATGATGGAGCCGCCTTAACGGGGCCGATATCGGGGTGACCCGACATCGGCGATGCGGCGCCCGCGGGTGGGATTCGTAACCCCGCACTCGGGAGGCCCTGGCCAGCCGTCCGCCGGCATTACGACCGGCTGCCTTCAATGGCTGGACGCGGCGGCGACGAAGGGCGGCGGAAGCTGCCCGGATCGGGGATCCGGCTCGGGTCCCGTCGCAGCCCGGAAGCACGGCGCCAGGGACAGAAAAGCCGCTTGTGGCGCGCCGAGAGGCGCCACGCCTTCGAAAAGAAGGCGTGCACATAAGAAATGTCGCGCCGATCGGCGCGCCATCCCCTCTCACGTTTCGAGAGGGGGAAGAGAGCAAGGGGAATACGGGCGGACCCGGCGCCCGGCAAAGAATACGGGCGGCGGAGCTGTGCGCGTGGCCCCGAAAAGTGGGAACCGGTTTTCGGATCAGGTCACGCGCAAGAGAAAGCGCTGTTTGACAAGTGGATCGATGTTTGCGCGCGAAACCGCAGCAAACTCACTTCCCCTCTCCCCTTGTGGGAGAGGGAAAGAGTCGCGTCGCCCTGCCCTCAATTCACTTGCACGGCTTCGGCGTCTTCAGCGTCAGCGCCGTCATCTTGCCGGCGAGCGTGAAGTTCGAATAGTACAAGAGCAGCGCGCGCGAAATGCCGTTCTCGTAAAGCTCGAACGAGATCGCGTAAGTGGGCGTCTGCTCGTGGGTCTGCTGTTTGGCGGCGCTCTCGCGCTCGAAATAGCCAATGGTCACCGGCCAGCGTGCGAGCTTGGCGAGCGCCGGAACCTTCGCCGCCGCGTCGTGCGGCGGCTGCGCGCCCGGCGGAATCTCCTTCCCGATCACGGTCACCGTGTCGTAGATCTTCAACCCGGTGTCGGAACCGTCATAGACCGGGAACGACAGGATCGACTTGCCCGCGCGCGCGGCGGCGATGATGCGCGCCACGTGCTCGGTCGGAAACACAGCATCCGCCGGCACGGAAAAGGAATGCCGCGCGGGTTTGTTCAGGCGCACCCGTACCGCCTTCTCGCCGCGCGCTGCATTGCCGGCCACATGGGTGGCGCGCTGGTCGTTGAGGTTGTTGGTGGTACTGAAGCGGAAGGAGCGCGCCTTGCCGCCCTCCCAGGTCAGCGAGCGCATGTCGCTCACCACGCTGCGTCCCTCGCTCAATTCCATGTCGGAGACCTGGCGAAAATCGAGCGTGTAGCCCTCGCACACGTTGCCGGAAAAATCGTAGAGGATGCGGCCCGCGACCCCGTCGATGCTGCGGCTGCCGCGTGCGTTCACGAGCGAAAGGTCGTAGATCGCCCGATGCGGCGCCAGATAAACGGAGCCGGCCGCGTGGCTGAGCGCCGGGTCGGCGACCGGCGCGGCGAGACCCGGCGCAACCGCCACGGGCACGAGGGCAAGCGCCAGCGCGGCTGGCAGCAGCCGTTTGCCGAGGGCGGTCATGTTCATCGGGCGGGCCTTTCGGGGACGCGTTGGCAGGCGGTATCGCGGCCAGAGAGATGGGAAGATAAGGGCAACATAGAGGCCGCCTTCCCGCCCGCCAACCGCGGTTGCGCGCGGGCGGGGGATCGGCCAAGAAAAGAGGCCCGGAATATACCAGACGCCGAACGCAAGAGAGGATCATCATGGCCGGAAACGTTGAACAGGCACTCGCCAAGCTGGGCATCACGCTGCCGACGCCGGCGAGCCCCATCGCCAACTACGTGCCCGCCGTCAGGACCGGCAACCAGCTCGTGGTCTCCGGCCAGATTTGCCTCGGCGCCGACGGCAAGCTGGTGGCGAAGGGCCAGCTCGGCGGGCCGGTGTCGATCGAGGACGGGCAGCAGGCCGCACGCGCCTGCGCCATCAACCTCCTCGCCCAGGTCAAGGCCGCGCTCGGCGATCTCGACAAGGTGGTGCGCGTGGTGCGGCTCGGCGGCTTCATCAATTCGGCGCCCGGCTTCACCGACGGCGCCAAGGTGATGAACGGCGCTTCCGACCTCATGGTCGAAGTATTCGGCGACAAGGGCCGCCATGCCCGCGCCACCGTCGGTGTGGCCGCCCTGCCGGCGGACGCGGCCGTCGAAGTCGAGGGGCTGTTTGAGGTGATGTGACGTTCATGTCGCTCGCTCGCGCATGATCCCGAAAAGCATGTCCCGGGCTTGATCCGGGATGGAAACCGGTTTTCGGACAAGATCATGCGCAATCTAAAATGGCTCACGGCGCGTCCGATCGCCCATCGCGGACTGCACGACGCGTCGGCCGGTGTGATTGAGAACACGGCCACCGCTTTCATTGCCGCGCGCGACGCCGGTTACGGCATCGAATGCGACGTGCAGGTGAGCGCCGATGGCGAAGCCATGGTGCATCACGACGACGCGCTGGGCCGGTTGACCGAAGGCGATGGTGCCCTGGCTGCCATGACGACAGCGGAAATCCAGGCGGTGCGCTTCAAACAAAGCGAAGATCGTATCCTGACGCTAAGCGAATTATTCGATCTGGTGGACGGTCGCGTCCCGCTGCTGATCGAGATCAAGAGTCGCTTCGATGGCGACCTGCAGCTCGTCGCCCGCGCGGCGGCGGTGCTGGCGCGGTATCAAGGTCCGGCCGCGCTGATGTCGTTCGATCCGGCGCCGATCGCCTGGCTGCGCGCCAACGCCCCCACTCTCATGCGCGGCATCGTCGCCGAGCAGCGCTACGACCACCCCGAATGGGCCGCCGCGACGCGCTTCCAGAAATTCCAGTTGGCGCACCTGTTGCATGCGCCCACGACGCGCCCGCAGTTCGTCGCCTACGCGGTCAGGGACCTGCCGGCGCCGGCCCCATGGCTGGCGCGCAACCTGTTCGGGCTGCCGCTGCTCACCTGGACCGTGCGCAGCGAAGACGACCGCCGGCGCGCCGCGCGCCACGCCGATCAAATGATTTTCGAAGGGTTCCACCCAGGTTTCCAATGATGATCGCCGTTCCCATATTGAGAGCAGATGCTACGGTTTCGACAGGAGCTGACCATGCCGAGAACCGCCCATTTCGCTCTGCCGTTCGTTGCCGCCTTCATTTCCGCCCTGGCACTCGCCCCGATCGCCGCGCCCTCCCCCGCCGCCGCCCAAAGCACCGTGCAAACGTCCGGCTGGCAGCCGGCGCCCCTGCTCGTCGCGCAAAGGACGCGCACGCGGCGCTACGACGGCCGCATGATCGCCTGCCGGCCGGGAGGCTGCTTCCGCATTCCCTACGGCTGCCACCCCGAGGTGGAATACGACCCGTGGGGCAATCCGACCGGCTACGACAAGATCGTCTGCAGCCCCCGGCGCTAGTGGTCCGATTCCGACATTTGCATCCCGTTGCCGCAAGCTCCCGAGCAAATGTCAAATTCGCTCCACTAGCCACGGTGGCGCGCGCACGACTTCGGATGCAAAGTCAGGGTAGGTTTGCACCATGAGCGAAGTCGAACTGCGCGTCCGTCTCGTCAAATCGCTCGCCGAGGTGCCGGCGGCCGAGTGGAACGCGTGCGCGGCGGGCGTGCCCGGCTGCGATTGGATGGCGGAGTTATCCCCATTACTATCCACACAAGGATTTCCGGCTAACCCCTTCGTTTCGCACGAATTTCTATTTGCCCTTGAACAGTCGAATTCGGTCGGCGGCCACACCGGCTGGCAGCCCCGTCATCTGCTCGCCGAGGACCAGGATGGCGCCCTGCTCGGCGCCGCCCCCTGCTATGTGAAAAGCCATTCGCGCGGCGAATACGTCTTCGACCAGGGCTGGGCCGAAGCCTTCGAACACGCCGGCGGCGACTATTACCCCAAGCTCCAGGTGGCGGTGCCGTTCACACCGGTCACCGGCCCGCGCCTGCTCGCCAAACCAGGCGAGCTTGCCGACGCCGTGCGCGGGGGCTTGGCGCAAGCGCTCGCCGAGATCACCAAGAACAACGACCTGTCGTCGGCGCACGTCACCTTCCTCACCGAGGCCGAATGGCAGGCCCTGGGCCAGCGCGGCTTCCTGCAACGCACCGACCAACAATTCCACTGGGAGAACCCGGGCTACGACAGCTTCGACGATTTCCTCGGGCGGCTTGCCTCGCGCAAGCGCAAAGCCATCCGCCGCGAGCGCAAGGACGCGCTCATGAACGGGGTCACCGCACACTGGCTCACCGGCGGCGACCTCACCGAAGACGTCTGGGATGCCTTCTTCGAATTCTACATGGATACCGGTTCGCGCAAATGGGGCCGGCCTTATCTCACCCGCGAGTTCTTCTCCATCGTCGGCGAAACCATGGCCGACCGCATCCTGTTGGTGATGGCCAAGCGCGCCGGCCGCTGGATCGCAGGCGCCATCAACTTCATCGGCGCCGACACGCTCTACGGCCGCAACTGGGGCGCTATCGAGCACCACCCGTTCCTGCATTTCGAGCTGTGCTATTACCAAGCCATGGACTTCGCGATTCAACACAAGCTGAAACGGGTCGAGGCCGGGGCGCAGGGCGAGCACAAGCTGGCGCGCGGCTATATGCCGTCGACCACCTATTCCGCTCATTTCATCGCCAATCCGGCCCTGCGCCGGGCGATCGACGAGTATCTTGCGCGCGAGCGCGCCTACGTGGAGGCGGCGAGCGAGGAGCTTGCGGGCTACGCGCCCTTCCGCAAGGATTTGATCGAGCAGGAGTGAGTAGGTTACCGTCATTCCGGGGCGCGCGCCTGGAATGACAAGGCAGGGGCAAGGGGAAATACAATGCCGAGCTACGATCCCAACAACATCTTCGCCAAGATCCTGCGCGGCGAGTTGCCCTGCTACAAGGTCTACGAAGACGACAAGACCTTCGCCTTCCTCGACATCATGCCGCGCGCGCCCGGCCATACGCTGATCCTGCCGAAAGCGCCGGCGCGCAATCTACTGGACGTCGGCCCCGACGATCTCGCCGCCGTCACCAAGACCGCGCAGAAGGTCGCCCAGGCCGGCATGACGGCGTTCGAAGCGGACGGCGTCACCGTGCAGCAGTTCAACGAGGGCGCCGGCGGCCAGGTGGTGTTCCACCTGCACGTCCACGTCATCCCGCGTAAAGCGGGCGTGCCGATGAAGCCCCCGGCGAGCGAGAAAGAGAAACCGGAATTGCTGGCCGAGCAGGCCAAGCAGCTCGCCGCGGCGTTGGCGAGCGCATGATCCCGAAAAGTGGGAACCGGTTTTCGGATAAGATCATGCGCAAACAAGATGTTGGGGAGGAATGAAGGGGTCGATCCGGTGCGCTGGCTCTCTAGTGCATAAGCCAGAAGCCGCCGGCGAGCAGCACCGCCTCGCCCACCGCCACACCCACGAACACTGAGCGTTTGACCGCCAGGAAGGCAACGAAACCGCAGGCCGCCGCCCCCACCCGCAAGCTCAAGGGAATGCCGGCGAGGTCGCCGCTCGCGAACACGATCAGCTTGGCGATGACGCCGGCCAGGATCGCCGTCGCCACCGCCCGCGACCACACCACGATCTCCGACTGTTCGTTCAGGCCGCGCGCCAGCACCAGCCCCAGCGCCCGCCACACCTCGTTGGGCAGGAAGCCGACCAGCACCAGCACCAGATAGGGCCACAAGTCGTTGAAGGCGGGGTTCATCGGCTGGCCTCGCGGATGCGGTGGACAAGATAAGCAAACGAGCCGGCCCCGACCCCGGTCCACATCAGGTCGAGACCAACGTGAAAATGCGTCAATATGGGTTCGATCGCGAGCCCCAGCACCAGTGCCAGCCGCTCGAGCAAGGCCCGTGCGCCGCGCGTGGTCATGCACAGGAACGCCATTGGCGTGATGAACAATAGTCCGCCGGCAAACAGTGGCGGCAGGCTTGCCGCGAGATGGAAGCCGACGAGGCCGGCCACCACGCTGGTCGCCATGTAGCCGGAGCCCATCCCGTTGCAGAAGGGGATGCGCTCGTCACGCGGCAGATGTGGCAGCAGGCGCAGCGACTCCATCCAGGTGGTGACGGCCATGAAATGGCTCGGCAGCAGCAAGTCGACCGTGCGCGTACCCTTGCCGCGCAGCAGCGGCAGCACCGACACCACCATGGGGAACAGCCGCACCCCGCTCAAAGACACCGCGATCGCCGCATCGATCATCGACCCGCCGCTGCCCAGCGCGGCGATTAGGATGATTTGCGCGGGGCCCGCCCACACCACCACGGTCGAGACCGTCAGCCACGAGGCCGAGAAGCCGTAACCGTGGGCAAGCGCCCCGATGCCGATGAAGGTTCCGGTCATCACCAGGACGAAGACAGTGGTCAGCGCCGCCTTGACGCCCCCCACGAAGGCGGCCGAAGAGCTCTGGTAGTGCCTGGCCGCGGCGGTGCTCATCGGCGCGCCTCGCGGAACCGATGGACCGCATAAGCAAGGGTGCCGGCACTGACGCCCGTCCACATCAGGTCGAGGCTGATATGGAAATGCGTGACCACCGGCTCGATGGCGAGCCCCAGCGCCAGCGCCAACCGGTCGACCAATTGGTGGGCGTTGCGCGCGGTCGAGCAGAGAAACGACACCGGCGTCAGGAACAGCAGCGCGCCGGCGGCGAGCGGCGGCAGCCCGGCGGCGAGATAGAAGCCGACGAAGCCCGCGGTCACCGCAGTGGCCATGTAGCCGACCGACAGGCCGTTGCAGAAGGCAAGCCGCCGCTCTTGCGGCAGTCCGGGCAACAGCCGCAACAACTCAACCCACATGCTGACGGAAGTGAAATGGGCCGGCAGCAGCAAATCGCGGGTGCGGGTCCCCTTCCCGCGCAGCAGCGGCAGCAGCGCCACCACCATCGGAAACATGCGGATCGAGCTCAGCGACACCGCGATCGCCGCCCCGACGAACGTGCCGCCGGTCCCGAGCGCCGAGATCAGGATCACCTGCGCCGGCGCCGCCCACACCAGCACGGTCGCGGCCGCCATCCACCACGCCGAGAAGCCGTAACCGTGCGCCAGCGCGCCGATGCCGATATAGGTGCCGAACAGCACCAGCACGAACACCGAAGTCCACGCGGATTTCACGCCGCCAAAAAAGGCGGCCGACGTGGAGTCGAATGTTGCGGGGGTCGACATGGGCGGGACGCTAACCTGTCCCACAGCGCCCGCGGCCGCGCAACCGCCGTCGTTCGCAGGGCCCGCATGCACCCACCGCAAACGGCGAAGGCCGGGCGCGACGGCCCGGCCTTGCATCGATCTTGTATTGGAGCCCTTCAGGCCTTGATCAGCGGCACCTTGGGCACCGAGGAGCGCTTGCCGCCGTCACCGCCCTTGTCGCCCTTATCGGCTTTAGGCTGCCGCGGGCGCGGCGAGCGGCGCTTGGCCTTAGGCTTCGGCAGCTTTTCCGGCTTGGGCGTGATCGGCCCTTCCAGGAACTCAAAGCCGATCTTGTCGCGGCCGTGCTCGTCCTTGTCGACGATCACGCGCACGTGGCCGCCGCTCTTGAGATGACCGAACAGCACCTCGTCGGCGAGCGGCTTCTTGATGTGCTCCTGGATCACGCGCGCCATCGGCCGCGCACCCATCAACTCGTCGTAGCCGTTGGCGATCAGCCAGCGGCTCGCCTCGTCCGACAGCTCGATGGTGACGTTGCGGTCGCCGAGCTGGGCCTCGAGCTGCAGCACGAACTTCTCCACCACCTGCTTGATGATCTCCTGCGAAAGATGCGCGAAGGTGATGATGGAGTCGAGCCGGTTGCGGAACTCGGGCGTGAACATCTTAGTGATGGCTTCGTGGTCGTCCCCTTCCCGCTTGGTGCGGGTGAAGCCGTAGGCCGCCTTGGCCATGTCGGCAGCGCCGGCATTGGTGGTCATGATCAGGATGACGTTGCGGAAGTCGACCGACTTGCCGTTGTGGTCGGTCAGCTTGCCGTGATCCATGACCTGCAGGAGCACATTGAACAGGTCGGGATGCGCCTTCTCGATCTCGTCGAGCAACAGCACGCAGTGTGGATGCTGGTCGACACCGTCGGTGAGCAAGCCGCCCTGGTCGAAACCAACATAGCCGGGAGGCGCGCCGATCAGGCGCGACACCGTGTGCCGCTCCATGTACTCCGACATATCGAAGCGGATGAGCTCCACTCCGAGCGAAGTGGCCAGTTGCTTCGCCACCTCGGTCTTGCCGACGCCGGTCGGGCCGGAGAACAGGTAACAGCCGATCGGCTTTTCCGGCTCGCGCAGGCCGGCGCGTGCCAGCTTGATCGCGGCCGACAGCGACTCGATCGCCTTATCCTGACCGTAGACCACGGTCCTCAAGGTCTGCTCAAGATGCTGCAGAACCTCGGCGTCGTCCTTCGAAACTGTCTTGGGCGGGATGCGGGCCATGGTCGAGATGGTGGTCTCGATTTCCTTGACGCCGATGGTCTTCTTGCGCCGGCTCTCGGGCAGCAGCATCTGCGCCGCGCCGGATTCGTCGATCACGTCGATCGCCTTGTCCGGCAGCTTGCGGTCGTGGATGTAGCGCGCCGACAGCTCCACCGCCGCCTTGATGGCGTCGTTGGTGTATTTGAGCTTGTGGTACTCCTCGAAATAAGGCTTCAGCCCCTTGAGGATCTCGATGGCGTCGTATTCCGTCGGCTCGTTGACGTCGATCTTCTGGAAACGGCGCACCAGGGCGCGGTCCTTCTCGAAATACTGGCGGTATTCCTTGTAGGTGGTCGAGCCGATGCAGCGGATCGTCCCCGACGCCAGCGCGGGCTTGAGAAGGTTGGAGGCGTCCATGGCGCCGCCGGAGGTGGCGCCGGCGCCGATCACGGTGTGTATCTCGTCGATGAACATGATCGCGCCCGGATAGGCCTCGATCTCCTTGATCACCTGCTTGAGCCGCTCCTCGAAGTCGCCGCGATAGCGGGTGCCGGCGAGCAACGTGCCCATGTCGAGCGCGAACACGGTCGCGCCCTTCAGCACGTCCGGCACCTCGCCATTGACGATGCGGCGGGCGAGCCCTTCCGCGATCGCGGTCTTGCCGACGCCGGCATCGCCGACCAGCAGCGGATTGTTCTTCTGCCGGCGGCACAGCACCTGGACGGTACGGTTGATCTCGGCACCGCGGCCGATCAGCGGATCGATCTTTCCGTCCTTGGCCTTCTTGTTGAGGTTGACGCAGTAGGCTTCGAGCGCGTCACCCTTCTTCTTCGGCTCGTCGCCGCTCTTGGTGTCGGCCTCTTCCTCGGCGCCGCGCACCGGGCGCGCTTCCGACAGGCCGGGACGCTTGGCGATGCCGTGGCTGATGTAGTTGACCGCGTCGTAGCGGGTCATGTCCTGCTCTTGCAGGAAGTACGCCGCGTGGCTCTCGCGCTCGGCGAAGATCGCGACAAGCACATTGGCGCCTGTGACCTCCTCGCGGCCCGACGACTGCACGTGGATCACCGCGCGCTGGATTACGCGCTGGAAGCCGGCGGTGGGTTTGCTGTCTTCCGCCCCGTCGGTGATCAGGTTCTCAAGCTCGGATTCCAGATAAGCAACCAGGCTGCGCCGCAGCTTATCGAGATCGACATTGCAGGCGCGCATTACGGCGGAGGCGTCCTGATCGTCGATCAGCGCCAGCAGAAGGTGCTCAAGCGTCGCGTATTCGTGGTGACGCTCGTTGGCGAGCGCCAGGGCACGATGAAGCGATTGCTCGAGGCTGCGCGAGAAGGTTGGCATTAGTGTCCCGCTTTCATTTGTATTGGGCGCTCCCCAGCGCGTTCACTTCTTTTCCATCACGCACTGCAGAGGATGCTGATGTTTGCGGGCAAAGTCCATAACCTGCGTCACTTTGGTCTCCGCCACTTCGTAAGTATAGATGCCGCACTCGCCGATGCCATGATGGTGCACATGCAACATAATTCGCGTGGCCGCTTCATGGTCCCTACCGAAGAACCGTTCCAGAATGTGAACCACGAACTCCATGGGCGTGTAGTCGTCGTTGAGGATCAGCACGCGATACATATTGGGCCGCTTCGTCTGCGGCTTGGTCTTGGTGATGACGGAGGTTCCGGGGGCGCCCGGATCGCCCTTGCGCTTGTTGCGATCGTCGTCGGCCATGCCGCGCGGGCGGCGAGCGGCCGCGGCGTGAAGCGGCGAATATTCTGTGGCGGTACTCATGGGTCTTGGCCGAAGCATTTTCCGTATTGCGACGTCGATCTGGCTCGTGTCTTCGCTCTGGGTTTGGTTCCGGTACGGATTCAGTGGCCGCTCCGGCGAGCGGCACGACCCCATCATAATGAGCCCGGCGCCGCCATTCCAACCCCGGCAATTTACGCCCGAATTGAGACAAACCGGTTCCCATGACCGGCCGCCGGAACCCACCGAAGCCGGCAAGCGTATTACATCAGATAGCTACCGGTTAATCGACCACAACCCATCGGCCGGTGAACCGGGCTAATTTTCCCCAAATTCGCGCCATTCCCAAGACGATATCTCAACTCGCTGCCCAGCAAGGTCCGAAAATCTACGGATCGCGGTTTTCCGCATAGCTGGGCCGACCCTCATGATTCGCCATTTTCTTCGGGATAGCCGGGGCAGCATCGCCCCCTTGCTGGCGCTGACCATCCTCCCGCTCTTGGCATCCGTCGGGGTCGCGGTCGATTTCAGTCGCATTAACGATGCCCGCACCAACATGCAGACCGCCCTCGATTCCACGGGGCTGATGCTCTCGAAAACCGCCGCGACGCAGACGACGAGCGAGCTGCAGAGCTCGGCGAGCAAATACTTCAATGCCCTGCTCACCAGCCAGGACCTCCTGCAACCCACCGTCTCTATCAACTACACCACCACGGGCGGCTCCAAGATTGTCCTTAACGCCACCGCCAACGTCAAAACCGATTTCATGAGCATGTTCGGTTACGACCAGGTCACGGTGAAGACGACATCGACGACGGAATGGGGCAACACCCGGCTGCGCGTCGCGCTGGTGCTCGACAACACCGGATCGATGTCGCAGGACAGCAAAATGGACGCGCTCAAGACCGCGGCGCAGAACCTGCTCACGCAGCTCAAGGCGGCTGCCACCGATCCCGCGGACGTTTACGTCTCGATCGTTCCGTTCAACAAGGACGTCAATCTGAATTCCGCCAATTACGCCCAGTCGTGGTTGCGTTGGGACCTGTGGGACGCCCAGAACGGATCCTGCGCCGGCGCCTGGGCTCATGACCAGAGCACGTGCGAAACCTATGGTGGCACCTGGACGCTCGCGGGCCACAGTTCCTGGAACGGCTGCGTCACCGACCGCGACCAGAATTACGACACCACCAACGACGCCCCGCTCGCTGGCGGCACGCTCTATCCGGCGGAGCAGTACTCACGCTGCCCCGAGGCGACCATGGGGCTGAGCAACGACTGGACGACGCTCGGCGACAAGATCACCGCCATGCAACCCGCCGGCAACACCAACCAGGCTATCGGTCTGCAGGTCGGCTGGCAGACGCTGACGCAGTCACCCTTCACCGTGCCGGCGGAGGACCCCAATTACAAATATCAAAACGTGATCATCCTCTTGACGGACGGCCTCAACACCGAGGACCGTTGGTATAGCTATTCCTCCCAGATCGATGCGCGCGAACAGACGACCTGCGACAACATCAAGGCTGCCGGCATCACCATCTACACGGTGCAGGTCAATACCGGCGGCGATCCGACCTCGACCCTGCTGCAGAACTGCGCCAGCAGCTCGAACAAATTCTTCCTGCTGACCTCGGCGAACGCGATCGTCACCACCTTCAACCAGATCGGCACGGCGCTCACCAATCTGCGGCTCGCCAATTGAGGCCGGTCGGTTTTCGCGCGCGGCGCGGCAACGGACTGGTTCGGCCATGCCCGTGCACTCGTTCATTCGCAATCTTAGCAAAACGATTGTCGCTTCGTTAATGATACACAATGATCGCGACATTCTGGCCGTCAAATTGGCTCGATTATAGTTCCAATTTTACTCACTCTTCACGGCGTACACCTAGGGTCCCCCACGTTTAAATAGTGCGTGGACAAGACCCATGTTGGAATCGCTCTGGTCATCGATGAGCCGCTTGCTGCGTCGCTTCAAGAGCGACCGCAAGGGCAACGTAGCCATCACCTTCGCGCTGGCCACCCTCCCCATCATCGGCTTCGTCGGCACCGCCGTCGACTACAGCTCCGCGAACGCTGCCAAGGCCGACCTGCAGGCCGCGCTCGACTCCACCGCACTGATGCTGGCGAAGTACGCGCCGAGCCATACGGACGCGGAAATACAGAGCAAGGCGTCCGCTTACTTCAAGGCGATCTTCGACGCCCCCAACGTTTCCAATATCTCGCTCAAGGCGACCTACACTGCCTCGCCCACCAAGATCGTGGTGGACGGCTCGGCCGAAGTGCCGACCACGTTCATGGCCGCGCTAGGCATCGACCACGTCACCATCAAAAGTTCTTCCACCACGACCTGGGGCACCACCAGGTTGCGCGTGGCGCTAGTACTCGACAACACCGGCTCTATGGCCGACAACGGCAAAATGACGGCGCTCAAGTCGGCGACCAAGAGCCTGCTGTCGCAGTTGAAGGCGGCCGCCAACAATGACGGCGACGTCTACGTCTCGATCATTCCGTTCGCCAAGGACGTCAATGTCGGCTCGACCAACTACGCTATGAACTGGATCGATTGGACCGAGTGGGACCAGAAAAACCAAAGCTGCAGCGGCGGTTGGGGCGGCGGCCACGGCGGTTGGGGCGGCTGGGGTTGGGGCAACGGCAACAGCAACAATGGAAATGGTAACGGCTGGTCTTGCAGCGCGGCTAACCACAACACCTGGACCGGCTGCATCACCGACCGCGGTCCGTCGAACGCGCCCGGCAACTCGGACTGGGATCAGGTCGTGACCAAGCCGGACGGGACGACGGATTCGCTCTGGCCCGCCGAGCAGTACGGTCAATGCCCGGTCGAAATGATGGGCTTGAGCTACAACTGGGCGTCGATGAACAGCCTCGTCAACTCCATGACGCCCAACGGCAGCACCAACCAGCCGATCGGCCTGGTCTGGGGCTGGCAGTCACTGGTCGGCGGCGGCCCCCTCGTCGCGCCGCTGACCAGCACCGACTACGAATACAAGAAGATCATTATCCTGCTGTCGGACGGTCTTAACACCGAAGACCGCTGGTACGGCTCGCAAACGGCCGTCGACAACCGAATGTATCAGACCGGCAACGGATCCGGCACCTGCGCCAACATCAAGGCCGCCGGCATCACCATCTACACCATCCAGGTCGATACCGGCGGCGATCCGAAATCCACGCTGTTGGAGAACTGCGCAAGTTCGTCAGACAAGTTTTACCTGCTGACCAAGGCGAGCGACATTGCGGGTGCCTTCACCTCCATCGGCACCGAACTGACCAAGCTGCGGGTGTCGAAATAAGCGCCACGCGCCGGCCGGACGCGAACGTTCAACTTGACCTGCAACTTGAGGCAAGTTCGAGCCCGGTTTGAGGTTTGTTCAAGCGAACGCCGCGACTGCGCGTTAACAAGCCCCTACGCAATACTACGGCCACGCTCCTGTGGATCGTTAACCCTTGAAACCTGCCATTCCCCGGGAGTCGCGCGCCGATGAGGCAACCAGCCTTAGCGGCGCCCGCGGCATCTTAACGAATTGGAATACCTTCGCTTCATGGGGCGATCTCTATCAGCGCATTCGGGTTCAATCGAATTCGGTGCGCCGCCATGGCTACGATCTGGAACAAGTTCCGCCACACGCTGCAACGCTTCGGCCGCGCGCGCGAGGGCAACGTCGCCATCATCTTCGCCCTGGCGACGCTGCCGATCATCGCTTCGGTCGGCGCCGCCGTCGATTACAGCCGAGCCAATGCGGTAAAGGCCGACATGCAGGCCGCGCTCGACTCCACCGCCCTCATGCTGTCGAAAGAGGCGGCGTCCGATACGGTCGACGGGCTGCAGGCCAAGGCCCTCACCTACTTCAAGGCCATCTTCAATCCGCATGGCGCCGAGAACGTCGCGGTCAGCGCGAGCTACTCCACTACCAACGGCTCGACGCTGGTGCTGAACGGCTCGGTGGACGTGCCGACCGACTTCATGCAGGCCTTCGGCTATGACACCGTCACCATCCACGGCTCGTCCACCGCGCAGTGGGGCACCAACCGCCTCCGCGTCGCGCTGGTCCTAGACAACACCGGCTCGATGAGTTCGTCCGGCAAGATGAACGCGCTCAAAACCGCGACCACGAACCTTCTGAGCCAGCTCAAGAGCGCCGTCACCACCGCCGGCGACGTCTATGTCTCGATTGTGCCGTTCGTCAAAGACGTCAGCCTTGGAGCCGCCAACTACCAGTCGAACTGGATTGACTGGACTGAATGGGATGCCAGCAATGGATCCTGCAGCGGCTATTCCAATTACCCCTACTGGGGGTCACCCAGGAACAAGTCGAGCTGCCTCGCCTATAACGGCACCTGGACGCCGAAGAGCCATCAAAATTGGAACGGCTGCGTCGTCGACCGCGGCGACACCAACGGCCCGAACACCGGCGACTACGACACCAACATCACCGCCCCCACCACCAGCATTTCCGCAACGCTCTACGCCGCCGAGCAGTATTCATACTGCCCGCAGGCAGCCACGGGCCTGAGCGACGACTGGGACGCGATGAACACGCTTGTGTCCAACATGCAGCCCGCCGGCAATACCAACCAGGCGATCGGCCTGCAGCTCGGCTGGCTGACGCTCACCGGCGGCGGTCCCTTCGACGTGCCAACTGAGAGCACAAACTACACTTACCAGAAGGTCATCATCCTGCTCACCGACGGCCTCAACACCCAGGATCGCTGGTACAACAACCAGAGCGACATCGATGCGCGGCAGGAGATGACCTGCAACAACATCAAGGCCGCCGGCGTCACGCTCTATACGATCCAGGTCAATACCAGCGGCGACCCCACCTCGACGCTGCTGCAAAATTGCGCAAGCTCGCCGGACAAATTCTTCCTGCTGACCTCGGCCGACCAGATCGTGACGACGTTCAACGCCATCGGCAGCAATCTGAGCAAGCTCAGGGTGGTAAAATAGCCGCCCTCGCCCCCAAGTCGCAAGCCGCCGCGCCTTCCCACGCTCGCGTCAATCGGACGTTAATGACAATAGACGGCAGTGGAATATCGACGTGGCCGCGCGTGAGCATCCGGATTCATCATATAACATATTGATTTGTCATTCATTTCGAATGAAATCGGCCGCTCTGGCTTACCCAATACTTCAATCTTTCACGATGGGCGGAAACGGCGCCTTTAACGCAGCATCCTAAGACGATAGCCGAACGCAAACCTGCTCGGTGAACCGCCATGTCGATCCCGTGGACCAGATGCTTCGCCAAGTGCCGCAGCGCGTTGCACTCGTTCGCGCGCGCGCGCGATGGCAACGTTGCCATTACGTTCGCGATCCTGCTCATTCCCATCCTTGGCGCCGCCGGCGCCGCCATCGACTACAGCCGCGCCAATTCGGTGAAGGCCGACATGCAGGCCGCGCTCGATACCACCGCTCTGATGCTCGCCAAGGAGGCCGATACCGACACCGCCAGCCAATTGCAGACCAACGCCGCCGCCTATTTCAACGCAGCCTTCAATCGCCCGAGCACCCAGAACATCACCATCAGCGCGAGCTACAGCACCACCAACGGGCCGACCGTGGTGGTCAACGGCTCCGTCGCGGTGCCAACCACCTTCATGGGCATTTTCGGTTATAACGCGATCACCGTTAAATCATCGTCGACCACCGCATGGGGCACGTCACGCCTGCGCGTCGCGCTGGTTCTCGACAACACTGGGTCGATGGCACAGGCGGGCAAGATTACGGCGCTCAAGACCGCGACCAAGAATCTGCTCAGCCAGTTGCAGAGCGCCGCCACCACCGACGGCGACGTCTATGTGTCGATCATTCCCTTTGTGAAGGACGTCAATTTCGACAAATCCAACTATGCCGCGAATTGGATCGACTGGACCGACTGGGACGCCAACAATGGAACGTGCCAGGGCCGCGGCGGTGGCTGGAACTCCACCCAGACGAGTTGCCAGCAGAACGGCGGCACCTGGAAACCGAAGAACCACGCCTCTTGGAACGGTTGCGTCACCGACCGCGGCGATACCAACGCGCCGAACAGCGGCGACTACGACACCAACGTGGTGGCGCCCAGCACCAGCATCACGGCGACGCTCTACGCCGCCGAGGAGTATTCCTCCTGCCCGAAGGCGGCCATGGGTCTGAGCTACGATTGGACCAAGATGAATTCGCTGGTGAACAGCATGCAGCCCAGCGGCAACACCAACCAGGCGATCGGCTTGCAGGCCGGCTGGATGTCGCTCACCGGCGGCGGCCCCTTCACCGCGCCGGCGGAAGATCCCACCTACACCTACCAGAAGGTCATCATCCTGCTGACCGACGGCCTCAACACGCAGGACCGCTGGTACAACAACCAGAGCGACATCGACACGCGCCAGGAGATGACCTGCAACAACATCAAGGCCGCCGGCATCACGCTCTATACGATCCAGGTCAATACCGGCGGCGATCCCACCTCGACGCTGCTGCAGAATTGCGCAAGCTCGTCGGACAAGTTCTTCCTGCTGACCTCGGCCTCCCAGATCGTGACCGCGTTCGATCAGATCGGCACCAATTTGAGCAAATTGAGAGTCGCCAAATAGGCAAGCGGCGGCCCAAACTCTTGGAAGTAATCCTGGAAACGCGCCCAAAAAACCAAAAGCCCGGCCACCGCGGCCGGGCTTTGTCTTCCAACTAAACGCTTGACGCGACGCTACGCGTACAACGCCTTACTTCGCCTTGCCCATGATGGCTTCGAACGGCTTGTAGGTCTCCTTGGCCAGATCAGCGTACATTTCGCCGATCTTGGAGGCCTCGGCCATGAAGCCCTCATAGGCGGTCTTGGCGTATTCGGTCTGAACCTCGATCACCTTGTCGAAAGACTTGACGCCGAACATCTTTTCCAGCGCAGCGCTGCTATCCTCGAAAGCCTTCTTGGAATAGTCGGCCATCTCCACGGCGATCGCCTGGACGCCAGTCGACAGCGCGCCCATGGTCTTCATGGTATTGTCGACGTTCTCTTTGCTGACCTGCTGCAGGTCCTCAAAATTCTTCATCATCTTAAACCCCTTCCCGGCCCGTCCACTGCGGTGCCAATTGTGCGGTGCCATTGAGGCTGATGTGTCGATCCCGGCCCCGCCGGTGCGATGCAGCCTATTTATAGTGCACTGCACAATAAACGTCAAGGGAGATTTTGCACTGCAATAAATCTTGGCAAACCCATGGGATCGGTCGGGAAAGAGGTGGGAAAAGTGAGAATCATGTCGGGGCCAAGGGAGCCAAGCGGCGTCCGGATCCGACCTAACCCATTGTCTTAACGATAACTAAACCTCGCTCACGCTATTGTCATAATTTCCCGCAATGCCGCGCTATGGTGGCTTCGAATCGCGGGAAGCGGGGGGCGATCGCCATGGCGCCTCAGCGCCTTAGAATTTCAAAGCCTTAGCAGAGGGTTGGGGAGAGCTGATGTTGCGTGGGGGAGCCCGGATCCGGCGCCATCTGCGATGGGGCGCCTTGGGGCTAGCAGCCCTTCTGGTCGCGACCGCAATCGCCAGCGATCCCGCCCACGCCCGGCGGCGGCATCACCATCATTATCGCTACGACCCCCCCCAATCCTCGATCGTCGTCGACGCTAATTCCGGCAAGGTGCTGGAAGAAAGTCACGCCGACAGTACGCGACACCCTGCCTCGCTCACCAAGATGATGACGCTCTACCTGCTGTTCGAGCAACTGGCGGCGGGCAAGATCAAAATGACCACCGAGATGCCGGTATCCGCCCATGCCTCCGCCATGGCGCCGACCAAGCTCGGACTGAGGCCCGGCGAGACGCTCAAGGTCGAAGACGCCATCAAGGCAATCGTCACCAAATCGGCCAACGACGCCGCGGTGGTCATCGCCGAGGAACTGGGCGGCAGCGAGCTTAAATTCGCGCTGGAGATGACCGCCAAGGCCAAAGCCCTTGGCATGATGCACACGAATTACCACAACGCCTCGGGCTTGCCGGACGACCGTCAGCTCACCACCGCGCGCGACCAGGCCATCCTCGCGCGCGCGCTGCAGGATCGTTTCCCGCAGTACTTCCACTTCTTCTCGATCCGCCATTTCGTGTGGCACGGCCACCGCATGCGCAACCACAATCATCTGCTCGGCCGCGTCTCCGGCGTCGACGGCATCAAGACCGGCTTCATCCGCGCCTCCGGCTTCAATATCGCCGTCGACCTGCACCGCAACAAACGCCACCTTATCGTGGTGGTGTTCGGCGGCCGCAGCGCACGGGTGCGCGACGCGCGGGTGCGCCACCTCATCGGCAAATATCTCCGCCATGCCTCAACCAAACGCACCGCGCCCATGGTGGCCGAAGGCTGGAAGAGCAAGAAACGGCTGGCACAGCTGCCGGTGCGCGATCCGCGCGACGGGGGGAAAGCGGTCAAGGCAATCAAAGTCGCCGCCGTCGCGCAGCCCGGCTCCACCGCGCCGATCAAGCCCAACCAAGTCAAAACCGTCATCGTGCGACCCGCCACTATGCGCACGGCTTCACTCACGCCGCTGCCGCTTGACGCTAACAAGCTGATGCCGGCGGCGACGCCCAAGCTCACCACGGTCAAGACCGTCCGGCGCACCAAGCTGCCGCCTGACCTGCCGGATCAGGCGCCGGCCCGGGCGAGCGCCAAGACCCCGGCCCACGTCAGCGGCGGGCTGCCGGAGGAGAAAGTCGCCTCGGTCACCACCGACGTCCCGTTGCCGCCGGCCGCCAGGGCGAAGGGCGGCTACATGATCCAGGTCGGTGCCTTCGACGACGAGACGGAGGCCAAGCACCGCCTGGTGATCGCCAAGACCAAGGCCAAGGACGAGCTCATCAAGGCCGATCCGTTCACCGAGAGGGTCGCCAAGGGCAAGAAATCGCTCTTTCGCGCTCGTTTCGCCGGCCTCGACCGGCATCAGGCGGAAAGCGCCTGCAAGCATCTCAAGCGCAGCGACATCCCCTGCCTGATGCTTAAAAATTAAGAATTAACGATCTGCCCTTAGGTTCATCACAGTCGGCTCCGCAATGGGGGCCGGCGACGGCAATGCACCGACAAAGAGTGCGAGGCCAACAAGAACGATAACGGGAATCCGCGTCGAACCGAGCAGGAGCCGCTGATGATGACGTACGGAGTACATCAGCGATGGCGGCGAAGAAGAATTTCCTTAGCCTCATTGATACGGGCAGCAAGGTAAGACGTCCCCCCCTGGTCGGGATGGAATTTCTTCATCAGCGTGCGGTGCGCGCGCGTGATGAGATCAGGCCCCGCGCCGGGCTCCAGGCCAAGGATCTGGTAAGCCTCCTGCTCAGTCATTTTTCCACTGGACGCGGCAGCACCGCGCCCCGAGTCCGCATCCGCATGCGCGTGCTGACGCCAGCGGGAGTCCCGGCGGTCAAGATACGCCATCAATAGCGCGCGGCTTTCGTCGTCGACCTCGCCGATGAGGCTAACGAGGGTCTGCACGTCGAGCTGCTCGAGGGCGGCGCCCTTGTGGCGTCCCGCCAGCACGCGCCCGCGCATGCGGCCGCTGTCGTGGTCGAGCTCCATTTCCAGATAGGCCGTGCGCACCTGCGACGCCTGGCCGCGGGTTTTCTTGGCGCGGCCCGAACCCGGCAGCCAGGACGGTGCCCAGCCGAGTAGGCCGAGCCCGAAAACGCCGAACGAGAGAGCGATGAAAATCTCACCGCGCAGGGCGATGAAGGCGGCAAAGGCGATCGCCAGGATGCCGCCGGCGATCTTGGCCACGCGCGCGGCGACACCGGGGTTGACCTTGGAAATGACGTTGAGCGCCCACAGGCCGACCACCAACGCCGCAATACCGAGTAACAGCGGCATCAGGTCAACTGCGCCAGCAGCTTCTGCGCGCCGCCAGCCTGACGCGCGGTCAGCGCCTGCAGGGCCGCCAGGCCGCCGGCGGCGTAGGCCGCGACCGCGCGCAGGAGCTCGGCGAGCTCATGAGCGGCGCCGACGTCGAAGCGGCCATAGGCGCCGTGGGTGAGCCGCGCGATCTCGCGATAGGCCTTTTCGGCCATCGGGTCGTTGCCCTCCTGGAACATGAAGGCGCGCACGCCCAAGAGCCCGAGCTCGCCGGCGACGGCGCACAAATCGTCGATCCCCTCCTCCATGGCGTCGCCGACGAAGACCAGCGCCTGCACGGCTTTTCGGCCATGCTCCTTGCGGGTGTGGGCGAGCACGCGGCCGATCTGGGTCTGGCCGCCGCGGCAGTCGATGGCGCCCATGAGCCGGGCGAGCTTCTCACTGCCTTCCACCCAGCCGGACGCGCGGCATTCGTCGCGGCCGCGGAAATAGACCAGTTGGATATCGAGGCCGCCAACCGCCGCCGCCTCGCGGAACATGTCGGCCTGCGAGCGCGCAGGCCGTGTCCCAGGTCGGCTGCCGGCTCATGGTGGCGTCGAGCGCAAAGACCAGCCGCCCGCGCCCGGCGATATCCGCAGCGCCCAGCGCGCGCACCTGGTCGAGGAATTCCGCGATCTCGGGCCGGGCGGATGCCGGGGCCGGCGTTTCGCGGGTGGAATCTTTGGTCAGCTTGGTCATGGGGCCACTCTACACCGATTTAGGACCGATCGGTGGCGCGGCCAAGTCCACCCGGAGAAGGTGTGGGAATCTGTCAGGCGATGACGTCGTGGACCTGCAGCGGCTGGTCCATGACCGAGTACCACTCGGCGCGGGCGGCGGCGCGGCGCTTGCCATTTTCCGACAGCGGCAGGTGCAGCGTGTTGAGCAGCGCGATGACCTCCTCGCGCGCGGTCACGTGCGACATGTTGGGGCGGGTGCCGAGCGTGTTCTCGTCGAGATCGTCGAGGGCGGTGAGGCCGCGCGGGAAGAACTCGCGATAGACCACGCGCTCGGCAAGCCCGTCCACGGTGCGGAAGCCCATGCGCTTGGCGAGCTCGGCGAGCCCCTCGCCCACCAGCCGCTTGTTGCGCGAGCCGAGCGCGGAGAGCCGGTTGCGGATGACGATCCAGTCGGTCATGCGGCCGTCGATCAGGCGGCGCTGGCGGCGCGCCTCGCGCACCATCTCGGCGTAATGGCTTTCGCCGGTAACCCCGAAGCTGGTGGGGTCGAGGGTGGCGAGTACGTCGAAGTCGACGAAGCTGTCGTTGAGCGGCGTCACCAGGGTATCGGCCATGGAATGCGCGAGCCGCATCAGGTAGGTGTCGTTGCCGGGCGTGTCGATCACCACCACGTCGTGGGTGTGCTCGATCTCGCCGATGGCCTTGGAGAAATTGGCGAACTCGCGCGCCTCGTTGGCCTCGACCGAGCCGGACTCGCCGCGCGCGACGCAGAAATGGGTCGGCACCTCGAGATTGAGGCGCGCGCGGGCGGCCCAGTTGCGCCGGTTCTCGATGTAGTGGGTGAAGCTCTTCTGGCGGCTGTCGAGGTCGATGGTGGCGACGCGCTGCCCGGCCTTGAGCAGGGCGACCGCGATGTGCAGCGCGGTGGTCGATTTGCCCGAGCCGCCCTTCTCGTTGCCGAGCACGACAACGTGAGCCGATTGCGGGGACTCTTGGATCGACTGGACCAACATGACGCGCCCTACTGACTGAGCAATTCTCGAATTTTTCGTAGGTTTTAGTCAAGCTTGTCGTGGCTTAACCATTAACCTGCGTGGCTGGACGGTTCCCGATTTGATAGATCATATACGCGGTTTATTGACCCCCAGCCGACAGGGCCCCTCTTCCATGGCCGATCGCCCCCCGGTGGCGCGCACAGTCTCCGCGTTGCGCCACGCCCTTGCGCCCTATCGCCGCGCCGGCCACGACGTCGCCCTGGTGCCGACCATGGGCGCGCTGCACGAGGGCCATCTGGCGCTGGTGCGCGAGGCGCATAAGCGCGCCCGCCGCGTGGTGGTCTCGATCTTCGTCAATCCGACCCAGTTCGCCCCGCACGAGGACTTCGGCAGCTATCCCCGCCGCTTCGCGGCCGATCTCGCGGCCTTGCGGGCGGAGAAGGCGGACCTGGTGTGGGCGCCCTCGGCCGAGGTCATGTACCCGGAAGGCTTCGCCACCCACATCGAGCCGGTCGCCGGGCCCGCCAAGGCCGGCCTCGAGGACCGCTTCCGCCCACATTTTTTCGGCGGCGTCGCCACCGTGGTCGCCAAGCTGTTCCTGCAGGTCGCGCCCGACGTCGCCGTGTTCGGGCAGAAGGACTACCAGCAGCTTCGCGTCATCACCCAGATGGCCAAGGACCTCGACCTGCCCCTCAAGGTGGTCGGCCTGCCGACCGTGCGCGAGAAGGACGGCTTGGCGCTGTCGTCGCGCAACGCCTATCTCTCGGCCGCGGAGCGGGCGGCAGCGCCGACGCTCCACCGGGTGCTGAGCGGGTGCGCCAAGCGCATCAAGCAGGGCGCCGGCATCGCGCGTATGCTGGAGGCGGGCCGCCGCGAGATCGAGGACGCCGGCTTCCGGCTCGATTACCTGGAGGCGCGCGACGCCAACACGCTGGAGCCGGTGCGCTCGCCGGAATTCGGGCCGGTGCGGCTTCTGGTGGCCGCAACCATCGGCACCACGCGCCTGATCGATAACGTGGGTGTGTAGCAAAGCGTTTGCGTTCCCGCGCGTTCTCCTGTCGTCGTTTCAGTTTTCAAACAGCATCATTCACGTCATTCCGGGACGGCGCGTTAGCGCCGGACCCGGAATCCAGGGCCAGGCGTGAGAGCGCTGCTCTGGATTCCGGGCTCACGCGCTGACGCGCGTGCCCCGGAATGACGGAGGTGTTAGCCACAGCTCCGCCGCCCGTATTCTTTGCCGGGCGCCGGGTCCGCCCGTATTCCCCTTGCCTCTTCCCCCTCTCGAAACGTGAGAGGGGGTGGCGCGCCGATCGGCGCGACATTTCTTATGGGCACGCCTTCTTTTCGAAGGCGTGGCGCCTCTCGGCGCGCCACAAGCGGCTTTTCTGTCCCTGGCGCCGTGCTTCCGGGCTGCGACGGGATCCGAGCCGGATCCCCGATCCGGGCAGCTTCCGCCGCCCTTCGTCGCCGCCGCGTCCAGCCATTGAAGGCAGCCGGTCGTAATGCCGGCGGACGGCTGGCCAGGGCCTCCCGAGTGCGGGGTTACGAATCCCACCCGCGGGCGCCGCATCGCCGATGTCGGGTCACCCCGATATCGGCCCCGTTAAGGCGGCTCCATCATCGTGACGTCTCGCGACGACGCCCTCAGTCGAGCCGGACGCGGACGATGATAAGGGCGCGGGAACGCGCGGGGATAAGTTTTTTGCTTTCGCGTTTTCAGTGGGTTGGGTACGCCATCAACATCACTGCCGTCGCCCACTGTAAGCGAGCGACCCCGCCAACCGACAGCAGGTCCATTCTTCTGCTGAGCGGACATCCGTCGGCCCGAACGACATGTCGCCGAAGGGCCAGATCGCGACATTGCCCGAAGAAAAAAGCACGTCTGCCAAGCGCCAGATGTCTATTGAAGCATGGCACGCAACATCCAGGCCGCTTTCTCATGGACCTGCATGCGCTGAGTTAGCAAATCTGCGGTTGCCTGATCTGCAGCCTTCTCGGCGGTCGGAAAGACACCGCGTGCGGTTCGGACGACCGCTTCCTGGCCTTTCACGAGATCGGCGATCATTTCTTCGGCCGCAGGCACTGCCTCGCTTTCCTTGATGACCGACAGCTTGGCGTACTGGGCGTAACTGCCAGGTGCCGGATAGCCGAGCGCGCGAATGCGTTCAGCGATCAGGTCCACTGCTAACGCAAGCTCGGTGTACTGCGTCTCGAACATCAAGTGCAATGTGTTAAACATCGGACCAGTGACATTCCAATGGTAGTTGTGCGTCTTCAGATACAGTGTGTACGTATCGGCTAAAAGATGCCCCAGACCATCGGCAATTTCCTTGCGCTGCTTGTCGCCAATGCCGATATCGATGGCCCTCGAAGAGTTTTCCTTGGTGGATGGCATGTCTCGAACTCCAGTGTTTCAGTGGGGTCGAGCCAGGTTAACCGCGCTCGCTATCAGCTTGCCCCTTTAAGGATACGTACATAAGCACCAGATAGACGATTGGGACCACGCCAAGGACAATAAGCGCGAGAGCTCCCGCAGTGCCGGCCCCGCATTCCAGCGTGGAAAATTGATAGCCGGTATATACGACCGCCGCGACGATGATCGCCAAGCCGATCCACCACGGCAATAGAGGGTTGCGGCTCGATTTGCTGGTCATGCTCATCTCTCCAAGTCCGAATAGAGCCTAATGGCAATACCATCCACTGTAGCGAAGATTACGATCACACCCGGTAAGCCCACATTGATCTAACTCAAACCACTGACATGCCCTTACTATACGGACTAGCGTGTAGGCAGCGGAAATGAAGTCCGCAGGGGGTCATAAGCAGCTATCAGATCACTGCAAAGCCGAGTCCGCTTTCATTTCGAAGCAGCACCTCGCCAACCTACAACAACCCCAGTTCCCGCAACTCGCGCCGCATCTGCTCCGGCATCTTGTCGGCGCCGGGCGCGGCGCGCGCGAGATCGCGCGGGGCTTCCTTGGCCTCGAAATAGCGCCAGCCCTGGAAGGCCGCGCGCGGGCGCGGCTCCACCAGCTTGATCTTGCCGTCGAGCACCAGTTGGCAGCGCTTGATGCCGTCCTTGCCGGTCACCGGGCGAACGTCGAGGATGCGCTCGCGGCACGCGATCTGGCCCTTGATCACCCAGTAGATCGAGCCGCCGTCGGTGAGCTCCTCGGCGCGCTTCGGGAACATGCGCGTGGTGTGGATGTGCTCGGCCTTCTGCCCGCGCCGCTTCTTCTCACTGAGCTTTTGTTTGACCCAGTCCTTGAGGTCCGCGACGGAATCGCAGCCGACGCTGAGCTTGACGAGATGAAGGGGCATTGATCGCAATCCACGCGGGGAAGACGCTCGAAACGGGCTCCTTGCATAGCGTGCACGCGCGCCCAGGGAAACCCACGGCTGGGCGTTCCACAGGTCCCGTGCATTCGCGCCGGATCGGCTTTATGCTCGCGCCAAAACAGGAAACGCTTCATGGACGCCCCTGCCACCACCAAGGCGCCGCCGTCGCTCGCGGGCTTCGACCTGCGCGCGCTGCCGGACGACTTCTACGCCGACCCGTATCCCTATTATGACGCGCTGCGCCGCGAAACGCCGATCCGGCCGATGCCCGACGGCAGTTATCTCCTCACTCGGTTCAAGGACTGCGAAGCGGTCTACAAGGACACGACCCTGTTCAGTTCCGACAAGAAGGAAGAGTTCAAGCCGAAATTCGGCGACACCCTGGTCTACGAGCATCACACCACCAGCCTCGTGTTCAACGATCCGCCGCTGCACACCAAGGTGCGCAAGCTGATGCTCGGCGCGCTCAACGCCAAGGCGATCGCGGCCATGGAGCCGGGCCTGGTGGCGCTGGTCGAGGAGCTGCTCGCGCGCATGGCGGAGAAGGAAGCGAACGGCGAGACGGTCGACCTGATCGCGGATTTCGCCGCCGCCATTCCCGTCGAGATCATCGGCAACCTGCTCGACATTCCGCACGCCGAGCGCGGGCCGTTGCGCGGCTGGTCGCTGAAGATCCTGGGCGCGCTGGAGCCGACCATCTCGGCCGAGCAACTGGCGGAAACCGACGCCGCGGTGCGCGACTTCCTTGGCTTTCTCGAGGCGCTGGTGGCGGACCGCAAGAAGCATCCCGGCGATCCGCAGAGCGACGTGCTGACGCGGCTGCTCGGCGAGATCGACGGCGAGCAGCTGACCCACACGGAGCTGTTGCAGAACTGCATCTTCATTCTCAACGCCGGCCACGAGACCACCACCAACCTGATCGCCAACGGCCTGGTGACGCTGGCGCGCTGGCCGGCGGAAAAAGCGCGGCTGATCGCCAAGCCCTGAGCTGACGCGCTCGGCGGTGGAAGAAGTGCTGCGCTTCGAAAGCTCCAACCAGCTCGGCAACCGCGCCACCACTGCCGACACCGAGATCGGCGGCGTCGCCATGCCCAAGGGCACGCGCATCACGCTGTGCATCGGCGCCGCCAACCGCGACCCCGACGGTCTTTCCCGAGCCGCATCAATTCCGCATCGACCGCGCGCCCAACCGCCATCTGGCCTTCGCCAGCGGACCGCACCAGTGCGCGGGCCTGGCGCTGGCGCGGCTCGAGGGCAAGGTGGCGCTGGAGATGTTCCTTGCAGCGCTATCCGGACTATCAGCTAACCGGCGAGCCGGAGCGCTCGCGGCGGGCGCGGTTTCGCGGCTTCAACCGCGTTCCGGTGCGCCTCAACGCCTGAACGCCCCCATGCACGCGGCCCCCCACTTGCAAATCGGCCGGCAAGGCCGATGATGCCCGGGGACATCAAGAGCGGCGCACGGCGCCGGATGGGGGGACTATGAAAATCACGACCAAAATTGCTGCGCTGACCATCATTGCGGCTTTCGCCGCCGCGCCGGCCATGGCCGCACATAAGCACAAAAAGGATATGCCGCTGCCGATGGATCCGCACAAAATGACGTCCGAGCAGGCCATGGCCTACAACAAGCGCAACCTGAGCCTGTTCGTGCAAGGCCTGCCGCTGATCCTGCCGAGTTGGGCGGTGCCGATCTATTTCGGCATGCAGAAGGACCAGGACAAGCCGACGAAGCACCACCGGAAGAAACACTAGTCCGCGGCGTCCTCGATCAGCATGATTTTGGCGCCCTCGGCGACTTGGGCGTCAGGCGTGACGGCAATGTCGGCGACGGTGCCGTCGATGGGCGCTGTCAACGTGTGCTCCATCTTCATGGCTTCGATGATGGCGACGCGTTCGCCGCGCGTCACGGCGGCGCCCGCTTCGACCAGGATGGCGAGCACCTTGCCGTGCATGGGCGCGCGCACCAGGCCGCCCTGCCCGGCATCGCCCGCCTGGTCGAGCGCGAGATCGCGCAGCGTCACCTTGGTCTGCCGACCGCGGCGCAGCACATAAACGGCATCGGGCGCGGCGACCGCCACAGCGTCGGCGGCCGGCTCCTCGCCCTCGACCGAGACCGTCGCGCCGGCCGGCCCGTAAGCGATTTCCGCCACCACGCTTTCGCCGTCGGCGACGATGGGTAGCGCCAGCCGGCGCGCGCCGGAAAGCTGGAAGCCGTCGCTTGCATCCCAGGGTGACGGCGGCGCCTCGGGATCGCGTATCGCCGCGACGCGCACGGCTTCCCGCGCCAGCAATTCGCGCGCGCCGCTCGCGGCAGCGGCGCGGTCGAGGCCGGGCGCGGCGGTGAGCGCAGAGAGATTGGCGTCGATGAAGCCGGTGTCGAATTCCCCGCCGCGGAAGGCGTCGGCGCGCGCCAGCGCCGCCAGGAAACCGGCGTTGCTGCGCGGACCGGCGACGATCGTTCTTTCCAGCGCGTCCGCCAGACGATCGAGCGCCTCGTCGCGCGTGTCGCCGTGCGCGATCACCTTGGCGATCATGGGGTCGTAGAACGGCGTCACCGTGTCGCCCGTCTCGACGCCGCTGTCGATGCGCAAGCCTGCACTTTCCGGAAACCGCAGCGCGATCAGCTTGCCGGTCGAGGGCAGGAAACCGCGTTCGGGATCTTCCGCATAGAGCCGCGCTTCCACCGCGTGGCCGGTGAGCGGCACCTGGTCCTGCTTGAGCGGCAGCTTTTCGCCCGCCGCCACCCGGAACTGCCATTCGACCAGGTCGAGGCCGGTGACACCCTCGGTCACTGGATGCTCGACCTGCAGGCGCGTGTTCATCTCCATGAACCAGAAGCCGTCTGGCTTGAGGCCGCCGACGCCGTCGGCAATGAATTCGATGGTGCCGGCGCCCACGTAATCGACCGCGCGCGCGGCGGCGACCGCGGCCTCGCCGATCTGGCGACGCAAGTCCGCGCTCATGCCCGGCGCCGGCGCTTCCTCGATCACCTTCTGATGCCGCCGCTGCAACGAGCAATCGCGCTCGCCGAGATGGATGGCGTTGCCATGCTGGTCGCCGAACACCTGGAATTCGATGTGGCGCGGGCTTGTGATGTACTTCTCGATCAGCACGCGGGCGTCGCCGAAGGCTGATTGCGCCTCGCGCATGCAGGAGGCGAGCGCGTCCTCGAAATCGGCATGGCGCTCGACCCGGCGCATGCCCTTGCCGCCGCCGCCGGCCGCCGCCTTGATCAGCACCGGATAGCCGATCTCGTAGGCCTTGCGCTTGAGGAAGGCCGGGTCCTGGTGCTCGCCGTGATAGCCCGGCACCACCGGCACGCCGGCCTTCTCCATCAGCGCCTTGGCGCGGTCCTTCAGCCCCATGGCGCGGATGGCGTCCGGCGACGGGCCGATGAAGGCGATGCCGGCCTCGTGGCAGCGTTGCGCGAAGTCGGCGTTCTCGGAGAGGAATCCGTAGCCGGGATGGATGCAGTCGGCACCCGCCGCCTTCGCGGCCGCGATCAGCTTTTCGGCATCGAGATAGCTCTCCGCCGCCGGCGGCGGGCCGATGGCGATGGCCTCGTCGGCGCTCTTGACATGCAGCGCGCGCGCGTCGGCCTCGGAATAGACCGCGATCGTGCGCAGATCTAAGCGCCGGGCGGTGCGGATGATGCGGCAGGCGATTTCGCCGCGATTGGCGATCAGAACGGAAGAGAACATGCTGGGCCCCAGACTCAAGCTGTCATCTTAGCGCGTGAGCTGGAGCGGCGCGCCTGGCTCCTGCTGTTTCTTCTCGGCTTCTTTCTTGGTCTTGGACGCTTTGCGCTTGGTTGCTTTGTTGGCCACGCCATTGTTGGAGTCTTGGGAGGTCCCGGCGGCCGGGTCCTTACCCTCCTTGCGCCGCTCGATCGCCTCCTTGCGCGCGGTATCGCGATTGAGCGCTTTGGCCGTAACGTTGGGCAGCTTGGGCTCGGGCGTCATGATGCTGATGGCCGGTATGGAGTCGGCGGAGGGGAAATGCCAGCGCGCCGATACCGGCTTGTGCTCGGCGCGGGGCTGGCGCACCACCGACGCCGGGGGCGGCGCGGCTTCGGCATGCGCCGCGCCGGCGGCCGGCTCGGATGACGCCGCATCGCCGGCGCTGGCAACCGGGCTACCGGACGGACGCGCGGACACCGCCGGCGCGGGCTTGGCCCCGTCCCAATGGCCGGCATAGCGCGAGACGTATTGGTCGAAGGTCTGCGCCCTGAGATTGGCCTTCAGCGCATCGGCATCGTCGAGCATGGCGAAGACATCGCATTTCTTGGCCGTGCAGCCGTCGCGGCGCGACAGCACGTGGGCGGCGATGCCGTAACGGTCGAGCGCCACCACGCGCCGGGTGCCGGTGAGCGCCGCCTTGACGCGCTTGTCGCCGCGGCGGATCAGCGCCCGCGCGTCGTCCAACAGATCGATGCGCGCGCCCATATAGGCGACCGCAGCGGCGGTGCTCTGGGGCGTGGCAAACACGCGCGCCTCGCAAGCGTTGCCGACCGCCTCGCCGGCAGTGCCATCGACGCAGGGGAGCATGGAACCCGGCACAAGCGCGCTGCGCTCGAGCTCGGCCGCGCGCATGAGCAGCGCCTGCCGCGCCGCCGCGCGCGCGTTGTCGCCGAGGCGGTCAAGCACCGCCAGCACGGCGAGCACCGCCAGCGCCAGCGCGGACGCCGACAACGCAATGCGCGATAACGGCATGCCCCTCATCGCCCGTTCACGCGCCTCCCGCCGACTTGAACCCGGGCGCGAGATCGCTGGCGCCGGCGAACGCGCCCTTCGCCTCCACCGCGTTCATCGCCACGGTGGTGCGCAGATCGGTGACGCCGCCGGAGCCCGCAGCCGCCAGCAGCACCGTGGCCGCCTGCAGGTCGCTCGGGATTTCTGCGATGGTCATGAAATCGTAGTCGCCGAAGGTCAGGTAATAGCCGAGAAGGCGTCCGCCGGCTTTGGCCAGGAGGCGCGAGACCGCATCGGCGCGATCTTCCGGACGCGCCATCATGCCCTTGATGGCCTCGCGGGTGTAGCGCCCTTGCGTGATGTAGATCGGCATCCCTGGCGTCCTCCTCCCGGCCGCGGCGGCAACGCACCGCAACCCCGGAAGAGATCATAGCCGATGGCAAGGCGAAAGCGCGGCGTCAGGCGCGGTCGAGCTGGCTCTCCTTGGCCACGCGCTCGAAGGCCTCGCCCGAACTCTTGATCCGGTACTGCTGCTCCTCGCCGTCGGAGGGCAGCAGGCGGACCACGGTGTAGCTGCCCGTGGCGGCGGCCCGGCCGAAGGACGGCGAGGTATAGTAGACGGTTTCGCCTACGCGGTACTTGTGGTTGCGCACCGGCATCACCGGAGCGGCCGGCGCCGGCTGCATGGGCGGGCTGGCGGTGCGGATCATGGCCGCGGCGGCGGCAAATTCAGGCGAAAGGGCCGTGAACGGCACGGCCTTGCTCGGCGCAGCCTTGTTGGGCGCCGCCTTGTTGGGCGCAGCCTTATTCGCCGAGGTCTTATTCGGCGCAGCTTTGGCCGCTTTGGCGGTCTTGACCGTTGCCTTGACCGTTGTCTTGGCGGTCGTTTTGGCCGTCTTGACCGTTTTGGCGGATTTCGCCGGCTTGGTGGCGCTGGTGGACTTGGCAACGGCCTGCCGCGCCGACTTCGCCGCCTTGCTGGCGGCCGTCCGCCCGCTCTTGGTCGTGCCCTTGGCCGCCTTCTTGGCCGTTTTGGTCGTCTTTTCGGTGGTCCGCCCGGTCGTTTTGGTGGACTGCCGGGGACTCTTGGCTGAACGTGTACTCATAAGCCATTTATAGCAGCAAATTTCGCCCGCGGGCGAAGTTTTTTTACCAATAAATTAAGCATTTTCAGCATCTTAAATAGAAGGTTACAGGTTACCACAACAGTGCAAAAGGCCCCCGCAAGGTCCCCTCGGGAACCCTGCCGCTGGACCCTCAAGATGCACCTTGGAGGCGGGCCTGAGGCCCGTCCCGCCGCAAAGCGGCCCCTGCCGCCAGGCGTGGCGTGGCGCCCTGCAGGCCGCCCGGTCAGCGCCCGACCTGCTCCCGGTGACCGACCCCAAGGGCGTCCGCGATGGCCCGCCGGTCCATGCGGGTGCCGTCGTCACCCTCGATCAGGAGCGGCGTGCGCCCCTCCGCGCTCACGTGGCGCGACCAGGCCAGCGCCTGGTCCATGGTGGCGAATTCCTTGAACAGCATCTTGTCCTTGGCGAGCGGAGAAATGTCATCCGATCCCTTGGGACCGCTGTAGACGCGATAGCGCATGGTGCGAACCTCCCCTGTCGGAATCGTTGCGATGTGAAAGGGACCGGCCGCACGCGCGCGTACCGGCGCCCCGCGAGTAACGTCCTGAGATTGATTTGGGGTGCCGGCGCGGCCCTCGCAACTGCGGACAAGCGCTGGAACCCGTGTGGCCGCCGCCCGATACCGTTGCTATCGTTCGGTAACCGAGGGAGGACACGAACGATGCGGGCGGCCTATTACGAACAGAACGGCGGAGCGCGCGAGGTGCTGCGCGTCGACGAGGTGGAGACGCCGCACCCCCACACAGGCGAAGTGCGGGTCAAGCTCGCCACCTCCGGGGTCAATCCGTCCGACGTGAAATCGCGCGCAGGCGCGACGCGCAAGATCGCCTGGCCGCGGGTAATCCCGCAGAGCGACGGTGCCGGCGTCATCGACGAGGTCGGCGACGGCGTGTCGCCCTCGCGCGTGGGCGAGCGCGTCTGGGTGTGGAACGGCCAATGGCGGCGCCCGTTCGGCACGGCGGCGGAATACATCACGCTGCCGGCGGCGCTGGCGGTGCCGCTGCCCGAGCGCGTGAGCTTCGAGGCAGGCGCCTGCCTCGGCATTCCGGCAATGACCGCGATCCACGCGGTGACGCTGGCGGGCGCCGACACCGACAAAACCGTCTTCGTCTCCGGCGGCGCCGGGTCGGTGAGCCAATACGCCATCCAGTTCGCCAAGGCCCAGGGCGCCCGCGTCATCACCACGGTGTCGTCGGACGAAAAGGCGGCAGTGGCGCGCGAGGCCGGCGCCGACGAGACCATCGACTACAAGAACGACGACGTGATCGCGCGGGTGATGGAATTGACGGCCAAGCGCGGCGCCGATGCGATGATCGAACTGGACTTCACGGCCAACGCGCATCTCATGCCCGGTATCCTGAAGCCGAAGGGCAGCGTGATCATCTACGGCACCGGCGCCGAGGCGACCGTGCCGGCGTTCTTCTGCCTCACGCAGTCGATCCGCCTGCAGTTCTTCCTGGTCTACGAGCTCGACGCCGCCGAGCGCGCGCGCGCCATCGCCGGCATCAACACCGCGCTCGAAGCCGGCACGCTGATCAACCGCGTGGCACAGCCGACCTATGCGCTGGAAGACATCGCCGCCGCGCACGAGGCGGTGGAGCGCGGCACGCTCGGCAATGTGGTCGTGACGATCTAACGGGTCATTCCGGGGCGGGGCCGTTCCTCAGGCGAGCACGTCGATGCGCGATGACGCGGACGATGACGACTAGCGTCGCCCGGCAGCGACTGGCCCGAGACCGGATTGCCGGGGTCGCCCCTCTTGCTCGGATCGAGCGCGTTCTTGAGGTTCTTCAGCACGCCGTCGAGGACGGTGGCGGGCTGGCCGTTAAGGCCATGCTTCTTCTTGGCCTCATCCGGTGTTTCGCCCGGTTTGGCGTTCGGGTCCTTGCCCTGCTTGGCTTGCTTGGCGTCGCACGTGGTGAAGCAGAGATAGCCGTTGACGACCGCGACCATGAACGCAAACTCCCCCGTCGGCCGCGAGGCTAGGCGCAGGCGGTAAACGGGGCTTGAATCGGGTGATCACATGAAGATCACTTGGCGATCACAGAGGCGTGAGAGGGCTCTATGTCCCGTCATTCCGGGGCGCGAGCGTGAGCGAGCGAACCCGGAATGACAAACTCTGTGTCAGAACTTCTCCACCCACGGCCGCAATTCCACTTCCCAGGTCCAGGCGCTGCGCGGCTGCTGCAGGATGTGCAGGTAGGTTTGCGCGATGGCGTCGGGATCGAGCATGGAGTCCGGCTTGTCGGGCGGCTCGGGCCGGCGCGCACTCTTGATGCCGCCGTCGATGACGAAGTGCGCGACGTGGATGCCCTGGGGGCTGAGCTCGCGCGCCATGCTCTGCGCTAGCCCGCGCAGCGCGAATTTGCCCATGGCGAAGGGCGCCGACTGGGCATAGCCCTTCACACTGGCAGAAGCGCCCGTGAACAGCACCGCGCCGCGCCCCTTGGGCAACATGCGTTTGACCGCCGCCTGCGCCACCAGGAAGCCGGCGAAGGCGGAGACGGTGAGCGCGTTCTGCACCTCGGCCGGATCGAGCTCAATGAGGGGCCCGCGCGCGCGGGCGCTGGCGTTGTAGACGACGACGTCGGGGGTCGCACCCGCGCTGTCGAGATCGGCGAACAGCTTCTCCACCTCGTCGCGCTTGGCGGCGTCGCAGTTGTAAGCTTTCGCGCCGGTCGCCTGCACGAATTCGTCGAGCTTGGCGGCCGAGCGCGCCGCCAGCGCGACGGACATCCCGGCCTTGGCGAAGGTCCGCGCGATGGAGGCAGACAGGCCCGAGCCGGCGCCGACAATGAGGGCGGATTTGTAGGTTTCGGACATGGAGTGCTCCCTTCTCGTCGCGCGTTTCCGGCTTGCCTTGCTCGCCCCGGCCCCGCACCTTATTTGAATTCTCGCGAGGACGACATGGCACGATTTCTGATCGTCGCGGGCGTCATTCTGGTGCTGGCGGGGCTCGCGTGGCCCTTCATCGCCAAGCTCGGCTTGGGCCGCCTGCCCGGCGACATCGTGTTCACCCGCGGCAGCACCACGTTCTATTTCCCGATCGTGACGTCGATTATTTTGAGTGTCGTGTTGAGCGCGGTGTTGTGGCTATTGGGGCGGTGAGAAACCGGCTTTTGCCCTTGAATTGCCCGAATTATTGTATATACAATAATCATGGATGAAAATCACCTTCGATCCTGCCAAGCGGGCCATAACTCTTGAGCGGCGCGGCCTTGACTTCGCCGACGCCAGCGAGGTTTTCGCCGGGCGCCACGCGACCGTCGCGGACGAGCGGATGGAGTACGGAGAACCTCGCTTCATCAGCGCCGGCTTCCTGAAGGGACGAATGGTGGTCCTCGTCTGGACACCGCGCGGGAACAGCCGCCGCATCATTTCGATGAGATATGCTCATGGCAAAGAAGAGACGCGCTGGAAAAAGCACCTGGGTTGACCCCGACGATGCACCGGAGTTGACCGACGACTTTTTCATTCATGCCGACCTCTATGAGGGCGACAAGCTCGTCCGGCGCGGGCGGCCGCGTCTGGTCAAACCGAAACAGTCCGTCAGTCTGCGGCTTGACGACGATGTCGTCACCTATTTCCGCTGCACCGGCAGCGGATGGCAAAGTCGTATCAACGCGGCCCTGCGCAAGGCGGCGAAATTGCCGGAAAAGAAGCGAAAGAAGGCGTGAGACCTCCCCTCACATCCTAAACACGCCAAACCTCGTCTCCGGCACCGGCGCATTGAGCGCGGCGGAAAACGCCAGCGCCAGCACCCGCCGCGTTTCGCTCGGCGCGATGATGCCGTCGTCCCACAGCCGCGCGGTGGCGTAATAGGGATTGCCCTCTTCCTCGTACTGGTCGCGGATCGGGGCCTTGAATTCCTCTTCTTCCACTTCCGACCAGGCGCCGCCGCCCGCTTCGATGTTGTCGCGCTTGACGGTGGCGAGCACGGAGGCCGCCTGCTCGCCGCCCATCACCGAAATGCGCGCGTTCGGCCAGGTGAACAGGAAGCGCGGGCTATAGGCGCGGCCGCACATGCCGTAATTGCCGGCCCCATAAGAGCCGCCGACGATCAGCGTCACCTTCGGCACCTGGGCGCAGGCGACCGCCGTCACCAGCTTGGCGCCGTCCTTGGCGATGCCGCCGGCTTCGTATTCGCGGCCGACCATGAAGCCGACGATGTTCTGCAGGAACAGCAGCGGAATGCGGCGCTGGCAGCACAGCTCGATGAAGTGCGCGCCTTTCAGCGCGCTTTCCGAGAACAGGATGCCGTTGTTGCCGAGGATGCCGACCGGCATGCCGTGAATATGCGCGAAGCCGGTGACCAGCGTGGTGCCGTAGAGCTGCTTGAACTCGTCGAACTCGGAGCCGTCGACCAGGCGCGCGATCACCTCGCGCACGTCGTACTGCTTCTTGAGATCGGCCGGCACGATGCCGTCCAGCTCACCAATGTCGAACGCCGGATCGCGCGGCGCCGCGATCGGGATATCGACGCGCTTGTCCGTATTGAGATGCGACACGATGCGGCGCGCGATGCTCAGGGCGTGATGGTCGTCCTGGGCGTAATGATCGGCGACGCCGGACTTGCGCGCGTGCACGTCGGCGCCGCCGAGGTCTTCCGCGCTCACCACCTCGCCGGTCGCCGCCTTCACCAGCGGCGGGCCGCCGAGGAAGATGGTGCCCTGGTTCTTGACGATGACGGTCTCGTCCGACATCGCCGGCACATAGGCGCCGCCCGCGGTGCACGAGCCCATCACCACGGCGATTTGCGGAATGCGCATCGACGACAGCGTCGCCTGGTTATAGAAGATGCGGCCGAAATGCTCGCGGTCCGGGAAGACGTCCGTCTGGTGCGGCAGGTTGGCGCCGCCGGAGTCGACGAGATAGATGCACGGCAGCCGGTTCTCGCGCGCGATCTCCTGGGCGCGCAGGTGCTTCTTCACCGTCATCGGGTAATAGGTGCCGCCCTTGATGGTCGAGTCGTTGCAAACGATCATGCACTCGCGGCCCTCGACGCGGCCGATGCCGGTGATCAGCCCGGCGCCTTGGATGGCGTCGTCGTACATGGCCGCCGCGGCCAGCGGCGACAGCTCCAGGAACGGCGCGCCGGGATCGATCAGGTTCATCACGCGGTCGCGCGGCAGCAGCTTTCCGCGCGCGACATGACGCTCGCGCGCCCGTTGCGGCCCGCCCAGGGCGGCTTCGGCGCGGCGTTCCTTCAGCTCGTCGACGAGCGCGCGCATGCGCTCGGCATTGGCGCGGAATTCGGCCGCGTTGACATCGACGGTAGACGACAGAATCGCCAAGCTTCCCTCCCCCTGCACGGGACCACCCTGCCTTGGCGGCCGGCGCGAAGGCAATGGCGGGAACCCGCCGCAAGGGAACGTCCGTGAAATTACGGAACGTCACCGCGTATAGGGCGTTTCCATCGTCGTGAGCGGGGCGTTCGGGGGGGTGTCCAGAGGAGGCATCCCAATGAGAACGACACCCCTGTTATCGGCTGTTGCAGCCACCGTGCTGCTCGGCGCAGGCGCCACGGCGGCGCAAGGCGTGAACGGACCGGTCAAACCGGAACGCGCGCCCGAGGCCCAGCAACACGCACCGCCCGCCAAGATCGCACCCAGCATGCACGCCGGCCAGCACCACGGCGCGGCGGCAACGACCGACCAGGGCGAGACCGGCGGCTCGACGCATACCCTCAAGCCGGGAACCAGCGCCAATACCAAGCTCAACGAGCACAGCACCACCGGCGCGAAGGTCGAGGAAAACAGCCACGCCAAAACCGGTGCCAAGACCGATGCGAAGACCGGTGCGAAGACGGACACCAAGTCCGGCACCGAAACCGGCACCACGTCGCCCGAGCGCAGCAAGAGCGAAACCAGCGGCAAGGCGTCGAGCAGCACGTCCGAGAAGACGTCCGGCAGCGCGAGTACGACGCACGAGAAAGCCACCGGCAGCAAGCATGGCGCCGCGACCGAGTCGAAGTCCGGCACCACCAAAGAAAACACCACCACCGGCCAGGGCGCCTTGGCCAGCAGTGCCAAGCTGACTACCCAGCAGCGCACCAAGATCACGACCATCATCAAGCAGAAGAAGGTCGAGCCGGCGCACCTGAACATCTCGGTGCACGTGGGCGTGCGCGTGCCGGAGCACGTGCATTACTACTCGCTGCCGAGCCGCGTGGTGGAGATCTATCCGGAATGGCGCGGCTACGATTACATCCTGGTGAGCGACCAGATCCTGGTCATCAATCCGGATACCCACGTCGTGGTCGCCATCCTGGAGACCTGATCGGCGTTCCCGATGGACCGGAACATCGTGCGGCGGCCGGGCAAACTGCCCGGCCGCTTGCAAGCGCACGGTATTGCAATAGCGAGGTCCAGATACTTTCTTTCCATACCCGAGAAGTTCCGGGAACCGAGTTTCATGGAGCCCGTTGTCGAAAGCGCCGCACCTGAGATCGCGGCACGACACCAAGGAGGTCTCGCATGAAAATGATCACCACTCTTATTGCCGCCGTCGCACTGGTCGCCGGCGTGTCCCTCGCCAATGCGGCCGGCACGTCGTCGATGGGCAAAAGCACCACCATGGACAAGAGCTCGATGAGCAAATCGGCCCGGGTCATCGGCAGCAAGAAATATTGCATGAAAACCAAGATGGGCACGCTGAACTGCAAGTTCGCGAGCCTGTCCGCCTGTAAGAAGGGCTCCAAAGGTGCGGCGTGCACGACCAATCCGCACATCAGCACGACCGGCTCGGGCAGCTCCATGAAGAAGTAACCGAACGCGTGTCGCGCCATTGACCGGCAGACCGCCCCGCGCTGGCAGCACGCCCGCGCGGGGTCGCGTCGCTTTGCTATGTTCCATCACAATATCGGCATGCGCGGCCGCCATGCGGGCGCCGCAGCGATTGCGGAACGCAAGCTTCGGTTCGTTCGTTGAACTCGGTAACGACAACACGAACGTCGGGAGACTAGCACATATGAATAAAGACCGCATCGAAGGCACCGCCCGGGACGTCAAGGGCAAGGCGAAGGAAGTTGCCGGCAAGGCAACCAACGACAAGCAGACCGAGGCCGAAGGCAAGGGCGAACAGCTCGCCGGCAAGGCGCAGAATGCGTATGGCCAGGCGAAGGACGCGGCCGACAAGGCTGCCGACGCAACCAAGGACGCGGCGCAGAAGGTCAAGGAGTCGGTCAACAAGTAAGCCGCCGCCCCGAGAACGGCGATCGACTGTCAAACCCGGCCTCGCGGCCGGGTTTTTCTCGTGCGGCGGCACCCATGCATCGGGAGCCATTGTCGCAGGCTGTCCAGGCTATAAACTGGAGCGATGTCCCACCGC
>CAWGGL010000026.1:0-139003 GCA_963822085.1 uncultured Pseudomonadota bacterium
TCACTTTCCTCCTCTGTTGCGGGCATGCAAGCGCAGACATTCGCTCTGCAAAATATTTCCGGCAATATCGCCAATTCGCAGACGCCCGCGTACAAGACCACGGATACGAGCTTCCAGGACCTGCTGAACTCACAGGGCTCTGCCGACCAATCCTCGGGTGGAGTACAGGCGCAGTCGAAAAACAACAACACCCTGCAGGGAGCGATTCAAACCGCAAAGACGAGCACCTATATGGCAGTCCAAGGTGACGGTTATTTCACCGTCCAGAAACCGTCGGCAGTCGCCAGCGGTGGTCAGCCCAGCATTTCTGATAGCAGCCCGGTATACACACGACGGGGCGATTTTCAGACCGACAGCAATGGGTATCTCGTCAATGGTGCTGGCTACTATCTGATGGGGAACCCGGTCGACCCTTCCACTGGCAACGCGACGGGCGGTGCACCCCAAGCCCTACAAGTCAACGCCGCGAATTTGCCCACCAATGAAGGAAAACTTGAGAGCCTGTCGATCAACTCCAAGGGACAATTGCAGGGAACCTTTTCAAGCGGCAAGACCGTCAGTCTAGCAGAGATTCCTTTGTCAACGTTCAATGGACAGAATTTTCTCAAACAAGGCGACGGCGGCACCTATACCCCAACGACTGCATCAGGGACAGCCATAGCCGGCGCCACAGGTCAAATCGTCGGCAGCTCGCTTGAAGCATCAAACACCGATATTTCCAACCAGTTTACGTCGATGATCATGGCGCAACAAGCGTACGGCGCGAATACCAAGACGATGGCATCCACGAATCAAATGCTGCAGACTCTTACAAGGCTGTGACAAGACTACGCTAAGCGCGCGCGGACCGTGCTGGCTGAATGGCGCCAGGACTACAACACCGTCTAGGCCACACTCGAAGCTGGGCGGTCTGACCCCGGCTGAGATGGCCCTCAGCGTCCCATCAACCAAGGACCATAAACCCCAAGGTCTCTACTTCTGAACGCGATCAAATTGGGGATCACGTCAGGCGCGGGGTCATGCCGCGCGCTCTATTCCCTCTCCCCGCAAGCGGGGCGGCGGGCGAGTGAGGGGCAGGAGCCGTCATTCCGGGGCGCGAGCGCAGCGAGCGAGCCCGGAATCCAGGGCTGCGGGCACAAGCCTCTTCCGCTCCTCCCCGCGAATGCGGGGAAGGCCCTTTCCGTTTGAGCCGGCGCTATGCCCGTTGCGTCCGGCGCTCAGCTCTTCGTGAGCTTCGCGACATCCTTCGCCGGCAGTTTCTTGAGCGCGGCGGTCAGCTTGTTGGCGCAGGCGTCGGCGACGTCGTCGTTCGGCGTCTTGGCGGTTGGCGGCGTGGCGAAGCCGGCTTTTTCGATGAAGTCCTGCTGGTCATAGTTGGCGTTGGCCTTCTTCAGCGCGGCCCAATGCGCCGGCATGTTGCTCTGCGCCTCGAAATGCCTGACGCATTGGGGCGTGTAGAGCGTCACCACCGCGGCGTTGACCTTGTCGTTCGCCATCTTCTGCGCCGTGCTGCCGAGCATCCAGCCGCCCCAGCCGAAGCCGATCGTCATCGCCGCCACCGCGCCGAGGAGGAGCGCGATAACGTGCGTCTTGAGCTGTTCGCCTTGGAGATATGATGGGAGTTTCATCGACGTTTCCTTGCCCTTGAAGACAGAACGTCGCCCTGTGGGCAAAGATTACCACGGGCCCCGGCGCGGCATTTGTTAATTAACGGTAGGGAACCGGGTGCGGTGCAGCGTGAGGCTGGCGCCACGGCCTTGCCGCTGCGGCTTTCTTCTGCCGGCGCCTCGCCCGACCGGCTCGATGCGCTGGTGTGGGCGGTGACGGCGCTGACGAGCCGGGGCTGGGAGGGGCCGAGGATCAGGAGCATCGACTGGGATCCGCGGGCGGTGCCGAGGGGGTGGCGGTAGCTGCTGTGTCGCCTAGCCGGCTCGGCCGACGCGCTATTCGGCAGCGACCTTGAAATGAGCAGGAATTCTGGCAACCTCTGATCGTGGGTCGGGCCTGAGAATTGGTTTTTCGAGGGGGCGGAACTGAGCCTGTCCATGGGCAGCCGCTTTGACTCTAGTTGTCGCCAACCTGAAATATTTCTGTTTCAACTCCGCGCCCAAAAAACGCCGTCCTTCCGTGAGGGTCGCTACCCCGGACGACGCCGTTCCCATGAACGGGTCGAAGACGACGCCGCCCTTTGGACATAGCGCGCGCACAAGCCTTTGCACTAGGGCTACGGGAAATTGGCAAGGGTGTTCCACCTTCTCAATGTGATTCCCTTTGACGTTTGGGATATCCCACACGTCGCCTGGATTTTTTCCAAGCGGGTTTCCGCTGAATTCGCCTTTTGCTGGACCCTTGTAGTGGCGCTTACCTGGGTACTTTTGGGGTACGCGAACATCGTCTAAATTGAAAAAATATTCGTCCCCCTTGGTGAACCAAAGAAGTGTTTCATGTCGGCCGCTAATGGCCTGCCCCTATCGGGTGGTCCGGGTTGAGTCTTAGTGCATGACGGGTTTTGGCACCATGGCTGGTGCGGCCGGCGAAGCTGGTCCGCGGAGCGGAGCCGGCCATTGCACGGCCTCTGGTGCTGGTGGTCTGTAGCCTAACGATGAGTGTGGGCGTTCGGTATTGTAATGGCGACGCCAGGATTCAATAACGATCCTTGCCTCGGCCAGGCTGTAGAAGATTTCGCCGTTGAGGAGCTCGTCGCGCAGCTTGGAATTGAAGCTCTCGCAATAGCCGTTCTCCCAAGGGCTGCCCGGCTCGATGAAGGCGGTCTTGGCCCCGACCGCCACGATCCACTCACGCACCGCCTTGGCAATGAATTCGGGGCCGTTGTCCGAACGAATGTGACCGGGGATTCCGCGCAGGATGAACAGGTCCGACAGGACGTCGATGACGTCGGTAGAGTTGAGCCTGCGGGCAATGCGGATCGACAGGCATTCCCGGCTGAACTCGTCGATGACGTTGAGCATGCGGAACTTTCGGCCTTCATGGGTCCGGCTCTCGACGAAGTCGTAGGACCAGACATGGTTGGGGCGCTCCGGCCGAAGGCGGATGCAGGACCCGTCATTCAGCCAGAGGCGGCCCTTCTTCGGTTGCTTCTGCGGCACTTTCAGCCCCTCCCGTCGCCAGATCCGTTCGACGCGCTTGACGTTCACCGACCAACCTTCCGACCTCAGCATCGCCGTGATCCGGCGGTAGCCGTAGCGACCATACCGGGTAGCGAGCCGGATGATGTCCGCGGTCAGAGCCGCCTCGTCGGCGCGGCCCCTCGGCTTCTTGCGCTGGGTCGAACGATGCTGGTCGAGAACACGGCAGGCGAAACGTTCCGAGACTGAGAACTTCGCCATGACGTGGTCAACGCAGCGACGGCGGCGGGCGGGGCTCAGAAGTTTCCCGATGCGGCCTCCTTCAGAACCAGCTTCTCGAGCGTCAGGTCCGACACGGCCTTGCGCAGCCGTTCGTTCTCCTTCTCCAGCTCCTTCAGCCGCTTCACCTGATCGCTCTTCAGGCCGCCGAATTCCTTTCGCCAGCGGTAATACGTGAACTGCGTCACGCCGATCGAGCGCACCGCTTCCGCGACCGGCCGACCTTGCGACAACAACACGTCCACCTGGCGCAGCTTCGCCACGATCTCTTCGGGCTTGTGTTTCTTCTGGGGCATTCAAATGTCCTCCTTTGGCTCAAAAGCCTACTTCAGGGAGGACCACTTTTCAGGGGGCAGGCCATTATGAGCGTCACGCGACAAAGGCATTTTGTGTTCAATCACGCGGCGAAGACATGCGATGAGTCCGTTTATAGACGTCGGACGTAACAGCGCTGAGGGATTGCTGCTCTCCAAGTCCCAATTTGACGTTCCGTAGGCGAGTTTCGCTTCCAAAAAGAAGTCGTTCAAACTCTTGACGCAGAACTCGACATAATCTTCCAAGAGCGCGATATCGTCATCATATCCCGTGCCTTTTGTCGATTTCTTTTCGCGAGCTTTCAGTCTGTCTTTGTTCTGATTCTTCCATGCAAAATATAGGCTGTCGTTCCCATCAAACTTGACAAGAGGACGAAGGCCGTAGCTTACGATAGAGGATGTCTTTATTTTCATGGGTGAATCAAAATAAGCAAGTTGAAAGAGGCCTCCATAGGGGCCGTGCTTTGCAAGGTCGGCTATGACACGACGAGCGACGGCAATCCCGGAGAACGGGCGAACGATCGTTTCAATGTCTTGCCGTAGCGCTGGTCGCGCCCGTGTTTGCGTATCATTGATTTCTAAAAATAGGCGAGCCTCGAACTCAAGCCGAGCTTTGTCCTTGGTGCCTGGCGGATAAATGATGCCTGTGACCAACAAATGTTGACGTTGGCGGAGGACCGCGATCTTTGGTTCAAGTTCGTCGGTGCCCTCATGATAGCAGAAGACTCTGTGTTGTCCGTCGATTATACCGACAACGCTGTGACCTGCAGGAACCGAAACCATTATCGGTCGGGCCTTGTTTGGGTCGTTTCCCGGGTTTCCTGGGCCCTTCACTTCTGGCTCTTTGAGTTCAGTGTTCGCCGGAAGGGTGACAATGATGTTGTTAACAAAAACTCGTTTTTGATCGATTAGATATCGTCGCATTTTTTGTAAGCGGTGTGTGGCTCCCATTGAATTGAGGGCTTCCGATCATTTCAATCACGTTTCATTCTGCGGCTGAATCAAGCCGGAGAACGGAATGGATTTCGAGAGGGAAGCGCCCGACGAGCAGGTCGTGGAAGGGTTTGCTGGTCGTCTTGAGGTGATCGAGGGTCCGAGCGGACGCCGAAGTTGGCCTGATGACGTGAAGGCGCAGATCGTACGCGAGAGCTTCGAGCCGGGGGCCAGGGTCAGCGAGGTGGCGCGCCGGCACCGTATATCACCACAGCAATTGACGCTGTGGCGGCGCGCAGCGCGAGAAGGCCGCTTGTCGGCTTTCTCAGGGGCCGAGGAGAAGGTGGAGGACGCGGTGTTCGTGCCGCTGGCGATCGCTGGGGAGCAAGGTGAGCCGGGTTCCGTCACGCGCGAGCGGATCGGCATCGAGATGAACGGCATCACGGTCAGCCTGCCGGCGGAGACCGCAGCGAAGCGGATTGCCGAGATCGTATTGGCGCTGGACGCGCGGCGGTGATCATTCCCGGCCAGCGACTGCCGATCGTTATCGCGACGCGCCCGGTCGATTTCCGGCGTGGCCATGATGGTCTGGCGGCAACGGTTCAGAACGAACTGGGGCTCGACCCGCATTCCGGGGTGACGGTGGTTTTTCGTTCCAAGCGCGGGGACAGGGTTAAGATCCTGGTGTGGGACGGCACCGGCCTGGTGCTGATCTACAAGCGGCTGGAGAGTGGCCAGTTTGCCTGGCCGCAGATACGCGACGGGGTGATGCGGCTGTCCCGGGCCCAGTTCGAGGCGCTGTTTGAGGGGCTGGATTGGAAGCGCGTAGCAGTCCCGGTCGTGCGCACGCCAAGTGCGGCGGATTAAATCATCGCGCAGCTTTGCGTGGTGCTGTCGAGAGCGACCGGTTATGCTTCGCGCATGGTCGACGCCATTGATCCTGCTCGTCTCGCAAGCCTGCCGGCTGATGTGCGCGCGGCATTCGAGGCGCAGGCCAAGATGCTCGCCGAGTTCGATCAAGAGCGCTCGGCACGTATGCGGCTCGAAGCAGAGACATCCAAGCTCGCAGCAGAGAAGTCCCAGCTCGCGGTGGAGAAGTCCACCTTGAAGGGAGAACGCCATTCTCAAGCAAGCCAATTCCCGGCTTGAGTATCTGGTGCGCGAACTGCGCCGGGCGCGGTTCGGCCCGCGGTCGGAGAAGCTCGATGCCGATCAGCAGCAACTCGCCTTCGAGGATATCGAGACTGCGATCGCAGAAAGCCGCGAATCCGTCGAGCGCCGACCCGGAGCTTCCCGTGAGGCCAATGCCAAACGCGCGCAGAGGCGCTCCCGCGCTCTCCCTAAGGATTTGCCGCGCGTTGAGCAGGTGATCGAGCCCGCAAGCATCGCTTGCCCCTGCGGTTGCGGGGACATGGTCAGGATCGGAGAGGACCGCAGCGAGCGGCTGGATGTGATCCCGGCCCAGTTCCGGGTGATCGTCACCATCCGCCCGCGTTATGCCTGCCCGAAAGGGCGGGCTGGCGTGAGCCAGGCGCCGGCGCCGGCGCATCTGATCGAGGCCGGGCTGCCGACCGAAGCGCTGATCGCGCAGGTGATCGTCTCCAAGTATTCCGAGCACCTGCCGCTGTACCGCCAGGCCCAGGTTTTTGCCCGCCACGGCGTGCCGATCGACCGCTCGACGCTGGCCGACTGGGTGGGCCGCGCCGCCTTCCATCTGGGTCCCATCGTCGAGCGAATGGCCGAGGTGCTCAAACGCTCCACAAAGCTGTTCATGGACGAGACCACCGCCCCGGTCCTCGATCCGGGGCGGGGCAAGGTCAAGACCGGTTACCTGTGGGCGCTGGCGCGCGATGAGCGCCCCTTCGGCGGTGCCGATCCGCCCGGCGTGGTGTTCCGCTATGCGCCGGGACGTGCCGGCCGCTACGCGGAAGAGATGCTCGTCGGTTTTGACGGCGTGCTGCAGGTCGATGGCTTCACCGGTTACAATCGACTGCAAAGAGCTGAGCGCCAGGGCGGCTCTCCGCTCAAGCTCGCCTACTGTTGGAGCCACGGCAGGCGTGAAGTAATCGATGCGATGCCGGAAGCCGGCTCGCCCATCGGCGAGGAGATCCTGCAGCGCATTGCCGCTCTTTACGCGATCGAAAAGCAAATCCGCGGCTCGTCTCCCGCTCAGCGCCGCGCCGTCCGGCAGGAGCACGCCAAGCCGCTGATCGTCGACCTCGAAGCTTTCATCGCGACCCAGCGCCAGCGACTGTCGCCGAAATCCAAAATGGGCGAGGCGCTCGCCTATCTCGCCAACCACTGGGAGGGGCTCTGCCTTTATCTCGACGACGGCCGCATCGAGATGGACAACAATCCGGTCGAGAATCTCATCAGGCCGCTGACTCTGAACAGAAAGAATTCGCTATTCGTCGGCCACGACGAGGGCGGCCAAAACTGGGCCCGCCTGGCTTCGCTCATCGGTACGTGCAAGCTCAACGGCGTCGAACCGTTCGCCTATATAAAGGCAACGCTCGAGGCACTCGCCGCCGGCCATGCCAATTCCGAAATCGATCTGCTGCTGCCGTGGAACTTCAAGGCGCCGCAGAACGCGATCGCGGCCTGACCCAGTCACCGGCGGCACGCGAACCGCCAAATCCACTTCAAAGCTTTGCAACAAAGATTGCAGTTTTTGTTGCAATCGATTGCGCCGGCGGCCAGGTCCCGTGGTCGCGTCAACCAGAAATCCAATGGTATCCCACCTCCGCTTACGCCGTACACGCATGGGGGTTGGGGGGCAGGTGCGCTCGGCAACGGGGTCAGAACGAGAATCATCGTCCAACCGGCCCAACAAAGAGTCTGTTCAAAACAGGCCAATATTGAAATTTAACTCTGAGGGTAACATACGGCCAACACTTCTTTTCGGGAATGAACAATCCAGCCACCGCTTGCGCCACCGCCGCCATCAAGGTGGAGCAGACGCCCGCGCGTTACAAAAACCGTTACCGAGCGTTACAAGGCTTGGCGCGCGCTCAATGCCGCCGTTAGCCAACGGCTCGGTCTCGTCGTGTTGCTCGGACTCTGTCGCGAGAGAGCCCGCGCATTTAACGGGTGTGAATTTCCCCCCGTCCTTGCCGTCCTGCATCGCTGTAAGGGGCATCCGGCGCGGCGCGCGCCTTTTGGGCGCGCGCGGGATGTGTCGCTTTGTGCGAGGTTGGTGAGGTTAACCCAGTGCTTTCGCCCATCGAACCTTCGCCCCCGACCTAGGCAAGGCCGTGTTGGTCGCAAGAGCATGGGTAGGGTGGCACAGGAGCAGCGAAATTCGGAGTCGATGGCGTCCGCTGCCATTCGTCGAAATCCACGCCAGAACGTGGGTTTGAACGTGGGTACGATCCAGAAATCCGAAATACGCTTGTGATATCAGTAGGGAGTAGCGGACTCCCCCTCCGCCAAATCCGTAACGGCCCGGCCTCGCGACATCATCTCTGCTGCGACATGGCCTCGCCTACTTCAACACCCCCGGCCAGTTCTTGTCGGCGGCCTTGATGTAGCCCCCCTCGTCTTTCGCCCACAGCGTCTGCACCGCCGGGCTCAGGTTGAGATAGAGCTTGCCGCGGACGATGGCCCACACCATCGGATCGTCCTTGGCGACACCGCCTTGCGATCCGCATGGCCGTACAGGCGGACCGGACGAGCCGATCATGCGGCTGGGGCGTTGGAGGCGTCCAATCAACCCGCTTCAAGAATTCGTCAGAGCGCGAACAGGCCGACTTCTCTCGCCCGCGCTAATCCAGCCCGTCGAACAACGGATCGAGATAAGGCCCGCCGCTCGAGCGGCAGTCGCGCTGGCACATGCGGTCGCATGCGTCGGTGTGCTTGACGCAGCGGCCCTGGCTGTCGAGCGACAGGCAAGCGGTCTGTCCCCAGGTGCAGGTCGCCTGGCAGTCTCGCCAGCAGGCGCCCTCGCCCCAGACGGCGGCGGCGCGGGCGCTGCGCGGGAACGGCAGCGCGTGGCTGCGGCTGTAGGCTGGCGCCGTCCGCATCCCGATGTCGGCCGCGTGGGCCTGTCCCCAGCCGGGCATGACAATACCGCCAAACAGCAGGGCGAGCAGGACGATCCGGACTTTCATGGCACCATTCCGTTGAACGTGCGCCCAGCATAGCGCCGGCGGCGGCCGCGGCCAAATGCCAGCCGGAGCGCCCGGAAGGCGCACGACTTGCCATCCCGCCCGATCGCCCTTACGTCCCTGCCCTATGCAAGCCCCCGACACCGACAAACCCGCCCCCAAGGTGAGCTTCGTCTCGCTCGGCTGCCCCAAGGCGCTGGTCGATTCCGAGCGCATCGTGACCCGCCTGCGCGCCGAGGGCTATGAGCTCTCGCGCGAGCATGCCGGCTCCGACCTCGTCATCGTCAACACCTGCGGCTTTCTCGACAGCGCCAAGGCGGAATCGCTTGCCGCCATCGGTGGCGCGCTGAAGGAAAACGGCAAGGTCATCGTCACCGGCTGCATGGGCGCCGAGCCGGAAAGCATCTCGTCGGCCTACCCGGACGTGCTGGCGATCACCGGGCCGCAACAATACGAAAGCGTGGTCGACGCCGTGCACAAGGCGCTGCCGCCGCGGCACGATCCGTTCCTCGACCTGGTGCCGCCGGAAGGCATCAAGCTGACGCCGCGCCACTACGCCTATCTGAAGATTTCCGAGGGCTGCAGCAACCGCTGTTCGTTCTGCATCATTCCGCGCCTGCGCGGCGATCTGGTGTCGCGGCCGGCCGCCGACGTGCTGCGCGAGGCTGAAAAGCTGGTGAAGGCCGGGGTCAAGGAACTGCTGGTGATTTCGCAGGATACATCAGCCTACGGCGTCGATCTGAAATACGCCGCCAGCACGTGGGGCGACAAAGAGGTGCGCGCCAAGTTCGTCGATTTGGCGCAGGCGCTAAGCGAGTTCGGCGTCTGGGTGCGGCTGCATTACGTCTACCCCTATCCGCACGTCGACGACGTCATGCCGCTGATGGCCGAACGAAAGGTTTTGCCTTACCTCGACATCCCATTCCAGCACGCTGCGCCTGATGTGTTGAAGCGCATGAAGCGGCCGGCGGCGCAGGAAAAGACGCTTCAGCGCATCGCGCGCTGGCGCGAGTTGGTGCCCGACCTGACGCTGCGCTCAACCTTCATCGTCGGCTTTCCGGGCGAGACCGACGCAGACTTCGAGTATCTGCTCCAATGGCTGGACGAAGCCGCGCTCGACCGCGTCGGCTGCTTCAAATACGAGCCGGTTGCCGGCGCGCCGGCTAACGATCTCGGCGATGCCGTGCCCGACGAGGTCAAGGACGAACGCTGGCATCGCTTCATGCAGGTGCAGCAGAAGATTTCCGCGCGCCGCCTGAAACGCAAGGTCGGCACGCGGCAACAGGTCATCATCGATGAAACCGGCCCGACCGTCTCGAAGGGCCGCTCGATGGCCGACGCGCCGGAGATCGACGGCGCCGTCTATGTCGCGAGCCGCCGGCCGCTACGCGTCGGTGAGATCGCCACGGTCAAGATCGAGCGCGCCGACGCTTACGACCTGCACGGCAGCGCGGTTGGCTTCTGAACAAGCCTCTTCACCTCCCCGCCGGGGAGGTGAAGAGCCCGCGCGGCACGCGGCCGCCCGTTACGTTAGCGGTAGTACCAGTGGCCGTGCCGGTAGTACCGGTGAGGCCGACGATGCGGCCGATAATACGGACGGGGGGACGTCCAATAGCAGCGTTGACGCCAATACCAACGGCCGTGGCGATGCACACGGTAACGCCGGCAGACGTAACGCACCTTCTGCACCAGGGCCTTGCCCGGCGCCACGGTCTCGATTCCGGCAGGCGCGGTGACGGTTATCGCGTTGGCGCGAGGCGCCGGCACGAGGAACGTCAAAGCGATCGCCCCGACCGCAAGAGTAATGATTTTTGCAATCCGCATTTTTTGCTCCATTGTGTAGCGTTCGACGCGCCGTTGCGACGGCCGCGCGTTGCACATCGAACGTTAGTCAACAAAGCAAGACGAAAGTTGATCTGCCTCAACGTGCGGCAATTTGCCGTGCACCTTTCCGCAAGGTGCCACCCATATAAAAATCTCGTAAACAAAGAGCACCTGCGTTGTTGCGCAGCTTTTCCGCGGCGCAGCGTTTTTGTTCGGTTCTGTCAACCGTTGAGCGCGCCGACGACGCGTACGATGGCGTCGGTCAGCACTTTGAGTTCGTCCGGTGCGATGGTGAAGGCAGGCGTGAGATAGATAACGTTGCCGATCGGACGAATGAACGTGCCCTCGGTGATGAAGCGCGCGCGCATTGCGTTGAGGTCGTCGATGCGGTTGAGCTCGACGACCCCGATGGCGCCCAAAACCCGCACGTCCTTCACCTGCGGCAGGGCGCGGCAAGCGCCGAGCGCCTCCTTCATCTGTCGCGAAATCGCCGCCACCTGCGCGAGCCGCGGTTCGCTCTCGAACAGATCGAGCGAGGCGTTGGCCGCGGCGCAGGCTAGCGCATTGGCCATGAAGGTCGGCCCATGCATCAGCGCCTTTTCCGGATCGTCCGACCAGAAGGCCTCGAACACTTTTTGAGTGGCGATTGTCGCCGCCAGCGGCAGCGTGCCACCGGTGAGCGCCTTCGACAGCGTGACGATATCGGGAACGACACCCGCCTGCTCGCAGGCGAACATCGTGCCGGTGCGTCCGAAGCCGGTGAAGATCTCGTCGAAGATCAGCAGCAGATCGTGTTTGTCGGCGAGCGCGCGCAACCGCTTCAGCACGTCGGGTCCATGGAACAGCATCCCGCCCGCGCCCTGCACCAGCGGCTCGACGATGATGCCGGCAAGATGCTCGGCATGCGTCGCCAGCAACGCGTCGAGCGCCGCGGTCGTCGCTTCGTCGACCGGCAGATCGACGACAAGGTGCGCCGGCAGCAGGCCGGTGAACAGGGCGTGCATGCCCTCCTCCGGATCGCTCACCGCCATGGCACCGGTGGTGTCGCCGTGATAGCCGCCCTTGAAGGCCACGAACTGCGTGCGCGCGCGGATGCCGCGATTGATCCAGTACTGCACCGCCATCTTCATGGCGACCTCGACCGCGACCGAACCGGAATCGGAAAAGAACACGCGAGAAAGATCGCCGGGCAGTAGCGCGCACAGCCGTTCGGCGAGCCGCAGGGGCTGCTCGTGCACCAGCCCGCCGAACATCACGTGCGGCAGGGTCTCGAGCTGGCGCGTCACCGCCTGGCGGATATGGGGGTGGTTGTAGCCGTGGCAGGCGGTCCACCAACTCGCGATGCCGTCGACGAGTTCCCGGCCATCGGCGAGCCTGATACGGCTGCCGGCGGTGCCTTCGACCGCCATCGGTGGCGTCATGGTCTTCATCTGGGCATAGGGCAGCCAGATGTGCTCTAACCCGGCAGGCGCCTGCGGCGCGGCGTTCTTTTTGCTGGCGTCGCCCGGCATTTGGCGCTTCCTTACCCCGAATTCCGGCGGGTTTCGGCCCCGCCCGCCCGACAGAAGGCCCTTGATGCACTCGCTCGACCGGTTCGCGCAAGCCAAGCTCGACGATCTCCAGCGGCGACACCTGCGCCGCACGCTCGCGCCCACCTATCGCGAGGACGGGCTCTGGGTCGAGCGTGGGGGCAAGCGGCTGCTGTCGTTTTCGTGCAACGACTACCTTAACCTCAGCCAGCACCCGGCCACCAAGCGCGCCGCCATGGCCGCGCTCGAGCGCTATGGCGCCGGCTCCGGCGCCTCGCGCCTGGTGACCGGCAACCACCCGCTCTACGCGGAGCTCGAAAGCCGTCTCGCCCGCATGAAGGAAACCGAGGACGCGGTCGTATTCGGCTCCGGCTATCTCGCCAATGCCGGCATCATCCCGGTACTGATCGGCGGCGACGGGCTGGTGCTGCTCGACGAGTTGGCGCACGCCTGCCTCTACGCCGGCGCGCAACTGTCGCGCGGGCACGTGCTGACATTCCGGCACAACGACTTGGCGCATGCCCGCGAGCTGCTCGCCGCCCATCGCGCCGAACACGACCGCGCCCTCGTCGTCACCGACGGCGTGTTCTCCATGGACGGCGATCTCGCGCCGGTGCGCGAACTGAATGACCTGGCAAACGAATTCGACGCCTGGCTGATGACCGACGACGCCCACGGCATCGGCGTCATCGGTGGCGGACGCGGCTCGAGTTTCGTCGGCGGCGCGAAGATAAACGTGCCGCTGCAGATGGGCACGCTCTCCAAAGCCATCGGCGCTTACGGCGGCTATCTCTGCGCCTCCGGCCCGGTGATCGAGCTGATGCGCAACCGCGCACGCACGCTGGTCTACTCGACAGGCCTGCCGCCCGCGGTCGTCGCCTCGGCGATCGCCGCCCTCGACGTGATCGAGAGCGAACCCGAGTACGCGGCGCTGCCGGTCAAGAAGGCGCGGACCTTCACCCGCGCGCTCAATCTGCCGGAAGCGCGAAAGCCCAATCGTGCCGGTGGTGATCGGGGAAGCCGACAAGGCGCTCGAGGCCTCGCGCCTGCTGGAGGACGAAGGCTTTCTCGCCATCGCCATCCGCCCGCCGACGGTGCCGGACGGCACCGCGCGCCTGCGCTTCACCTTCACCGCGCAGCATCCCGACGACGAGATCGAACGCGCGGCCAGTATCGTCCGCAACAAAGTCCTGGTGCAATAGCGCGCATGATCCCGAAAAGTGGGAACCGGCTTTCGGACAAGATCATGCGCGAAGAGAAATAACTATGGCCGCTTATTTCGTCACCGCCACCGGCACCGACATCGGCAAGACCTTCGTTACCGCCGGCCTCATTCGCCATCTGCGGGTCGGCGGCGCGTCGGTCGATGCGCTGAAACCGGTGGTGAGCGGCTACGACTCCTCTGTAGTGGAGACCAGCGACCCGGCCGTCCTGCTCGGCGCGCTCGGACGCCCGGTCACGGCAGAAGAAGTCGAGCGCATGGCGCCCTGGCGCTTCCGGGCGCCGCTCTCGCCCGATCTCGCCGCCGCGCGCGAAGGCCGCGCCATCGACTTCGACGGCCTGGTCGATTTCAGCCGGCGCACCGTCGACGCCACCCGGGGCACACTGTTCATCGAAGGCGTCGGCGGCATCATGGTTCCGCTGCAAGACCAGCGCACCGTGCTCGACTGGATGGCCGCGCTCGGCATCCCTTTGGTGCTGGTGGTCGGCGGCTATCTCGGCACCATCAGCCACACGCTGACCGCGCTCGATGTGCTGCGCCAGCGCCAACTCGCCATCGCGACCATCGTGGTGAGCGAAAGCGAGCGCAATCCGGTGGAACTGGAGGATACCGTCGATAGCATCGCCCGCTTTGCCGGCGACGTTCCCGTGGTCGGCCTGCCGCGCCTGCCCGCCGGCATCACCGAGCATCCGGCCTTCGCGCGCATCGCGGCGCTGCTCTGAATGGTCATTCCGGGACGCGCGGAAGCGCGGACCCGGAATCCAGATGCAAGTGCCGCGTTCGCGGCTGGATTCCGGGTTCACTCGCTTACGCGAGCGCCCCGGAATGACGACGGTGGCATCACTTATGCAGCGCCAGAAACGTCTCGAACATGCCTTCGCAGTTGACCAGGCCGTGCAGCAGGATGGTCAGCAAGACCGAGCCGCTCACCCAGCGGAACCAGCCGAGGATCAGCCCGACGATAAAGATCTGCGCGATGACGAAGTAATCGTATTGCAGATGGCTCATGGCCCAGAGCAACGACGTCGCCGCGATCACCAGCCAGACGTCCTTGGGGCCGCGGTGCCAGCCCCGGAACAGGAAGCCGCGGAACAGGATTTCCTCGCCGATCGGCGTCACCACCACCACCGCCAGCCACAGGATCGGCAGCCAGCCGGCGGCGCTCGCGGTGCGGTAGATGGCGAACTGGAATGGCGTCACGATGTCCTGGCCCAACAGCCAGCTCACCAGATTGCCGACGATGATGAACGCGATCATCACCAGCACGCCGACGATCACCTCGCCCTTGCGCGGCAGCTTGAGGGCGAGATAGTCGGCGATCTTGATGCGGGTCTGCCGCGCCATCAGCATCAGGATGCCGACCTGGATCGGCGTCGAGACGATGATGATCAGGCTGACGCCGACACCGTCCTGCGCCAGGTTGGCCAGTTGCTCGAGCGAGCGACCGTAGAACCACCCCACCACCAGCAGTGCCACCATCTGCCCGATCAGCATGGCGATGATGGCGAGGCCGAGCGAGGTCACGCGCCCCCAGGGCTTCGGCTCTTGCTGTTCGTCCGGCAGGCTCATGCCAAAAGACCCCGAAAACGGCGATGGCCGGGCGAACCCGGCCATCCTCCTATGAACGTCGCAGGTAAAGGACCTGTTACGGCACCAGGATGACCGAACCGGTGGTCCGGCGGCCTTCCAGGTCCTCGTGCGCCTTGCGGGCGTCCTTGAGCGCGTATTTGTGGGTGACCGGGATCTTCACCGCGCCGGAGCCGACCACCTCGAACAGGTCGTTGGCGGTGGCGACGAGATCCTCGCGCTTGGCGACGTAGTTGTTGAGCGTCGGGCGCGTCGCGAACAGCGAGCCCTTGGCCTGCAGGATGTTGATGTTGAAGGCCTCGACCTGGCCGGAGGCGCTGCCGAAGCTGACGAAATAGCCGAGCGGGCGCAGGCAATCGAGCGACGCCGGGAAGGTGGTCTTGCCGATGCCGTCATAGACCACGTCGCACAGCTTGCCGCCGGTGATCTCCTTCACGCGCGCGGCGAAGTCTTCCTTGCTGTAGTTGATGACGTGATGGCAGCCGGCCTTCTTGGCGAGCTCGGCCTTCTCCGGCGAGCCGACGGTGCCGATGACGGTGGCGCCGAGATGATTGGCCCATTGGCACAGGATCTGGCCGACGCCGCCGGCGGCCGCGTGCATCAAAACGGTGTCGCCTTTGCTCACCTTGAAAGTGCGCTTCACCAGGTATTGCGCGGTCATGCCCTTGAGCATCATGCCGGCGGCCTGCTCGTAGCTGATGTTGTCCGGCAGCTTGACCATGCGATCGGCCGGCGCCAGACGCTCCTGGGCGTAGCCGCCCAAGCCCACCACGTAGGCGATACGATCACCCACCTTCAGATCGGTGACGCCGGGGCCGACCGCGGTCACCTCGCCGGCGCCTTCGTTGCCGGACACGAACGGCAGACCGACCGGCGACGGATAAAGGCCGGAGCGGAAATAGCAGTCGATGAAATTGACGCCGCAGGCGTGCTGCTTGATCTTGACCTGGCCCTCGCCGGGCGCCGGCACCTCGACGTCGTCGACCGTCAGGACCTCGGGGCCCCCGGTTTTGTGTACGCGCACTGCCGTGACCATGGTTTTACTCCCTTGAAAATTCTTCGATTGGGTTGGGGATCGGTTGTCGGCGGCGATCATAGGCAGCGCGCCGGTGATGACAAGGCGGGTCCATCTCTCCGTCATTCCGGGGCGCGAGCAAAGCGAGCGAACCCGGAATCCAGAGTAACACCCGCATACATCGCCCCTGGATTCCGGGTCCGCGCCTTTCGGCGCGTCCCGGAATGACGGCGAAACAAGCACAGCTTCGCCGCCCGTATTCTTTGGTCGGCGCCGGGTCCGCCCTCTTTCCACCAACCGGATGCCGGGCTTGCCCGGTATCCGGCACGTAAGATGGCCGCCCGCTCCCGAACAAGAACCGAGGGCGCGCGGGACGCTGTCGGGTCTGGGCGCACTCTGGTTTACGCAGAGTAGGCGCAAACTAAAAGTGCTCAGACCCACGGGCCTCGACGCCTCGCGACATCGAGGCTTGTCGAAGCGATCGTGCCGCAAGTCCGCCAGTCCCTCGGCGTCCCGCGCGCGGTGTTTCTAGGTTTGCTCCGCGAAGGTCCCAGGCAGCCGGGCGTTTCATGGCCTTTGCGGCACGCACTACCTGGCGGAGGGCAGGCACTGGAGCCCTTCGGCTTCTGACAAGCTTCCAGACCCACGGGCCATCAGAGCCCCCCGGGCGCGACGTCGACGCGCTGGAGGTCCGCGGCTTGGACCGCCGGAGCGGGGAATTGAACGCCGCATCTCCGACGCCCCCGAACCGGCCACCGCTCCCCGCCCCGCATCTGGAGACTGCAGACCCCTCGGTACCGAGGGCGGGATGAAGAGGATTATAGTCAGTGAATAAAAGCCGTCAATGACAATATATGAAAAAAAACTTATCCCCGTTTCGGCGAGTTACCCCCGCGCGAGTTATCCCCGCCTCGTCCTGAGGAGTGTCGCATCGCCGATGCGTCTCGAAGGATCGCGCGGCCACACGCCTCGCGACGCCGGGCGCGGCCGACGTCGCACTCGCCCGCTGAACTGACGCTTCAGCACCTATCGTCACGCCTGCTTGGCACACGAGTCAGTCATCAGCTTCTGGCCGGCGCGACCTCAAGGCCGACATCAGAAATTATTTCGAAAATTATGGATCAGCTAATCAGACGGCGACCAAAACCTGTAATTGAGTCCGACGCTGATGGTTTGCATACTGGAATCTACGTTAACCGCATTGAACGAGAGGGTATTTGCTGGAGTACTCGCACGATCCAACCCGACGTACAAATATTCAAGTCTCACACTCAGCCGCGGCAAAATCATTTGCTCAATGCCGCCACCTAACGCCCACCCCGAATGAGTCTCAGATAATCCAGTTCCATACAGCGCACCGGTCGCCCTCGTAATTTCCTTGTAGTTGATATGTGCCCAGGCACCGCCGCCGGTTACGTAAATTAATGTCCGATCATCATTCACAAGCGCGCCGGCGCGTGCACGCAGCGTCGCAAGCCAAGTAAGATTGTGTTGACAATCTACGGTCGCTAGCGGGCAAGACGTATCGCCTTTTACTGTGGAGCCGGAAATATCCGCTTCGGCGCCAAGTACGAAAGGACCAGTCTGCCAGTTAAATCCGAACTGCCCGCCACCAAGGAATCCGTGGCCAAGGGTCGAAATTTCGACGCCAGGCAAAGTCGGCGACGTTTCTTTGATGCGACTCCAACCGTAACCGGCATGCCCACCTACATAAAAGCCGGTCCAGTTCGGTGAAGCCGGCGTTGCTTTGATTGGCAGACGAGCTGCTACTGCTGGCGTTGCGATTAAGAAGATGGACGCAAGCGTCGCGATGACTGAGCTCTTCATTTTAAACAGCCCCGACAAAGCGCCCCTCTAAAATACTACCCCCATCTGCCGCTTTCTACAATCTCAAATTGTATAAATTCTGGCCTCCCCTTACGCGTCTGGCCTCTTGCCGCGCTTCGCGCCATGTCCACTCTCACGTCGCCATGAGCAGCGCAGTCGACGAAGGAAATGCCCGCAAGACCGTCCAGGCCGCGTCAACAAAATATGCGACAAAAGCCGTATCTCCGTTTGGGGTGATTTATTACTTCGCTGATGGACGCAGTGCTCAGCTAAGCGGGATGGCCGGGTCGAGCCGGGCCATGACGATGGAGAGGCCTTTTTGCCGCGCTTCGCACCTCAGGATGACGGATTGAAACCTACCTCCCCCCCGATACGTTGAGCAGCGCGCCGGTGATGTAGGACGCCGCGTCCGACAACAGGAACAGGATCGGCTCGGCGACCTCTTCCGGCGTACCGGCCCGGCCGACCGGCACCAGCGGCGCGACGCGCGCGAGGCGGCCCGGTTCGTGGATATCGGTATCGATCGGTCCCGGCCGGACGGCGTTGATACGGATGCCTTCCTTCGCAACCTCGCGCGCGAGCCCATTGGTCAGCGCATCGACGCCGCCCTTGGCGGCGGCGTAACAGATGTATTCGTTGGCGCCGCCAACGACCGACGAGATCGACGACAGCAGCACGATCGCCCCGCCCTGCCCGCCGTTGGCCGTCGACATGCGGCGCACGGCGGCGCGCGAGCACAGAAGCGCGCCGAGCAGGTTGACGTCGAGCACCGCGCGGATGTTCTCGGCCGTGGCCGCATCGAGCCGCGAGTTCTTGCCGACGATGCCGGCGCTGTGGACGAAGTGGGTGACGGGCCCGAGCGCCTTGGCGGTCTCGTCGAACACGCGCTCGATATCGGCTTCGACCGCCATGTCGCCCTTCAGCGCCACCGCTTTGCGGCCAGCGGCCTTGACCGCGGCCACCACGTCGTCGGCGGCCTTGGCGTTGCTATTGTAATTGACGGCGACGTCGTAACCGCGCGCGGCGGCCATCTTGGCGGTGGCGGCGCCGATGCCGCGGCTGCCGCCGGCGATCAGAAGGACAGGCATTGAGGGACTCCCGGGCGATAATACGAGGCGCTAGCCAATACTGTTAGGCCCGCGTGCGCAACAGGCCCACCGCGAAGAAATAGATCGCGATCGACGCAGAGCGGCACGGTGACGTAGGCCCCGGCGTGAGGTTGGCCGCGACCGCCAGGAACGCGAGCACGCCCCACACCGCCAACAGCGCCACGTTGAACGGCCGCCAGTGCTTGACCCGGAACGGGTGCAGGAATTTCACCGGCGTGAAGCTCAAGACCGCCAGCACCAGCAGGCCGGCGGCGGCGGCCCATTCCGGCGGCTCCAGCAGGTAGAGATAGAAGGCGGCAAGATTCCACAGGCCCGGGAAGCCGCGGAAGTAATTGTCCTCGGTCTTCATGTTGCCGTCGGCGAAATAGAGCGCGCCGGTCATGCACACGACGACGCCCGAAGCAATCGCCAGCGCGTCCGGCATCAGCCCGCTGGCGGCAATCGCATAGGCCGGCACGAAGACGTAGGTGGTGTAGTCGATGACGAGATCGAGCGTGTCGCCCGACCAGCGCGGCAGCACCTCTTTGATATTGAAGGCGCGCGCCAGCGGGCCGTCGATGGCGTCGACGATCAGCGCGACGCCGAAGGTGAAGAACATCGCCGCCCAGTGCCCGCCGGTCGCGAACACCAGCGCCAGGAACGCCAGCCCCGCGCCGGTGGCGGTGAACACATGGATGGTGAAGGCGCGTATGGTTGTAAAGCGTGGCACGCCAAGGCCCCCAGAATCGAACAAGACGAACATTCCGCCAGTTCCGGTGCAAGTGGGTTGTCGCGGCAGATGGTCGGCCTACGGCATCAGATTGAGGCGCGACGCATCAATCTGCCTCATCCTGAGGAGCATCGCGCAGCGATGCGTCTCGAAGGATGGGCGGCCCCATGGTTCGAGACGCGCTGCTTCGCAGCGCTCCTCACCATGAGGCCGAGAATGCAATATCCAACTTTTATTGGTTGCCCCAATCGAGCTTGACGATCTCGCAGGAGCGGCCGGCCAGGTTCCAGTTGCGGCCGAAGCCACGGAAGCGCGACTTGTCGGACTTGGCGACGATGACGTCGGGGCCGATCCAGTATTCGCTGTTGCGGATGACGACGTTCTCATCGCGCGCCTTGCCGCGCACCGGGGTGACGGTGCCGCCGCCGTATTCCGCCAGGCTGACGATGCGGGTGTCGCCCTGCGTCTCGTAGGTGATCGGCACCTGGTGCACGCCGAGGAACTGGCCGACCAAAATGGACAGGAGATGCGTGGTGCCGCCGACGCGGCCGGTGAAGATGCGGGTCAGGCCCTTCACCGCCTGGATCGGCGCCTTGTCGTCGACGAACAACGCCGCGGTCCAGTTGCCGCGCGCCATGATGCCCGGCAGGTCCATCATCAGCCCGATGTTGATGCCGGACAGGTCGATGTCGTCGAACCGGCCCTCGTCGATGCGGACGCCGGCCCAGGTCTGGCAGCGGTCCTCGGTCGGCGGATGCTCACCCAGCGACAGCACGCAGGGACAGAACACCGTGCAGCTGCACGACAGCGTCATCTCGCCCTTCAACGTCCACGCTTCAGTCACGTTTCACTCCCGGTTTTCTTTGGTTGTTGCAGCAGATCTCTTTAGGCAGGCCAGTGCGCGGCGAACGCGGCTCCGATGAAGGCGACCCCGGCCATGATCATCAGCACGCCCATGACGTGGCTGAAGCGGGTGCCGGTCAGCATCTTCTCGATGGTCATGACGATGCCGAGCGCCGCCATCCAGATGACGTTCATGATGCCGACCGCGAACATCACCGCCATCATGGCCCAGCAACAGCCGAGGCAGAACATCCCCTGCTTGATACCCAGCCGGAACACGCCGCGCGTGGTCGTTTCCCAGTTGGCGAAGAAGAACGGAAACGGGCTCTGGCATTGCCTGAGGCAGGCGTGTTTGAGCGCGGAGAACTGGTAGAAGCCGGCGGCGACGAAGATCGCGCCCGAGAACAGCCCGCTCGCCGAAGCCATGCCGTCGTCGAGCAGCGTGGCCTTGGTGAAACCGTACTGCACAAGCGTCGCCAGCGCCGCGAAGCCGAGCCAGACCACGGTGTAGCCGGCGGCCAGCACGAAGGGCGTGACGATCGGCTCGCCCTTCCCCGCCGCGGTGTCGGCGATCTCGGCATAGGTGAAGATCATGGGGCCGGCGCTCGGCAGCATCATCGCCAAGACCATCGCCGCCCACATCAGGGCGACCACCACGAAGCCCATCAGGCCCCAGTCCGCGCCCGGCATGGCCAGCACCGACAGGCCGAAGGTCGGCTGGCAGGCGGCGGCGAACAGGCGCGGCAAGAGATCGAGCGCCCCCATGCCGGGCCCGAGCGCGCCGGACGGGCCGCCCATGCCGGAGATCAGCAGCGCCAGCCAGAGCCAGCCGAGCCCGGTGATGGCGACGATGCAGATGCCGGCCAGCCATTTCGGCCGCGCCAGCACGGCGCCCAGCCGGCCGGCGGCTTGGGAGAGGTGCGTGAGGCTGCGGTCGGTGCTCTCTGTCATGACGGCGGTTCAGTTTTGCGGATCCGGCATAGCGCATCGGCCGGCGGAGGAGTATCGACTTCATGGGTGCACCGAACCGGCCCGCCCCCGGCCGCGACTGGTGCGTTTGATCCAGAGATGACGAAAACAGGACGAAGACTTTGATCCTGGACAAAAATAGCGAAAATCCGGAAGCCATCGTCGTGGGCGGCGGGCCGGCCGGCCTGACGGCGGCGATCGCGCTCGCCAGCGGCGGCATCGCCACGCTGCTGATCGGCCCCCGGCCCGGGCAAGCCGATAACCGCACCACGGCCCTGCTCGGCGGCTCGGTCATTGCGCTGGAGACGCTTCGGGTGTGGGACGCGTGCGCCGACAAGGCCGCGCCGCTCAAGGTGATGCGCATCGTCGACGACACCGGCCGGCTGTGGCGCGCGCCCGAGGTCAAGTTCGATGCCGCCGAGATCGGCCAGGACGCCTTCGGCTACAACATCGAAAACCGCCATCTGGTGGCCGCGCTCGACGCACGCGCAGAAGCCCTGCCCAACCTGCGGCGTATCGACGACCAGGTGGCCGAGGTGACGCCGGGCGACGACGCGGTGACGGTCACACTCAAGAGCGGCGAGACCCTCCACGCACCTTTGGTCATCGGTGGTGACGGCCGCCGCTCGCTCTGCCGCGCCGCCGCCGGCATCGCCCTCGACGAGCGCGAATACCCGCAAACGGCGCTGACGGTGTCGTTCGGCCACAGCCGGCCGCACCGCGACGCCTCGACCGAATTCCACACGCCCACCGGCCCCTTCACCGTGGTGCCCCTTAAAGGAGCGCGCTCCAGCCTGGTCTGGGTGCTCGACCCGGAAGCGGCCGAGGATATCGCGGCCCTCAATGACGACGAACTCTCGGCCGAAATCGAGCGCGCCTCCCATTCCATCCTCGGCAAGGTGACGGTCGCGCCCGGGCGCGGGCTGTTCCCGCTGCGCGTCGCCACGGCGCGGCCATTCGGCCAGCACCGCATCGCGCTGGTCGGCGAAGCCGCGCACATCATTCCGCCGATCGGCGCCCAGGGGCTCAATCTGGGCTTACGCGACGCCGCCACCATCGGCGAGCTCGCGGTCGAAGCGCACCGCCACGGTGGCGACATCGGCGCCGCCGCCCTGCTCGCGCGCTACGATCGCCTGCGCCGCGCCGACGTCGGCAGTCGAACGTTTGCGGTCGACCTGCTCAATCGCACGCTGTTGTCGGACATGCTGCCGGCACAGGGCGCGCGCGGGCTCGGGCTCTACATGATCGACCGCATTGGACCGCTGCGCCGCAACGTCATGCGCGAAGGCGTGGCGCCGCGCGCCAACCAGCCGCGGCTGATGCGGGGCGAAGCGCTGTAGGACGACGCGGCTAGGGTTCGATCTTCGGGCGGCGGCGACGTCATTAATCTTTTGGCAACCATAGAGAGCCTAGGAACGAAAAGATAATTTGCCGTCGCTTCTGCGGGGATCGGGCCATGACCGCGACCGATACTGCCATCGCCGATCGTCATGGGCTGACGCTCCCGCCTGCGACCAACTTGCCGCGACAAGGGCAGTTCGACGACGTCTCGGCGGCAGCGCGCTATACTGGCACCTACATCAATCTGGACCGCAGCGCCGACCGCCGCGCGCAGATCGATGCCGAATTAGCCACTTTCGGTCTTCAGCATCTCTACCGCCGGTTTCCGGCAGCCGACGGCAACGTCCTCACCTATCCAAATCCGCGTCTGAGCGAGGGCGAGATCGGTTGCTTCACCTCGCATCTTCTGTTGCTGAAGCAGAACCTTGCCGCCGAAGCCCACGTTCATGTCGTCGAAGACGACGCGATGTTCTCGCAATTCACCGCGCAGATGATCAAGTTCGTCGTCGCGTCGGGGGCCATCGACCAATACGACGTCGTCTTCACCGATAGCACCGTCACACCAACACGAAGCGATTACGAGCAATACCGCGCCCTCTACGACGAGCGTGTCGAACGCGATGCCGCGGGCAACGTCACGCGCGTCTATCCAAGGATCGTCGATTGCTACGTCGGCGCCGCAACATCCTACATCGTCAACCGCCGCTCGATCCCGAAACTTGTCGGTCTCTTCACGCGCGAATTGACCAATGGCGCGACGATGCCCATCGACCTTTTCATCCGCAAGGCGGCGCGCGATGGGATTTTGCGCGTCGGCAGCCTGTTTCCGTTCGCGACCAGCCTGCGGATCGAAAACGTTCTCAACAACACCATTGCCGGGCGAGGATATAATTTGCTGTCGCGCATGGCAGTGTGCCTCGGCCGTATTTCCTTTTTCGTCGAATGCGATCATCGGGCGCTGTGCGAATGCACGACGCAACTCTTCTCCGACCGGGCGGCCCGCCCACCTGCGCTGCCTTTGCAAGGCAGCGCCGCGCACCGCCGGATCCTCGAGGACATCCTCGGCTTCTGCGCCTCGGACAAGTTCGTTCAGTATTAGGGTGCGCCCGGGCGGACGCTCATAAGGTTAGCGCAGCAAGCGCGAGCCACATGTCCGCTTTGCCGTGCAAACGGCCACCTTGCTGCGATGCCGTGGAATGTCGCGGATCGGCCAGGAGCGGCCGCCGGCCTGTGGATGCAATTCGGTCCACTTTGCTGTCGAGCGGCAGGGCCCCGCCGAGCGAGATGGACCGCTCGCGTCGCGGCAACCAATAACGGTGCTGTTTACCATCTCCTTTGGATGGACCGCCTGAGCTGGCGCGCTTGACGCCACGGGCGACCCCGCCCGAGCCCGACCAGCGCTAGATCGACACCGCGAAATAGCTCGTCGGCGTGAACCCCTTCAGCTCGGGCCAGACCGCATCCGGAACCTTGGTCTTGTGACCGGCCAACGTGGGCGCGCCGGTGCCGAGCGGAACGGGCTTATGGGTCTTCGGATCGATCACCGCCGTCACGCCACCGACCGTCTTGGTAGTCGGATCATAGGCCAGGATCACCTGGCCGCCGGTGAGCGGATCGTTGGCGATAATGCCTTTGCCGTCGGCGGTCGTCTTCAGAGCCAGGAGCCACGGCGTCGGCTGACCGCCGGAGGCGGCCCCGCCCAGCATCACCGGCCCGTGCTGCAACAGGCTCGCGATGTCGGTGGTGCCGTCCTTGAACGGGAAGCCGTTGTTACCGTTGGGCGTGCGGGTATGGCCATGGCCGTCGCTGAAGCTGACATTCTTCAGCGCCTTGTCGTCGCTCGGCCAGCGAGCCGTATTGCCCTGCCATAGGGCGCCGATCTTCGGTGCATTCCGGTTGTTCTCTTCCGCCCGCGCGATCATGGTCAGCACCGCCGCCTCCTCGGCCTGCGGGGCAACACTCGGCAGGGTGGCATTCGTGTACTGGCTCGAATCGAATAGCGAGAATGGCGTGAACAGCGCGTTTGGCCCGCTGCCCGTCGCAATGTTCTGGTTGGTGTTGGAGCCTGCCTGCGAGACGGTCGTGATCACCGGGGTGTTCGTATTGTTCGCATTCTGGAAGATGACATTGGTCGACGACGTGTTGCCGCTGCCGCTGTTGCCGTTGCCCGACGGTTCATATTGACCGGAGGAATAGGTATTGCGGTTGGCATTGCTCGACGATGCCGTCACCGTCAGCGTGCCGGCGTTCACGAAGGTGAAGGCGTAGCCATTCAAGGCGATGAGCGAGCCGGTCGTCGCGGTGATCTGATAGGGGCTGCTCGCGACCGTCGCTGTCGGTACCGAGCCCGAGGACGTGACCGAAGGCGTGCCGGAATAGACACTCGATTGATCATCCGCGAGGAAGGCGCCCGTCACGCCGCTCCGATAACCGCTCACCGCATAAGCCGCGGCGACTAGACTTGTGGCGTCGCCGCCATAGGTCTTGTCGACATCGGTGGTGGTGACGGTCAGCACCGGCTGTTCGGCGAACAGATAGCGGTTGCCGCCGGCCGTCACATTCGCTGGCGGCAGCCCGGCAAGGGTGGCGTTCCAAATCGCGGTATTGCCGCTGTCGAGACTGTCAAAGCTGTCGCTTGCGGAGCCGCTGGAATAGACGAGCCAGCGGCCGCCGGCGGAGACGCTCACCGCCGTGCTGCCGGCCTGGTTGATGAAATTGCCGCTCGCCGCCAGCGCCACATTGAAGCCCGAGCCGGCGGTGACCGGTGCGCCGGAGGCGATGGTGAGATCGCCACCGCTGACGAGCATCACGGCGCCGCTGCCGGTCACGCCACTGACGCCGGCGAGTCCGCGAATGGCGAGGGAGGCACCGTCGGTGACGGAAATTGCGCCGCCGCTCGCAGCCAGGGCGCCGAACGCATTGCCGGCGCTTGCGAGGGTGAAATCGGCACCGCCGGTCAGTAGCAGCGAATTGGCGGCGATGGTGCCGGAGGTCTGCGTGATCGTCGCGCTGCCGTCGAGCCTCAGCGTGCCGGTGAGGGTGATCGACTGGTCGAGCGAGAAATTCGCCGCGGCGGTATCGATCTCTCGGTTGGCGAGCGTGAGGGCCGTGACCGGCGTGCCCGTCGCGGCCGCAGCATCGGTCGCGTCAAGGCCTGAAAGCGTGGTCACGCCGCTTGCCGGCAGATCGCGCTGCCAGCCGCCGTAGATGTCGACGCCGCTCGTGTTCGGCGTCGTCGTCGTGTTGGCCGCGTCCGTATAGGTCGCGGCATCGGCGGCGCCCGAGAGATTGCTCTGCGCCGTATAGACGCTGAGCCGGCTGCCCGTCGAGAACGTGCCGGCCGGCACGGCAATGTAATAATAACCGTTATGGCCGGTCGTCGCCTGGGCGAGGAGAGTGCCGCCGGAATCGAGGCCGACCGTCACCGCGCCGGCGGCGCCCGAGGCCGCAGGCGTCACGCCGGCATCCTCATAGGCGAAGCCCGAGACCGCCTCGACGCCGTTGGGGTAGAAGACCGTCAGATAGGGATAGAGCCCGGTCGCGCCGCCGCCGAAGGCCGACCCGAGCCCCGCCGCGGCGCCCGACTGAAACGCCGCCATCGTCAGGCCGGTGGCGCCACCGCCGCAGGTCGCGTCGGCAAAGCAACCGTAAGTCTGCTGGCCGGTGGTGTCCGTATCCCAATAGCTGAAGGTGATCCTCCCGGGGTCCGAACCATTGGCCCCCACCAGCCCGCCGACAGTGCCGGAACCGTTGACCGCGCCGGTCGCATAGGCGTAGGCGATCGAGCTGCTGCCGAGATTGTACCCCACCAGCCCGCCGACAAATTGGCTGCCGTTGACTGCCCCGGTCGCATAGGCGTCGGTGATCGAGCCGCCCGCGTCGTTGTACCCCACCAGCCCGCCGACAAATTGGCTGCCGCTGACCGCGCCTGTCGCATAGGCATCTTGGATCGTGCCGGTGTTCCCCCCCACCAGCCCGCCGACCCCTTGGCGGCCGCTGACGGAACCACCATCCAATCCGACATTGCGCACAATGCCGCCGGAACTAACAAGACCGAAGAGGCCGATATAATTGGTTGCCGGACGATGGATCGTGAGGCCGGAAATCACATGGCCCAGGCCGTCGAAGGTGCCGGTATATTGGCCATTGGAACTGCCATTGCCGCCGATGGGCACGAAGCCGGCGCCGGAGTTCCAATTCGCCGTGCTGGAAGCGTCGATGTTATTGATCAGCACATAATTGTCGGAAAGATTGTTGTTGATGGCCTGGAGCTGATCGACGTTCGCGATCGTCTGGTAGAGGGTCGTGCTGTCGCTGACCAAATAGACCGGGCCGGGAATCGCGGCCAGATACGGCGTCGTCTGGTTGTTGGCGTTGGCCCAGGCTGCCCCGCCCGAGTTGAGCGCCGAAAGTACCAACGCGGACGCCAGTCCCGCCGTGGTCTCGGCACCCCCGCCCGTGAGTTGGCCGCTATTGATGCCAATTCCCGCGCTGTTTCCGGTCGTCGTGTCCCAATAGCCGTTGATGACCTTGCCGGCGTTATACCCCACCAGGCCGCCGAATCTATCGCTGCCACTGGCTGCGCCGGTCGCATAGGCGTCGGTGATCGTGCCGTCGTTAGTCCCCACCAGCCCGCCGACATACATGCTGCCAAGGCGGCCGCTGACCACGCCGGTCGCGTAGGCGTCGGTGATCGTACTGAATAATCTGTTGAACCCCACCAGTCCGCCGACATACGTGCTGCCGCTGTCGCCACTGACTGCGCCGGTCGCATAGGCATCGGTGATCGTGCCGCCGTTCCTCCCCACCAGCCCGCCGACCTCGGCACTGCCGCTGCCGCCACTGACCGCGCCGGTCGCGTAGGAATCGGTGATCGTGCTGGCGCGGTCATAGTTATACCCCACGAGCCCGCCGACCTTGCTGCTGCCGCTGACCGCGCCGGTCGCATAGGCGTAGGTGATCGAACCGCCCGCGTCGTTGTACCCCACCAGCCCGCCGACATTGCTGTCGCCGCTGACCACGCCGGTCGCGTGGGAGTCGGTGATCGTACTGAAGCTGTACCCCACGAGCCCGCCGACATTGCCGCCGCTGCCGCCACTGACTGCGCCGGTCGCGTAGGCATCTTGGATCGTGCCGGCGTGGCTCTCTCCCACCAGCCCGCCGACATTGCTGTCGCCGCTGACTGCGCCGGTCGCGTGGGCGTCCGTGATAAAGGCCCCATTAGAGTTCTGAGCATCGTTATAGCCCACGAGCCCGCCGACATTGCTGCCGCCGCTGACTGCGCCGGTCGCGTAGGCGTCGGTGATTGAGGCCCCATCAAAGTCCTGAGCATCGTTATAGCCCACGAGCCCGCCGACATAGATACTGCCGCTGGCGCCGTGGACCGCGCCGGTCGCATAGGCTTTGGTGATCGTGCCATCATTGATGTCGAACCCCACCAGCCCTCCGACATAGGTGCTGCCGCTGACTGCGCCGGTCGCATGGGCCTCGGTGATCGCGCCGCCGTTCTCGCCCACGAGCCCGCCGACCTCGTCGTCGCCGCTGACCGCGCCGGTTGCGTAGGCGCGTGATTGACTGTCGTCCGCCTGATGCCCGACTAGACCACCAACTCATTGCTGCCGCGGACCGTAACCGTGGCATAGGCCTGGGTGATTTCGCCGCCGTTATCCCCCATCAGCCCGCCGACATATATGCTGCCGCTGCCGCCACTGACTGCACCGGTCGCGTAGGCACCTTGGATCGTGCCGTCTTGGTTCTCAGCCACCGCTCGCCGAACCACCGAGCAGGCCCGATAACTGATCGCCATCGAGGCCACGTTGTCGGTGCGCCATGAAACCGAACAGGCCGACATAGTCGCTGGACGACCGGTCAATGGTCAGGCCACTGATCGCGTAGCTGAGGCCGTCAAAGGAACCAGTGAAGCCGTTGCCGCCGTTGAGAACATTGCCCGCACCGTCGGTGCCGAGCGGCACGAAGCCGGCGCTGCTGTTCCAGCCCACCGTCGCCGAGGCATCGATGTTGGCGCCGAGTGCATAGTTGGCGCCGAGGTTATTGTTCACGTTCTGCAGGTCGTAGACGGTGTTGACGAGCATGTAGCTCTTTCAGCGTGCCGCCGCCGGTGACGTCGGCGGAATAATCGGTCGGCGTCGTATAGCTCGCCGTGTTGACGGTGGTGTTGTCGTTGCCGGTGGGATTGTAGAAGATCGACACAACGCCAGACGTGGAGATCGTCCCGCCGTTGAAGATGACGGTACCCGTGCCGGTGCCGGTGTCATCAGCGTGCAGGTTGACGTCGCCACCGCCGCTGCTCGCGATGTCAGCGTTGACTTCGATGTTGCGATAGGCGTCGAGGGTCAGGCTGTTGCCGGTCGACCAGCTCACCGCATCGTTGACGAAGATGTCGCCGTTGCCGGCGGTGGCGCCGTCAGAACTCTCGATCGTGACGTTGTTGCGGGCAAGCTCCAATTCCAGCGTCGTCGGCGTGATGTCGCCGCCAGAGGCCGCTATGGTGAAATCCTGCGGATCGATCAGCCAGGTGCCGGCGGTACCGTTCTTGGCCAGCGTCGAGACTTCCGCCGTGTCGGCGATATGCACGTGCGCGCCGGACGTTTCGACGAAACCGCCCTCGCCGCCCTCGGCGAGGATCAGCCCGCTGAAGTCAGTCGTGTCGTCCGCGACCACGGAGACGTCGCCGCCATGGCGGCCCTTCCCGCTTGTGGACACGTCGATCGTGCCGGAAAGACCAATGTCGGCGCCGGTGACGTTCACCTTGCCGCCGCCGCTGTTATCGATGCCGCGCGCGCTCAGGTTTCCGGCAATCCGCACGCGGCCGCCGGCGCCACCGCCAAGTACGATCATTCCGTTGCGCAAGCCCACCGAATTGGCCTGGATCGAGCCCGGCACGTTGACCGCGTCGCGTAAGAATCCGGCCGCAGTCGCCGCCTTCAGCGCCACCACGCCGCCGTCGGCGACGATCTGGCCCTTGTTGGACACCAGCGGCTTGCCGTCGGCACTCTTGAGCTTGCCGAGATCCTTGGTCGGCACCGCGACCGACAGGAAGCCGTCGCCCGACAGATCGAGCGTCACCAGTTCGCCGCTGCCGAGCGCCACGTGGCCGAGCCGCGCGGTAATATAGCCGTCGTTGGCAACATGACCGCCGAGCAGCGCCGCGAAGCCGCCGTCGGAGACGTCGATGCGCCCGGCGTTGGTGACGCCCGCCGAAGCACCGTTGCCCGTGAATTTGTAGTGCCCCGACATGAAGTCGGAGTTCTTGATGTCCAGCGTCGAGGCCGCGAACGAGCCAGTGTTGATCACACCATCTTTAGTGATGGCAATACCGTTGGGATTGACCAGCAGCACCGTCCCGGGCGCATTGATGGTGCCGGCGATCGAGGACGGCGTCGAGCCGGTGACGCGATTCAGCGTCGCCGACGAAGCGCTCGGCTGATTGAAATTGACGGTGCCACCCTGCCCGATCGAGAACGAATGCCAGTCGAGGATGGCGCGGTTTGAGGACTGGTTGATGTCGAGCGTGCCGCCGTGCGGCGTGCCGATCGTAGCGCTGCCGGCGGCAACCGAACCGCCTTGCGGAAGCCCAGCCGCCTGCGCGAAGGTCGGCGCCAGCAGCAGCGCGGTGGCGCCCGTCATCGGCGCAAGCCACGCGACAGATGACTTCAAAATTGCACGTAAGCGGGAAAACAAACCCTGGTGGGCCGCCAGTTGCGACCGCAATACGAATTGGGGCATTCCCCCCCCGAACAATATGCACCAGCACAAAAATCTGCCGGCTCAGAATGCGCCCTTGCGGGAAAACCTAGCGGACTATTAAAAAAAAGGAAATTCTTTATCTCTCATTTACCTTTATTGACGCTCCGTTAAATTGCAGTCAACCTCTGTGCAATTGAACACGCCGCATCAAGTCGCTAATTGACGGGAAAAAACTTCAACGCTGCCGACGGCGATGGCTCTTAACCCTCGCGACAATTCGCGCGGTTAGAGACAAGCGCAACCAACTCTGCGGGGTTCAGTACTGAAGGACGCCGCCGACGAAGATGCGCCAACCGTCTTGGGTCGGGTCGTCGCTGTGCTGCTTGCTGCCTTCGACGAAGCCGTAGAAGTCCGGCGGGAACAGCTTGGTGCCGGCGACATGGAGCCGCAGGCCGGCGCCGAGATTGGAGGCGTGAAGGCTGGCCAGCTCCAATGTCGTGGGATCTTCGAGAATGCGTTCGCCGGTCGCCGCGAACAGATAGGGCGTCAGCACCGCAGAGGTTTTCGGTACCGCGAAGTTATGTCCCAGTTCGGCCCGCGTCGCCCAGGCAGTGTCGCCGGCGAGCGAGCCGGCGTCATAACCCGACAACATGTTTGCGCCGACGATGCCGAATTGCTCCGACGTGAGCAGGGGCTTGTTGAATGAGGTCTGGCCATAGCCCGCGAGCGTAACGAACAGCCCCTTCGGCAGGCTCTGCGTTACCGAGAGGTGGCCAGCGAGCTTGGTAAACACCGCGTCCGCCCCCTGCCGCGACAGTGGCAACAGCGACGTCGCGTCGGCCGCCATGCGCGCGCCGAAGGCATCGAGCCCCTGCGACAGCGTCGCGCCATAGCTGAACACGGTACCGCTTTCCGGGCGCCGCCAGAAGCCATCCACGCTGCCGCGCAAAACACGCGTACGGTCGAGGCTCAGCGGCACCGCCGGATTGAAGGCGAGCAAATCGACCTCTTCGTCAGTCATGTCGAGCTTGCCGCTCAGCGTCAGCCCGAAGTCGCGGCGTTTGATGAGCTCGTAACTGAGTCCCAGATAGCCCTCGGTCAGCGTGCCCTGGCTGGCGACATTAGCCGCGACCCGTGGCTCGGTGATGCCGTTCGTGAAACTGCCGTTGAACGACAGGCCATCGACGCCAAGGGGCACCTGCAACGCGGCGGTGAGATAGCGCCGCGTCGGGTCGGCCGTCGTGAAGTTCGCATCGGGCAATCCGGCGGCAGACACTGTCAGCTGCTCGCCCAGCCCCAGCACGCTGTTAAGCGAGGCCGTCGCCACCATCTGCCCGGTACCGAACACCGCCGGCATGGCATCGTCGCCGTAGAGGCTCACAGAAACCGGCCGATAGCGGCCGGTTAGAACGAGAACCGAGCCGCCCACCTTCTTGCCGGCGGTGAACACCGCATTGAGGATCAGCCCCGGCGCTTCGCCGGCGATCAGCAGCTTGCGCTCCAACTCGGCCTGCGTGAGGTGGCGCTTGTCGACGAGTGCGCCGACCACGGCGAGCACCCGGGGCCGCACCAGGGCGTCGATCGTGCTGGCGTCGATGCGCTCGATGAAACCGTCGACCACGCGCAGCTTCACCCGCGCCGCCTTGCCGAGTTCCTGCGGGCTGATGACCACCCGCACCAGGGGATAGCCGGCGCGGACATAGAGCGCCTGCAGCTTGGCGGCGAACTCGAAGACCTGCGCCACCGAAATCCGCTTGCCGATCAGCGGCGTCTCAAGCGCCTGCCGCTGCACGACGAGATTCTTGAACTCACCTTTGACGGCCAAGCCGGTCAGCACGAAATGGAGCTTTTTGGCCTGAGCCGGCACTTTGGCGCCCGCCAGTATGCGCGGCAGGACGATTCGAGTCGGTGCCACGGGCCCGGGAGCAATGACTGGCGGTTTTGCTTGACTTGGAGACGGCGCGCTTTGCTGCGCATGAGCCGCACCTACCGCGAAAACCGCAAGGCCAACCGTCAATAGAATTGAGAGCCGCGTCAGCGACATGTCCCACATCCCCAAGCCCCGCTCGCCGTGTATCATGTTTTGGGGCGCTCGCCACCCTTTAGGACACGCGCTCTCGATGGCGCCCACTCACTCTTGAGTGCCGCGAACGGCTGCAATCCAATTGAACTTGCGGCGTATGACCGGAATTATTTTCACGTAATTCGATTGTGTATTATGCGACGGCCCGCTCGCGCCTTTCACCTAAACCATGTCTTCGGGTTTTAGGCTCCCGTCCGTTGCAGATCCTTCTTCTATGTGCTGTTTCTCTTGGCGGGGCGTCGAGCGGCGTAACGGCATCGCTATTCGATGCCTGTTGTCGCATCTCTTGATTAACGGGGAAGCAGGACATGGAATGGCGACCCACGCTGGTTCTTGTCGCTCTGATTTCGATTGCGGGCACCGCCGTGGCCGCTCCAGCGCCGCAACGCACGACCGCGACCTACGGTGACTGGACCGTTCGCTGCGCGATGCATGGCAAGACCAGGGCATGTGAGATGACCCAAGCCACACAGATCAAGGGCCGACCGCAGCCGATCAGCCAGATCGCCATTGGCCATCAGGCCAAAAATAGCCCGGTGAAGATGGTGTTCGAGGTCCCCGTCAATGTATGGCTTCCAAGTGGCGTCAAGCTGGCAACGGGCAACAAGAAAGCCGACATATCCGCGAACTTCAGCCGCTGCGTTCCCGTCGGCTGTATTGCCGAAACCGATATTGATCAGAATCAGATCAAGGAACTCAGCCATCTGAAGAAAAGCGGCAAGCTTCAATTCAAAGATGCCCGCAAAAAGCTCATCGCGATCCCGGTGTCGTTCAAGGGATTCGGCGACGCCTATGACGCTTTGCAGGAATAGCGTCTTGGATAGACCGTCTTCGCTAAATCTTCCGGATGCCCAAAAGCCGATAACTGCGCCGGACGAGTACAACGACCGGCACCACACGCGCCGCGACAGCTACAAACAAGTTTTTCACGCGAAACAGATTTTCTGCCTCAATCCGCCCCATCCATCATCGGGGCAATGGAGATTTTTCTACTCAACTCAGCCACTTATTCGACCTCTCTACGCCGTCACCCGGCGAAAGCGCACCTGGCCAAGTCCAATTTCTTACTGGCCGCCGACGTCACTGGCCCGCCTCTTCTGAGCGATTAAAGTCGACGTAATCAAGTGCTCCACTGGCCGTCAACTGTGTGGCCAGGATCAGTACGATGCCGGCATGACCGAGCTCACGCGTAACGCCGGAAAGCCGGCCAGCTCCGCCCCGCCATCAATAGGTCATGGTGCTTTAGAGCTATTCCGCATACTGCCACGCTATTCGAACGACCACCCCCTCGCCCTCAGAGCGGCCCTTCTTCGGCCAGCTTCGCATTTCGCTGCAGCCCAAGAGCGGCCCTCCCCAAACTTCCGATGCCGGCCCGTACGGCCAAACCGCGTCGGCCCGGAAGATCGAAACGCCGGCGCATCCCTTGGCGCCGCGTCGACCGACCATGCACGTCTCTCATTGTGCTCGGCCGTTCTTTTTGACCAGGGCTTGGCCGGCTCCGCTCCGCGGACCAGCTTCGCCGGCCGCACCGGCCATGCTGCCAAAACCCATGATGCACCAAGACTCAACCCGGACCTCCCGATATGGGCAGGCCACCGGCGACACACTCAGCTCACGTTCGAATCCGGGAAGCTTGCCTTGCGTTGCTCCATGAACGCCAACAGCCGCGCGTCGATGTCGGGATCGAGCTCGGGCGCCTGGTAATTCGCCAGCATCGCCTTGTAGACTTTCTCGGCCCTTTGTTCGGCGTCCAGGCGGCCGTCCTCGATCCATTGCTCGTAGCTGTTGTTGTCCGCGATGGTCGAGCGGTAGAACGCTTGCTTGAAGTTGGCCTGGGTGTGCGAACAGCCGAGGAAGTGCTGGCCGGGCCCGACCTCGCGTATGGCATCCAGCGCCTGACCGTTCTCGCTCATGTCCACGCCCTTGGCGTAAACGCCCAACATCGCGGCCTGGTCGCAGTCCATCACGAACTTCTCGTAACCCATGGCGAGCCCCCCTTCGAGCCAACCCGCCGTGTGCAGCATGAAGTTGACGCCCGCGATGAGGCCCTGTTGCAGCGTGTTGGCTGCTTCATAGCCGGCCTGTGCGTCGGGGACCTTCGATGCGGTGAAGCCGCCCGCGCTGCGGAACGGCACGCCGAGCCGCCGGGCCAGCGCCGCGCCGCAATTGATGACCAGCGAGGCCTCCGGGCTGCCGAAGGTTGGCGCGCCGGACTGCATGCTCATCGAGGAGACGAAGTTGCCGTAGATCACCGGCGCGCCGGGCCGCACGAGCTGGGCGAGCGCCATGCCACACATGCCCTCGGCCAGGCTCTGCGCCGCCACCGCCGCGACCGTCACCGGCGACATCGCGCCGGCCACCACGAACGGGCTGATCATCGTCGCCTGATTGTGCCGGGCATAGACCTTCAGCGCGCCGAGCATGGTCGCGTCGAAGGTCAGCGGCGAATTAGCGTTGATCAGGTTCACCAAGACGCAATTTTCCTCGACGAAGTCGTCGCCGAACAGAATCTTGCACATGGCGACCGAATCCTCGGCGCGGTCGGGATGGGTAACCGAACCCATGAACGCCTTGTCGCTGTATTTGATATGGCTGTACACCATATCGAAGTGCCGCTTGTTGACAGGCAGGTCGACCGGCTCGCAGATCGTCCCGCCCGAATGATGCAGGCTGTCCGCGGCATAGGCCAGCTTCACGAAATTCCGGAAGTCCTCGATCGTCGCATAACGACGCCCACCTTCCCGGCTATAGGCGAAAGGCGGACCATAGGCCGGCACGAGCACGGTGGCGTCGCCGCCGATCTGAACGCTGTTCGCCGGATTGCGGGCGTGCTGCGTGAAGATGCGCGGTGCGCTCTTCTGGATGATCTCGCGGCACATTCCCCGCGGGAAGCGCACGCGATCGCCATCGGCCTTCGCACCGGCGGCGACGAAGATGGCGATCGCTTCGGGATCGTCCTTGATGTCGATGCCGATCTCCTCAAGGATCGTGTCGGCATTGTGCTCGAGGATCGCCAGGTCCGCATCGCCGAGCACGCTGTAGGGCGGAACCCGCCGCGTGATATAGGGATTACGGGGCACACTCGCCGCTGCGGCGGCGCGGGCGCGACGGCCTCCGGCACGTTCTGGTCTCGACATATCTTCAACCCTTCTCTTGTCTGGCCCGCTCGCGCAGGCGCTTGCGTCGGCCCCTGCCGGCCCCGGCATCGCCCTCTACTTCCGGAGCGGTGGGAAAATTCATGGCGTTGACGAAATAGTGCTGAAACTTCGGCTCGATTGCCGTCTCCACCTTCTCGATGTGCGTGACGGCCTCGATGATCCGCGCCTTCTCGTCGGTGTTGAGCAGCGCCATCGCCGCGCCCATCCCGGCAGCGTTGCCAATGATGCGGACGTTGGTCGGCGTCGCCCCCGGGATGATGCCGATGTCGGCGACGTATTTCGGGTCGAGATGGGTGCCGAAGGCGCCGGCCAGCAGCACTTCCTCGAATTGCTCGCAGCCGAGGTGGTCGGTCAGCAGCGAGACGCCCGCGGAGAGCGCGGCCTTGGCCAGTTGCACGGCGCGCACGTCCGTCTGCTTGACGAAGATCGGGTTGTCCGGCCGGTCGACCAGCAGGAACTTCCAGCTCTGTCCGTCCTGGACCAGCCGTTCGGGCGCCGCCTCGGAGCGGAACAGGCCACTCGGCGCGAGCACGCCGGCGCTCGCGAGCTCGACCATCACCTCGAAGATACCCGATCCGCAGATACCGGTGATCCGGTGCTGCGCGAGTTCCTCGGGCCGACTATCGGAAAGCCAGCCGTCATGGCCGATAATCTTCACCTCGACCTGCTTGGTCGCGGGATCGATGCGCACCCGCTCGATCGCGCCCGGGCTGGCGCGCACCCCGGCGCTGATCTCCGCGCCTTCGAGAGCCGGGCCCGTGGGGGACGACGCCGCGGCGACGCGGCCTTGATGGCTCAGCACGATCTCGGCATTGGTACCGATGTCGACCAGCAGGACCGAGCGGCCTTTCATTGCATCGAGCTGCGTGAGATACGCCCCCGTGGTATCGGCACCGACATGTCCGCCGACAAGCGGCAGAAAGGCGACCCGCGCACTGTCGGAGATACCGAGGTTGAAGCGCCAGGCCGGCGCTTCGAACCAATCCTTGACGGCCAGGGTGAACGGCGCCTGGCCCAGTTCCACCGGCGAGATCCCCAGGAACAGGTGATGCATGATCGGATTGCCGACCATGACCAACTCCAGGATCTGGTTCGGCCCGAGATCGAGCGCGACGCGCGCGTCTTCCAGCATGGCCGCCACTTGCCGGCGAATCTCGCCGGTCAACCGCTCCTCGCCGCCCTTGTTGAGCATCACATAGGAGACCCGGCTCATCAGATCCTCGCCATAGCGGATCTGCGGATTCATCGCCGAGCTCTCGTAGGCGATCTTGCCGCGCGCCAAGTCGTAAACGTACAGCGCGAGCGACGTCGAACCGATATCGATCGCCGCGCCATAGACATCGAAGAGCGACGGCGGCCAGACGTCGATGATGGACTTCCCGTCGCGGACGACGGCGATGAGCTGGCGTTCGTTCTGCGCTAGGATCGGCTGAAGCTTGGTCAACGTGCGAAGCTCGGGCTCAGTCTCGATCCCGAATTCGCGTAGCGCCGCCACCAGCGCCGCGGCATCGCTCGGGTTGTCGTCGAGCTCCGGCTTGGGCAGCTTGCACATGTAGAGCTTGACCGCCGGATTCAGCTCGGTCGAGAAGCTCGCGCTTGCTTTGGAGATGACGGAGCGGTGCTGGCGCGCGTCATCGGGGACTTCGATCACCACGTCACCGCGGATCTGCGCGCGGCAGGCAAGGCGCCGCCCCGCGCGCATCCGTCCCCTTTCGATCGCCTTCATCTCGCTCTCGGTGAGCGGAGAAAGACTGCCCTCGGTGACGTTCACCCGGTACTTGGCGTGCTCGCCGGGCTCCAATTCGATCTGGCACCGATTGCACAGGCCCTTACCGCCACAGATCGATTGGATGTCGACGCCGGCGGCAAGCGCAACGTCGTAGGGCGTCTGCCCTTCCTTGGCCGAGGCGCGAATGCCCGAAGGCGTAAAGATGACCTTGTGCTCGATCACCATGTGCCTCTCAGCAGTTCCCCTCCGGCTGGCCGGACCATTGCGGCAGGCCGTCTTCGATCGTGTAATAGTCGCCCTTCTCCGCCACGAAGATATGTCCCCGCGTCTCGAGGCCGTGCGTATCGTCGAGACTGCCGGCAAGAACGCTGATGGTCGGCGATGCCGGCTGGCGCCAGAATAGCGGAGCGCCACAAGCGGCGCACCGACCAAGCTCGGACCTGCCCGAATGCGGCGACCAGCGGATCTCGCCGGTTGCCGTGAGTGCGGCCTTCTCGGTGCGGCAGGCGGCAAGGAAATGGCCGGAAACCTTGCGGCACTGGTGACAATGGCAAAACCAGATGTCGCGCAATCCCTCGGCGCGGTAGGTCACCGCGCCGCAATGGCACCGGCCGGAATGGGGGTCAGGCACTGCGCCGCCTCCCACGGCGACGTTCGCCTTCGCCGCCAGCGGCCCCTGGCTCGCGGAACGCGCGGATCCAGTTGGCGCAATTGGGATCGACGCCATTGAGCACATCGGCGGCCTTGATCGCCGGGACGAGTCCTTCATGCAAGGGGTTGAGGATCGCGCTGGTCATGCCGGCGCCGGCGACCATCGGCAGGAAGCTGTTGTTGATGGCATGGCGGTTGGGCAGACCGAAGCCGACATTGGAAGCCCCGCAGGTGGTGTTGACTTTCAATTCTTCGCGCAAGCGGCGCACCAGGTAGAACACATCGCGCCCGGCCCTGTTCACCGCGCCGATCGGCATCACCAGCGGGTCCACCACCACGTCCTGGGGCTTGATCCCGTGGTCCTGGGCGCGCTCGACGATGCGCTTGGCGATCTCGAAACGCTCATCGGGATCCTGGGAGATGCCGGTCTCGTCGTTGGAAATGGCCACGACCGCGGCGTCGTACTTCTTCACCAGCGGCAGGACCCGCTCCATCACCTCGTTCTCGGCGGTCGTCGAGTTGACCAGCGCCCGTCCCTTGTAGGCCGAAAGGCCCGCCTCGAGCGCCTCGATAATCGAGGAGTCGATCGACAACGGCACATCGACGATCGACTGAACGAGCTTCACTACTTCAGCGAGGATCTTCGGTTCGTCGGCCAGCGGGATTCCGGCATTGACGTCGAGCATCTGCGCGCCCGCGGCAACCTGCGCCAGCGCATCGGCCTCGACCCGTGAATAATCGCCTTCCTTCATCTCGGCGGCGAGCAGCTTGCGGCCCGTCGGGTTGATGCGCTCACCGATCATCACAAAGGGCTCGTCGAATCCGATCGCGACTTGCTTGGTGGCGGATTGCAGAACGGTACGTGTCATAGCGGCGAGATCCTTATCCTTGAGCCACTTGGAACTGGTGATCGATGGTCGCCTGGAGCGGCTCCTCGGCGCGCTTCAGCGTCCACGGCTTGCGGCCGCCGAGCAGGCCCGAGCGGGTGACGATTTCCGGCACGAACTGCTCCTGCTTGTAGGCCATGAGGTGAATGCCGCTGATCCCCTCGATCTCGGCAAGCTGCTGCATCAGTTCGACGGCGATGGCGCGGCCTTCCGCGCGCGGCTTCGCCGCTTGTTCGAGCCGCCGGATGATCTCGTCGGGGATGTGGACGCCGGGGATCGCCGTGCGCAGCCACTTGGCCGTCTTGGCGCTCGCGAGCACGCCCACGCCCATCAGCACGAAGCAGCGCTCGGTCAGCCCCAGGTCGCGCGCGCGGGCCATGAAGTCCCGCGCCATCGCGACGTCGAAGCAATATTGCGTCTGCACGAATTGCGCCCCGGCGGCGACTTTCTTGGCCAACTGGTCGGCGCGGTTGCCGATCGGCGGAGCGAACGGGTTGATCGTGGCGCCCAGGAACACGCGCGGCCCCTCATCGAGCGGGCGGCCGGAGAGAAAGCGGCTGTCGTCGCGCAGGGTGCGGATGGTCTGCAGCAGCGAGATCGAGTCGAGGTCGAAGACCGGCTTGGCGTCCGGGTGATCGCCAACGCTGACATCGTCGCCCGAAAGACACAGCACCGAGCAGACACCAAGCGCCGCCGCGCCGAGCACGTCGCCCTGCATCGCGATACGATTGCGGTCTCGGCAGGATATCTGGATGATCGGCGAATAGCCCACGCGCGTCAGCAGCGCGCAGACCCCGAGGCTCGACATGTGGCAATTCGCGCCCGAGCCATCGGTCGCGTTTATCGCGTCGACGTAGCCGTCGAAAACCGAGGCGCGCCGCAACACTTCGTCGGGATCGGACGAATCGGGCGGCGCGATCTCGGTGGTGATCACGAAATGCCCGGCGCGCAGCACCCGCTCGAAGCGGCCGTGCGAGACGTGCCCCGCGCGCATCGGCAACGGGTCGCCGGGATTGGCGCCGTATTCGTCGAAATCGAATACGTCATTCATCGCGCGCGAGCCTCAGCCAGGAGGACGTGCCCTTGCCGCGCTGGTCGACCGCGAATTGGATATTGCGGATTGCGTTGCCACCCTCGCGCATACGGCCGGCTCCGTCCCATGCCGCAAACCAGACACAACGCATATCCGGCTTCACCTCGCACATGCCGTTTTCGCGCACCCCGCCGCAGGGGCCATTGCGAATCGTCTTGGGGCAGTTCATCGGGCAGGACATGCCGGTGCTGGAGAGCACGCAATTGCCGCACATCTTGCAATCGAAGAAGAAGCCCTTGGCGATCCGCTCGATCGCCGTGACCGGACGGTCAAGGCGTTTCCCGAAGACACCGGTCAAGCCACGCAGGACCTTGAGGAGCGGCGTGCTCATGGCGTCGTAGAGCCACTCCATCTCGCGCGCATGGCGCACCGACCACAGGCGGACGCTATACATCGACGACGTCCGCTGCGGTCCCGGCAATGTCCGTGACGGCTGCGGCCAGATCGCCAAAGCCGACCAGCCGATAGACGTAGTTAAGGCCCAGCTTTTCCGCCGCCTCGCGCGCCTCGGCCTGCAGGCTCGGCGTCTCGGTCTGAGCGAGGTAGACGAGATCTCGGTAATTGCCGAAATAGATATCGCGCAGGTGCGGCATACGATCGAGCCCAAGGCCCTCCATTACCAACCGGTCGAAATGGCGCACCAGGAAATCGGTAACAAAGAAGCTGCCGATCTCGGCCTCGGTGATTTCGGAAAACAGGACGGAGGTCGCGAAGAACTCATAGCAATGAGCATGCGGCAGACGCTGGGCATCATGCTTGAGCAGCACCTTGTCGAGCGCGCCGCCAGTGCCGCAATCGCCATAGCCGACGAGCACGCGATCATACTCGGCGCGATGCTCGCTCAGATAAGCATCGACGCGCGGCGCGATCTCAGCCGGACGATTGTGCAGCTTCGCGGGCAGACAGTGCAGGACCAGCCTATCGGCGCCAGCCCCGACCTGCTCGCTCAGAACGATGATTTCTTTCGCCAGTGCGCCGCAGGCCAGGACGAGGTTTGGCCGTGCGCCATTCAAGCGACCCGTTGTGCGGCCCATTGGTCATTGTGCCCGACGAGCGCCCGCGCGAGTTCCGAACTGACCGCGGCATCGCGGCCATAACTGGTAGCCTTAATCGCGTCGGCGAATTCCTGGTTGAGAGGAGCGCCGCCGACCATCACCGGCATGCTCTTGAGGATGCCGCGCTTGTCCAGCTCCTCGATGACAACGCCCATATAGGGCATGGTCGTGGTCAGCAGCGCCGACATGCCGAGGATCGATGGCTGGTGCTTGTCGATCGCCTCCAGATAGTTCTCGACCGGGTTGTTGATGCCAAGGTCGATCACCTCGAAGCCGGCGCCTTCCAGCATCATGCCGACAAGGTTCTTGCCGATGTCGTGAATGTCGCCCTTGACGGTTCCGATCACATACGTGCCAAGGCTGGCCTTGCTTTCGCTCGCCGAAAGAATCGGGCGAAGCAGCTCCATGCCCGACTTCATCGCTCCGGCGCACTGAAGCACTTCGGGAACAAAGAGGATGCCATCGCGAAAGTCCACGCCGACGATCCGCATGCCCTCGACGAGGGCGGTCGACAGCACGTCGTTCGCGTCCCAGCCGCGGTCCAGCAGGATCTGCGTGCCCTCACGGACTTCGGCGGCCATGCCTTCGTAGAGGTCGTCCTTCATCTGGTCGACGAGGTCTTCGTCGTTCAGATCGCGGAGGATCAGCTCGTCTCCGGCGCCCAAGGGGGGCGCGACGCTCATGGGAGTTTCGGCATTGACGGGGACATCGAGACCCACAGCGGCTTCGAGGCTCATGGCGCTTCGCACTCCTAGGGGGCGCCCGCCGTCGCTCGGTCGGTCGGTGCACTGGTTTCCGAAAAGCAGGATACGGGCGGGCCCGAAAGTTTCTTTTGTAGATCCGACCTTTTGTTGCCGAAATCAGACACGCCATGCCTTGGGGCGCCGGCTTCCCTCTCGCGCTCCTCGAGGGTGAGGGCATCGCGCTTCACCGCGACCTCGCGCAGCTTGTTCACCATGACGCCGGTACCGGCCGAGATCAGCCGCCGACGATGAGGTTCTCCTGGAGGTCGTCGAGGGTGCCCCGGCGGCCCTGCATCGCCGACACCTCCACCGACCGAAATGTAATAGTTTACCCAGCGATAACACCTTGGCCCGCGCTCAAGGCAGATAGCAAATGATCGGAACAATCAGTCAGCGCCGGACGCAGGCCCTGCCGGCGGCGGCCTGACCCGCGAGCCGACCCAGGACCGTCGCAGTCAACAGGCCGTTGCCCGATAGGTAGCCCGCCGCGCTCGCGCCGGAGACGCCGGCGGCGGCACCGCCAGCCGCGAACAGATTGGGAAACGGCGTGCCGTCCTTGCGTTTCACCCGGCCTGTCGCGTCGATGGCAAGACCGCCTTGCGTATGAAACAGCGCGCCGGTGACGCGCACCGCATGGAATGGCGGTTGGCAGCCTTGCTCGGACAGAAATTTCCGCCCGAAGCGATCCTGTCCCGCGGCGGCCTTGAGCGTTTCGACGTCGCGCCACTCGGCAGCGAGAGCGTCCGCCGGCACATGCATCTTGGCGGCAAGATCCGCGATGGACGGAGCGGCCAGCACGGCACCGCCGCGCTCAGCGTTGCGAAAGTCGTCGAACTGTCGCGCCACCTCCGCGATACGTTCGTCGAAAACGTCCCAGGCGATGCCGCCGGGCTGGCGCAGCACATCGGCGGCCGCTTCCGAATAGCCGCGTGTCTCGTCGCAGAAGCGGCGGCCTTCGGCGTTGATCTGGATGCCACCCTGCATGATCACCGCCCAACTGATAAGAATGTTGTGCGGCGTCGCCACCGAGCCGTGGCCCTGGTAACCGCCGAGATGGCAGAGCGCCGCGCCAAGCTCTTCGCCCCACAGCACGGCGTCACCGCGGTTGCCGGGATGGCCGAAATAGAGCGCGTCCGCCATCTCAGGGATGAAGCGGCGCACCAGTTCCGGATTACCGCCATAACCGTTGCAGGCGAGTATCAAAGCGTCGCAGCCGATACGCTCCCGCGCGCCGTCGCCGCGCACCAACTCGATGCCAACGAATACGACCGTCTGGCGTCGCAACAAGCCGCTCAGCCACACGCCCGGAAAGGATCGACGATGTCGTTCGGCTTCCGCCGCATCGCGCAGGCGATCAATCAGTTCCTGGCCGCTGCGGCTCGGCAGCCCGTGCATACGCAAGGCCGAGTGCCCCGGATAGTTGAAGTTATCGACCACATCGAACGGAAAGCCGTAGCGGTCCGCCAGCCACTCGATCAGCGGCCCGGCGTTGCGCGCCACCGCCTCCACCACGACCGGGTCGGCTTCGTCGTGCGCCTTGCGCTGAATGTCGGCGGCGAACAGTTCAGGCGTATCGGCGATGCCCTTGGCCCGCTGGAAGCGCGTACCGGCAGCGGGAATGAGCCCAGCCGACAGCGCCGTCGAACCGGACGGCACCGCATCGCGCTCGATGACGATGGGCTCGACACCCGCCTCTTTGGCAGCGAGCGCCGCGCACAGGCCGGCGGCGCCGGCGCCAATGATCAGCAGCGGCACCTGGGTGTCGAAATCATATCCCGATGCGCTGACGACCCTACTCATGACGACGCGATGGCGGCCAGCGCGTTGCGCCACCGTCGTGATGCTGGCAACGGGCCGAAGGCCCTCGATCGCCGCATGATGGATCTCCAGGCGAAAACGCCGCGCAGCCGTCTTCCAAGACGGTGCATTCGATGTCGCGGACATGGGCGTCGCGCACGGTCGAAGCAACGCCACCATTGGTGACGATGCCACCGACGATGAGCCGGTCCACGCCGCATTTGCGCAGGACCCATTCGAGCCGCGTCATGTAGAAGGCCGAATAGGCGATCTTCTCGACCGCCATATCCGCCGGCTGAAGTTCATCGACAAGTTGCTGGCCCCATGACCCCGGCGCGAAATCGCCCTTGCGCAGGAACGGCCGCAGCTTCTTCAGGTGCGGCGAAATGATCGGTTCCCCGCCCCGGCCCGGCACCAGCGTGAACAACGTCGCCACCACCAGGCCGCCTTTGGCGCGAAACGCGTGCGCCAGCGGCTGCAGTCGTGCCGGCAACGCCGCAATGTCGGCATTGGCCTGGCCGCCGCGCGCATATGCGCCATCGGGATGGATGAAATCGTTCTGCAGGTCGACGAGCAGCAGGGCGGCGGAGGCAAGCTTCATGCGCAACGCTCCACGATAACGTTGCCGAGATGGTCGACGCGGCCGCGCAGGCCGTGGTCGATGAAGATGGTGGCGTCGGGCTGTTCCAGCACCGCCGGCGCCTCGATCACCGCGCCCTCGGGCAGATCGAGCCGCGACCATATCTTCGTGTCATGCCAGGCGCCCTCAATGAAGACCGGGCGCGTACCCTTGGCGGCTTTCTTGAGTGACGCATCCGGACCGGGCGCGAAGGCGCTGAGATCGAAGGCCGGACGGCGGCCGACGGCCGCGGTGCGCAGCGACACGATGCGCACCGGAATGCCGGGCAGCAGCCGGCCGAAAGCGGCGGCATAGGCCTTATCAAAAGCCACGCGCACGATCTCTTCGTTCACGCCGGTGCCGCCCTCCCCAAGCATCACCGGCAGCGGCACCGCCACGGTGTGGGTCTGGCCGAGATAATGCATGTCGAGCTCGAACAGCACGTCGACGCGGTCGACCGCGATGCCGGCGGATTCCACCACCGCCTTCGCCTCCCGCCCCGCTTCCATCATACGCTTATCGAGCGCTGCGGCATCGAGACCACCGGCCATGAGGTTGACCGTCTGCACCTGATCGTGGCGCAGGTCGGCGATGACACAGCCGAGCGCCGAGGTGACGCCCGGGAAGCGCGGCACCACCGCGCATTTCAGGCCGATCTCCTTGATCATGGCGGAGACGTGCAGCGCGCCGCCACCACCGAACGGCATGGCGGCGAACTTGGCCGGGTCGTGGCCGCGCTCGATCGAGACCAGGCGGATAGCGCCGGCCATACGGGCATCGGCAACACGCACGATGGCTTCCGCCGCCTGCATGACGTCGAGATTCAACGGCTCACCGACATGAGTGAGGATGGCGCGCTTGGCGGCCTCGAGGTCGAGCCGCGCGAGCTTGCCGATCGGGTGCGCGGCGTCGATATGGCCGAGCACCACGTGCGCGTCGGTCAAGGTCGGGCGGTCGTTGCCCTGGCCGTAGCAGGCCGGGCCCGGCACAGAGCCGGCGCTTTCCGGCCCCACCTGCAACAAGCCACCACGATCGACCGAGGCGATCGAGCCGCCGCCGGCGCCAATGGTGGTGATCTCGATCATCGGCGTCCGGATCACCATGCCGAAATCAATCACCGTCTGCGCGGCCAGCGAGGCCTTGCCGCCGGCGACCAGCGACACGTCGAACGAAGTGCCGCCGAGGTCGCCTGTGATGATGTTCTCTTCACCGGTGGCGCGGGCAATGGCCGCCGCGGCGATCACGCCCGCCGCCGGACCGGAGAGCGCCGTGCGCACCGGCAGCCGGCGCGCTGTCGCCGTCGACATCACGCCGCCGTTCGACTGCACGATGTGGAAAGTGCCGGCAAAGCTGTTCTGCGCGAGTGCGCCTTCCAACTTGGCGAGATAGTTACCGACCACCGGCTGCAGATAGGCGTTGAGCGCCGTGGTGGAAGCACGCTCGAACTCGCGAATCTCTGGCAGCACCTGATGCGAGGCCGACACGTGCTCGTTCGGCCAGACCGCGCGGGCGGCTTCAAACGCCCGCCGCTCGTTCTCGTTGTTGGCGTAGACGTTGATGAAGATGATGGCGAGGGCCTCGGCGCCCTTGGCACGCAAGCCTTCCGCCGCCGCGCGCACCGCCGCCTCGTCGACCGCAACATGGATGGTGCCGTCGGCGAGCGTGCGCTCGTCGACCTCGACGCGCAGGTCGCGGTCGGTGATGGGCAGGAACTCGCCCCACAGGCCCCAGGTCTTGCGCCGGTCGCGCCGGCGCATTTCGAGCACGTCGCGGAAGCCGCGCGTGGTGATGACGCCGATGCGCGGGCCCCGCCGCTCCAGGAGCGCGTTGGTGCCGACGGTAGTGCCGTGCACGATGGAGCCGAAATCGGCCACCGTTCCGAGTTCGCTCAGGCCCTTGATGAAGCCGGCCGCCTCGTCGCCGCGCTGCGACGGCACCTTGGCGGTATGGAAGCGGCGTTCCGCTTCGTCGAACAGGAACAGGTCGGTGAACGTGCCGCCGACATCGACACCGACGATCGGTTTACGTGCGCTCATGCCCGAGCCTCATTGCGCAGCGTGGCGGTGGCGCCCTCATCGACGGCGCCTTCGTCGCGCAGTACCACGCCGTAGTCCTTGCGCGCCGCTTCGACCGAGACGTAACCCAGCGCCACGTCGCGGGCGACCTTGGCCGGCTCGCGCGTCAGCGGATCGCCGAAACCGCCGCCGCCGGGCGTCTCCAGGCGCACACGTTGGCCGCGCCTGATGCGCACATCGGTAATTTTGGAGACGAGCGGCGGATTGCGCTCACCCTCCTCGGTGTCGAAGAAGAAGCGGTTGAGCGCCGCCGGCTTGCCGCCGTTGACGCCGAAGGGCGGATACTTGCCGCGCTCGCCGAGCAGGAACACGTCGGTGTCGCCCTCGTTCAGCGCCTCGATCTCGTAGATAGCGCCGAGCCCGCCGCGATGGCGGCCGGGTCCGGCGGAATCGGGGCGCAACGCCCATTGGGTAAACATCACGGGATAAAGCGACTCCAGGATTTCCGCCGGCGGGATGGTGGCGGTCGAGATCGGATTGTTGCCGTGGTTGAGGCCGTCGCCTTCCGGATTGCCGCCGAGGCCGCCGCCGAAAAAGCAGAACATCACCCAACGCGCGCCGTTCTGGCGCCAGCCGGCAAGCGACAGCGCGTTGATGGTGGCGAAGGGGCCACCGTTGGCGCGCTCGGGCGCGGCCTGCGCGAAGGCGCCGAACACGGTGTCGATGACGCGGAGGATCGTTTCGGTGTAGCCGCCGACCGGCTTCGGCGCGGAGACGCCGAGCAGCGTGGTGTCGGGGATGACAAAGTCGATCGGAGCGAGACAACCGGCATTGGCTGGCACGTCGGTGAACAGGTGCTTGAGCGCGACATAGCAGCAGGCGACCGCGGTCGAGCGCGCGATGTTGAGCGGCCCCCGACACGGCGGCGACGAGCGCGAGAAATCGAGCGTCATGCGGTCGCCGGCGATGGTCAGATCGAGCGCGATGCGTAGGGGCTCGTCGGTGACGCCGTCATTGTCGAGGAAATCGTCATACGAATAGGTGCCATCCGGCAGCGATTCGATATTGGCGCGCATCAGCGCCTCGGCGCGATCGGACAGGGCCTGCATGGCGGCGGACACGGTGTCGTCGCCGTATTCGTCGAGCAGCGCGTGCACGCGTTGCTCGCCGAGATGCAGCGCGTTGAGCTGGCCGTTGAGGTCGCCCCAGTTCGACTGCGGAACGCGCGAATTGGCGGCCAGGATGTCGGCGATGTCCTGCTGGAACACGCCGCCGCTGATAAGCTTCACCGGCGGCACGCGGAAGCCTTCCTGGAAGCTCTCGGTCGCCTTGGCGTTGAAGTTGCCCGGCACGTTGCCGCCGACGTCGAGCCAGTGGCCAACCGACGCGAGCCACGCAAACACCTTGCCGTCGCGCATCACCGGCCGTACCAGGCGGAAGTCGTTGAGATGGGTGCCGCCGTCGTAGGGGTCGTTGAACAGGTAAGTGTCGCCCTCTTGCAGGCCGCCGTCGGCGGCGACCTTGTCGATCACGGCTTTCACCGCAAACGCCATGGCGCCGACGAAGATCGGCAGGCCGGAGGTGCCCTGCACCAGGGTGGCGCCGGTTTCGGCGTGATAGAGGCCGTGGCAGGCGTCGTGCGCCTCGGCGATGATCGGATTGAACGCCGAGCGAAAGAGCGTCGCGTCCATCTCGTCGGCGATCTGCACCAGGCGGCCGTTGAGCACGGCCAGGGTCACCGGATCGAGCGCGCGCATCAGCCCTGCCCCGGCTTGCCGTCCGGCGTCTCGCCGGCGTAGCGCTTGCCGCGTGCGAGCGTCTCGGGCGTGCCGATCAACTCATTGAGCGCATTGAAATCGAACATGCGTGCGCGGAACGGATCGGTGGTGCCGTGCGCCTTCAACGAGCCGTAGTATTCCTCCGCGGTCTTGGCGAGCGCGCGCACGATGCCGCCGGGGAAGATGACAAAAGAGAAACCAAGCGTTTCCAGTTCACCCGCCGGCACGATCGGCGTCTTGCCGCCCTCCACCATGTTGGCCATCAGCGGCGTCGTTTTACCCAACAGCGTGACGACGCGGACCGAGATCCTCGCGCCGGCGCGGCGCCTCCACGAACAGCATGTCGGCGCCGGCCTCGCGGTAGGCTTGCGCGCGCGCGATGGCGCGCTCGAAGTCCTCGACGGCGACGGCGTCGGTACGGGCGATGATGAGCGTGTCGCTCGAACGCCGGGAATCGACCGCCGCCTTGATCTTGCCGACCATCTCCGTCGGCCGACACCAGCGTCTTGTCGTCGAGATGGCCGCAGCGCTTGGGGAAATCCTGATCCTCGAGCTGGATGGCGTTGGCGCCGGCGCGTTCGAGCAGGCGCACCGTACGCTCGACGTTGAGCGCATTGCCATAACCGGTGTCGGCGTCGACCACGAGATGAGCGCCGACCCGGTCGCGGATCAGGCCGACGGTATCGATCACCTCGCTCAAGCTGACGAGGCCGATGTCGGGCCGGCCGAGCCGCGTATAGGCGATGGCCGCGCCCGAGACGTACACCGCCTCGAAGCCGGCCTGCTCGGCGATCAGCGCGGTCAGCGGGTCGTAGACGCCCGGCGCAATCAGGATCGGCGGGCGCGACAGGCGCGCGCGCAAGGTGTTCTCGGTCATGCGTCAAAGTCCCAGATAAGTGCGTTTGAGGTCCGGATCGGCGCCGATCTCGGCGGCCGGCCCGGACATGACGAATTGTCCCTCGGCGAGGATGTAGGCGCGGTCGGCGACTTCCAGGCTCTGCACCACGTTCTGCTCGACCAACAGGATGGAAACGCCTTCCATGTGGATGCGCTGGATCAGCGCGAACAGCTCCTCGACCAGCAAGGGCGACAAGCCGAGCGACGGCTCGTCGAGGATGAGAAGCTTGGGCTCGGCCATCAGCCCGCGGCCGATGGCGAGCATCTGCTGCTCGCCGCCCGACAGCGTGCCGGCGCGCTGCGAGCGCCGTTCGTTGAGGCGCGGGAAGATATCGAACACGCGCGCGCGGTTTTGCGCGCGGTGCGCGGCGGCGCGGGCGTAGGAGCCGAGATCGAGGTTCTCGCGCACCGTCAGATTGGGGAACACCCGCCGCCCCTCCGGCACATGGATAAGACCACGCTTGACGATCGCGCCCGGCTTGTCGTGCTCGATGGCCGCGCCGTCGAAACGGATGGTGCCGGCGCGCGCGCGCACAACGCCGGAGATGGCGCGGTTGAGCGTCGACTTGCCGACGCCATTGGAACCGAGAACGGCGACGATCTCGCCGGGGTTTACGCGGAGGTCGATGCCGCGCAGCACCTCGGTCTCGCCGTAACCGGCGCGCAGATTCTCGATAGCGAGCAAAGGTTCAGTGACCATGCGCCGCCCCCAGCCTCGCCGCCGCCCCGTGGCCGAGATAGGCCTCGATGACGGCCGGATCGGCCGCGACTTCCGCCGGCGTGCCTTCGGCGATGAGGCGGCCCTCGGCCAGCACGAAGACGTGCTCGGCGAGACTCATCACCGCCTGCATGACGTGCTCGATCATCACGATGGTGATGCCGCGGTCGCGGAGAGCCCGGATCACCGGCACGATGTCGCGGATCTCGGAGGGGTTCAGGCCCGCCAGCACCTCGTCGAGCAATAACAGTTTGGGTTCGGTCGCCAGCGCCTTGGCAAGCTCCAGCCGCTTGCGGCCGGCGACGGTCAAGGTATCGGCCGGGCGGTCCAGCATGTCGGCAAGCCCCACCTCGCGGGCCACGGCTTCAGCGGCGGCGAGCGCGTCGTCGCGGGCGGGATGGCGCAGGTGGGCGCCGACCTTGATGTTGTCGCGCACTGTGAGACCGGCGAAGGGCTGCACGATCTGGAATGTGCGCGCGATGCCGCGCCGCGCCAGCCGATGCGGCGGCTCGCCGGTGACGTCCATACCGCCATAGCGCACGGCGCCGGCGGACGGCTTCAAGAAGCCAGAGATGAGAGAAAACAACGTGGTCTTGCCGGCGCCGTTGGGGCCGATCAGCGCGGTGATACGGCCCTCGTTCGCGATCATTGAAACTGCATTGACGGCGAGCAGCCCGCCGAAACGGCGCGACACGTTCTGCACGGCGAGCAGCGGCTCAGCCATTGCCGACCTCCCTCGCCGGACGGGCCGTGACGGTCCCGCGCTTGAGCCTGCCCCGCAGTCGCGCCGCAACGCCAATCAGGCCACGCGGCGAGAAGCCAATGACCAGCACCAGCACGACGCCGAAGACGACGAGATCCAGGCCGGGCGCTTCGCCGGTCACATACAAGGCGCCCTCGCCCAGCGCCTTGACCACCAGAGCGCCGAGCAGCGGCCCGAACACCGTGCCGGCACCGCCTATGATCGGCGTCAGCAGCGCCTCGATCGAGATCCAGGTGCCATAGGCAATGCCGGAATCGACAAACAGGAAATACTGCGCGTAGAAGCAGCCGGCGGCGGCCGCGATGGCGCCGGAAATGATCATGGCGCCGAGCTTGACCGCGATGGTATCGACGCCCAGCGCCTTGGCGGCATCCTCGTTCTCGCGCACCGCAACCAGCCAGGCGCCGAAACGCGAGCGCTCGATCAGATAGGTGACGACCAGCGCGACCGCCACCAACGTCAGAATGACCCAGTAGAACACGGCGCGGCTCTGGAACTGCATCGCCGACGCGTGCACGTCGAGCTTGATCAGCGTGCCGACGCCAGCACCGGTGATGGGCGCGACGCTCGCGACAATCCGCAGCACCTCGGCAAACGCGAGCGTCACCAGCGCGAAGTATGAGCCGCGCAAGCCCGACCGAAACGCCAGCCAGCCGATCACGGCGCCGACAACCGCGCCCGCCGCGATGCCGCAGCCGAACGCGGGCCAGGCGTTGACGCCGTAACGCACCTGCAAGATGGCCGTAACATAAGCGCCGGTGCCGAAGAAGGCGGCGTGGCCGAAGGAGTACTGCCCGCCATAACCGCCGAGCACGTTCCAGCCCTGGCCGGCGAGCGCGATCATGAGCGCGACCACGAGGAAGTTCAGCACCACATTGGAGTGCACGAATAGCGGCACGGCGGCGAGCAGCGTCACGACCAAGGCTATGGGCGCGAATGCCTTCATGCCTTCGCCCCGAACAGGCCCTGCGGACGTACCAGCAGCACCACGATGAAGATGATGAAGATGCCGACCTGCCCGAGCGAGTCACCGAGGAACAGGCTGGAGAGGCTTTCCACCACGCCGATGAACAGCCCGCCGATCAGCGCGCCCGGCACCGAGCCCATGCCGCCGAGCACGACGATGGTGAAGGCGATCAGCACGAAAGCATGGCCAGCGGTCGGATTGACGTAATAAGTCGGGATCAAGAGGCAGGCCGCGATGGCGACGCAAGCCGTGCCGAGGCCGAAGGTCACCGCATAAATGTGGGCGACGTCGATGCCGGCGAGCTCGGCGCCGATCTTCTCCTTGGCGACCGCACGGATCGCCTTACCGGTGTCGGTGAAACCCATGATCAGCCACAGCGCCAACGCCACCACGAACACCGCCCCAAAGCCGACCAATCGCGGCACGGCGAGAAAGGTGAAGCCGATGTCGATGCTGGAAAAGGCGTAGGGCACGTTGATGGTGCGGGTGTCGGCGCTGAATGCGTAAAGCAGCGCATTATCGATGATGACGGCGAGCCCCAGCGTCACCAGCAGCATGTTGCGGTCTTCGCCGTGCGAGGCCGGCCCGATGACAAAGCGCTGCAGGCCGTAGCCGAACGCGAAGAAGAGCGGCGCCACGATGAAGACGGCGATATAGGGATCGAGACCGAGAACGTGAAAGGCGAAATAGGCCGCAAACATCGCCGCGGTCAGCAGCGCGCCGTGGGCGAAGTTGATGATGTGCAGCACGCCATAGATCAGCGTCAGCCCGAGCGCAACCAAGGCGTAGATCGACCCGGTCAACAGACCGTTGAGGATCGCGGGAATCAGGATAGCGGACGAGAACACGGGTGCTACGGGGCCATGGCCGCGGGCGGCGCGCGACAAGCGCCGCCCGCAGCGTGAGACAGGGCTTAGCTGATCGGGAAGATCGGCTTCGCGTCGGCGAACTTCTTGGGCAACAGCACCTTGATGTCGTTGTCCTGCACCTGCGTGTTGCACGGCACCGCGCCCTCATTCTGGCCGTTGACGAACTTCGTCGGGCCGTAGGGCATGATGTGGCCGGACCAGGTCGAACTCGCCAGCGCCGCGATGATCTTGGCGCGGTCAGCCGAGCCAGCCCGCTCCAGCGCATCGGCGATCAGCCCGACGCAGGAGTAATTGAGGAAGACCTCATAGGTGAAGAACTGGCCCTTGGCCTCCACCTTCTTCTTCAGCGCCTGCGCCTTGTCGCTCAGCGGATTGAACCAGTGATTGCAATCCATGATGCCCTTGGCCGCTTCCGGGAACTCCTTGACGAACTTGTAAGAGGACGCCGCCCCGCCCAGCACCGAATAGATGCCCTTCGGCCGCACGTGCTGCTGCAGCATGGTGCGGGCGAGCAGGACGTATTCGTTGTAGTAGTTGGCGGGGATGACGAGGTCCGGGTTCTGCGCCTTGATCTTGAGAACAATAGTGTTGAAGTCGCGCATCGGGGTCGGATGCGCGATCGAATCCAGAACCTTGAAGCCTTTCTCGGGCAGTTTCGCGCTGAGCAGCTTGGCAACGCCGGAGCCGAACAGCGAATCCTCGTGCACAATCATGACGGTCTTCGCCGGCTTGCCGGCCGCGTCATTGATCTCCACCAGACCGTCGAGCGCCGATTTGACGATGACGCCGAAACCGGGGCCGAAGCGGAAGGTGTTCTTCAGGCCGCGCTTGACGATCGAGTCGGAAACGCCGACGTCGACCACGTAAGGCAGGTCGTAGCGCGCTGCGGCTTGCGTGGTGGCAAGGCAGATCGACGAGGCATAGCCACCGACGATGCAGGGAACGCCGGCGGAATTCATCTTTTCCACTTCGGCGACACCGCCAGTCGGCGTCGACTGCGCGTCGCCCAGCATGGGATCGATCTTGGCGCCGCCCAGCGACTTGATACCGCCGGCCGCGTTGATCTCGTCGATCGCCAGCATGGCGCCGAGGCGCCCTTGCGTGCCCGAATAGGACAGCGCACCGGTGACCGGGTGCAGCACGCCGAGTTTCACCGGCGCTCCGGCCGCGCGCAACACCGACGGCATGGCGATGGTGCCGGTGGCGGCCGCGGCCGCTCCCAAGGCGCTGGTCGCGAGAAACTGGCGGCGGCTGAACGGAACCTTCTTATCCGACATTGTTAGTCCCTCCTGGTTTAGCGCGGCGGTCGAAGACCGACCGGCTTGGTCTTGTGGTTTAACGTTCCTGCAGTTGAAGGCTTGGCAGTTGAAGCTCTTGGCCGTTGGACTTTTGGCCGTGGCCTTGCCGTTCCGGCGCACGACCGGCGACCAGGCGGCGGTGTCGGCCGCGCCCGAACGCACGAGGTCGATCTCAAAGGCGTAGCGGTCGGGCCGGTAAAGCGCGTGCAGATGCTCGACGCCGCGGCCGTCCTGATCGTAAACGACGCGGACGAGTTCGATCAGCGGTGAACCGGTATGCAGGTCGAGCGCGGCGGCGACATCGGGCGTGGCGAGCCCGGCGCTGATACGCTGGCGCGCGTGTTCGACCTTCACGCCGGCGCGGTCGAGCAGATCGAGCAGCGGGCGGGTTGCTAGTTCCTGCTTGGTGAACGTCACCGAGACGCTCTCGGGCACGTGCGTCGTCAGATAGGAAAACGGCAGGCCGTCGACCGAGCGCACGCGCACCGAGCGCTGAAGCAACTGGTCGGATCCCAGCCCGAGCGCCTCAGCCACCGTGCCTTCCGCCGGCACGTAATCGAAGGACATAAGCTCAACCGCCGTGCGCCGGCCCATGTCGGCGAGATTGGCGAGCACGCCGGAGATGTCGGCGGTCATCGGCGCCGGCGCCGGCCGGTAGATCACCCGGGTGCCGGCGCTGCGGCGCCGCTCGATCAGCCGCTCGCGTGCCAATTCGCCGAGCGCCCGGCGCACGGTCACCCGCGACACGCCGTGCACATCCGCCAGTTCGTTTTCGGTCGGAAGCCGCGACCCGAAGCCGAGGGCGCCGCTCAAGATGCGGTCGCGCAGGACCATATAGACCTGCTTCGCCTTCGCCTCGCCGAGCCAGTCCCGCAACGCTTTAGGCCCCCTACTCAAGGGCCCCTCATCCCGAGCGGCCCTTTACTTGGTATTCTTTAGCATACAATATTGCGGACCGGCGGCAAGCCCGCCGGCTGCGGTAAAAGTGAACACCATGGCACCAAATTCCGGGCACGCGCCCCAGGCCCTGTTCGACAAGCTGTGGGCGACGCACGAGGTCACGCGACGCGAGGACGGCGCCGCGCTGCTCTGGGTCGACCGCCACTTCGTGCACGAGGGCTCGTTCCACGGCTTCAGCCAGATGAAGAAGCGTGGCCGCAAGACCGCCGAACCGGGCCTCACCTTCGGCGTCGCCGATCATTACGTGCCGACGCGCGGGCGCGACCACCCGATCGCCAATCCCGAGATCGCCGAAATGGTGCGCAACCTCGAGCGCAACACCGCGGAGAACGGCATCACCCTGTTCGGCCTCAACGATCCGCGCCAGGGCATCGTCCACGTGGTCGGCCCCGAAGAGGGCCTCACCCTGCCCGGCTTGCTGATCGTGTGCGGCGACAGCCATACCTCGACCCACGGCGCCTTCGGCACCTATGCTTTCGGGATCGGCGCCTCCGAGGTCGCCCACGTGCTGATGACGCAGACGCTGTGGCAGAAGAAGCCCAAGCGCATGCGCATCACCGTCGACGGCCAAGCGACCGCCGGCGTGGCGGCCAAGGACATTGCCCTCGCCATCATCGCCCGTATCCACACCGACGGCGCGCAGGGGCATGCCATCGAATACGCCGGCAGCGCCATCCGCGCGCTGTCGATGGAAGGCCGTCTCACCCTCTGCAATCTGTCAATCGAAGCCGGCGGGCGCTGCGGCATGGTGGCGCCCGACGCCACCACCTTCGCCTATCTCAAGGACCGCCCCTACGCGCCTAAGGGCGACGCCTTCGACCGCGCGGTGGAGGCCTGGTCGGCGCTACCCTCCGATGCGGACGCCGCAGTTCGACCGCGAAGTGACCCTCGATGCGAACGAAATCGCGCCTATCGTGACTTGGGGCACGACGCCCGACGACGCCCTGCCGATCGACGGTAGCGTGCCCGATCCGGCGCGCGAGGCAGATGAGTCTCGCGCGAGCTACCTCCGCGGCGCGCTCGACTACATGGGGCTTAAGGCCGGCATGAAGCTCACCGACATCACCGTCGACCGCGTGTTCATCGGCTCCTGCACCAATGCCCGCATCGAGGACCTGCGCGCCGCCGCCGCGGTGCTGGCGGGCCGGGTCAGCAAGGTGCCGGGACTGGTCTCGCCCGGCTCGTCTCTAGTCAAGCAGCAGGCGGAACAAGAAGGGTTGGATCGAATTTTCACGGCGTCTGGGCTCGAATGGGCCGACTCCGGATGTTCGATGTGCGTGGGTATTAATGGCGACATCGTTCCTCCGGGTGAGCGCTGCGCCTCGACCACCAACCGCAATTTCCGCGGCCGGCAAGGCCCGGGCGCGCGCACACATCTGATGTCGCCGGCGATGGTCGCGGCCGCCGCCGTCAGCGGCCATCTCGCCGACGTGCGGCCGCTGCTCGACGGACGCAAGGTCTAGGGAACGACCGATGGAAAAATTCACCCGGCTCACCGCCACCGCCTGCCCGCTGATGCAGCCGAACATCAACACCGACCAAATCCTGCCGGCGCGCTATCTGAAATGGCCGCGCGACCGGGGGCTCGGCACCGTGCTGTTCCAGGACCTGCGCTTTGACGCCGACGGCAACCCTCGCGCCGACTTCCCGCTCAACCAGCCACGCTGGCAGGGCGCCAAGATTCTGCTGGCGGGACGCAATTTCGGAGGCGGCTCCTCGCGCGAAGCCGCCGTCTATGCGATCTACGACGACGGCTTCCGTTGCGTCATTGCGCCGTCGTTCGGCGACATCTTTGCGCAGAACGCGGTCAAGAACGGCTTGCTCACCGCGATCGTCGACGAAGCCGAGATCGCCGCACTCGCGGAAGCGGTCGCCGCCGAGCCCGCGCGCCCGATCGAGGTCGATCTCGAGAAGCAGACCATCGCCTGCGGCAACCACCATTTCAGTTTCGCGATCGATCCGGTCAGCCGCAACCAGCTCCTCAACGGCTGGGACGACGTCGATCTAACTGAAAGCCACCGATACCGCATCACCGCATTCAAAGCGGAGGATCAAGCTCGCCGCCCATGGGCGATACCGGCCGGCTGAGGCAGCATTCGAAGCCCCTCAACGCCTGCCCCGACGGCCCTCATCGTCCGGATCATAACCGACGGTCAACCCACCTGAGCTGTCAGTTCCGCAACGCGCAGATCGAAGCAGCCAGCGCCTGCGTGCGCGGCAGCAGCGTGTCGAGGCGGCAGAATTCTTCGTCGGTATGCGCCTTGCCGCCCACCGGGCCGAGGCCGCAAAGGGTCGGCACGCCGAGCGCCGCGGTGAAGCCGGAGTCGGCGCAGCCGCCGGTGAACTCGCCGCCGACGGCAAATCCGACCCGCGCGGCGGCCTTCTCGTAGATGTCGAACAGACCCTTGGAATACTTTTCCTCGAGCGGCAGGAAGATCGTGCCCGGCACGATCTCGGCGAACGTGCCCGCCACATCCTCCGCATGCACGATCTCTTCGATCTTGGATAAGACTTGCGCTCGCTGTTCGAGCGTCGTGAAGCGGAGATCGAGCTCGGCCTCTGCCCAGGGCGCCACCGTGTTGTGGGTATTGCCGCCCTTGATCACGCCGACATTGGTGGTGATGCCGCTGGCGTAGTCGGTAAGCGCATGCAGGCGCACGATCTTGCGGGCGAGCGCCTCGATCGCGCTGGCGCCGGCGTCGTGATTGACGCCCGAATGCGCGGCGCGGCCGGTGACCTTGATATGAAATGAGCTGCCGCCCTTGCGGGCGGTCACCACGTTGCCGCTGACACGCCCCGGCTCGGTATTGAACACCGCGCGGGCGCCCTCCGCCGCCTTCTCGATCTGGGCGCGGCCGGTGGGCGAACCGATCTCCTCGTCCGAGGTGAACAACGCCACGACCGGAAACGGCAGGCCGCCGACGGCCTTGATGGCGCGCAGCGCGAAGATGTTGACGACCAAGCCGCCCTTCATGTCGGCAACACCGGGTCCATAGGCGAGGTCGCCCTCGCGCGAATAGCCGCGGGTCGTGACAGTGCCCTTGGCGAACACGGTATCGCGATGCCCGAGCAGCAAGGCGTGACTGTTCTGCTGCGTGCCCGGCACGTCGGCGCGGAACACGTCACCGAACTTTTCGTTGGGAATGCGGCTCACGGCGATGCCGTCGGCCTGAAGCACTTCGGTAACGGCCTCGCCGACCGCGTCGGTGCCCGCCTTGTCGAAGCTGTTGGAATCGATGTTGACTAGGTGCTTGAGCAGCGCCTCCATCTCGTCCGCGCGCGGCGCCAGCCACGCCAGCACCTTGTCCGCCAGGGCGGCGCGCTCGCTGGTCTCCGGCTGAACCGTCACCGATTACGTTCCTTCACAATGCGCGGGCCGTCCTCGCCCAGATCATAAAAGAGGCCGGCCATGATTTGTAGCGCCTCGCGCGCCACCGGCGCGAGAAGGTGCTCGTCGGGCGCGTGCTGCGAGCACGCCGGATAGGAATGCGGCACCCAGATAGTCGGCAGGCCGAGGATATCGGCGAACACGTCGTTGGGCAGAGAACCACCCAGGTTCGGCAATAGCGCCGGCTTTTTGCCGGAGGTCTTGGCGATCGAGGCGAGCGCCCAGCCGACCCAAGGGTCGGTGGGATCGACACGCGTGGCGGCGAACATTTCCATCCGAGCGGGCTTCACCATCACGCGCTGAAGGTTGTGGGCATCGAGGTGGGCGCGCACCGCCGGGATGACGTTCTTCGCATCGGTGCCGACCACGAACCGCAATTGCATGGTCGCCTTGGCGGTCGGCGGGATGGCGTTCACCGGCGCGCTCGGCGTACCGGTTTCGAAGGCCAACACTTCCAGCGTGTTCCAGCCGTAGATCTTTTCTTCCGGCGTCAGGCCCGGCTCGCCCCACTCCGGATCGATGACTGGATCGTTGGCGTCTTGCGCGATTTTCACGTCGGCCAGCGCCGCGCGCACCGGCTCCGGCAGGCTCGCCGGCAGCAGGGCATCAACCAGGATGCGGCCTTTGGCGGCCACCAGGCTGGCGATGGCATGAGCCAACAAGGTTCCCGCGTTGGAAAGTACGCCACCCCAGTTGCCCGAGTGGTGACCGCCGGCGCGCAGGTCCACGCTCAGCTCGAAATTGACGGCGCCGCGCGAGCCCAGGAACACGGTCGGCCGGTCGGCCGACAGACGCGGGCCATCGGAGCCGATGAAAACATCGGCGGCCAGCGCCTCGCGCTCGGCGGCGGCCAACGCCCGCAAGCCGGGCGAACCGCACTCCTCGCCCATCTCCAGCAGGATCTTGCAGTTGAACCCGAGATTGCCACCGCGCGCCGTCATCACCTGCTCGAGCGCGGCAAGATTGATGGTGTGCTGGCCCTTGTTGTCGGCAGTCCCGCGCCCGTACCAGCGGTCACCCTCGACGATCACCTGCCAAGGGTCGAGCCCTTTGCGCCACGTCTCGGCGTGGCCGAGCACCACGTCGCCATGGCCGTAGGTCAGCACGGTCGGCAGGTTGTCGGCTTCGTGACGCTCGGCGATCAGGAAGGGGCCGTAGCCGGCGACCGGATTGTCGAGTACGCGGCAGGTGAAGCCGAGCCGCTCCACCGCCGGGATGATCTCGTCGATGAGATAGGCCTTCAGCACGTCGAGCCGGTCGCCGCCCTGGCTCTCCGTCGGCATGGCGACGCGGCGTGCGAGATCGGCGCGAAAGGCGCCGCTGTCGAAATAGTTCGTCGCACCGGCGACGGCATTCTGGCGACTCATGACGCGGACAAGGCCTCTTCTTGCAGGAGATGGCAGGTGGCCCAGCCATCCGGGAGCGGATGAAACTCGGGCGCGGCCGTGCGGCAGATGTCCATCGCGTTCGGGCAGCGCGGGGCGAACGCGCAGCCGATAGCCTCGGCCAGCGGATTGGACATCATGGCACCGATATTGGTCTCCGGCAGGCCGAGATCGGGATCGGGCGTCAGCACCGAATCCAGCAGCGCCCGCGTATAAGGATGGCGCGGCCCGGCGAACAAGCCGGCGCGGCTGCGCTCTTCGACGATCTGGCCGAGATACATCACCGCCACGCGGTCGGCGAGATGCTCGACCACCGCAAGATTGTGGCTGATGAAGAAATAGGTCAGCCCCAACTCGCGCTTGAGCTCCAACAGCAGATTCAAAATCTGCGCCTGCACCGAGACGTCGAGCGCAGAGGTCGGCTCGTCGCAGATCACCACCTCGGGCCGCATCACCAGAGCGCGTGCGATCGCCACGCGCTGGCGCTGCCCGCCGGACAACTGGCCGGGATAGGCATCGAGCAGCCGCCGCGGCAGCCCAACCATGTCCAGCATCTCCAGCACCTTGGCGCGACGGGAGGCGCGATCGCCTACACCATGCACCACCAGCGGCAACGCCACGAGCTGGGCGATCGACTTGCGCGGATTGAGCGAGGAATACGGATCCTGGAAGATCGGCTGGATGCGGCGCGCGATGGCGACCCGGTTGCGGTGTGACAGCGGCGCATTGTCGACGAGGATCTCGCCCGACGATGGCGGCAGCAGGCCCAGAAGCATCTTGGCAAGCGTCGACTTGCCCGAGCCGCTCTCACCGACCAGGGCGAACACCTCCCCTCGCCTCACCTGCAGCGACACGTGTGAGACCGCGGTGAGCGTGGCCGAGCCACGGAAGGCGCCCTGCGAAACTTCGAAGCGCCGCGTCACGTCGCGCAATTCGAGCACGGTATCGCTCATGCGGCACCTGCCAGCGCCGACAGACGCACGCAACGGACTTCGTGACCAGGCTCGGGCTCCGCCGTGGGGATGTCGCCGGCGCATTCCGGAGCGGCGAACTCGCAGCGGTCGCGGAAGGTGCAGCCCTCGAGCCGGCCGATCAGATTGGGCAACTGGCCCGGAATGGCGCCGAGCGGCGTGCCCGGCGCGGTGCGCCCCGGCACCGGGATGCAGCTCAACAACCCGCGCGTATAGGGATGGCCCGGCGCGTTGAACACCGGCCGCACCGGTCCGCTTTCGACCACGCTGCCGGCGTACATCACTGCCACCTTGTCGGCGACGCGCGCGACCACGCCGAGATCGTGGCTGATGAGGACCATCGCCATGCCGAACTCCTTCTTGAGATCGGCGAGCAGGCGCAGGATCTGCGCCTGGATGGTAACGTCGAGCGCGGTCGTCGGCTCGTCGGCAATGATAAGATCGGGGCTGCACATCAGCGCCATGGCGATCATCACCCGCTGCCGCAAGCCGCCGGACAACTGATGCGGATACTGCTTCAGCCGGCGGTCGGCTGCGGCGATGCCAACCCGTTCCAGGAGCTGGACGGCGCGGTCGCGCGCTACACTTGCGCTCACAGAGCGATGGCAGCGCAGCGCCTCGGTGAGCTGATCGCCGATGGTGTAGGCTGGATTGAGCGAGGTCATCGGCTCCTGGAAGATCATGGCCATGCGGTCGCCGCGCAGCTTGCGCATGCCGCGTTCCGGGATGTCCAAGAGGTCATGCCCATCGAAAGTGAGACGCGTGGCCTCCCGCTTCATCTGGTGCGGCAGCAGGTTCATTAGCGCCAGCGAGGTGAGCGACTTGCCCGAGCCGCTCTCGCCCACGATGGCAAGCGTCTCGCCCCGCACTAGGGTAAACGACACGTCGCGCACGGCGTGGAAGATGCCGCGCTGCGTCGGGATATCGACTACCAGGTTCTGAACATCCAGGAGCGCCATGCCGTCAGTTCCTGTTCTCCGGCGCGGTGACATCGCGCAAGCCGTCGCCGACCAGGTTGATGGCCAGCACCAGGAACACCAGCGCCGTGGCGGGAATCCCGATCACCCACGGGCTGAAGAACATATACTGCTTGCCTTCGGCGATCATCAGACCCCAGGACGGCAGCGGGGGCTGCACGCCGAGCCCGAGGAACGACAGCGCGGCTTCCAGCAGGATGGCGTGCGCCATCTCCAGCGTCGCCACGACGATCAGTGCGTTGAAGATATTGGGCAGGATTTCCGAAAAGAGAATGCGTGGCGTCGAGCAACCGATAGCGCGGGCAGCCGCCACATAGTCGGCCTGCGCCACCTGCTTGGTCGCCGAGCGCGTGACGACGGCGAAACGATCCCACAACAGCAGGCCGAGCACGAGAATGACGCCCTGCAGCGAGCCGCCAACGAACACCGCCAAGGCAAGTGCCACCAGCACGACAGGCAAGGCCAGCCGCGTGGTCACAATATAGCTCAACACCGCGTCCACACGGCCGCCGAAATAGCCGGCGCAGACGCCGAGCAGCGTACCGATGGTGCCGGCGATGAGCACGGTGAGTGCGCCGATGAGCAGCGAGATCTGCGCGCCGTAAAGCAGACGACTGAAATAATCGCGCCCCAGCTTGTCGGTGCCGAATATGTGGTTCCAGGTGCCGTGGGCGTGCCAGATCGGTGGTATCAGCCGCTGGGCCAGGTCCTGGTGATAAGGATCGTGCGGCGCGATCAGCGGCGCCGCAAGCGCGAGCACCACAATAATCAAAAGGATGCTGCCGCCCACCATCAGCCCGCCGTGGCCCAGGCTGCGCCGCAGGAAGCCGCGCAGCCATGCACCGCGCGGCGGCGCCGCGGCCAGCACATCTGCCTCCGATGGGGCCGCCGGCGGCTCGACGATGGCCGGGATCGTTTCGCTCATGCCAGGCGGATCCTCGGGTCCAGGAAGGCATTGGCAACGTCCGACACGAAGGTGAGCCCGACGTAGATCGTCGCCAGGATGAGCACGATGGCCTGCACGACCGGGTAATCGTTGCGCCCGATGGCCTCCCAGGCGAGATAGCCAAGGCCGTGCATTGAGAATACCGCCTCGATGACGATGGAGCCGCCCAGCATGAAGCCGAACTGCACGGCGGCGAGCGCGACCACCGGGATGATCGCGTTGCGCAGCGCGTGCTTGAGAATCACGACGGCTGGCGACAGACCCTTGGCACGGGCGGTCCGGATGTAGTCGGCGGACAGCACCTCGAGCATGCCGTTGCGCGATAGGCGCATGACCGCCGGGATCGCGTACCAGCCGAGCGCAATCGACGGCATGATGTAGTTCTTCCAAGTCGCCGTACCCGAGACCGGCAACCAATGCAGCTTGACCGCGAAGAGGATGATCAGGGCCAGCCCCAGGCAAAACGCCGGTACCGCCTGACCGAGCACCGAAAACCCGAGCGCCAGCCGGTCGATGATGGTGCCGTTGTACACCGCCGCCACCACGCCGAGCGGAACCGCGATGACCAGGGAAAGCCCGAGCGCGACCGCACCGAGCGTCAGCGTCACGGGGATGCGCAACTCGATAAGCGACGTCACCGTGGTGCGGAAGAAGAAGGAATTGCCGAAATCGAAATGTATCGCCCGCCACAGCCAATGGACGTACTGCAGCGCCAATGGCTGATCGAGGCCGAATTGCCGGCGGATATCTTCCACCTGAGCCGCTGTGGCGTCGGGCCCCGCGATCGAAATCGCGAGATCCCCGGAAAGGTGCAGCAGAAAGAACGCGACGATCGACACCGTTATGGCAACGGATATTGCGATGACAAGCCGTTGCAATGTGAAAGCCAGCATGACGTTCCCCTGCCGGGCACTCCCTTACGCCCCCCACCGCGCCGCGATCTCACGATCGCGCCGCGGCCAGATCAAGGCCGGGCGCGCTGCATGCCACAAAGGGCCATGGATGCGGCGCGCCCGACAAACGTCACTTCCAATGCGCCGCATAAAAGCGCGGCACTTCGTCGGACTGCGCGGTAAAGCTCAGGTCGCTGGTGAAGGCATAATTCACCGGATAGGAGAACAGCGGGAAGAGATAGTCCTCCTTGGCGATCTTTGCGAGCGCCTTCTGATATAGCGCGTCACGCTTTTTCGTATCCACCGTAACGTCTGCTTCCTTGAGCAGCTTGGTGACCTCGGCGTCATGTGACATGTCGTCCTTGGTGCCCTTGAACCACACGCCGGTGAAGGCGGAGGCGTCGTTCACAGAGTACGAGCCCCAGGTCAGGAAGGCCAACGGAACCTTGCCTTCCCGGATGCGCTTCCGAAGCGCCGCGTATTTCAGGTAGTTGAGGTTGGCCTTGATGCCGACCGCCCGCAGGTAGCCGATCATCGCTTCCGCGTAATCACGGTTGCGGTAGGCGTAGATATCGATGGAAAAGCCGTTGGGATATCCGGCTTCCGCCAGCAGCTTTTTCGCTTTGGCGGGATCATAGGAGTAGCGCATCACGCCCTTGTCGGTGCAGGCGGCCTGGCCGATGAAGCACGCGGAGTTCATGATGCGGGCGGTGCTGCCGACCAGGTTCTTCACCATGCTCTCACGGTTGATGGCATAGGAAATGGCTTGCCGCACCCGCACGTCCTTGAGCGGCTTGGCACTTGGCAACTGCCCTAGCGCGTTGAATTGCAGAAAACCGACGCGCATGCTCTCCGCCTGCAACACGGTGATGTTTGGAACCTTCTTGAGTTGCTCGGCCTGGTCCTTCGGCACGCGCCAGACCCAATCCACGTCGCCCGCCATGAGCTCGGCCATGCGCGTTTCGGGATCGGGGATAACCTTGAACACCAGCTTGCCGATCGACGGCTGACCCTCGGGGCTGCCCTTCCAATAATGGGTGTTCTTCACCATGGTCACGCCCTTGCCGGGATCGACGGCGGTGATGCGATAGGGACCGGAGCCGATGGGCGCTTTGGAAAAGCCGTCCGCGCCGACCTTCTTGAAGTACTTCTCCGGAAGAATCGGGACCGGACCCGACAGATATTCGAGCGCCGCCGGGAACGGCCCGACCAGATGAATGCGAACCTGGTCGTTGCCCATCTTTTCGGCGCTCTTGATCCAGTCGACGTTCTGCTTAGTGAGGACCTTGGAAGCAGGGTTCACCGCATAGTTCAACGTGAAGACCTCGTCATCGGCGGACAGCGGATCGCCGTTCTGGAAGGTGACGCCCTTGCGGATCGTCAGATCGAGTGTCGTCGGGTTGACCCAGTGCCATTTGGTGGCGAGTTGCGGCTCGTACTTGCCGGTTTTTGGATCGCGGTAGATCAACGTATCGAACACGTTGCGGGCAATGATGATGCCCTCGCGCAGATTGTTGAGGTAGGGATTGACGTTCTCCGGCTCGGAATTCGAGACGTAGACCAGCGTATCGTTGGCCTTGTTCGCCAGCGCGCTATGGCTGGCCACGCCGACGACAAGCGCCGCCGCACTCATGAGAAGAAGGTTTGCTTTCATCTGCTTTCCACCGGCGCCATCGCGCCGTCCCTCTCGCTGGCTGATATTATATTGTAATAACTACAATCACATGATAATTAACCGTATGAGTGGCGGTCTTGCCTGTCAAGAAAACGCCGAACGGTTTCGCGCATCAATGATGGGCATATTGCTACGGGGGGAGACGTCGTATTGGGCAAACGAGCGCAAGACACGCTGTTCGTCGGCTCGCTCGATAAGGGGATGCGTGTCCTGAGCGCGTTCGGCCCCGGCCATACGGCCATGGGGCTGACGGATATCGCCGAGCGCAGCGGTCTCGAGAAGAGTGCTGCCCAGCGATTGACCAACACGCTGTACAAGATCGGCTTCCTGACCAAAGATCCCGAAACACGACGCTACAGCCCCTCGCTCAAGTGTCTCGAACTCGCCAACGCCTATCTGTGGGCGGATCCGCTAGTGCAGCTTGCGATGCCCAAGCTCATCTCGCTCGGGCAGACGTTCAACGAACGCGTGAACCTGGCGCGGCTCGACGGGCAGGACATCGTCTATGTCGTCCGCATTCCGACCCAGCTCACGCGCTTTGAAGCGATGATCGCGGGGCGGCGCCTTTCCGCGCTGACCACGTCGAGCGGGCGCGCCATGATCGCGCGCTTTCCCGAGGCCGAACGCAGGAAGGCCATCAAAATCTGGCCGATCAACACCATGACTCCGAAGACCACACGCGATCGGGCGAAGATCGCAGCATCGGTCGAGGAAGCGGCCAAGCTCGGCTATGGGCTGACGCATAACGAAAACATGCTGAACGAGATCGGAATTGCAGCGCCGATCCTCGCGCAGGACTGCCGCCCGATCGCCGCCGTCCAATGCTCGGTGTCCGACCTGACATGGAGCATCGACAAGGTCCGCCGCGAGATCGCGCCGCGCCTCATCGAAGTCGCCAACTCTTTCAATCCGCCTACGGCGAGCTGAACGTCCTCGCCCCGACGCGCCGCCGATCCGCTCAACATTTGCAGGGTAACGCAACGGACGCACGGCGCAATCACCCGTTTCGGTAGGTGTAGCTGTAGCCGTTCAGCGCCGGCGCGCCGCCGAGATGCGCGTAAAGAATTTTCGACCCTTCGGGGAAGAAGCCCTTCTTCACAAGATCGATCATCCCCTGCATCGACTTACCTTCGTAGACCGGATCGGTGATCATGGCCTCGGTGCGCGCGGCCAATCGGATGGCGTCGCTCGTCTCAGCGCTTGGCACGCCGTAGGCGGGATACGCGTAATCCTCGAGGATGACGATTTCGTCGTCGCGCACCGGACGGCCGAGTTCCACGAGCTCGGCGGTGTTATCCACGATCTCACGCACTTGCGCGCGCGTTTGCGCCGGCGTCGCGGAGGCGTCGATGCCGATGACGCGGTCGGCACGGTTGTCGGCGGCAAAGCCGACGATCATGCCGCCTTGCGTCGAGCCGGTGACCACGCAGACGATGATGTAGTCGAACTTGATTCCCATCTGCGCTTCCTGCGCGCGCACCTCTTCTGCGAAGCCGACATAGCCGAGCCCGCCGTATTTGTGCACCGACGCACCCGCCGGGATGCCATAGGGCTTGCCACCGGCGTCCTTCACCGACTGGATGGCGTCTTCCCAGCTCTTGCGGATGCCGATGTCGAAGCCGTCGGCAACGATGCGGCTGTCGGCGCCCATCAGGCGGGTGAGCAGAATGTTGCCGACGCGGTCGTAGACGGCATCCTCGTGCGGCACCCAGCTCTCCTGCACCACCACGCACTTCATGCCGATCTTGGCAGCTGTCGCCGCGACCATACGTGTATGGTTCGACTGAACGCCGCCGATCGACACCAGCGTGTCGGCGTTGGAGGCGATCGCGTCGGGCACGATGTATTCGAGCTTGCGCAGCTTGTTGCCGCCCATGGCCAGGCCCGAATTGCAGTCGTCGCGCTTGGCGTAGATCTGCACCTTGCCGCCGAGGGCTTCCGTCAGCCGTGGCAGGAGCTCGATGGGGGTGGCCCCAAAGGTGAGCGGGTAGCGTTCGAACTTATCCAGCCTGAGCATGCCAATCTCCGGGTCAATTGCGGCCCGAAAGGTAGCTCAAAGCTCCTGAAAGGTGCTTTCCAATTTAGAGGACGCAATTTACGATATCCGTGGCTGCTTCGAGTTCGACCCACATTTTCTTCAACTGTTAGGCGCTAAGATGAAAGATTCTTCCACTTCAACGACGCTCGATCGGATCGACCGCCGAATCCTCCACCGTTTGCAGGCCGATGGCAGGATGACCAATGCGGAACTCGCCAAGGCGACCAACACCAGTCCCGCGACCTGCCACCGCCGCACACAACGGCTGCTTGACGATGGCTACATCCGCAGCGTCCGCGCGGAGATCGCGCCGCGAAAGGTGAGCCGCGGCACGTTGGTGATTGTCGGGGTCGTGCTCGACCGCTCGACGCCTGACAGCTTTGCCGAATTCGAAGCAGCCATCGTCGCGCTGCCGTTCGTGCTCGACTGCCATCTGGTGGCCGGCGACTTCGACTTCTTCCTCAAGATTCGGGTGCGCGACATCGACGATTTCAACCGCCTGCATGGCGAGCAATTAATCGCCCTTCCCGGCGTGCGCCAGACCCGCACGTTCTTCGTCATGAAAGAAGTCGTCGACAACCGACCGCTCTATTTCTAACGGCCTTCAAAATGATCTTGCTGCAGAGGAGGCCATCGCACCTATTTCGGCTTATTACCGCCCATTTCCAGATAGGCAAACCACCCTATCTCGCCGTGCGACCTCGCTGAAGCGCGGGCAAGAACCGCATCCGGGCCAAGCGGGGCCATTTTAGCAAGACAGCGGCGCGACATACCTTTGAGATTCGCTCGACGCCGGTCCGATCACGCGACCCTCGTCCCACCATCAATAGCTCGCTCTGCGCCAGATCAGTTCGTGCCGAGCTCGGCCAGACATGACATAAACGGCGGACTCGAAAGAATTCGATTCTTCGACCTCCAACTTTCCAAGTTTGGGGAACCGTTGAAATTGCTGAGCTACGCGAAACGGCATGCAAAGAGGACGGGTATGCTAAGCCGGGGACCCGACCTGACGCCGACAGCCACCTGATGACGCGTTAGTCTGCCGCCTCCTCGATATGCCCACCCAGGAACAGGTGCCCCACCCGCGGGTCGGCCAAAAGCTTGTCGGCGCGATCGTGCATACGCGTCTGACCGAGTTCAAGCACGAGCCCGTAATCGGACATCGCGAGCGCCGCCTTGGCGTTCTGTTCCACCATCAGCACCGTAACGCCACGGTCGCGCAGGCGCTTGAGCGTCGCGAACACTTCCTGCAGAAGGTTTGGCGACAGCCCAATCGACGGCTCGTCGATCAGGATCAGCTTGGGATCGAGAAGCAGTGCGCGAGCGATCTCGAGCTGCTTCTGCTGGCCGCCGGAAAGCTCGACCGCTTTCCGATTTCTGTGCTCCCGCAGCATCGGAAACTGATCCATCACCTCTTCGATGCGGGCGCGCACGAGCGCCTGATCGGGCGCGGTGACGCCACCCAGCTCGAGATTGTGCCAGACCGATAGTTGCGGGATCACGTTGCGCCCCTGCGGCACGTAGGTCACGCCGCGGCCGAGCATCTGCGCCGGGGCCTGGCGCGTGACGTCCTGCCCTTCAAGAAACACCTGGCCGGAATGGATGTTCAGCAAGCCGAAGATCGCCTTGAAGACAGTCGATTTGCCGGCGCCGTTCGGGCCAATGATGGTCGTAATCGAAACCTCGGGAATCGTGAAGCTGACCCCATTGAGGATGGTGATCCTGCCGTAGCCGCCGTAGACGTCCCTCAGTTCCAGCATGGCTCAGCCCCCGAGATAGGCGTCGATGACGGTCTGATTTGTGCGGACCTCGTCCGGCTCGCCTTCCGCGATAATCTGGCCCTCCGCAAGCACGATGATCCGGGTGCACAGGGACATGACGAATTCCATGTTGTGCTCGATCACCACGAAGGTCGTGCCGTGCTCGCGGTTATAGGTCACCAAACGCTCCTTGAGGCCCGCCAGCATGGTCAGGTTCACGCCGCCTGCCGGCTCGTCGAGGAGCACGAGGCTGGGTCCCGCCATGAAGGCCATTGCGGCATCGACCAGCTTCTGCTGGCCGTAGGAGAGTGACCCGGCCATCTCGTTGCGCAGATGGCTCAGGCGGAAAAACTCGATCATCTGATCCGCCTCGGCCGTCAGACCGGCGTCGGACGGACCGAACAGGCGGCTGAGCATCGTGCCGTGATGCTCCTGTCCCGCGACGATGATATTGTCGAGCACCGTCATCTGGGGAAAGACCGAAAGCTGCTGGAAGGTGCGCCCCACACCGAGCTTGTCGAGGTCGCAGGCACGCTTGCCGGACACCGACCTGCCATTCACTTCGACGCTGCCGCCGTTGGGCCTGAGCTGACCGAGAATGCAATTGAACAGCGTCGACTTTCCCGAGCCGTTCGGGCCGATGAGGCCGAGGATCTCGCCCGGATAGACGTCGAAACTCACGTCTCTGACGGCGCGGATCGCGCCAAACGTCTTCGACAGATTGCGAACCGCGAGGACGGGCGTGCTTGCGCTCATAGCTGCGCTCCCGCCTGCATGTCGGCCCGGGTCATCGGCTTGCGCCCGAAGCGATCCCGCAAGCGCCCCCAGATGCCGATCAGGCCCGACGGGCAGAAAACCATGAGCGCGATGACGGCCGCCGAATAGATGATGAGATAGTAGCCTTCGGTAAAACGCAGGGCCTCCGGCAGGAGGATGACGACCACCGCGCCCAGCATGGGACCGAAGAAGAAGCCGGCGCCGCCGACGACGACCATCAGCAAGATGCGCAGCGAATGGACGAGTGCGAAGGAGCCGGGGTCTATATATTGCACGAGAGGTGACATTAGCGCGCCAGCGATGCCGGCATAAGCCGAGCCGATCGCGAATGCGATGAGCGTGAGCCACCGCGTGTCGACGCCAAGACTCTCGGCGCGGATCGGATTCTCGCGCAACGCCTTGAAGGCCCGCCCCCAGGGCGAGCGCACGATGCCGTACATCAGAGCCGCCGAGACGAGGAAGACGAGCACCGTGAAGTAGTAGAAGTGGGTCTGGTTATCCGTTGAAAAACCGAACAGGTTCGGCCGCGGCATGTTCGACAAGCCGTAGGTGCCGCCGGTCAGCCACTCTTCGTTGCGGCTGACGAGAAAGACCAGCGTATTGAACGCGAGCGTTACGAAGGCGAGAAAATGCCCCTTGACCCGGAGCGCGGGGAAACCGAGCGCCAGCCCCACGACGAAGCACAGGAACACGCCGAGCAACATGCCGACCAGCCACGGCCAGCCCGCCAGCGTCAGGATCGCCGTGCTGTAGGCGCCGATGCCCATGAAGGAGGCCTGGGCCAGCGATATCTGGCCGGCATAGCCGAGCGTCAGGTTCAGCCCGATCGCGGCGATGGAGAAGATGAGCCAGGAGCACAGGAGATAGATGATGTAGTTGCTTTCGCCGAGCGGCGCCACGATCAGCACCGCCAGGCCGACGAGCAGCAGGATGGGTCGCAGGGTGGCGCGCATCAGACCTCCCTGCCCTCGGACGTGCCGAGAAGCCCTTGCGGCCGCCACAGGATAACGATGATCAACAGAACCAGGGGCAGCGCGGCGCGGTAGGTCGTGGTGACGTAGGCCGCCGTCAGATTGTCGAGGACACCGATGAGCAACCCGCCCGCGAGCGCGCCGCGGATCTGGTTGAAGCCACCGACGATCGCCGCGATGAAAGCGAAGATGCCGAGCGTCTCGCCATTCGAGAATTTGGCGAGATAGATGGGCGAAATCAGGAACGATGCGAGCGCCGCCAGGGCCGCGTTGATGAGAAACGTATAAAGCACCATGCGCTTCGTCTTCACGCCCAGAATCTCGGCGACGGCCGGATTCTGCGCGGTCGCCTGGATGCAACGCCCCGTGCGCGTGCGGTTGAGGAAGAGCGTCAGCGCGACGACGACGGCGAGCGAGATGGCCAGGTTGAGGAGGTCCTGAGCCGACACGGCCGCACCGAAGACATGGAACGTCTCTTGCGGAAAGAGTGGCGGAAAGGGTTGCGCCTCGGCGCCGTAGAACTTCTTGGTGCCTTCCTTCAGAAAAATGCTCAACGCCATAGTAGCGATGATCAGCGGCAGCCCCGTGTTCGGCAGCATGGGCTCTACCACCAGCTTCTTGAAGAGCACGCCGAGGACGACGACCGCCGTCGCCAGCCCGAAGAGAAGCGCAGCCCAGAGCGGCCAGCCAAACCAGTGCAACGCGATCAGGACGAAGAAGGCCGGCAGCATGACGAACTCGCCCTGGGCGAAGTTCACCGTCTGCGCCGCCTGCCAGAGAAGCGTGAATCCGATCGCGGCAAGCGCATAGATGGATCCCGTGGCCAAGCCTGAGAGCACGACTTGAAGGAACTCGGACATCGGCACTAACCCGATTGGAAACGACGATGCGCTGCGGCGCCCTTCGCGGGCGCCGCAGCCTGTTGGCGATCCGGCGCGATCACTCCGCCGGAACGGTACCGATCACGACCTGCTTGCCGTTCTTGACTTCGGTCATAAAGCTCGTGCGCAGCATCTCGCCGGTGTTGTCCCAGCTCGTGTCGAGCATCATTCCCGGATACTTCGATGCCTTGAGCGTCAGCCCGTGCATCTTCTTGGCAAAGGCCTTGCGGTCGAACTTGCCGATCATCTCGGTCACGTACTTGATCGCGTAGATGCCGATATAGCCCTTGATGCCGTTGTGGTCGGTATCGCGGTGGTAGGCGTCGTGGAACTTCTTGACAAAGTCCTTGAACACCGGCGCGCTGGTCGCGAGACCGACGTGGGCGAAGGCGCCTTCGGCGGCGCCACCGGAAAGGTCGATCACCTTCTGGCCGGTCAGCGTCACCTCACCGACAAGCGGGGTCTTCAGGCTCTGCTTCTTCGCCTCACGCAGGAAGCGCGCGTCTTCCTCCTCGTTGAGATAGACGAAGACGGCCTGGGCGCCCGAGCGCTTGATCTTGGCGACGTCAGCGGCAAAGTCGACCTGGCCCTGCTCGCTCGGGACGTCGGCGACGACCTGAATGCCCGCCTTCTTCATCTGCTTGATAAAGACGTCGTGCCCGCCCTTGCCGAAGTCGTTGTTGACCCAGGCGACGGCGATCTTCTTGATCTTCAGCGTGTTCTTGAAATAGGGCGTCAGCGACGGCACGCCCTTTTCCGCGCCCGCCGAGGTGCGGAAGATATAGGGATTGCCCTTCTGGGTGATGTTCGGGGCTTCCGAACCGGTGATCTGCGGCACGCCCGCGTGCTGAGCCACGATCATATTGACGATGGTCGAGCCCGAATAAACCGTACCCATGATGGCATAGGCGCCCGCATCGATCGCCTTCTGCACGAGGGCACGCGACGTCTGCGGGTCGGTCTGGGTGTCGTAGTCGGTCATCTCGATCTTCTTGCCGAGAATGCCGCCCTTGGCGTTGATCTCCTTGATCGCGAGATGCGCGCCGTCACGATAGTTCGTTCCCGAGACGGCACCGGCGCCCGACAGTTCGCAGACGCAGGGGATCAGCACGGTATCGGCGGCACGAGCCATGCCGATCGGCGCAACCGCCATGAAGGCGGACGTGGCCGCAGCCGCGGCCGTGACAAGCAGTGTCCTTCTTTTCATTGTCTCCTCCCTTTCTAAGTTTCCGGCTGCTGCCGGGCATTACATTTCTCAAGTCGCAAGACTACGGCAAAGGCGCATGTCACCTCGCCGGATTCGTTTCAACGGGAACCTCAACGCCTTGATCAGGCCCCCGGAGTCTTAGCGCGTATGTCGTCAACGAGCAGCGTCCGCAGTTCCTCGGTGACCTCCGGCTTGCGGCCAAACCAGTGATTGAAGCCATAGACCGCCTGGTGCAGCAGCATACCGAGACCGTCGACGGTCCGCAGCCCGCGGGATTTCGCCGCCTTCAGAAGCGCCGTCTCGAGCGGCACGTAAACCACGTCATAGACGATCGCGTCCGCCTTGAGGGGCGCCAGATCGACCTCGAGTGGCGGCTGGCCGACCATGCCCAGGCTGGTGGCATTGACGAGCACGTCGGCATCGCGCGTCAATGTCGCGAGTTCGCCGAGCGCGTGCGCGCTGACGCCTTTGCCGAAATGCGCAGCGAGCGCTTCCGCCTTCGCAAGCGTCCTGTTGCAGAGAGCGACCTCCAACCCGCGGGTCTTGAGACCGTAGGCGGCCGCACGCGCTGCACCACCGGCCCCCACGACGACCGCGCGTCGTGCCGTCTTGTCCCAACCCGGCACCCGCTCGTCGAGATTGCCGATGAAGCCGAGGGAATCCGTATTGCCGCCAACGAGCGCGCCGTTCTCCCGCCAGATCGTGTTGACGGCGCCCATGGCCTTCGCCGCATCGTCGATCCGCGCGAGATAAGGAATGACGGCCATCTTGTGCGGCACGGTCACGTTTCCGCCGATCCAGCCCTGTTCATCGAAGCTCTCGAAGAAGGCCGCGAGCGCGTCCGGCGCGACGTCCATCAGCTGGTAGCTGCCTTCGATACCATACCGCTTCAGCCAGTAGGTATGCAGCATCGGCGAACGCGAATGCGCGATCGGATGGCCCATTACGAAGGCACGGGTAAACGCCATGGTCTAACTACTCCTCACGGAACGGCTGTGCCGCCAAGGCCGCGGAGCCGGTCGGCAGCAAGGGACGGATAAATACGCTGATCGCGGCATCTTCAGACATTGAGCACGCTCTTTGGCGTGAGATAGCGTTTCTGCGCTGCGATCCGGAATGGCGCGTTGGGCGCGCCGTAGCCTTTATAGCCGCCGCGCCGCTCGACGATTTCGAAAAAGAACCCCTCACCGAAAGTGGGGCTGTAGAACTGGAAGTACTCGCCGTCGTCGTCGCGGTCATAGAGGATGTTTTCCTCGCGCAGCCGGTCGGCCAGCGCCGGGTCGAGACCGAAACGCGCCTCGACGTCGTCATAATAGTTGCGCGGGATCTGAAGCGGCGCGAAGCCGTTGGCCCTGAGCGCGGTCGCCGTCGCGAAGATGTCGTCGCTGGCGAATGCGAGATGCTGGATGCCCGAACCGAAGCTCTCGGCGACGAAATGCCCGGCGAACGTCTTCCAGTTCTCCGCCCCGTTCAGGGTAAGCCGCAACGCGCCGTCCCCGCTTTCGACGACTTGGCTGCGCACGAGCCCCGACGGATCGGCGATGTCCACGGCCGGCGTCTTGGCGAGCTCGAAGATCGACGTATAGAACAGGAGCCAGGACAGCATCTCGTCGGAGCGCATTGTCTGGGCGATATGATCGATGCGGCCGAGACCCGCATCGGTCGGCGCTTCCTCGTCCTCGATGAGGTCGAACTCGATATCCCACACCCGGCCGAGCTCTGTCCTGTCGTCGATGAAATAGACAAGCCCGCCGCCGACCCCGCGGATCGCCGGTATCGTCAGCTCGCCCGGACCCACAGGCTGCTCGAACGGATCGGCGCCCAGCGACTTCGCCCGTTCGTATGTCGCCACCGCATCGTCGACCTTCAGCCCGATGGCGTAGGCCGACGTGCCGTGCACGGTGAAAGACGAATGCGCGAGGCCTTTGCGCTCGGTGTTGATCACGATGTTGATGCCGCCCTGGCGGAACAGCGTCACCGCCTTCGACTTGTGCCGGGCGGAGGCACGGAAGCCCATGGCCCGGAAGAGCGCGGACAGATCGCCGGCCTCGTTCTGGTTGGCGGCGAACTCAATGAATTCGATCCCCTTGACCGGGCTGCGCGCCGGCATCGAGGGCACGTCGATGGCGATGCCCGGTTCAAGCCGCTTCACCTGGTCCATGAGGTAGACGAGCGACCGCTTGCCGTCGACCGAGATGAGCTTCGGCGAGCCGCCGCGAAACTGGTCGTTGAAAATCTCGAGCGAAAGGTAGCCGTCATAGCCGGTGGCGGCGACCGCACGCATGAAGTCGAGAACGGGCAGGTCGCCCTCTCCCGGCATGTTGCGAAAATGCCGGCTCCAGTAGAGCAGGTCCATGCCGATCAGCGGCGCGTCCGCGAGCTGGACGATGAAAATCCGGTCGCCGGGGATGGAGCGGATGGAACTGACGTCGGTCCTGCGCGCGAGCGTGTGGAAGGAATCGAGTATCAGCCCGATATTCGGGTGGTTGGCGCGCCGCACGATCTCCCAGGCATCGCGGTGGTCATTGATGTGGCGGCCCCAGGCGAGCGCCTCGTAGCCGACCCTCAGGCCGCGCTTGGCCGCGCGCTCGCCGAGCGCGCGCAGATCGTCGGCAGCGCGGTCGATGCCGCCGAGCGCGATCGGGGACACATTGGAGCAGACGAGCATCAATTCGGTGCCGAGTTCCTCCATGACGTCGAACTTGCGTTCCGCCCGGTCGAAAGCACGCGCGCGCTGCGGCTCGGGCATGCCCTCGAAGTCGCGGAACGGCTGGAAAAGCGTGATCGCGAGCCCCGCGTCGCGCACCATCTCACCGACCTCGCGCGGGGGGCCGTCGAAAGTGAGGAAATCGTTTTCGAATATCTCGACGCCGTCAAAGCCAGCGGCGGAGATCGCCTCGAGCTTCTCCTTCAAGTCGCCGCTGATCGACACGGTTGCGATCGACGTCTTCATCCGAGCGCTCCTCGTTCGACGGTGCCGGTCCGCACGTCCCGGCGGTGGCCTTGCGACTCTGGACGGGCCGCCTGGAGACGCAGGTACTGCAACTGGATCGGTACCTGCGCGAACGCCATCTCTTCGCCCGTCTGGATGGCGAGCCCGCGCCTCTCGGCCTCAATCAGCCATCGGGTGACGGGCGGAGCGGTGACCGCGTCGGCCACGATCAGCGCGTCGCCGAGCTCTTCCACGGGATAGGGAAGCGGGTCGTTCGGATTCATGCCGGCCGGCGAGGCGTTCATGGCGATCTCGATCGTCCAGCCCGGCGGCGCCCGGTCGAACACTGGTATCAGCGGATAGTAGCGCTCGAGCTCGACGACGAGCGCCCTGCTTCGCATCTGATCCAGCTCGACAATGACGAGCGACGCGGCGCCTTCTTCGGCCACCGCATGAGCGATCGCCGTACCGGCCCCACCAGCCCCAACGATGAGCACGTTGCGACCGCGGATTCCGATGTCCCGGCGCTGGAGCGCGGCGACCATGGCGATGCCGTCGGTCATGTCGCCGATCAGCCGGCCCGACGGCGAACGCCGGATGACGTTGACGCTCTTGGCCCGGCGCGCCCGTTCGCTCACTTCATTGGCGGCAACGAACGCCGCCTGCTTGTGCGGCATGGTGACGGTGCAGCCGGCGCTGTTTTCCATCGCCTTGAGGACGTCGAAGAAGCCGCCGACCCGCTCCGGGCGGATGTCCATCGGCACGACGACGGCATCCACCTGATGCTCGCCGAACCATTGATTCATAGGCTCCGGCGTCTTGACCTGCGCGACGGGGTGCCCGATCAGCGGAAGGACAAGAGTCCTGCCCGTGATGACAGGGTTACGCTGCATCCCCAATGAAGGCCGTCCGGCCTCTCCTCCCATTCGAAATGCGCTGCGCTGTCGACATCGCGAGGAAACCGCCGCCTGGGCGCTCCGGCGCCTCGTCGTGCGCGCGCTTTTCGGTTTTTTTATTGATGGACCTGATGGAAATAAAGCGCAACTACCAAAATACGCACGATAGATAACATCATGTTATCTTTTGGAGCAATTAGCGAGACCCGTCCTGGCCCGAGGCCGCCGTCATTTCCGCCCGCAGCAAATCGATGAAGGCCTCCGCATAGACGGACAGCGCCACGTCGTTGCGATAGGCGACGTAGGTGTGAAACGTACTTTCCGCCTCGATCTCGAGACATTTGACGTTCGGCAACTTGCCGTGGGCGACGGTGAACTCGTCGATGATGGCAAGCCCGAGACCGGCCGCCACAAGGCTTGCGACCGTGGTGCCGAAGCGGACCTTGATGTCCATGCGGAATTCGAGCCCCTCGCGCCGGAAGATGTCGGTCATGATCCGGCCGTAGGGATCGTTCGGATTGATGCCGATCAGCGGGTGCTCGACGATTTCCGAAGGCTTGATGGACGTACGTTCGGCAAGCTCACTGCCGGTTGGCACGATGCACAGCAGGCGCCCAGTGGCGAGCGGCACGAAATCGATGATCGAATGGTCGAACCGCGAGCTGATGGCAACGACCTCGCCGCGTGCGAGCAGCAGGTAATCGATCGCCTCCTCGATCTTCAGGATGTTGATGTCGATCCTGAGGTCCGGGAACTGCCGCCGCAGCGGTACGATCGCGCGCGGCACCATGACATTGGCGATGCTCGGTACCGAGGCGAAGCACAGCTCGCGCCCTTCGCCCTTGCCGAGCCGGTCGACCGCAACCTGCAGATCCTCGACCTTCCGGTACACGTTGTCGAGAAGATCGAAGATGTTGCGCGCCTCCGGCGTCGGCACGTAACGGCCGTGCCTGCGGTTGAAGAGACGCACGCCGAGCGTGTCTTCGGAGTATTTCATCAGCCGGCTGATGCCCGGCGCCGACACGTTGAGAAGCTTGGCGGCGCCAGCGATCGTGCCGGTCACCATGATGGCGCGGATGACCTCGATCTGGCGAAGTGTCAGCACGTCATCTTGTCCCCGGACCGGAAATTGCGCGACGAGTATGGCGCAACTGGAAGGGTGATCAAGTCCGCCGCCGCGCCCGTCAGCCGAACCCAAACAACCGGGCCGGCGTGTCCCACAGCAGCATGCGGCGTTCCGCGGGATCCGGAAACAGGTCCTCGACCAGCCGCACGAGGGGCCCGTAGTCCTGCCGCTCGGTCGCGCGCAGATAGGGCCAGTCCGACGCCCACATCAGGCGCTCCAGCGTGAAGGCATCGACGAGCGCGCGAACGTAGGGCAACGTATCCTCGAACGGATAGGGCATGCGTGAGAACTTGGCGTAGCCCGAGAGCTTGACGTGCACGCGGCCCGTCTCGGCGAGGTCGAGCAGGTCCGCGAAACCGGGCTGGCCAAGGCCGGCATTGGCGGTCGGACGGCCGCAATGGTCGATCAGCACGGAAACGGGGATCTGCCGGATCAGCGGCACGAAGGTCTTGAGCTGGTCGTGCTCCACCTGAAGCTGCGCGAACATGCCGAGCTCCGCGAGCTTTTCGAACAGACCGGCCGAGCGCGCATAATACTCGGTGCCGTGGAAGGTCGCATTCAAGGCGATGCCGACGACCCCCTGCTCCTTCAGGGCACGCAATGTTGCCAGATCGGAGTCGAGATCGGCGATGGCAACGCCCTTGAACAGGTTCGGGTAGCGCGCGATCGCGTCAAACATGCAGCTATTGTCGCGGCCATAGCCCGAGTTCGGCTGGACCAGCAGCACATGCTTCACGCCAAAGGTCTTCATGACCGCGACGAGTTGCGCCGTAGTACCGGCCTCCTGCCCTGCCGGCTTGTAGGCAATGTCTTTCCCGTACGGAAATCGCGCCGGATCGAGCACATGGGCATGGCAATCAATCTTTGGCTCTTCAAGAATATTCATGCAGCGTCCCCAACGGATCGGTCGGCAAACTCGGATGTGAACTAGGCGATGTGTTAAGGCGCGCGGGCACCCGATGACAATGACAAAAATTGAAAAGGAAGGGAATCAGCATGCTTGCGGCAGGATTTCTGCCCGTGCGCGTGCTCTCGCGTCTGTTCCGTCGCCTGTTCCTCACCATGCTGCTAACGGCCCATAAGGCCGGCCACCTTCAGTTCTTCGGCCGGCACGCCGCGCTCGCCGACGCCGACAGCTTCGGCCCCCATCTCGCCCCACTCCGGCGCCGCGAATGGGTGGTCTATGCCAAGCGTCCGTTCGGCGGGCCCGACGCCGTGCTGGCCTATCTATCCCGCTACACTCATCGGGTCGCAATCGCCAACAGCCGGCTGATCGCCTGTGACCGCCACGGCGTCACCTTCAAGTGGAAGGATTACCGGGCCAAGGGACGCCAGAAGCTCATGACGCTCGCCGCCGGCGAGTTCATCCGCCACTTCCTCATCCACGTCCTGCCGCCCGGATTCCACCGCATCCGCCACTACGGGCTGTTGGCCAGCGGCGCGCGCGCCCGCAATGTCGCGCGGGCTCGACAACTGCTCGCACACGCACAGCCGTGCGATGACATCGCCGCCGCCGATGCCCCAAATCCCGAGCCGAAGCCGTTCTCCCGCGCCTGCCCATGTTGCGGCGGGCGCATGCTTATCATCGAGGTCTTCGAGAGAGGCTGCTCACCGCGCCATCATCCAACAGCATCGCAAGCCACGGCGATGCCCGATACCTCGTGAGGCCACCCATGCCGTTGGTGCGTCAAGACACGGAAAGTAAAGGCCTCCAGCAACTGGCGGCGGCTACGCTCTGCCCCGCAGCAACATCAAGCAGCGCCTCTCCCGATCAAAACCAACCAGCACGCGGTCCAAGCGCATGAACGCAAGATCGAACATCCAGCCTCGCCACTGCCGAATACCAGCACCGCTCTTCCCTGCGCGTCCCGCCGCCGCATAATCCCCATAGCGCGCTCGCGCTCATCCGTCCCCCCCATCGCGGTTTCCTCCCTTGGAGGCTTTCGGACGCCGGCCGCCGAACACCCGCGCTGTCTCTCAAGCGGCCGGCATCCGAAACCCTTCACAAAAGCAGTCATCCGCCTGTCTGCGCATGATGTCCGCTTGACGGTCGAACAGCAGGCGCATGACATTGACCACTGGCCTGTCCCCGCCTTGGATGCCACCGACTTAAGCGAATCCGGCCTGCCGCTCGAACTCCATATGGCTTAGATAACTGACCGTCGAGTGCCGCTGCTTCACGTTGTAGAAGCGTTCGATGCAATCGAATCCGCCCTTGCAGCCTGCTGCCTTACCGGTCAGTGCCGCCCCTCGTAAAGATCGCGGCCGCGCACCAACGCCCGGATTTTTCCGTCGGCAATGCCGCGTTTCAGCATCCAGAAGCCGCAATCGGGATGAATGTACCGCACCCGGCCCGCCCCAAGGATTTTGTCGGCCCGCTCGATGGCACGCGCGATGCTGTCGGCCGACTCGATTACCGTCTGCTTGATATCGACGACACCGAGACCGAAGCCGATCTCTGGCCGCAGGTCCTTGAACACTTCAAGTTCGTCGACCGGTCGGTGAGCATTTTCCATGACGATGTGATCGACGTGCAAAGCGTTGAGGTAGTTGATCAGTTGTCCCCACCCGCCTTTCTGAATGGTCTGGCCGCCATAGTTGCCGAAGCAGAGATGGACTGCCGGTGTGGTGGGGATTGCACGCAGCACGCGGTTGATCGCTTCCGCAGCCCATTCCCATTCCTGGGGGTGCCCGGGAAGGTTGGCTTCATCCAGCTGGATTACGGCGGCGTCGATATGTTTGACCTGCTCGGCCAGCACGTCGGCGATCGCCATCGCCAGTTTGGCCGGGTCTTTGTAGTGAGAGTCGAGCAGCATCTTCGTCAACATGTGTGGCCCGGTCAGTGTGAATTTGAAAGGGCGGTTCGCGAGGCTCTTGGCACGCGCGCATGCTGACGGCAGATCGAGCGATCCCGGCCCGATTGGACCGTCGACAACACCCGGCGGCTTGGAGCGAAATTCCATGCCGGGCGTCTTCTTGAATGCGAGCCATTCGGCGAGTCCGACTTCGGGTCGAACGCCGGCGAGCGGCCGCACGAAGTATTCGATCATGCCGTTGGTCTCGGGATGATTCACATCGAAACGGTAAAGCTCACCGTCGCAGACGAGGTCGATACCCGCCTGCTCTTGCGTGCCGATGACAACGCGGGTCGCGTCGAGAATTGCCTGCTCGGAGGGCAAGGCGGCCAGCCAGTCGGGCAACGGATAGGAGCCGACGGTTGTGGTCAGGATACGGCTTTGTACGTTGGTGGCGTTCATGGATGCGGCGTTCCCGTCGTTGCGTGGAATTATTGTCGCTACCGGCGCAAGGGCCGACGAGCGATTTTCCCATGTATTATATAACTATATAGTTACTTCGAAGTGCAAGTCAAACCCAAGTGACGCCTGCAGCATGGCCGGTTCGCGTTCGGGCCGGCTTCTTGATCTACCGGCGATGGTGCATTAGTGTCCTCATCAATAAGTATCCGACCGGTTACCTACCTCGGCACGCGCAACTAACGCTCTGTAGCGGCGCTGCTGGCTTCCCGACAAGCGTTAGCAGGATCCATGTCTTCGACCACAACAACCGAACTCCCCGTCGCGTGGCCCGAACGCTTCGCTGATGAAGATCAGCTCGAAGATTTCATGACGGCGCCTTCACCGGCGCTGACCATGGCGCTCGCGGATATCCCTGGCGATCTCATGATCCTCGGGATCGGCGGGAAGATGGGCCCGACGTTGGCACGGCTCGCGCGCCGCGCCGCTCCGGACAAGCGGATCTACGGCGTTGCTCGCTTCAGCGAGGCAGGCCTGCGTGAGAAGCTTGAAGCGTGGGGCGTCGAATGTATCGCCGCGGATCTGCTCGAACGGGAGGCAATCGCGCGCCTGCCGAAGCCGCCGAACGTCATCTTTATGGCCGGCCGAAAATTTGGCACCAGCGGCCGCGAGGATTTGACTTGGGCCATGAACGTCATGGTCCCAGCTCTGGTGGCCGAGGCCTACAAGGACTCGCGCATCGTCGCGTTCTCGACGGGCAACGTTTATCCATTCGTCGATATTTTGCACGGCGGCGCGACGGAGGCGACGCCCCCCGAACCACGCGGAACTTACGCCAGTTCATGCGCCGGGCGCGAAAGGATGTTCGAGTATTTCTCGCGCCAATTTGGCACGCCGGGCCGTCTGATCCGGCTCAATTATGCGATCGATATGCGCTACGGCGTCTTGCATGACGTCGCGCAGAAGGTGCTGGCCGGACAGGAGATCGACCTGACTGCCGGGCACGCGAACGTCATCTGGCAGGGTGATGCCAACAGTATGGTCCTGCGCGCGCTCGGTCACTGCACGACGCCAGCCGAGCCGCTCAACGTCAGCGGACCTGAGAACGTGAGCATCCGGGCGCTCGCTGAAGCGTTTGGAAAGCGTCTTGGCAAGGCGCCGCGCTTCGTAAGCGCCGAAGCGCAGAATGGGTGGCTGGTCAACTCGTCAGAAGCGCATCGGCTGTTCGGTTACCCGACCGTGCCCCTGGGGCGCATGATCGATTGGGCCGCCGATTGGGCGAGCCGCGGAATGCGCAGTCTCGGTAAAGAGACGCACTATGACAGCCGCGATGGCAGCTTCTGACCGGCCTCTGCCGCCCGGCATCGACGCGCGCTACCTCGGCGAAGACGATTTGGCGGCCGTTGTGGCGCTGTCGCAGGAAGCGGTCTGGAACCAGGTCGCTGCAGACTGGCGGATTTTTCTGGAGTTCGGCCGGGTCATCGGCCTCGCGCGTGGCGATGGAGGGATCATCGCGACCGCCGCCATGCTGCCCTACGGCCGGGAATTCGCCTGGATCAGCATGGTCCTCGTCACCGCTTCTGAGCGGCGCCAAGGCCTCGCGCGCTGGCTACTGCACAACTGCATCGATGAATTGGTGGCACAGAAACTCGTGCCTCTGCTCGACGCGACACCAGCGGGCCGCACTGTCTACATCGGCCTGGGGTTCCATGATTGCTGGACGATGTGCCGGTTGGTCGCCGGGGCAGTCCGGGATGCGCCGTTCAGCTTTGAGCCGGGTGCGGCGACGATCCGCGCCATGGAGGAGCGGGATTGGCCGGCGATCATGGACTACGACAAGGCAGTGTTCGGGGCGGACCGAAGTGCGCTCTTGCGCCGCCTTGCCGGACGCCTACCCACGGCCGCGTTGGTCGCCGAGCACCAGGACCGGATAATCGGCTATCTGCTCGGACGCGACGGCCGCAAGTTCAGTCAGCTGGGGCCATTGGTGGCAGCGGATGAACGGGTCGCGACTGCCCTGCTCGCGCAGGCCATTGCCAGCGTCCCAGGGCCCCTCGCCATCGACCTACCCGACCGCCATATGACGCTTAGCGCCTGGTTGGGCTCGCTCGGCTTCAAGGCAGAGCGGCCGCTGACTCGGATGGTCTACGGCCGCTCCCGAAGCTTCGACGACTGCGCGCAACTCTTCGCAATCGCAGGCCCTGAACTGGGCTGATTCTCGACCAGTCAGTCGAACGGAACGTTCTTCATCTTGATCGACTTATCGAGGAACTCGTTCGTGTAATACTTGGTCACGTCATACGGCTTCGTGATCCCGACGTAATCCTTCACCAAGTTATAGGTCTTCTGCATGCGCTCAGGAGAAAACCAGCCGAGTCCATCGGTTTGCGACGTCTTATCGCTCATCAATTGCTCGACCAAGCGCCAGTTGGTCATCTGGACATCGAACTTCAGCCCGGAATTCGCGTCGACGAGCGCTTGAATGCATGGCTTGGCGTCGGCGACACAAGCCGCGAAGGCCTTTTGCGTCACCTTAACAAAGGCCGCCACGGTCGCGCGATGTGCTTTCAAGAAGGCACCGTTGACGACGATCGAATTGCCGTACGGATTGACGCCGGCATCCTTCCACGCCAGGTATCCCATGTCTTTGCCAAGCGCGTGCTTGTACACCTCGTGGGTGTTGTAGAATTCGGTCACGGCGTCGACTGAATGCGCCTTGAGCGCCGCCAACTTCGCACCGGGACTGACATTCACCCAAGTGACCGATTTGGGATCGATGCCATTTGCCTTCGCAAGCGCCGGCCACAAGGCACGCGCCGCGTCACCCGGAGGATTGCCGATCTTCTTGCCGGCGAGATCTTTGACCGATTTGATCCCGGAGCTCTTCAGCCAATAGAAGCCGCCCGGATAGTTCGCATAGACATTCATGACGGCAACTTCGTCGCCGCCCTTACCGATCGCGACCAAGACAGTGGACAGGTCCGCGAGACCGAAGGTGTCCGCGCCTACGCCCGCCGCTTGCGCTGCAACGGACGATCCCTTGCCTTGAAGAATGGTGAGATCGATGCCGGCGTTCTTATACCAGCCCATCTTTTTGGCGTAGTAGTACGGCGCATGATCTCCGCCGGCGACCCAGTTCAATATAAACGATACACGCTCATTTGCGTGAGCAACGCCGGCGAGTGCGAGCACAGCAGCAGCCGCAACAGACAACCGAAATTTCATGTTGGCGTCTCCCAGGAATATCTATTTATACCCTGCTCGGCGTTACATCGCCCATTGCGCAGGGTGACGGCTTCTTGTAACGGTTCAGTTACAACGGACGATAAAGAGCCCGATTACGCTTGTCAACTCGCGCTTCGGAGGGGAGCTTTGAAGTCACGCCGGCCTCGTCAACCTGCGGCGACGCGTCGCCGGATCCTGAGGGCGGCGACAACCGAATTCGCCGCCAAGGGCCTTGCGGGTGCCCGGGTCGAAGAGATCGCTCGCCGCGCCTCCATCAACAAGCGCATGCTCTACCACTACTTCGGCAACAAGGAGGCGCTTTGGCTCGCGGTTCTCGAACAGGCATATCAGCACATCCGCGCTGAGGAGCAGAAGCTCGACTTCCTCCACCTGTCGCCCATCAAAGGAATTCGCCGCCTCATCGAGTTCACGATCGGCTATAATTACGCGCACCCCGAGTTCATACGGCTATTGCTGGGCGAAAACATGAATCGCGCACGCTTTCTGCGCCGATCCTCGCAGGTCCGCGAACTTCACACCACCTTCCTCGACGAGATTAACGACCTTCTCACGCGTGGGCGTCGTGCTGGCGAGTTTCGCAGGGGCGTTGATGCTGCGGAACTCTACATCACAATTGCGGCTCTCGGTTTCTTCTACTTTTCCAACGTTCATACGCTCTCGACCATATTCGGTCGCAATTTCAACTCGGCGGCGGCGAGGAAACAGCATATCGAACACGCGGCCAAGGTTGTCCTTGGCTACCTGAGACCATAAACCGATGAGCGGACCCATGGACGATAGTGGGTGTGGATGGCACGACGACAGGGCCACCGAGCCTCGGCCGTGAGGAGACAAGCTGAATGAGCCTTAGCTGGACCGATTGGCCGGACGACGTGCTCGCCGTATTCCGGCGCGGCACGGTGATCCCAGCGCAACTTCTGGCGCTCGATTCCCGCCGCCAGCTTGATGTCAGACGACAGCAAGCGCTCAACCGCTACTATATTGACGCCGGTGTCGGGGGCTTGGCTGTCGGCGTACATTCGACCCAATTCGCCATTCGGGATGTCGGGCTTTATGAGCCGGTCCTGCGCATCGCCGCGGAGACCGCAAGCACCTGGACTCGTCGCGCCTTGGTCTTGGTGGCCGGCATTACGGGCCGGACAGAGCAGGCGCGTCGCGAGGCGGAAATTGCTGTCGGACTCGGTTATAACGCCGGCCTTCTGAGCCTCGCTGCCATGAAAGGCGCCAGCGAGGATGAACTAATCGCCCACTGCCACGCCGTCTCCCGCGTGATGCCGCTCGTAGGCTTTTATCTACAGCCTGCGGTCGGTGGAATCACGCTGTCGGCGAATTTCTGGCGCCGCTTCGCCGAAATCGAGCAGGTAGTCGGGATCAAGATCGCTCCCTTCAACCGCTATCGAACTCTTGATGTGATAAGAGGCGTTGTGGACGCGGGCGCAGAAGACCGCGTCACGCTCTACACCGGCAACGACGATAGCATCGTTCTCGACCTCATAACCCCGTTTGTCCTCCGCCGCGACGGGGCCGAAATCAAGGTGCGGATTCGGGGCGGCCTCCTCGGCCATTGGAGCGTTTGGACCAAGGGGGCTGTCGAGCTGTTTGAGCGGATAAAGCGGGCCGTCGAGGCGGGCACGATCGATGACAGTTTGCTCGCAGCCGCCGCCGACGTCACCGATTGCAACGCGGCATTCTTTGATGTCGCCAATGACTTTGCCGGCTGCATTGCCGGCTGCCATGAGGTACTCCGCCGCCAGGGCTTGTTCGAAGGGATCTGGTGCCTTGACCCGAACGAAGATCTGAGCCCTGGCCAAGCGGAGGCGATCGAGCGCGTGATGACTCTTTATCCCGAGCTCGGCGATGATGCCTTTGTCGCGGCAAACCGGGAGCGCTGGCTGTCATGAAGCCAAAACCATTCGGAACAGGATTGCAGTGGCTGGTGCCTTCGGACACGGTCCGGCGCTACGGATTGGCAATCTTGGCTCACGTGGCGGTGGTCGCCATCTGGTACCTGTTCATCGTCTATCGGCACGTGCCATCCTTCATCATGCCGACGCCGGCCGCGACAATCGCAACGCTCGGTGGCGCGAACTACGGCTGGATCAACAACACGCTCATAACGGCGAGTGAAATCTTCGGCGGATATTTCCTCGCGGTCTTCGTCGGCGTGACATTCGCCATCATCTTTTCCTGGTCGAGCATGGCGGAGGAAGCGGTCATGCCACTTCTGGTCAGCCTCAACATGATTCCCAAGGTCGCCCTCGGTCCCTTGTTCATCGTCTGGTTCTCCTACGGGATCGTGCCCAACATGATCATCGCGTTCTCGATCAGCTTCTTCCCTATCCTGCTGAATACCGCGCGCGGCCTTCATGAAGTCGAACCGGAACTCTTGGAGCTCGTTCGCTCGCTCCGCAGTTCGAAATGGCAGACATTCGTCAAGATTCAACTGCCGAGTGCCCTTCCCTTTATTTTCTCCGGCATGAAGGTCGGCGCGATCTTGGCGGTGGCCGGTGCCATCGTCGGAGAGTTTCTGGGTTCGTCGCGTGGACTTGGCTACCTCATGCTACAAGTGCAGGTGACCCTCGACACGGCAGCGATGTTCATGGCGGTGATCCTGATCACGCTTCTGGGCGTCATCCTTTATGGGATGGTTCTCGGGCTCGAGAAGCTGATCATCGTGCGCGATGCGCGAGTCAAATGAGGAACGCAGTGGTGGAACCCTTCATAAGCATCCGCGGCCTGCGCAAGGTCTACCGCAAGCAGAACGAGGAATTTCTCGCGATATCGGATGCGACTTTCGATGTCGCGCCGGGCGAACTCGTATCGCTGGTCGGCCCCTCGGGGTGTGGCAAGACGACACTGCTGAAGATCCTGGCGGGCCTGCAACAACAGGATTCCGGCGAAGTCCGCATCGGCTCGGCCACCCATGCTTTCGATCCGTCTCGCGACATCGGCATGGTGTTCCAGCAGGCGCTGCTGTTGAAGTGGCGGCGGGTGCTGCAGAACGTCATGCTGCCGGCGGAAATCCTGGGCTTGCCGGTTCATGAAAGTCGCGAACGCGCCCGCGAACTGCTGGCCATGGTGGGGCTCAATGGGTCCGAGGACAAGTATCCCTACGAGCTTTCGGGCGGCATGCAGCAACGCGCCGCCATTGCCCGCGCCCTCGTCCACGACCCCAAACTCATCCTGATGGACGAGCCGTTCGGCGCACTCGATGCACTCACCCGCGAAAAAATGAACATCGAGCTCCTCAACATCTGGAAGAAGAGCGGCAAGACGATCCTCTTCGTGACGCACGGAATCTCCGAGGCGGTTTTTCTCGGTACGCGCGTTGTCGTGTTCACCGCAGGACCGGCTCGGATGGCCGATAACTTTCACATCGAGCTCCCCGAGCCCCGCACCCTCGACGTCAAGACCAGCGAACTCTTCGGCGAGTATAGCCGCCGGATCTATCACCTCTTGGGAATGGAGTAGGTCGCGGGCAGTCAGGCGCGAACGTTCGTCAGTTGGCTGCCATACGCCGCACGACCGCCTAGCCCGGATATCTCACACAAACAGGCGCATCGGGGCTACGAATCAGCGAAAGTTGTTGTGCAGCAACGACTTTTTGCAGATTAGCGGAGAGCCCCGATGCCGACAGAATGTAGCGCAGAATCATTTGATTTTGGAAGCGTTGAAGGCCGCCGTGTGGAAGCTGCCTTCGATGCCGGCTTGGTGACGTCGGATGCGGGGGCGTTGCTTTTGGGAGCAACCGATCGTGCGATCCGAATGATCGACCGGTTTGCGTCGTGCTTTCACGACGAGCGACGTCCTGAATGGATCGAGCACGAGGTCTCGACCCTGGTGGGTCAACGGGTATTCGGGATCGCGCTCGGCTACGAGGATCTCAACGATCACGACGAACTGCGCCACGATCCGATGATGGCGGTGTTGGCGGGCAAGCTCGCGGCGCGGCGGGAGGACTGCGCGCCGGTCGCCGGCAAGTCGACGCTGAACCGGCTGGAACTGAGCAAGCTGGAGCCGACGCGCTACCACAAGATCAGCCACAATCCGGTGGCCATCAAACGGCTTCTGGTCGACCTATTCCTGGAAGCGCACGCGCGAGCCCCTCAACAGATCATCCTGGACCTCGATGCGACCGATGATCCGGTGCACGGCGAGCAGGAGGGCCGCTTCTTCCACGGCTATTACGATTGCTACTGCTACCTGCCGCTCTACGTGTTCTGCGGCCGCCACCTGCTGGCGGCCAAGCTGCGGAGCGCGAGCATGGATGCGGCGGCGGGTTCGGTGGAGGAAGTGGCGCGCATCGTCAGGGACATCCGCCGCCGCTGGCCGCACGTGCGCATCCTGGTGCGCGCCGACTCAGGCTTTGCGCGGGACAACCTGATGGCGTGGTGCGAAGCCAACGGCGTGGACTATGTGTTCGGTGTGCCGCAGAATCTCCGGCTGAATGCCGAGATCAAGGACGAACTGGCGCGGGCTGAGATGAAGAGCCGACGAACCGGCAAGCCGGCGCGCTACTTCAAGGAGTTCAAGTGGAGGACGCGCAGCAGTTGGAGCCGCGAGCGCCGGGTCATCGCCAAGGCCGAGTTCACCAACGGCGAGGCTAATCCGCGCTTTGTCGTCACCTCGCTGAGGCGGGCGCAGTGCAAGCCAAAATACCTCTACGAGAAAATCTACTGCGCCCGCGGCGACATGGAGAACCGGATCAAGGAGTGCCAGCTCGATCTCTACGCCGATCGCACCTCAAGCGCGACGATGCGGGCAAACCAGTTGCGCCTGTGGTTCGCCTCAATGGCCTACGTGCTGCTCTGCGCCATGCGCCGGATCGGGCTGCATCACACGCCGTTCGCCGACGCAAGCTGCGGTACCATCCGGCTCAAGCTGCTCAAGATCGGCGCACTCGTGCGCATCAGCGTTCGCCGCATCAAGGTCGCCATGGCATCGGCCTGTCCCGCCGCTCAAGACTGGGGCCTTGCCGCAATCCGGCTCGCACTCGCCGCATTAGCCCGCGCCTCGCCTGCATGACACGCGCCGCCGCAGCGCGTCACCATAGGTGGCATCACCCCTGGCCCGCCGAGACCCCTTCTTCGCTGTCGCAGCAGCACCGGAAAAATCCCAGCTCTCGTCGCGCCTCAGGCGCCACGGCGCAGCGCGGTCATTGAAAACGCGAGAAAATCGCCCGCCCATTTTTTCAATTATGCCAAGATAGCGTGAGATATCCGGGCTAGGTCGACACGACGAAATAGCTCGCCGGCCGCGCCCACCGTTGACACACGCAACGAGCCCGAACATGCAATTCCACATGATCGCCAGCGGACCAAAACCCGTCGCGCCCTTCAGCCACGCGGTCGAGACCGATGGCCTCGTCTTCGTCACCGGCCAAATGCCGGACAGTCCCGACGCACCCGGTGCGCTACCGGACGGCATCGTCGCGCAGACCCACAACGTGATGGGCAATCTTCGCACCGTGCTGGCCGGGCTAGGCCTCGGCTTCGAGCATGTGGTGATGGCGCGGATCTATCTGACACGCTTCAAGGAAGACTACACGGCCATGAACGAGACCTACCGCAGCTACTTCGCCGAAGGCCGCCTGCCCGCGCGCACCTGCGTCGGGGTGACCGGGCTCGCTTACGACGCGCTGATCGAGATCGACCTAGTCGCTCGCAGGCCCAGTTAGGCTGGCACCCAAATTTCCGCATTGGAGCGGTCATGGCCGTCAGCTCCCCTCCGTGCGAGATCCGCTCCACCGTCCAATGGCGGACTTAACCAATCATGGCGGACAATCGGAGAATCACAGTCAGCCATTAGCCCGTGAACGGCGCCAAGTCCGCATTCCACCAGAGCAACGGACTGACGAATTGCGCGCTGTTAGCGGTAGCTTGGTTCGGCCGATTGAAGAACTATTCCACCGGTAATCTGAAATAGCATTCAACGAGGGGGCGACACCTACCGCCAACAAATACGACGAGCAATACGACTTACCTATCCTAGTACCCGGAATCACAAGTCGCTAAGACGGCGCCCTTTGACGCGGCGCTGGTGGACTTTCGACTTGGTCCAGACGAACGGTTCGGCATCTTCATTGTAGTTTTTAATGAAGGCATCGATGTGCTTCTTGACCTGGTCGACCGAAGTAAACGACACGCCGTTCAACGACTGGCCCTGCAGGATCGAGAACCAGCACTCGACTTGATTGAGCCACGAGGCGCGTGTCGGCGTAAAGTGGAATGTCACGAGCGGGTGACGCTTGAGCCATTCGTCGTTCTTCTTGTGTGTGTTCAAATTGTCGAGGATGACCTTCAGGCGGGCCTTTGGATAGTCGGCAACGATTTCATCCATGAAGTCGAGAAATTCCTTGCGGCGGCGGCGTTTCTTGTGGGCGGCCCTGACCTTGCCGGTGGCGACCTCGAAGGCGGCAAACAAGGTTGTTGTGCCATGCCGTTTGTAGTCGTGGCTGTGCCCTGTCAGGGCGCGTCCGTTCGGCAACTTCAAATAGCCCTGCGCCCGTTCCAGGGCCTGGATCGACGGCTTCTCATCGACACAGAGAACAATCGCGTTTTTGGGCGGCGCCATATACAGACCGACCACATCGGCGGCCTTTGCCGCAAAATCCGGATCGTTGCTCTCGCACCAGCTTTTGCGCCCGGCCAGATCAATCTTCTGTTTACGCAGCGACCGCCAAACGTACTGCACATCGACGTCGCCCAACGCCCGCGCGATCAATGGCCCGTTCCAGCGCGCAAACCCCTTGGGTGGCGGCTGGTCGAGAACTTTGCGAATGCGCTGGTCGGTCACCTCGCCATAGATCGGTGGGGTGCCGGACCGCAGCCGATCCTCCAGCCCGTCGAGACCTTCGCGCGCGTAGCGGATGCGCCACAAGCTCACCGTGGTCGGGGTCGTCTCCAACTCGCGGGCGATCTCCCGCGTCCCGTGCCCTTCCGCCGCTTCCAACACGATCCGTATCCGCAGCAGTTGCCGCTGTTCCGTGGTCGCCGCACGCAGCCGCGCCTCCAGAACCCCGCGATCTCCAGGCCGCAGCCGCACTTTCATGGCATCCGATATCATGCCATCTTAAATCACGGCGCAAAACACCGCGATAGTGCAATTATAACTCACTCACTTCAGATAGTGAGTACTAGACTAGAACTAACCGATTGGTAGAACGGAGAATTCACCGCTCAGCCTGTCCCATCCATCATCGGCGCGATACTGAAGCGTCTTTGCAGCACTTTTCGCGCAATCCTGGTGCGTCGGCAGTTTCGTTGCGGCCGAACACCAACTGATGGCGCTTAATTCGACTTATTGCCGCCCATTTCAAGATGGCGCAAACCGCTCGCCCCCGCGTACGACGCCGCTCGGGTGTCGGCAAGAATACGGATCCAGGCCACGTGGCAACGTTCAAGTGCGCCGTCACTACAATGCCATCCGCCCAACGCTTCGCTCGGCTATAAACCACCAGCAGCAGAAGTCTTCGTGCCTACTTTCACCGCATGGCCCGCCACACCAACCGCGCTGACGCGACCGCCAGCACTAAACCAACATTGCGCCTGAACCATTCAATGTGGGCTGCTCAGGAGCGCGATTAATCCTTTCAAAAGATCCGTGGGTGCCGGCGGGCAGCCGGGAATGTGCAGGTCGACCGGGATCACGTCTTTGACACCGCCAACCACTGCGTAGCTGCCGCTGAACACGCCACCGTCGGCGGCGCAGGCGCCCACCGCCACCACCCATTTCGGGTCAGGCGTGGCGTTGTAGGTGCGCTCCAGCGCCTCGCGCATGTTCTTGGTGACCGGCCCGGTGACCAGCAGCACGTCGGCGTGGCGGGGCGAGGCGACAAAATGCAGGCCGAAACGCTCGAGGTCATAGAACGCGTTGCTCAGCGCGTGGATTTCCAACTCGCAGCCGTTGCAGGAGCCGGCGTCGACCGCGCGGATCGACAACGAACGCCCGAGCTTGGCGCGCGCCGCACGGTTGACGCTTTGCGCCAGTTCCTGCAACGCCGCTTCGTCCGGCGCGGGCGGCGGCTCGGTGAGCGGGCGGCGAGTCAGGCTTTCGAACAACGTGCGGCGCATGGGTTCGCTCTAAATATCGTGGCCCGAATAGGAGCAGTTGAAAGATTTGTTGCAGAGCGGGAAGTCGGCGACGATGTTGCCCTCGATCGCGGTCTCCAAGAGCGGCCACTGGAACCAGGACGCGTCGCGCAAATGGCAGCGCACGACGTGGCCGTCGGCGTCGAGCCGCAGCCACACCAGCACGTCGCCGCGGAAGGCTTCGACCAGCGCCAGGCCTTCGCGCGGCTCGCCCGCGCCCTTCACCACGGCCATGACGGAACCGTCGGGCAGCGCATCGATGATTTGTTCGACGAGAGCGAGGCTCTGCTCGACCTCGCGAATGCGGATCCATACCCGCGCATCGACGTCGCCTTCGCCCCGCACCGGCACCTCGAATGTCAACCGGTCGTAAGGCGCGTAGGCGAGCGCGCGCCGGGCATCAAAGGCGCGGCCCGACGCGCGGCCGACGAATCCGCCGGCACCGAACCGGTGCGCGTACTCCGGCTTGACGATGCCGGTGGTGACGGTGCGGTCCTGCAGCGACGCGGTGTTGTCGTAAAGCTCGATCAGGCGCGGGAAGCGGCGGCGCAACTCGGCCAGCAAGGCCCTGATCGTAGCCACACCGTCCGTGGCAATGTCGCGAGCAACGCCGCCGGGCACGATCCCATCCATCATCAACCGATGACCGAAGCCGGTTTGCGCCGCACGAAGAACCCGCTCGCGCAGCACACCCGTCTGCGCATGCATGAGCGCAAAGGCGGCGTCATTGCAGATGGCGCCGATGTCGCCGAGATGGTTGGCAAGCCGTTCCAGCTCCGCCATCAACGCGCGCAACCAGACCGCGCGTGCCGGCACGTCGACTTCTAACGCCGCCTCAACAGCCTGGGCGAACGCGTAAGAATAAGCGACCGTACTGTCGCCGGAGGTGCGCGCGGCGAGCTTCGCCGCCTTGTCGAGCGGCGCACCGGCCATCAACGACTCAATGCCCTTGTGCACATAACCCAGCCGCTCTTCCAGCCGCACCGTGAACTCGCCGTTCGCTGTGAAACGGAAATGTCCGGGCTCGATGATGCCGGCATGCACCGGCCCAACCGGGATCTGGTGCAGCCCCTCCCCTTCGACGGGCAGGAAGGCATAGGGCACCTTCTCGCCGCCCTGCCAGACGCCGTGATCGAGCCACGGCCGCCTATCCTCGGCGCCAACAGCCTCCAATCCGTATAAATCCCGAATGGTCCGCTCCAGCCTGATCGCCGGCGGATGCTGTGCCCCGACACTGGGGAATTTTCCATCGACGCATCCGTAGCTCAGCAGAGCAATGTCGCAGCTACTTTCGTCGAGCAGCGCCATGTGAACGTTCGGCGCATCGCCCCAGAGGCCGAGCAAGGTCACCTGCCCGCCCGCGAGCCGCGCAACAGCCTCGCGCCAACCCTCTTCGTCCACGGTGTTGCGGGTGATGGCCATGGCGCTACCCCAACAGCCGCGCAACGTTTTCGAAGCCGGCCACCAGCGCTGGCGGCAGATAGATGCCGGCCATGAACACAATGGCGAGATGCGCGAACATCGGCACGTAGGACGCGTGCACGGGCCCCACCGGCCCTTTCGGCTCGCCGAAGGCGACGGCATTGAGCCGCAACAGCAACCCGCCCAGCGCGACCAGAATACCGAGACCCAAGAGCACCGCCAGCCAAGGGTCGCGCGCGAAGGTCGAAGTGACCACCAGGAATTCGCTCATGAAGATGCCGAGCGGCGGCAGGCCGGCGATCGCGACGACGCCGAGCACCAGGCCCCAGCCGAGCACCGGATGGCTCTCGGTCAGCCCGCCCATATCGGCAATCTTCTGCGTGCCCTTGACCTGCGAGATATGGCCGACCGTGAAGAAGATCGCCGACTTGGTCAGCGAATGCATGGTCATGTGCAGCAGGCCGGCGAAATTGGCGAGCGGCCCGCCCATGCCGAAGGCGAACACGATGATGCCCATGTGCTCGATCGACGAATAGGCGAACAGACGTTTGATGTCGCGCCGGCGATACAGCATGAAGGCGGCAAACAGGCAGGAGATCAGCCCCATCGTCACCATCAGCGGGCCGGGCGCGATCGCCACCGGGTTGAGCGCCAGCAGCATCTTGAAACGCAGTAGCGCGTAGAGCGCGACGTTCAAAAGCAGGCCGGAGAGCACCGCCGAGATCGGCGTCGGGCCCTCGGCGTGGGCGTCGGGCAGCCAGGCGTGCAGCGGCGCCAGCCCCACCTTGGTGCCGTAGCCGAGCAGCAGGAACACGAAAGCGACGTCGAGCAGCGCCGGGTCGAAGTGCTGCGCCTTGGTCATCAGCACCGTCCACACCATGGCGTTCAGCCCCTCACCCACCACCGGCTGCGCCGCCATGTAGATGAGGATGGTGCCGAACAGCGCGAGCCCGATGCCGACGCTGGCGAGGATGAAATACTTCCAGGCGGCTTCCAGCGCCTCATGAGTACGGTAGATGCCAACCATCAGCACCGTCGAGAGCGTGGCGATCTCGATCGCCACCCACATCAGGCCGATATTATTGGCGACCAGGGAGAGGTTCATGCCGAACATCAGCACCTGGTACATGGCGTGGTAGAAGCGCACGAAGCGCGGGGTCAGCTTGCCCGTTTCAATCTCGTGCCCGATGTAGCTGGCGCTGAACATCGCCGTCGTGAAGCCGACGAAGGTGTTGAGCACGATGAAGACCTTGTTGAGGTCGTCGACCAGCAGATACGGACCCGACGTCGGCGTCACGAAGAAGAACGAAACCGACGCCAGAAACGCGAGCAGCGAGGCCAGCACGTTGAGCTGCGCGGTCAGGCGATAACCCGGCAGGACGGCCAGCAGCGCCGCCGCCACGGCGGGGATCAGAAAGACCGCGGAGAGCGCGTCAAAATTCATCGCCGCTCTCCCCGGAAGCTGTCCAATGCCTGCAGGTCGACCGTGTCGAAGCGCTCGCGGATGCGGAACAGGAAGATGCCGATCACGATGAAGGCGATCAGCACGGAAAACGCGACGCTGAATTCGACCACCAGCGGCATGCCCCGCGCGCCGGTCGCCGCCAGCACCAGGCCGTTTTCCAACGACATAAAGCCGATCACCTGACTCACCGCGTTGCGCCGCGTCACCATCATCAACAGGCCGAGCAGCACCACCGACAGCGCGAATGCCAGGTCCTCGCGCGCCAGCGCGTCGGCTCCTGCCGTCACCCGCAGCATCACCACCATCGACAGCGCGACCAGGCCAATGCCGAGCAGCATGGTGAGGCCGACGCCGACCACGTTCTCGATCTGGCGATGGATGCCGAGTTTGACAATGATCCGATGCAGCGCCACCGGAATGACGATGCCCTTGAAGATGAGCGCGATGGCGGCGGTCACATAAAGGTGCGGCGCGTCTTGGGCCGAGGCCTGCCAGCCCACCGACGCGGCCAGCACGACGGCGTGCAGCGCGAAGATGTTGAGCAGCGCGTAAAGCCGACTCTGGTAGATCAGCATGAAGCTGACCAGCACCAGCGAGCCGGCGAGCAGATGGGCGACGTCGAAGGTGAGCCCGTGCATATCTACAGGCTCCCCGAGACGAACAACAACAGGGTGGCGAGCAGGCCGAGCATCAGCGCGGCGCCGAGGAATTCGGGCACGCGGAACACCCGCATCTTGGCGATCGCCGTTTCGAACACTGCCAGCAGGAAGCTCAAACCGGCGATCTTCGCCACATACGCGCCGAGCGCGATGGCCAGCGCTTGCGGACCGAATTCAGCCGTGACCAGCCCCCAGGGCAGGAACAGGCAGGCGATGAGCGACACGTAAAGAAGCAGCTTCAGCTCGGCCGCGAGATCGATCAGCGCCAGATGGCGGCCGGAATATTCCAGCACCATAGCCTCGTGCACCATGGTGAGCTCGAGATGGGTCGCCGGGTTGTCGACCGGAATACGCGCGTTCTCCGCGATCGCCACCATGATGATGGCGATCAGCGCAAGCCCCAGCGAAACGCGCAGGCCCACTTCCGACGACAACATGTAGGCCGCCATGGTCGAGAGCTGCGTCGACCCCGCGACCAGCGCCAGCGTGAACATGATCATCAGCATGGCGGGTTCGGCGAGCGAGGCGATCATCACCTCGCGGCTCGCGCCGATGCCGCCGAAAGACGTCCCGACATCGAGCCCAGCGAGCGCCTGGAAGAAGCGCGCGCTGCCGAGCAGGGCGATGATGGCGATGAGATCAGCGGTCCAGGAGAAATAGAGCCCGCTGCGGAAGGTCGGCACCAATGAAGCGGCGACCCAGGTGCCGGCAAAGACGAGATAGGGGATGACGCGGAAGAGCCAGGATGCGTTATCGGCGAGCACCACATCCTTGCGCAGCAGCCGCATGAGATCGCGATAAGGCTGCAGCAGCGGCGGCCCGCGCCTGCGCTGCAAACGCGCCTTCATCTTGCGGACGAAACCGGTGAGCAGCGGCGCGAGCCCCAGCACCAGCAGCATCTGCGCGCCCTGGAAGGCGAATTCGCGCACTATTGCCATATCGCCAGCACCAGCAGCAGCAGCACCAGCGCCGCGAATACCAGCGAGAGGTAGCGGCGGATAGTGAGGAATTGCAGGATATTGAGGCGGTCGGAGGCGAAGGCGACGAAGCCGGCGAGCGGCGCGTAGAGCGTGTCCCAGATCGGATCGCGCATCTCCACCGTCAGCCGCGCGGGCTGAAGCGACCCGGGCGGCGGCATCTCGCCGACTTCGCGCGCGCTAAACACCAGCGTGCCGTAAACCCGGCGGATCGGCTGGGCGAAGCTAGACGCCGTGTATTGCGTCGCCGGGTCGGAATTGGGAAAGCCGCAGTCCCAGGCCGGCGCCCGCCGCAGCCGGTCGGAAGCCAGCCGATGAATGGCGAAGGCGGCAAGCCCACCCGACACCGCCATGAAGACGAAGACCAGGAGCCCGTTGTAGGAACTGCGGCTTTGCGCGATCGGCACGATCGACAGCCATTGCACGCCGGTCTGATGCGGCATGCTGGCGCCGGCGAGCGCATGGGTCACCGGCGCCAGCGCGTCGATGAACACGCCCGGCACGATGCCCGCGACGAGGCAGAGCGCCGCCAGCACGAACATGGCGGTGCGCGAGAAGCCATCGGTCTCATGCGCCGTGCCAGCGGCCAGCGTGCGCGGGCGGCCGAGGAAGCTGATGCCGAAGGCGCTTGCACGAAGCAGGCCGCTGCCAGCGCCGCCGACAGCGCCAGCAATGCCGCCCACCGCCGGCACCATGAATTTCAGGCCCCATTGACGGCAGATCGCGGGCTGAGCAGGATGGCCTGGAAGGTCAGCCACTCGGAGACGAAGCCGTTGAGCGGCGGCAGCGCCGAGATCGCCACGCAGCCGACCAGGAACACGAAGGCCGTCTGCGGCATGCGGTGGATCAGGCCGCCGAGCTGCTCCATGTCGCGCTCGCCGGTGGCGTTCAGCACGGCGCCGGCGCCGAAGAACAGCAGGCTCTTGAACAGCGAATGGTTGAACACGTGGAACAGCGCCGCGGTGAGCGCCAGCGCCGCCGGCCCAGTCCATGCCGTTCGGCCTTGAACGCCAGCGCGAGGCCGAGCGCCGATGAAGATGATGCCGATATTCTCGACCGTGTGATAGGCGAGCAGGCGCTTGAGATCGTTCTGCATCAGCGCGTAGAGCACGCCCATGCGCCGCGGTGGCGCCGCCGACGCGCGAGCACCAGCATGCTCCACCACCAGGCGGGCGCGCCGAGCAGGTCGAAGACGATGCGGATGAAGCCGTAGATCGCGACCTTGGTCATCACCCCGCTCATCAGCGCGGAGACATGGCTGGGCGCGGCCGGATGCGCGAGCGGCAGCCAGACGTGCAGCGGCACCAGGCCGGCCTTCGAGCCGGCGCCGATCAGCGCCAGGACCAGCACCAGCGCGGCCAGCGCCGGCGCGTGGGTGCGCCGCGCGGATGGCGTCGAAGGCGTAGTCGCCGTCGGCGCCGGCCAGCAGGCCGAAGGCGAGCAGCAGCGCCAGCGTGCCGAAGCTCGCCATCACGCAGATAGACAAAGCCGGCGCGCACGTTCTCGCGCTCCCGGTGATGCGCCATCACCAGCGCCCAGGAGGTCAGCGACATGAACTCCCACGCCACCAGGAAGGTGAAGGCGTCGTCGGCCAGCACCACCAGGTTCATGGCGGCGAGGAAGGCGGGATAGAACGGCAGCACGCGGCGCGGGCGCGTCCTCGTGCCGGCCGTAGCCGAGCGCGTAGAGGCTCGCCGCCGCGCCGCCGAGATTGACCACGACCAGGAAGAACGCCGACAGCGCATCGATGCGGAAATGCGCGCCGAGCCAGGGCAGCCCGAGCGGCAGCGTCACGCGTCGACGCCGGCCGCCGCCGACGAGGCTGAGCAACGCCGACCACGACCAGCATCAGCGCTGACGACGCAGGCTCGCGCCATAGACGACGCGCGTCGCGCGCGTCGCGCGCGCCCGAGCGCCACCGCCAGCGGCGCAGCGCAGCAGCGCCAGCGACGCCGCAGAGCCGCGCACGGCCATCAGCGCCCCGACGCGATCGTCGCGCCGGCCCGCGCGTCAGCTCCTTGAGGCGCACCCCGCGGCCGCCGCCGCGCTCGAGGCGGCGCCCTCGCCGATCAGCTCGATGCCGTTGGCGGCGAGCGCATCGACCAGCTTCATCAGCGAATCGACATTGCCGCGCACGACGCCGTCGCTCGCCTCCATGCGCTGGATGGTCGGCACCGACAGGCCGCGACGCTGCGGCCAGCTGGCGCTGGTCGATGCCGAGCAGGGCGCGGGCCGCCCGCATTTGCGAACTGGTGATCATGTTTGAGACATCAGAATAGATATCTGAAGGCTTCTTATTGACGTTTAGTACTATTACGAAGGCCGGCTGGCAAGACCCCGGCGGCCTTTCGGGCCGATCCGGAAATCCTCAAACGGGACCGTGGGATAAGCCGTCCGGCCGGCGCCGGCGGTCTTGTCGGCGCCCGCTTGGCATGCCCAAAAGCGTCACGATTGCGTCGCCAAGGTCGAACCCATGAAACCGCTTCAACGCTGGCTGACGGCTCTGCTTCTGGTCATCCTGGCCGTCGGCGTCGCCTACCAATGGCTCGACCGCCCGCTGGCGCTGTTCGCCCATCCGGCGCTGCCGCACCACGCGCGCAACGTGTTCGAGCCGCTCACCCATATTCCCGACCCGCTGATCCCGGCGGCGGTGATCGTCTTCGTCGGGCTCGGCCTGTGGGCGCTGGCCGGCCGGCCCCTGGCGCCGCTGCCGGCGACGGTTGTCGTTTGCAGCCTGAGCGTGACCATGGGCGCAGGCGTTCAAGAACCTGCTCAAATTGGTGTTCGGGCGCACCTGGCCGGAAACCTGGATCGACAACAATCCGTCCTTCATCCGCGACGGCGCCTACGGCTTCCACTGGTTTCACGGCGGCGGCGGCTACAAGTCGTTTCCCTCCGGCCACATGGCCGCGACCTGCGCGGTGCTGGCGGTGCTGTGGATCTGCTATCCGCGCTTCAAGCCGCTGTATCTGCTGGCCGGGCTGGCGGTGGCGGCCGGCCTCGATCGGCGCCAATTTCCATTTCCTCAGCGACGTGATCGCCGGCTCCTTCGTCGGCGTCACGACCGGCTGGATCACGGCCGTGCTGTTCGACCGGCTGTCGTCGCGGGGGCCGGGAAGGGCGCAGGCCGGCGCATAAAATATTCCTAAGTTATTGACGGATATGATTCCCATTACAGGATACAAGCCTGGCGCCTTGCTCACTGAAGGGGCGTCTTCCGGAGACGAGCCGAAGGCGGAGCGAGGTGCGGCGCCCGCAGGCGGGAATTGTAACCACGTCCCCGGGAGGCCCTGGCCAAGCCGTCCGCTGGCACTATGACCGGCTGCCCGAAAGGGCTGGACGCGGCGGCGACAAAGGGCGGCGGAAGCGGCCCGGATCGGGGGCCCGGGATGCGCCCCGTCGCAGCCCGGAAGCACGGCGCCAGGGACTTAAAAAGCCGCTTGATGGCGCGTCGAGAGGCGCCGCGTGCCGGCAACAGGCACGTGCACACGAGAAATGGCGGCGTCTTTTCGGCGCGCCATCCCCCTCTCATTCAGCGGAGGGGAAAGGAGACCAGGGACTACGGGCGTACCCGGCGCCTCGACAAAGAATACGGGCGCTCACGCATGTCCGCTTTGGCAATTGATCTGAGGAGGGCGCGAAGCGCACGTCTCCGCGTGACGCCGCGCTCGGGCCTCATGGTTCGAGACGCGCCGCTTGGCGCCGCTCCTCACCATGAGGGGAAATGTAGCGGGCTGTTTGAAAATCGAATCGGCAACCGCGCTAGATGGCGCCGGTCATCTTGGCCTTCAGCCGCTTGGCGAGCCGGGCGCGGTCGACCACCATGCGCTCGTGCGTGCCGTTGCCGATCTCTTCGGTCTCGTCGCGCGCGCTCACCTTGAATTCGATGCGGCGGCCGTCGACCTTGGTGACCTCCGCCTCGGCGGTGACCTGATGGCCGACCGGCGTCGCCGCCAGATGGCGCACATTGACCTCGGTGCCGACCACGCTTTCGCCCGGCTCGAGATATTCGCGCACCGCGTTGAGCGCGGCGTTCTCCATCGCCGTCACCATCCACGGCGTGGCGAACACCGGCGGCAGCTCGACGTCCTTGAACTGGTTGGCCAGACGCGCCGGCGTCACCTGCAGCGTGAAGCGTTCCCTTGGCGCCCACCGGTATCGGCCGCATGTGCTCAATACCTCCTTCGCTCGGCCGCCGCACGTGGTTGATCGCCGGCGCCAGCACGCGCCAGCATGATGCCGCAGATCGCGATCGGCAGGAAGGCCATGGCCGCAATGCCGGTCGCATCCCACAGCTGCCGCTGATGATCGGCACGACCACCGCGCAGCTATAGCTGATGGTGAACATGGCGGCGGTGACGCGGTGCACGTCGTCGCGGCGGCGCCAGCAGCGGCGGCAGCGCCAGCACCAGGATCAGGATCGAGGCGGCGCGCGAAGCCGATCAGCGTGGCGCGCGGCGACCACCACCGCTCCGGAGCCGAACACGATGCCGGCGGTGGCGAGCGATGCACATGCAGCCCGCACACCACATAGGGCCAGGCCCTGAGCTCGAGCCGGCTGGCGAACATCAAGAGCAGCGCCGAGGCCGGCATCTGCCCGGCGTTCAGCGCGGTGAGCGAGGCGCTGATCAGGTCGCCCTGCGCCGTGGCTGGTGAGATAGTCGGGCAGGAAGGCGTTGGTGGCGAAATACATGGCGTTGACGGTGCCGAGCATGATGCCGAGCCGCCAGATCAGCGACGAGCGCCAGTCCGGCCACCAGCGCCGGCGCGCCGCCGACGCCGCGCCGTTCGCCTCCGGCCGGCCGCGGCGCGAGCAACAGCACCAGCAGCGCGATCGCCGCCACCGGCGCGCTCCAGAACGCGAAGCCCCATTGCCAGGTGCCCGACCAGCGGCAGCACCAGCGGCAGCATCAGCGCCACCGGCAGCACTTCGCCGACCAGCAGGCCGTTGGTGTAGACCGCGGTGGCAAAGCCGATGCGCTGCGGCGCCCAGGCGCGCACCGCCGGCGGCATGGTCACCTGCATGATGGCGACGCCGGCGCCCATGAGCGACGGTCATGGCATAGAGCCAATAGATGTCGGGCATCGCGCCGCGCAGCGCGCCGCCGAGCGCGGTCAGCGCCAGCCCGACGATCATGGCGGCGCGTCACGCCCAGCCGCGCGATCAGCAGCGAGCCCGGCACCGCCGCCAGCGCCAGCATGATCGAGGGCAGGCCGGTGAGCACGCCGATCTGGGTGGCGTTGAGATTGAGGTCGTCGTGGATGAGCGGGATGACCGGCGGCACCGCCAGGATGGTCAGCCGCAGCGCCGTGCCGGTGAGCCAGAGCAGCGCGAGCGCGCTCAGCATGCGGGCGCGGGACGTGCCGCTGGTGGGGTCGGACATGAGGGATAGTCTTAAAAGTGGAACCCGGCGCGCCGCGGGGCGGGCGCGCCCCCCGCCTAGCAAATTCCGCGCGGCCAGGGAAATTCACAAATGTTGTCGGTCCCATCTCCTCCCGGTTCTGGCTGCGGTCGTCGCTGGCGCCCGAAACGCAAATTGCCGGCGCGACGGCAAGGCGCCGCGCCGGCGATCGCGTGTCGTGAGCCTGCCGTCGGCGGTCAGGACGGCAGCGGCTTGCCCTTGGTCTCGCGCAGGAACGGCACCAGCACGAAACCGAGGATGTAGATGAACGAGAACGCCACCGCGACGTTGCTGAAGCCGCCGAAGCTGGACGATCAGCAGCGCCCGCGAATATCGGCCCGAGGAAGGCGATGAAGCGCGGCCCGTTGAACACGAAGGCCATGCCGGTCGCGCGCATGCGGGTCGGGAACTGCTCCGGCAGCCACACCGCCATCCACGAATATTGCCCGAGCGTGAAGAAGCCGTTGACCGCCGGCGACCAGCAACAGCAGATAGCAGGTTGTGCGTCCACAGATAGAGCACGGGCGTGAGGACGAGCGAGGCGGCGAAGAAGATCATCACGACCGGCTTGCGGCCGAACCGGTCGGCGAAGAAGCCGAGCCCGATATAGCCGCAGATGGCGCCGATGTTGTAGCTCATGCCGGCATAGCTCGCCCAGGTTTGCGGCGGCAGATGCTGCTTGGCGGCGAGCCCGGCGACGAAGGGCGGCACCCAGGTCGAGATGCCCCACCACGCCAAGCGTCGTGGTCAGCGACATCAGGAACAGGATGATGGTGCGCTTGCGGATCTCCGGATCGGCGAACAGGTCGGCGAAGGTGAAGCGGGTGAGGTGTGTTCGTCCTCCGCCAGCGACGGCGCCGCTCTTCTTGCTTGGCGTGCGCGGCCTTGCGCTTCTCGTTGGTCTCCTCCCACGGCTTCGACTCCTCGACGCCGGTGCGCAGCCAGAAGGCGAACAGCGCCGGGATGATGCCGATGAGGAACATGATGCGCCAGGCGTTCGGTCCGTGGCTGCCGACGAACAGCCAGACGAAGGAGGCGAGGAAGAAGCCGATGCCGAGCCCGCATTGCATCAGCCCGGCGCCGCGTCCGCGCGCATGGTTGGGCCAGGCTTCCGCGGTGATCGAGGCGCCGGTCGCCCATTCCGAGCCGATGGCGATGCCGACCAGCAGGCGCAGCAGCGCAAACGATTCCCAGTTCCAGGCGAAGGCGGAAAGGCCCGTCGTCAGCGAATAGGCCAGGATGGCGTACATCATGGTGCGCCGGCGCCCGATGTAATCGGCGAGGATGCCGCCGAGCACGCCGCCGATGCCCCAGCCGAGCAGCGTGATGCCGATCACCAGGCCGGCATAGCCGCGGATCTGCGGATAAAGCGACGGATCGAGCAGTTGATGCAGCGCCGCGCCGACCACCAGGATCAGCGCGAAGGTCTCGTAGCCGTCGAACATCCAGCCGATGTTCGCGGCGATCATGGTCTTCCATTGGTTGGCGTTGAGGCTGCGATACCAGGGTTGCCCCTCGGCCATGGATGCGGTCGACATCGATTTCCCTCCCTCAGGGTTATGTTTGGTAGTTGGCCGGTTCAGCCGGCCTTGTTTTTGCGGGCGGCCAGTTTGACCGCCTTGACGATCTCCGGATAGGCGGCGCAGCGGCACAGATTGCCGGAGAGATAGTCCTTGATCTCGTCGTCGCTCGGCTGCGGATTGTCGCGCCAGCAGCGTCTTCGTCATCAGGATGAAGCCCGGCGTGCAATAGCCGCACTGGAAGGCGCCGGCCTCGATGAAGGCCTGCTGCACCGGGATCGAGCGTCGTCGCGCGGCGCCGAGACCCTCGATGGTCACGACCTCGGCGCCGTCGGCGAAGACCGCGAGGTGAGGCAGCCCGACACCGGCTTGCCGTCGACCAGCACCGTGCAGCAGCCGCACAGGCCCTGGCCGCAGCTCTCGCGCGCGCCGGTGAGGCGCGAACTGCCCCTGCAGCATCTCGACCAGATTGTGATGCGGCTGCGACCTCGGCGCTGACCGGCGCGGCCGTTGAGGGTGAAGTGGATGGTGCGCGCGGCTCATGTCATTCGTCCTCCGAGCGGCTTGTTGCTTTGGCGCGCAGCGCGCGGAACACGGCTTCCGCGCGTCAGCGGCAGTTCGGTCAGCCGCACGCCGACCGCGTCGTCGATGGCGTTGGCGATGGCCGGCGAGACGCCGAAGGTGCGCGAGCTCGCCGACGCCCTTGGCGCCGAACGGCCCGTTCGTCTGATAGGCCTCGACCGCCTCGTTCTCCATCGTCGCCGGCACGTCGTGGATGCCGGGGATCTTGTAGTCGGCGAGCGAGGCATTGGTGACCTGGCCGCCGTCGAAGATGCATCTTCTCGAACAGGGTGAAGCCGAGCTGCATCATCGCGGCGCCGGAAATCTGCGTCTCGACGATCTTCGGATTGATCGGGGTGCCGACAGTCGACCACGTTGACCAGCCGCAGGATCGCGCAATGGCCGGTCTCGGTGTCGACCTCGACCTCGGCGCCGGAGCCGCCGACCATCCAGAACGGCGTGGCGTTGGGCGTCTGGCCGGTCGGCGGATCGGGCGGCACGTAGTCCGGCTTGTAGGTGCCGGTGCCGACGATGTTGCCGGCCTGCATGCCGTATTTCTTGCGGAACAGCTCGGCGAGCGGAATGTTGCTGCCTTCCGGCTCGCCGACCTCGCGCGCCATGCGCCGCGATCTTGGCCTTGGCGTCTTCGGCGGCGAGCCGCACCGCGTGGCCCATGTGGAACAGCGAGCGCGAGCCGAGCGTGCCCATGTCGTAGGGCGTGACGTCGGTGTCGCGCGGCACGATGCGGATCGTCTCCGCCGCCATGTTGAGCACCTCGGCGACCATCTGCGCCATGGCGGTGTCGGAGCCCTGGCCCATGTCGACGGTGCCGCAGATAGAGCGTGCAGCTGCCGTCGCCGCCGATGTTGACGATGGCGACCGAGGTGGTCGGCGCGATCACCGCCTTGAAGCCGACGGCGAGCCCGCGCCCGCGCTGCAGCGTGCCGCTGCCGCGGTCGAACGGCTTCGTCCCAGTCGATCCGCTCGGCGATGCGGTCGAGCACCTGCTCGATGGCGGCGTCCTTCAGCGATCGGTGCCGGTGGCCTGCGGCCGGCCGTCGCGCAGCAGGTTCTGCCGGCGGAAGTCGAGCGGATCGACGCCCAGCGCGCGCGCGATCATGTCGGTGTGGCTCTCATAGGCCCAGACCAGCTGCGGGATGCCGAAGCCGCGCAGCGCGCCGGCCGGCGGCAGGTTGGTGTAGAGCGCGTAGGAATCGATCGAGACGTTGTCGATGTCGTAGGGGCCCGGCGCGGTGAAGCCCGACTTCTGCGTCACGCGCGGGCCGATATCGGCATAGGCGCCGCCGTTCCACCACACCTCGCATTCGCGCGCGACGATCTTGCCGTCCTTGTCGACGCCGCTCTTGATGCGGAAGGTGCTCGGATGCTTGGTGATGGTGTAGAACACCTCGTCCATGGCGAGCGCGACCTTCACCGGCCGCCGCGCCAGCATCGACAGCGCCACCGCCAGCGCCTCCAGCTTGATGTAGAGCTTGCCGCCGTAGCCGCCGCCGAGATAGGGCACCTTCACGCGCACGCGGTTTTCCGGCCAGCCGAGCAGGCGGGCGATCTCGGTGCGCACGAAGGACGGGCTCTGCGAGGCGGTAGTGGATGGTGACGCCGTCGTCGCGTGTAGTCGGCGATCGAGACCAGCGGCTCGAACGGCCAGATGCAGCACCTGCTGGGTGCTGGAAGGTGTGCTCGAACACGTGCGCGGCCTCCGCGAAGGCCTTGTCGGCGTCGCCGCGCCGCAGGTTGAAATCGAGCGCGCAATTGGTGCCCTTGACGCCTTGCAGATGCTTGAGGTCGGGGAAGGTGCTGGCGGGCTTCAGTTCCTCATGCACGAGCACCTTGTTGTCGGCCGCCTCGACCTCGTCGAACACCGCCGGCAGCTCCTCGTATTCGGCGGCGATCAGCTGCGCCGCCTGCTCGGCCACATGCGGGTCGTCGGCCAGCACCACGGCGACCGGCTCGCCGACATAACGCACCTTGTCGAGCGCCAGGATCGGCTGGTCGTGGAAGGCCGGGCCGTAATAGGGGTCGGGGATGACCGTGCTTGATGTCCTCGCCGGTATAGACGCGCGAACACGCCGGGCAGCGCGCGCGCCGCGCTGATGTCGATCGGACTTGATGCGCCCGTGCGGGACCGTGCTGCGGAAGATCTTGGCAGGTCAGCATGCCGGGCAGGCGCATGATGTGGGTGTATTCGGCGCGGCCGGTGACCTTGGCGCGCGCTTCCAGCCGCGGCAGCGAGCGGCCGACCTGCTTGCCGTCGACCGGCGCCGTCCATTGCTTCCGTCCGCTGCAGCGCCGCGCGCACCGCGCGGCCGACATAGACGCGCAGCAGCTCGCGCTTGTAGGCGGCCGAGCCGCGCAGCGTCGCCGATGATCTCGGCTTCGTCCGCCGCGGCATCGCCCGCCGCTTGCAGCGTCTTGTCGTCGATCGTTGGCGCCGGCGAGCAGCTTTTCGGCCGCCGTCAGCCGCGTCGGCCTTCGGCGTCGCCGCGCTCACCACCACGCGCGCCGACTTGATCGTGTCGCCGTCGCTTCGAGCGCCACCGCGACGCCGAGCGCCGGCCAGTCGTCGGCCGAACCGGCGGTGACCTTGCAATAGGCCGCGCGCGCCTTGCCCTGCGCCGGGATGCGTCAGCGCCGGCGATCAGCTCGTTGGGCGCGAGCGCGGTCTCGTAATAGCCGGTGAGCAGGTCCTCGACCGGCAGTTCGCGCTCGCCGCTCGGCGCCGACGATGCGCACGCGCGCGCCGAGCGCGATCGCCACCGGCGGCAGGTCCATATGCGGGTCGCCATGCGCCAGCGCGCCGCCCACCGTCGCCACGTTGCGCACGCGCACGTTGGACAGCCGCTTCATGATGCGCGGGATGACCGGCGCATGGCGCGCCACTTCCGGCGAATGCTCGACCGCCGCCAGCGGCGTCAGCGCGCCGATGGTCGAGCTCGCCGTCCGCGCCGGCCTCGATGCCGCTCATGCCGCCGTCGATCTTGCGCAGGCTGACCAGCCGGCGCGGCTGGAACACGCCGGCCTTCATCATCAGCATCAGCGCGGTGCCGCCGGCGATCGGCCGCACCGTCGGATCGTCGGGATCGATGGCGGCGACGGCGTCCTTGAGCGTCGTCGGCTCGATCAGTTCGAACGGCGTCATGGCGCGGCCTCCGCCGCTGCCGCTCGGCAAAGGCCGCGATCAGGTTCTGGCTGAACTGCTTTTCCATTTCCTTCGCCTTGGCCCTGAGCACCGGCTCGCCCATGCTGCCGAGCTTGCCGGTGATGGTCGCCTCGATGCTGTACCGGATGATGGTCTGGTCGCCGGCTTCGGCCAGCTCGGTCGCCGCGGTCGCGGTCAGCCGGCCGACCACGCCGAGCGGCGTGCCTTCGACCTTGGCCTCGATGCGGGTCGGGCGGCTCGATCCGCGTCATCTCCACATTCACTTTGAAGGTGAAGCGCATATAGGCGATGCGGGTCGCAAACAGCGCGCTGTAATGCGTGGCGTCGATGGCGTTGAGCTCCTTCACGCCGTCGATGCAGGAGGTGAAGAACTGCGCGTCGCTCAGGCGGCCGAACACAAGCTCGCGCGGCGCCTGCACGCTGATTTCGCCTTCGACTTTCATGACGGCCCCGGACGTTCGTCTTGCTCGAACAGTTCGGCGGCGCAGCATGCCTTGCCGCGCCCGACGATGGTTGCAGACATGAACGGCGAACACAATGCGGTCAATCCCCGCCGTGTTATCTTGCTCATTGGCTTATAAGTTGCAGCCAATTATATCTAACGTGTCGCGCGCGGGTACGCATTCGCAGCAAGGACGAGCATGAGCGCACTGCGTTTCGATCTGAAAGGCAAACGCGTTTACGTCGCCGGTCACAAGGGCATGGCCGGCTCGGCCATCATGCGCCGCCTGGCGCGCGAGGACTGCGAGATCGTCACCGCCGACCGGCAGCACGCTCGATCTCACCGACCAGAGCGCCACCGAATTCGCCGCGCTCGTGCGCGATGTCGTCGGCTATGAGGGCGAGATCGTCTACGATCGCACGCGGCCGGACGGCCCGCCGCAAAAGCTGCTCGATTCCTCGAAGCTCACGGCGCTCGGCTGGTCGCGCAGGATTTCGCTGCGCGACGGGCTGGCGGCGGCTTACGCGGATTTCCTGGCGAACGGCGGGCGCGCCGCCGCCTAACCGAGGGGGCCTTTTCGGCTGGCCCCGCCAAGGCCATTCCATTCCGGTCAAATTCCTTATAATTCATAGCTGTTGACCGGCCGCTGCCGGGTTCGATGGCGAGGATCAACCCTTTCGCCGATGCCGAAACTCTTGAAACTGACCCCCCGCCAGATCCTGATCGTGCTGCACGACCTGGTCGCCACCGCGGCGGCGATCCTGCTCACCTTCGTGATGCGCTTCGAGGACCAGCAGCTCGATCCGCGGCTGCCGGGGCTCGAAGTTTCCTGCCGCTGTTCCTGCTCTATGCGCGGCCGTCTATTTCATCTTCGGCCTGCACCGCAACAAGTGGCGCTTCACCTCGCTTCCCGACCTCTACCAACATCTTCCGCGCCGCCACCGTGCTGGCCGTGTCGCTGCTGGTGCTCGATTACGTGCTGCTGGCGCCCAACGTCTACGGCCAGCTTCTTCTTCGGCAAGATCACCATCCTGCTGTACTGGTTCCTGCAGATGTTCTTCCTGGGCGGCTCGCGCATCGCCTACCGCTATTTCCACTACGCGCGCACGCTCCAGCGCGCCAAGGTCGCCGACGCGACGCCGACGCTGGTGCTCGGCAGCGCCGCCGACGCCGAAGTGCTGCTGCGCGCGATCGAGAGCGGCGCGGTCAAGAAGATCTGGCCGGTCGGCATCCTCTCGCCGTCGCCGCACGACCGCGGCCAGTCGATCCGCGGCATCCCGGTGCTCGGCGACATCGACGATCTCGAGCGCGTGGTCGCCGATCTGGCCGGCCGCGGCACCCGCGTGACGCGCGCTGATCCTGACGCCGTCGGCGCTGTCGCCGGAAGCGCAGCCGGAATCGGTCCTGATGCGCGCGCGCCGGCTCGGTCTCACCGTCAGCCAGCTGCCCTCGCTCGATGCCGGCGGTCCGGCGGTGCAGCTCGCGCCGGTCGCGGTCGAAGACCTGCTGCTGCGCCCGAGCGTCAAGCATCGATTACCAGCGGCTCGAGCAGCTTCGTCAGCGGCAAGGCGGTCATCGTCACCGGCGGCGGCGGCTCGATCGGTTCGGAAATCTGCGAGCGCCTGGTGGCCTTCGGCGCCGCGCGCCTGCTGGTGGTGGAGAATTCGGAGCCGGCGCTGCATGCCGTGCTGGAGGAGCTCGCCGCCATGCAGAGCGAAGGCCGACATCTCCGGCCGCATCGCCGACGTGCGCGACCGCGCCCGCATCAGGCACTGTTCGACGCGTTCAAGCCCGACATGGTGTTCCATGCCGCCGCGCTCAAGCATGTGCCGCATCCTCGAACGGGACTGGGACGAGGGCGTGAAGACCAACGTGTTCGGCTCGATCAACGTCGCCGATGCGGCCGCCGGCGCCGGCGCCGCCGCCATGGTGATGATCTCCACCGACAAGGCGATCGAGCCGGTCTCCATGCTCGGCGCCACCAAGCGGCTGGCGGAAATGTATTGCAGGCGCTCGACAGCGACGCCGCCTGCGCGGCGACGGCAAGCCCGGCATGCGTCTGATCTCGGTGCGCTTCGGCAACGTGCTCGCCTCCAACGGCTCGGTGGTGCCGAAGTTCAAGGCGCAGATCGAGGCCGGCGGCCCGGTCACCGTCACCCATCCGGACATGGTGCGCTACTTCATGACCATCCGCGAGGCCTGCGACCTGGTCATCACCGCGGCCAGCCACGCGCTCGAGCCGCGAGCCGGCGAGCGACGTTTCGGTCTATGTGCTCAACATGGGCCAGCCGGTGAAGATCGTCGATCTCGCCGAACGCATCATCCGCCTGAGCGGGCTCGAGCCCGGCCGCGACATCAAGATCGTCTTCACCGGCATTCGCCCCGGCGAGCGGCTGCACGAGATCCTGTTCGCGCGCGAGGAGGAAACCGCCGAGATCGGCATTCCCGGCATCGTCGCGGCCAAGCCGGTGCAGCCGTCGCTGGAGGCGATCCGCGCCTGGCTGGCGATGCTGGAGCAGGGCCTCGCGCGCAACGAGCGCGCGGCCATCTACAAGGCGCTGCGCGAGGCGGTGCCGGAATTTCGCGGCGAGGCGGCCTGAGAGGCCCATTCCGGGGACATCACCCTGGGCCAGATGCGCTGCGGCGCCCTGGAGATCGACCGGGGCTGGTCCCGCCGCTTTGATCCGCCGGGCCGCGCCAACCCAGAAGCCCGCCTGTGGCGGGCTTTTTCTTTTCACGATCTGAAATCCGGGTTCCTCATCTAGAAAATCGCGCTTGACTCCGCGGGCCGCTGCCATTTCCCTTGGGCCGTCAGGGAGAAACAAAAATGGACGCTAGAGTTCTGCCCGGACCGGGCTCACAAGCCGGCCGAGGAAACGCGCGTGCCGCAGGCGACCGCCACAGCATCCAATCGGTCGACCGTGCGCTCTATCTCTTGGAAACAATCGCCGATGCCGGCGGCGAGGCGACGCTCACCGATCTCGCCAACCGCACCGGCCTCAACATCTCCACCTGCCATCATCTGCTGGCGACGCTGATCAAGCGCGGCTTTGCCGCCAAGGTGCCGGGCCGGCGGCTTTATGCGCTCGGCTCCCGTATCTGCTCCTTGAGCCACGCCTGCCTGCAGGTCGATCTGCCGCGCCGCGCCCAGCCCTATCTGGAGGCGATCAACCGGGCCACCGGCGAGACCGTGCATCTTGCCGCCTTGCAGGGGGACACCGTCGTCATGCTGGCGGTGCGCGAAGCGCGCCATGCGGTGCGCGTCGACACCGGCAAGCTCGGCAAGTTGGAGGCGCCGCACGCCACCTCGATCGGCAAGGCGATTCTGGCCTGGCTGCCGGAAAACGAGATCCACCGCATCCTCGGCCGGCGGCCTGAAGCGCTATACCGAGCACACCATCACCGAGATGCCGGCGCTGCTCGAATCGCTGCGCAAGGTGCGCCGCAACGGCTACGCCCTCGACCGCGAGGAACACCTGCCGGGCGTGATCTGCGTGGGCGCGGCCATCCGCGACCAGGCCGGCACCGTGATCGGCGCCATCAGCGCCTCGACGCCGCTCATGCGCGCCGACGACGCGCACATCGCGCTCATGCGCGACGAGATCAATGCGCGCGACCCACGCGCTCTCGGCCGAGTTCGGCGAACCGGTGGCGCAGGCCGATGGTGAGCGGCCGCAGGCGGTTGCCATATGAGGCGCCGCGTTCGGCCGGGGCGAAGACCTGCTCGGCCGAAAGCCTGAGGTCTGGCGGCCGGTTCCACCGGCCGCCCGCCTTTATGCGAACGTCATGTTCAGCAGCTTCTCGGCGTTGCCGACGAAGATTTTGCGCCGATCCTCCGCCGCCAGGCCGAGGCCTTCCACCGTCTTGATGGTCGGCGCGATCGGCCCGAGCGGCGCGTCGGTCGCGAACACCACGTGGTCGGCGCCGAAGAATTCCAGCCCGCAGCGCGTGCGCGCCACGCCGCCGCCGAACATGGCGGTGTCGCCATAGAAGTCGTGCAGGTAGTCCATGTGCGGCCGCTTCAGCGACGGCAGCACCTGCGAATAATCCTCGTCCGAGGTGCGCGCGCCGAGCACCTGCAAGCCCGGCCCGATGCGGCCGTCGTAATAGGGGATCATGCCGCCGAGATGGTGGGTGATGATCTTGAGGTTGGGATAGCGGTCGAACAGGCCGCAGAACACCATGCGGATCATCGCCACCGAGGTGTCATAGGGCCAGCCCAGGCACCACCACATCTCGTAGCGCGATTTCTGCTCGCGACTGGTAATCGGTCATCGCCGCGGTGCGCGCCGGGTGCAGCCAGATCGGCGCGTCGAGCTCGGCCATGGCCGCGAAGATCGGCTCGAATTTCGGCAGGTCGAGCGGCTCGCCGGCGATGTCGGTGTAGATCAGCACGCCGCGCGCGCCCAGCTCGTTGACCGCGCGGCGCGCTTCGTGCGACCGAGCCCTCGACGTCGGTCAGGCACAGCGCCGCGGCGAAGGTCGGAAAGCGCTCCGGGTGCTTGTGGCAGAGCTCGGCCATCGCGTCATTGGCGATGCGCGCGAGCTGCAAGCCCGGCATCCGGCGTGGTGATGGCCTCGATCGGCGGGTTGGGCAGCGAGATGATCTGCCGGTAGTCGCCGAACGTGTCCATTTCCTTGAAGCGGGCGTCGAGATCGAACAGCTTGGTGATGGTGCGCAGCCGCTTGGCGATATTGCCGAGCTTGGGCGCCGACCTTGTTCATCTCCTGGAAGAAGCGTTCCGGGATAGATGTGGCTGTAGATGTCGATCATGGGGCTCATGGTTTTGCTCCCTCGCTTTGCTTGTCCGCCGCCAGCACCAGATGGCGTTGCAGCGGCAGTACCTGCCAGCCGAAGCGCTCGGCGATCAGGCCCCACAGGCCCTTGGGCGCGAACAGCATGACGACGATGGCGACGCGCGCCCATGATCAGCAGGTAGAGGCTGCCGAGGTCGGACAGCGTCTGGCGCATGACGAAGAAGATGACGGTGCCGATGATCGGGCCCTCGATGCGGCCGATGCCGCCGATCACCGTGATGAAGATGACGAAGGCGGTCCAGTCGTTCACGCTGAAGGCGGTGTCGGGCGAGATGCGCAGCTTCATCAGGAAGATCAGCCCGCCGATCATGCCGGTGCCGAAGGCGGTCAGCACATAGACGATGAACTTGATGCGCGTGACGTCGATGCCGTTGCTCTGCGCGGCCATCTCGTTGTCGCGGATGGCGGTCAGCGCCAGCCCGTGGCGCGAGCGCAGCAGCGCCACGATGGCGCCCAGCACCACGACGGTGAGCGCCAGCGCCAGCCAGTAGATCTCGTGCTCGCGCGCGGTGCGGCTCGGCGCCATGGCGATGACGATCTGACGCCGGCAGGCTGATGCCGGAGCCGCCGCCCAGCACCGAGACCTGCGAGGCGAGCAGCCGGAACACCTCCGCCACCACCCAGGTGCCGATGGCGAAATAGGCGCCGCGCAGGCGGAACATCAGCAGCGCCACCGGCATCGCGACCACGCGCCGACGACCGGCCCGGCGATCAGGATGGCGAGGATGGGATGCACGCCGAGCGAGCATGGCGAGCGCGAACATCACGTAGCCGCCGAGGCCGACAAAGGCCTGCTGGCCGACCGAGACCAGCCCGGCATAGCCGGCGAGCAGGTTCCACAGGCTGCGCCAGCGCCACGTAGGTGAAGATCTCGGCCAGCAGCCGCAGCGTCTCGCGGCTCGCCCCAATAGGGCGCCGCGCGCCAGCGACGACGCAGGCCGAGCGCGATCCGCGCGACGCCGATGCGGCTCGACGGCGGTGGCGTGCTCGACGCGACTGGCATCATCCCGACACCTTGCGGAAACAGGCCCTGCGGCCGCACCGCCAGGATGACCAGGAAGACGACGTGGCCGGCGAGCGATCTGCCAGCCGGGATTGATCTGCGCGCCGATCGCCTGCGAGACGCCGAGGATGATGCCGCCGACCAGCGTGCCCCACATGCTGCCGAGCCCGCCGATGATCACCGCCTCGAAGCCGAAGATCAGCCGCGCCGGGCCGATCGAGGGGTCGAAATTGGCGCGCACCGCCAGGAACACGCCGGCGATGGCGATGACCGCCAGCGACAGCGCCATCGCCATGGCGAAGACGTGGCGGGTGTCGAGGCCCATGAGCTGCGCCACCGGCTGGTCGTCGGAGGTGGCGCGGAAGGCGCGGCCGAGCGCGGTGCGGTAGAACAGCATCTGCAGGCCGCCAGATGACCGCCACCGCGACGACGAACTGGATCAGCGGCAGCACGCCGATCCAGATGCCGTGCGCCACCTGGAAGGTCTGGATCTCGATGGCGCCGGCGTTGCAGCTTGCGGCTGTCGGCGGTGAACAGCTCCAGCAGGCCGTTCTGGATGATGATGGAGAGGCCGAAGGTGACCAGCAGCGGCGGCAGCATGTCCTCGCCGAGCGTGAAGTTGAGCAGGCCGCGCTGCAGCGCGTAGCCGATCAGCGCCATGATCGGCACCACCAGGAGCAGCGATGACGTGAGCGGATCGATGCCGAGGCCTTGCGTCACCATCAGCGCGACGTAGGCCGCGAGCACGATCAGGTCGCCATGCGCGATGTTGACCAGCCGCATGACGCCGAAGATCAGCGACAGCCCGGCGGCGAACATGGCGTAGAGCCCGCCGATCAGCACGCCCTGCAAGATGACGTTGATCCATTCGGTCATGCGTCCCGGTCCACCTCACACCCCGAAATAGGCGCGCGCGATAGATCGCGCTCGCGCGTCGAAGCTCGCGCGGCCTTGCCCTGCAGCGCGATGCGGCCTTCCTGCAGGCAGTAGACATGCGGCGGCCGCCTGCAGCGCCTGCACGATGTCCTGCTCGACGATGATCAGCGACAGGCCTTCGGCCGCGATCTCCGGCAGCCGCGCATAGATGTCGCGCACGATGATGGGCGCGAGCCCGAGGCTGATCTCGTCGCACAGCAGCAGGCGCGGATTGGCCATCAGCGCGCGCGCGATCGCCGCCATCTGCTGCTGGCCGCCGGACAGCGCCGGGCGCCGGCAGATGCGCGCCGCTCGGCCAGCACCGGAAACAGCGCGTAGATGCGCTCGAGCGTCCACGGCCCCGGCCGCCGCGACTGGCCGCCGATCATGCAGGTTCTCTTCGACGGTCAGCGAGGGAAACAGCCGGCGCCCCTCCGGCACCATGGCGATGCCGCGCCTGACCACCGCATAGGCGGGCGCGCCGCCGATCGGCTCGCCGTCGAACACGATCGTCGCCGCGGCGCGGTGCATCAGCCCGGCGATGGTGCGCAGCAACGTGCTCTTGCCGGCGCCGTTGGCGCCGATCACCGCCACCACCTCGCCCGGCTCGACGCGCAGCGAGACGCCGAACAGCGCCTGGAAGTCGCCGTAGAAGGCGTCGATGCGCGATCGAGCAGGGTCAGGCATGGCGGCGCCTGCCGGCGTCGCACGCGCAGCGAGCGGGACTCAGGCATCGACGCCGCGACTCGCCCGATGTACGACTCTCGCAGTGCCGCGGGCAGCCTCGACGGCGATCCCCATGTAGATTCCGCCACCTCCGGCTCTGATCCGCGCGGATCGCCCTCGGCGATGAAGCGGCCGCCATGCAGCACCAGCCAGCCGGTCGACGGTGGCGAGCAGCGCATGCACCACGTGCTCGATCCACACGATCGACACGCCGCTCGGCGCGCACGTCCTTGATGAGCGCCACCAGCGCGCCGCATTCGTGCTCGGTCAGCCCGCCGGCGACCTCGTCGAGCAGCAGCACGCGCGGGCGCGTCGCCAGCGCGCGCGCCAGCTCGAGCCGCTTGCGGTCGAGCAGCGTCAGCCCGCCGGCGCGCTTGTTGGCCTTGTCGGCGAGCCCGCAGCGGCTCGAGCAGTTCGGCGCAGCGTCGTAGACCGCGGCCTCGCGCTCGCCGCCGCCGAAGGCCGCCGCCACCACCACGTTCTCGAACACGGTCATGCCGGCGAAGGGCTGCGGGATCTGGAAGGAGCGCGCCGAGCCCCTTGCGGCAGCGCCGCTCCGGCGGCAGCGCGCGTGATGTCCTCGCCGGCGAAACGCACGCGGCCGCCGTCGGGCGCCACGGTGCCGGTGGCGATGCCGAACAGCGTGGTCTTGCCGGCGCCGTTCGGCCCGATGATGCCGAGCGCCTCGCCGTCGGCCAGCGCGAGATCGACGCCGTCGGCCACCACCACGGCGCCGAAGCGCTTGTCGATGTTTTCCAGCGCGAGGATGGGGGGCATGCGACGCCATTCTTAGCTGTCATGCCCGGCCTTGTGCCGGGCATCCACGATCTGATGCGCGGCACTGTGCACACCGAAGCGCGTGGTGGCCGGCGCCAAGCCGCGGCCATGACGCTCGAGCGTAGGTGCGCGCCTTAGCGCGATCGGCTTCAGCTTGCCGCCGACCGGGATCTTCGGCGCCGACTTGTTCTCGGAGATCACCAGATCGAACGTTGCCGTCCTTCTGGCGCTGCCATTGGCCGGCGACCAGCGGCGTCTTGGTGACGTTCTTCACCGGCTGCCCGGTCCAGTGCACCGGCCCGACGATCGAGTGGTAGTTGGTCGCCGTGATCGAGGCCAGCATCGCCTTCGGGTCCTGCGGGTTCTTGGCGCGCTTCAGGACGTCGATCGCCACCTCGAACAGCGCGTGCGTGATAGCCGATCGGCTGCGTCCACGGCCGCTTGGTCGCCTTCATATAGGCGTCGGTGAGCTGCTTGGCGCTCTGCCCGGTGAGGCCGGACTTGAACGGGAAGTTCGGCGTCCACCAGATCTCGGTGGTCAGCCCGTCGCCGCGCGCGCCCAGCGACTTCACCACCGACGGGAACAGCAGCGCCTTGCCGATGGTGACGATCTTCGGATGGAAGCCCTGCTGCGCCGCCTGCGACCAGAAGGTGGCGAAGTCGGGCGGGATCATGTTGCCGACGACGATCTCGGCGCCGGCCGCCTTGAAGGCGGAGATCTGCGAGGTGAAGTCGTTGTTCATCACCTGGTAGCGGCCGGGATCGTGCAGCTTGTAGCCGGCCTTGGTCAGCGCCGGCGGCAGGCCGTGCTTGGGATCGCCCCAGGCATTGCCGTCGGCGTCGTTGGGGAACAGGCCGCCGACCACCTTGTTGGTCTTCAGCGAATCCCACATCGGCAGGTAGGAGGCGATCACGTCCTCCAGGCCCCAGAAGAAATGATAGGTCCAGGTGAAGCCCTTCTTGGGATCGCCCTTGCGGCCGAAGAAATAGGGCTGCCACGGGCAATTGGTGGTGACGCAGGGCGTCTCGTTGACCTCGGCCTGGTCGGCCACCGGGTTGGTGGTGTCGGGCGCGGCCGAGGCGAGGATGAGGTCGACCTTGTCGCCGAGGATCAGGTCGGAGGCGACTTCGGAGGCGCGGCTGGCGCTCGACTGGCTGTCCTTGGAGATGATCTCGACCGTGATAGGTCTTGCCGCCGACCTTCAGGCCCTTCTTCAGGATGCCGCGCACCTGCTCGAGGATGAAGCCGTCGGCCTCGCCGAAGCCGGCGAGCGGCCCGGTCTTCGGGCTGACATGGCCGATCTTGATGACGTTCGATGCCGCATTGCGCCGGCAGCACGCGCAGCACCGCCGGCGCGGCGATGGCGCCGAGGCCGGCTCTTGACCAAGGTGCGGCGCGAGATCGTTTTCTTTTCCGTCATGGCTTCCTCCCTCATGCTTGTTTTGTCCGCTCTCATCCTGAAGAGCAGCCGAAGGCCGCGTCTTGAAGGTCTGCCCCCGGACTTGATCCGATGGATGCGGTGGCCGCAAGCTTGGCTCCTCAGCATACGGCCGATTGAGTCATTTCACGTCTTGGCGTCTTCCTCTCTTGCTTTCTTCAGGTGCTTGAGAACTTTCGACCGCAATTCCGCCTGCTGCTCGGGCGTCCATTTGCGGAAGCCTTCGCCCGATTTGAAGCCGAGCTTGCCGTCCTTCACAAGCTTTTCGAGATAGGGCGAGGGGCCCGGCCGGCTGTCGATCGCCGGCAGCACGGTCTTGTGGATGGCGAGCGTCAGATCGGTGCCGACCATGTCGGCGTTCTCCAGCGGCCCCAGCACCGCGATGCGGCGGCCGAAGGCGGCCTTGATCACCTTGTCGACGGTCTCGGCGTCGCAGATGCCGTGTTCCACCAGCGACACCGCCTCGCGCCACAGCGCATGTTGCAGCCGGTTGCCGATGAAGCCGGGCACGTCCTTCTTCACATGCGCCGGCTGCTTGCCGGCGTCGGCGTGCAGCTTCATGGTGAAGTCGACCGCCTCCGGCGTCGTCCATTGCGGTCTCGATCACCTCCACCAGCGGCACCAGAAAAGGCGGGTTCCACCAGTGGGTGCCGAGCGCGCGCTCGCGGCGCTTGAGGCCCTCGCATGATGTCGGTGATCGGGATCACCGAGGTGTTGCTGGCGAGGATGGTGTCCGGCCGCACATGCGGCTCGATCTCGGCGAACAGCTTCTGCTTGAGCGGCAGATCCTCCAGCACCGCCTCGACCACGTAGTCGGCCTCGCGCACCGCCTTGCCGAGATCGGCGACCGGCGTCACCCGCTCGACCGCGCTCTGGTCGTCGCCGAGGTCTTTCAGGTTGGTGAGGATGCGCGCCTTGGCGCTGTCGAGGCTTGTCTTTGACCGAATCGTAGATGGTCACGTCATGGCCGGCGAGCGCGAACACCTGCGCGATGCCGTGGCCCATCAGGCCGGCGCCGATAACGGCGATTTTGGCTTTACTCATGCCGCACTCCCCGTGTCCCGGATGCGCGCGCGAAATCGCTGCGCCGCTGAACCGGGACCTTTGCAAACTCCGTACCCGTAACGGTCCCGGGTCCGGCAGCGCGGCACGGACGTGCCGCGCTGCGCCCGGGACAAGACTTTACCCCGCCGTATAGCCGCCGTCGGCGTAGAGGATGTGGCCGGTGTAGAAGTCCGACGCCTTCGAGGCCAGGAACAGCAGCGGCCCGGCGAGGTCTTCCGGCTCGCCCAGCCGGCCCTTCGGCACGCGCGCGAGGAAGCCCTTGCGCACGGTCTGCGCCCGCTCGGTGTCCTCGTACATCCAGGCGGTGAGCGGCGAGCGGAAGACGGTCGGCCCCAGCGCGTTCACCGTGATGCCGGTCTCGCCCCATTCGCAGCCAGCGCCTTGGTGATGCCGTCGACCGCCGACTTCGAGGCGCAATAGGCGGTGTAGCCGGCCGGATGGCCGAGCAGCCCGCGCGCCGACGAGGTGAGGATCACCTTGCCGCCGTGGCCCTGCTTGAGCATCTGCTTGCCGGCGGCGCGCGCCATCAGCCAGGACTGGTTGACGTTGGCGTCCATCACGTCGAGGAAATCCTCCGACTTCTGCTCGACGATCTTCGACACCTTGTTGAGGCCGGAGGCGACCACCAGGATGTCGACGCCGCCGAACTTGTCGACCGCGGTCTGCGACGATCTTGTCGCAGTTTTCCTCCGACGACGGCCGCAGCGCGATCACCGCGGTCTTGCCGCCGAGCTTCTCGCATTCGGCGGCGACCTTCTTCAGCTCGTCCTGCTTGCTCGCCGCCAGCACCACATTGGCGCCGGCGCCGGCCAAGCGTCTTGGCCGCCAGCGCGCCGAAGGCGCCCGAGGCGCCGGTGACGATGGCGGTCTTGCCCTTGACGTCGAACAGCGAGAGCGGGATTTTTCAGGAATTCGTCGGACATGAATGTCCTCCCAGATACTTTTCTCGGCTGTCATGCCGCGCGAAGCGCGGGCATCCAGTAATCGCCGGCACTGCTCCGTCGATTACTGGGTCCCCGCTTGCGCGGGGACGACGCCAGTGATTTCACTTCGGCGGCATCGCCACCGCGACCAGGATGGTGCACACCTCGTTGCCGCGGTTGATGATCTCGCGCTTCTCGTTCGGCTCGATGACGCAGGAGTCGTGCTTCTTCAGCACGGTCTCCTTGCCGTCGACGATCACCGTCAATTCGCCGTCGAGCACGAAATAGACCTTCTCCGGCGGCGAGGCGTCGGGACCGGCGCCGCCGCCGGGCAGGAAATGCGACATGCCGACGATCAGGCCCTTGGTGCCGCCGGCTTCCGCGCCGAACAGCCGCAGCGACGGTGCAGGCGCGATGGTTGGGCGCATCGTAGGCCTTGGCGTCGGAAAAACGTTTGACGTGCATCAGAACTTCTTCCCGCGCTCGATGCGATATTTGCCTGTCCGGATCGGTGATGGCGACCAGGCGGACGATGCAGCCGTCGCCGCGATCCCAGTTCCACGGGAAATAGGCGAAGGTGACAGCGCTTGCCGGTGACCTTGTCGATGTCGCCGCCGACGTTCTCGATGCCCATGATGCCGTTGCTTGAACAGGATGCGGTGCACCGGCTCCCATTCCGGGAAGTCGTCCTTCCAGTCGCGCCCGCCCGACCATTCCTTGTATTCGTCGGCGAGATGCGGATGCAGCGGCCCGTTGCGCTGCGGGCCGATGGCGGTGGCGAGCGGATGGTCGTTGGCCTGGGTGTCGTGGCCGACCACCTTGACCTTCTTCTCGACGAACCATTCGCCGGCCGAGGGCACGAAGCCGGGCGCGCGGCAGAAATAGTCCTCGCTGTCCTCGTAGAGCTTGTGCCAGCCGGTGTTGACGATCACCACGTCGCGCGGGCGCACGATCTTGCCGGCGGCCTTTTCCAGATCGTCATCGGTGATCGGCTCCCACTTCTTCTTCGGGATCGACACCACGATGCCGGAGCCGAAGAAATGCGGCAGCGGCACCTCGTCGATGAAGGGCGTGCCCTGCACCACATGCGCCGGCGCGTCGATATGCGTGGTGTTGTGCATCGAGGTGGTGATGCGCTGCGACAGCACGCCCGACTTGGCCATGTAGTGGATGCGCTCGATCTTGACGTCCTCGAAATAGGGCCAGTTCGGCGACTGATAACCGAAGCGATGGGACAGGTTGTAGAAACTCAAGCCCCATGCTGTTGTTGAGGTTTTCCTCGAACGTCACGCCGCGGATTTTCTTGGTCACGGCCATCGTCCTCCTTGCGTTTTGCGCTTTTGCGCGCTTGTTGGCGGAACGTCGTTCGCGCGCCTTGAGCCTAGCTCAGGCGACGGCCGAATTCATATGCGTCTCCATGGCGCGCTTGGTCGCCAGCAGCCGCTCGGCGATCAGCGCCTGCTGGTCCTCGAAGCGCTGGCTCGGCACCGGCACCGAGATCGCCACGGCATTGCCGAGCGGGTCGCGCAGCGCGACGCCGACGGCGCAGATGCCGAGCGTATGCTCCTCGCGGTCGAAGGCGACGCCGGTGCGGCGCACCGCCTTGAGGTCGTCGAGCAGCGCGTCGAGCCGGGTCAGCGTTTCGGCGTGCGCGCTTCGTAGATGCGGCCGATCAGCTTCTCGATGCCGGCGTCGGTGAGCTGGGCGAGATAGGCCTTGCCGTTGGCGGTGCAATAGAGCGGAAAGGTCTCGCCCACCGCCGACACCGTGCGCAGGCGCTGCGAGCCGATCACCTGGTCGATGAACACCAGGTGGTCCTTCTTGACCGTGGACGAGATCGACGGTCTCGTGCAGCTCGTTCGACAGCCGCTCCAGGAACGGGCGCGCCGCCGCGATGAAATCGCTGCGCACCGAGGCCGCCAACCGCAGGATCGCCGGCCCGAGCCGCACGCGGCCATTGGGCGTCGCCGCGATCACCAGCTTCTCGCATTCCAGCGCGGCGACGATGCGCTGCACGGTCGAGCGCGCGAGGTTCACCCGCTGCGCGATCTGGCCGAGGCTGAGGCCCTGAGTTCTCGTCTTCCAGCGCCCGCAGGATGGTGGCGGCGCGGGCGATCACCTGCACCTGGCTTTTGTCGTTCGTGATGAGACGATTCATGACGCTGACGCTTCCACCCTGAACACACACGCCCTGAGCGGTCTTTGCCGCCTTGCATTGTGGGACACAATAGCCCAAAATACGATACAGTGGAAAGCAAAAAATTGGGCGCGGCTCCCGCCGCCCGTCAGAGGAAGCCCCCATGGTCAAGAAGATCGCGCTGGAAGAGCATTTCCTGGACCCCGGCCTGGTGGACTACTGGTGGCCGACCATGGTCGACGTCGCCCGCCCCAAGGCCGACGAGCTGTACGCCTGCCTCACCGATTTCGGCGACCGCCGGCTGGAGACCATGGACAAGGCCGGCATCGCGCGCGCGGTGCTGGCGATCTCCGGCCCCGGCGTGCAGGTCGAGCGCGATGTCGCGACCGCGGTCAGCAAGGCGCGCGCCTCGAACGATTTCCTCGCCCGCGAAATCCAGAAGCGGCCCGGACCGCTATTCCGGCCTGGCCCATCTCGCCATGCAGGACCCGAAGGCGGCCGCCGACGAGCTCGAACGCTGCGTGCGCGAGCTCGAAGTTCTGCGGCGCCATGATCAACGGCCACACCCACGGGCAATATCTCGACGATCCCGCGCTGCTTCCGTTCTGGGAGCGGGCGGAAGCCCTCGGCGCCATGATCTATCTGCATCCGGCCGACCCGGTGGCGCCGCTGCCGGTGCTCGGCGACTACAAGGTGCTGCACCGGCCGATGTGGGGCTGGGGCGTGGAGACCGGCTCGCATGCGCTGCGCCTGGTGGTCAGCGGCGCTGTTCGAGCGCTATCCCGAAGGCCAAGCTGGTGCTCGGCCATCTCGGCGAGACGCTGCCGTTCCTGCTCTGGCGCTTCGACAGCCGCGCCAAGATGTACGGCTGGAGTTATCCGAAGCTGCCGTCGGAATACATCAAGCAGAATCTCTGGGTCACGCTCTCCGGCATGTTCTCACGCGAGCCGCTCGATATGCGCGCTCGACGCGCTCGGGCGCGACCGCGTGATGTTCTCCGCCGACCATCCGTTCGAGAACGCGCTGGAGGCCGGGCACTTCATGGATACGGTGCCGCTCGACGAAGCCTTGCGCGCCGACGTCGCCTATAACAACGCGGCCAAGCTGTTGGGCGTCTGAGGCGGGGCTTCGCGACCGGCCTTGCTTCAACTCGGCATCGCCACCGGCCGGCGCAAGATTCGCCGGACGAACTTGCGCCGCTCCATCGGCCTGGCGAAGAAGAAGCCCTGGATCAGGTCGAAGCCCAGTTCGCGCGCGGCGAGGAAATCGGCGCGCGTCTCGACGCCTTCGGCCACTGTGCGTGTGCCGAAGCCGTCGGCAAGCTCGATAATGCGGCGGCAGGCCGATTGTTTCAGGCGGTCATCGGCGCAACCGTCGACCAGACTGCGATCGACCTTGATCTCGGCAAATGGAAAATCGTCGAACGCCAGGAACGCGGGCCATTCGGTCCCGACATCGTCGATGGCGACCGCGATATTGTGGATCTGCAACTGCCGCGCCGCGCGTGTCGCCAGTTCCGGGTTTTCGACGACGTCGCTGCTGTTGATCTCGACGATCAGCCCTTCGAAAGCCGGGTGGTTCGGCATTTGACGCGTCAGCATCTGGATCGCGTCGGGGCGCTGAAAGAATCGGAGTGGAATGTTGACGGCGATCTCGACATGGCCGTTTTCGGTCACGAAATAGTGCCAATCCTCGATCGCCTGCGCCAGCACGAACTCGGTCAGCGCGCCGAAATTCGGATCGGCCGCGTCGGGCAGGAAGCTCGCCGGCGGAACGATGCCCCAGGCCGGGTGACGCATGCGGATGAGCGCTTCGGCGCCGGTCAGTTTGAGCGAGCGGGCCTCGATTTTCGGCTGGTACCACAGTTCCAGCCAGCCGGCGTGCAGCGCTTCCGCGACGTCGACCCGAACGCTCGGCGGCGGCTCCTCGGGCAGCAGCGCGGCGACGCTGTTGCGCAAATCCTCGTCGCCGAACGGCGTCGGCAGCAGCGGCAGCATGGCGAGACCGAGCTGCGCGCCGATCGACAGGATGGCCGTCGTCATCGGCGACGCGCGCGGACCGAACACCAGCACATGACCGGCGAAGCGCAGCGATGCCAGCGCTTCCAGCATCCCGTTCGCCGCGATCCCGCCACCCGACAAGCCGATCACCAGGAGATCGGGCTGTTGTTCCATCACGATCGATTTCAGGCCGGCGGGCGCGGCGCATTCGCACGCGATGAAACCGAGATCGTCCAGCGCCTCGTGCAGGAAGTTGCGGATGTGCAGCTTGCCGTCGACGATGCAGGCGCGCGGCACAAGCTTGCGTTGGCCGAATGCGGCGAGCGCCGGTGCTTCATAGGGCTTCGCTTTGAGCATGGGGCTCCCCTTTCTTCTTGTTTATTCTCGGGGGAGACTATGAAGCCGCGGCGAGGCGCAATGAGGTCGCAACCGTGGCATGCACAACGATATGTTCGTTTAGTACTAACCTCGATAATGCAGTTAAATTTGCAACGGAGCCGAAGTAGTACAGTTGTGATGTAATCGCTTCAATGCGATTTTTATTTTCCGATCACCCGCACAGGCTTGCCGTCGAGCCAGGCGCGGATGTCCTCGACGATGTCGGGGAAATACTTGGCGTAGTTCTGCGCGCTGACATAGCCGAGATGCGGCGTGATCACGACATTGTCCAGCTTGCGGATACGGGTGATCGAGCGGCAGCGGCTCCTTGTCGAACACGTCGAGCGCCGGCGCCGGCGATCGCCTTGTTCTGCAGCGCCGCGATCAGCGCCTTCTCGTCCACGATCGGTCCGCGCGAGGTGTTGACCAGATAGGCGGTCTTCTTCATGCGGCCGAGATCGGCGGCGCCGATCAGCCCGCGCGAGCGCGTCGCTCAGCACCATGATGGATGGTGATGAAGTCGGCGCTGCGCGAACAGCTCTTCCTTGCTGACTAGCTCGGCGCCGCCTTCCGCCGCCTGCTCCGGCGTCAGGTTCTGGCTCCAGGCGATCGACCTTCATGCCGAAGGCCTTGCCGACCGCGCGCCGAGCCGCGGCCGAGCTTGCCGAGGCCGATGATGCCGAGCGTCATGCCGTCGAGGTCGAGGCCGATGCGTCGACTGCCAGGGCGCGCCCGCCTTCAGCCGCGCGTTCTCGAGGCCGATATGGCGGGTCGAGCTCCAGCATCAGGCCGAAGGCAATGCCGGTGGTCGGCGGGCCGACGCCGCCGGTGCCGCAGACGGTGACGCCGCGCTCGGCGGCCGCCTTGACGTCGAAGGCATTGTTTTGGCGCCGGTGGTGATCAGCAGCTTGAGGTCGGGCAGGGCCTCGATCACCTGCGCGCGGGAACGGGGTGCGCTCGCGCATGCCGACGACGATGGCGAAGCCCTGCAGCGCCTTGATCGCCTCGTCCGGGCTGGCGAAGGGCTCGGTTGAACACCTGTGAAATCGACGTCCTTGGCGATGGGCGACCAGTCGGCGAGCTTCATGCGCCACGTTCTGGTAGTCGTCGAGAATGGCTGCCTTGAGGCTCATGGCGCTGCGGCTCCCCTGGTTGCGGCCGGCGTTCAGACGCCAGCCTCGCGCCGCGGACTCACCACAGGCCGGCGGCGGCGACAAGACGGGGGGCTAGGCGGCGATCAGGCGGTGGGGGGCAGGCCGTGCTTGGCGCGCCAGGCGGGCCCGGGTCCGCGCATGTAATGCAGCTCCGGCCGGTAGGGGCGGACGCGCGTCGCGGGTCAAGTCGTGCCAGAAGACCGAGAGGACATGGCCGGCGGCGGCGAAGGGGCGGGGCAGATAGGCCGCCGCTGAAACCGAGAAGACCGCGATTGCGCGAGCCATGACACGTTGCCTTGCCGAGAGGCGGGCGTCCATTCGCCCGCCGATATTCCTTGGTCGCCCCCTCCGGCGACCAAGGTTCATCGTGATGATGCCGCGAGTCGGTTAAAGCCGAGTGTGGGATCGCGGTTAATTCCGGAATTTTCCCTTCCGGAATTTTCCCCTCCGGGATAGCCCGGGTGCCGCCGTCTCCGCCGGCTCGCGCTCGGGGCGGACCCCGCGTCCCGGAAGGACCGCGTCCGCGCTTGCCCTTTGCCGGCGCGCTCGCTACATCAGCGGCGAATTCCCCGACAACGCGTCCTGCGACGCGGTTCCCCGCCAAGGCCGCCGATCGGCCGGGTGAGCAGAGGTTTCAACGGATCAATGAACGGTCGCCAATTCATCTATCACATGCAGGGTCTGACCAAGACCTATCCGGGCGGCCAAGAAGGTGCTGGAGAACATCAATCTGTCCTTCTACCCGGACGCCAAGATCGGCGTGCTCGGCGTCAACGGCTCCGGCAAGTCGACGCTGCTGCGCATCATGGCCGGGCATCGACACCGAGTTCACCGGCGAGGCCTGGGCCGCCGAGGGCGCCCGCGTCGGCTACCTGCCGCAGGAGCCGCAGCTCGATCCCGACAAGACCGTGCGCGGCAACGTCATGGAGGGCGTCGGCCGCCAAGCAGGCGCTGCTCGACCGCTACAACGAGATTGCCGATGAACTATTCCGACGAGACCGCCGACGAGATGGCGCAAGCTGCAGGACGAGATCGACGCCCAGAACCTGTGGGACCTCGACAGCCAAGGTCGACATGGCCATGGACGCGCTGCGCTGCCCGCCCGACGACGCCGACGTCGCCAAGCTCTCCGGCGGCGAGCGGCGCCGCGTGGCGCTGTGCCGGCTGCTGCTCGACGCAGCCCGACCTGCTGCTGCTCGACGAGCCGACCAACCATCTCGACGCCGAGAGCGTGGCCTGGCTGGAAGGCCACCTGCGCGAACTATCCGGGCGCCATCCTGATCGTCACCCACGACCGCTATTTCCTCGACAACGTCACCGGCTGGATCCTCGAGCTCGACCGCGGCCGCGGCATCCCCTACGAGGGCAACTACACCGTCCTGGCTCGAGCAGAAGCAGAAGCGGCTGGAGCAGGAGGGCCGCGAGGACGAGGCGCGCCAGCGCACGCTCGCAGCGCGAGCAGCGAATGGATCGCGCCAGTCGCCCAAGGCGCGCCAGGCCAAGTCGAAGGCGCGCTATCAGCGCCTACGAGGAGCTGCTCAAGCAGTCGCCAACGCGCAAGACGCCAGGCACCGCGCAGATCATCATCCCGGTCGGCCGAGCGGCTCGGCCAGACGTGGTCGAGGTCGAGCACCTGACCAAGGGCTTCGGCGACCAGCTGCTGATCGACGATCTCACCTTCAAGCTGCCGCCCGGCGGCATCGTCGGCGTCATCGGCCCCAACGGCGCCGGCAAGACCACGCTGTTCCGCATGATCACCGGCCAGGAAAAGCCCGACGAGGGCACCATCACGATCGGCGAGACGGTGCATCTCGGCTACGTCGACCAGTCGCGCGACGCGCTCGACGGCAAGAAGACCGTCTGGGAGGAGATCTCCGACGGCCAGGACATCATCCAGCTCGGCAAGCACGAGATGAACTCGCCGCGCCTATGTCGCGGCCTTCAACTTCAAGGGCGCCGACCAGCAGAAGAAGGTCGGCCAGCTCTCGGGCGGCGAGCGCAACCGCGTGCATCTCGCCAAGATGCTGCAGCGCGGGCGCCAACCTGCTGCTGCTCGACGAGCCGACCAACGACCTCGACGTCGACACGCTGCGCGCGCTGGAAGAGGCGCTGGAGGATTTCGCCGGCTGCGCCGTCGTCATCAGCCACGACCGCTGGTTCCTCGACCGCATCGCCACCCACATCCTCGCCTTCGAGGGCGACAGCCACGTCGAATGGTTCGAGGGCAACTTCCAGGACTACGAGGCCGACAAGATGCGCCGCCTGGGCACGGACAGCGATCATTCCGCACCGGCTGAAGTACAAGAAGTTCACGCGGTGAGGCGGTGGACGGCCCTGAACGTGCTCGACGAAGTCACGCAACAAGTCACAATTAAGAAGAGCACGCACCAATGGCCGACTGGGACTCCCGCCTCTATCTCAAATTCGAAAGCGACCGCACGCGGCCGCCGCGCGATCTCCTGGCGCAGGTGCCGCTGCAGCGCGCGCGCAAGGTCGTCGACCTCGGCTGCGGGCCGGGCAATTCGACCGAGCTTCTGGTCAAGCGCTATCCCGACGCCCAGGTGACCGGGCTCGATTCATCGCCCGACATGCTGCGCAAGGCGCGCGAGCGCTTGCCCGCGCAGGAATTCGTGCAGGCCGACGTCGCGCACTTGGCGGCCGGAGCCCGGCACCGATCTGCTGTTCGCCAACGCGACCTTCCAGTGGGTGCCGGATCATGCCGCGGTGCTGAAGCGGCTGCTCGAGGCGCTGCCGCCGGGCGGCGTGCTGGCGGTGCAGATGCCCGACAACATGCATGAGCCCTCGCACAGGCTGATGGGCGAGGTGGCGCGCGCAGGCGGCTGGGCATCGGCGGAGACCGAGGCGTTGCAGCGCGAGACCCTGCCCGATCCGGAATACTACTACGACCTGCTGCGCCCGCACTGCCAGGCGCTCGACATGTGGCACACGATCTATGCCCATGTGCTCGACAATGCCGGATCGATCGTCGAGTGGTTCAAGAGCACGTCGCTCAGGCCCTATACCACGCCGCTTTCGCCGACAGCGTGCGCGAGGCCTATCTCGCCGCCTATGGCAAGCGCATCGCCGAGGCCTATCCGCCGCGCTACGACGGCAAGGTGATCCTCAACTTCCCGCGCTTCTTCATCGTCGCGGTGCGCTAGCGGCCGCCCGGTGCCCGCCGCGTCATCGCGGCGGGTCTGCTGTCAAACAGGTCCATGAGCCGGCGAACATCTGAAATAAGAGCCGATGGCTGGCGCCGTTAAGGTCTATTTAATCGCCCCCCGTTTGTTTCCGATTCGTCTTTGATCGCGTTACGTTCGTTCCTTGTTCGAAGGACGACCCGATCTAGCGAAACGCGCTGCGGCCGACACAAGCGCTCGTGGCGGCAGCGGCGCGGCGCGTCGGCGCCTTGCCGAATCGCGCGCAGCAAACCGCGCGCCGGACGCGCGTGAGCACGCCAAAGCGTTGCCACCCGGCGGCGAGCCGGCTCCGGATACACGCGTTATGAAGCGATGCGGCGGGGCGCGATCAGTGACGTTTGGCGTGGCGGCGGGCGACTTTTCTCTTTTTCTTCGCCTTCGCTTCGGGCTTGTCGAACAGATAGGAAAGCCCGCAGCTCATGGCCTCTTTGGAGGTCAACTCGCGGTTTTCGTGCTGCCCGACATAAGCCGCCGCCGCGAAGATTCCGAGGACGCAGAATTGCGCGGATGCCATCGATGACGTGAACAAGAGAACCGCGGCGGATAGGGCCGCGATGGCTGCCTTTTTCATGTCTCACCCCCCTGGTGCTGATCCACCGCAAAGAGAGCATAGTTTCCACCCCTTGTCGCCGGTGTCGCATGTCGATGCCACAACTTCGGCGGATTGGGCCGCTTCGCTCAGCCACTTGCCCGCGCATCGGCGCCTTTACGCCACCGTGATTCGGACGGCATAAAACCGAGCATGACGGAATGCGGCTGATTCTCGCGCTTGCTCTTGCGCTTCTTGCCGTGTCGGCCGCCGGCCGCGCCGCCGAGCCGGCCTTCCAGCGCTGGCTCGACGGCGTGTGGCCCGAGGCGCACAAGCTCGGCGTTTCGCGCGCGACCTTCGACGCCGCCACCCGCGGGCTCACGCCGGACTATTCGCTGCCCGATCTCGCCATTCCCGGCCGGCCCGAAAAGCCGCCGCCGCAGCCGGAATTCGTGCGGACGCCGGCGCAATATCTGCGCGAAGCGACCTTCAACGCGCCTCGCCGCGCACGGCCGCAAGCTGGCGGCGCAATACCGCGACACGCTTGCGCGCATCGAGAAGGAGTTCGGCGTGCCCGGCGACGTGGTGCTGGCGATCTGGGCGCGCGAGACCGACTACGGCCGCTATCCGCTGCCGCACGACGCCATCCGCGTGCTGGCGACGCAAGGCCTTTGTCGGCAAGCGCAAGGAATTCTTCCGCAACGAGTTCCTGCTGGCGCTGAAGATGCTGCAGGACGGCATTCCGCGCAGCGACATGCGCTCGTCCTGGGGCGGCGCGCTCGGCCTCACGCAGTTCCTGCCGTCGGACTATCTACAAGTTCGCCGTCAACTTCGACGGCAAGGGCCGCGCCGACATCTGGCGTTCGGTGCCGGATGCGCTCGCCTCCGCCGCCAAGCAGCTCACCGACGCGCGGCTGGCGCGCGCGGCGAGCCGTGGGCGATCGAGGTGCGCCCGCCGGCAGAATGTCGATTGCACGCGTGGCGGAGCCGTCCGTACAAGCTATCCGATCGGCGAGTGGATCGCGCACGGCTATCACGCCGGCTTATGGGCGGCAAGCTGAGCGCGGCGGTGCGCGCGATTCCTGCCTCGCTGCTGCTGCCGGAAGGCACGCTACGGGCCCGCCTTCCTCACGCCGAAGAATTATTTCGTGATCAAGGAATACAATTATTCCGATCTCTACGTGCTGTTCGTCGGCCACCTGAGCGATCTGATCGCCGGCGGGCGGCCGTTCGAGACGCCGTGGAGCAAGAGCCAAGCAGCTCAGGACCAGCGAGGTCGAGGCGATGCAGCGCCGGCTGGCCGCGCTCGGCCTCTATCGCGACAAGATCGACGGCAAGGCCGGCATGCTGACGCGCGCGGCGCTCGGCGCCTATCAGAAGAAGAACGGGCTGAAGGTCGACTGCTGGCCGACCGCGGCCGTGCTCGACGCACATGCGGCGCTGAAAACGCAATGCCCGGCGCAGGGCCGGGCGTCGCACGCGGCATGACGGTATGCGCGTCGGCGTCAGTCGCAGACTTCGATGCGGCGGTGGCGCCAGCCATAGCCTTCGACCCAGACGCGGCGGCGCTCGACATGGCAGACCGGGCCGTCATCGTCGTCGTAATAATAGCCGGCGGCGGCGGCGGCGGGGCCGCGTAGACCGGGCCGGGCGCGGCATAGGCCGGGCCGCCGGCGATGCGCCGCCGATGATGGCGCCGGCGGCGAGTCCGCCGACCACGCCGGCGGCGACGCCGCAGCCGTGGCAGCGCGCCTGCGCCGAAGACGGCAGCGCCGCGGCCAGCAGGGCGACCGCGCCAAGCGCGAGGAACGTGTTTCTTCATGGGTGTCCCTCCGGCCGATGGGGTCATCGGCGATCATGTCCCCACAGCCTTTACGCAGAGATTAATAACGGCAGAACCAGTGCGGCCGGCTCCAGCCGACGAAGTCGCCGTAACGGTTGTAGCAGCCGCCGGCGGGCCCAATAGCCGTCGCATTCGCGCGGCGGCGGGCCGTCATAGTCGTCAACGCACGTAGCCGCGCGGCCCGTAATAGTGCGGCTGGCTGGCGATGGCGCCGCCGATGATGGCGCCGGCGGCAAGGCCGCCGAGCACGCCGGCAGCCACGCCGCAGCCGTGGCAGCGCGCCTCGGCCGTGGTCGGGACCGCAACGTGCCCGGCCGCGATGGTCGCGGCCGCCGCCATCGCGAGGATGGCCTTCTTCATCGTGGTTCTCCCTGCAGGTCAAAGCTCAATTGAAGTGACATTATGCGGCAAATTTCGGTGCGTCGCCAGTACGCGGTTCCAGTTCGGCGGAATTGAATGTCGAAGCTGGCGCGGAGGCGTGCTCCCGCACATGCAAGAGGGCCGCGGCTTGCGCCGCCCGGCCCTCGTCGCCTGTCGTCTCTGTTCAGCCGTTCGAGTTGCGCGCTAGTCGCAGACCCGCACGCGATGCCAGCGCCAGCGCCAGCCGTTCCACCAGCGCTCATGGCGCCACCAGCAATGCGGGCGGTAGTAGACCGGGCCGGGCCCGTAATAATAGCCGGGGGGGCCGTAATAGGGGCCGTGCGCCGCGGCTGCGCCGATCAGCGCGCCGGCGGCCAGACCGCCGATGATGCCGGCGGCGACGGCGCCGCCGCATGGCGGGCTTGCGCGGGTTGCGGAGCGGCCAGGCTCCCGAGCGTGAGCGTTGCGGCGGCCGCGATGGCCAACAGGGATTTTCTCATGGCGCTTTTCCTTCGCTTCGCTGCAATTCCGTGATCATTCAACGACTGGCTGCGTCGTTTCCTGCGGTTGCGATAGTGTATCCGAGCGATCAATAACCTCCGGTACCGCGCCCAGGTTCCTGTTTATTGCGTGAACGGTCGATGAACGCGGCACTGTGGAAAGGCCGGCGCGAACCGGCGGACACGATTAAATTTCGGCAAGATTCGCGGCGAGATTGCGGCAGGCGACTTTCACGCCGTGACAGCCGGCGTTATCGCGCCCGGCGCTTGAGCGTGCGCGGACGGCGTCGGCCGTCGGGCGCGCGGCGCCGCGTCTGCGGCGCGACTCGCTTCGTCTTGCGTGTCGTCGTGCGCGTCGTCTTGCGCGTTGCCTTGCGGCGCGCCGGCTTGGCGCGGCTCGCTTTGGATTTTCGCGCCGCCGCCTTGCGCCGCGCTTTGCGCCGCAACACGCGGCGGCCGACCTGCGCAGGAACAGCTTCTCCAGCGGATAGCTCAGCCGCCGCACCGCCGCCTTGAGCGGCAGCCATTCGACCGCGATGATGTCGCCATGAGGTCGCGGCTCGGGCCGCTCGAGGCCTGCATGCGCCAGAACTGCACCAGCTTCGGCCGGCCGCTGCGCGCGATAGGTGATGGCGCCGACGAAACTCGTGCACGCGCACGCGGTGGCCGGTCTCCTCCACCACTTCGCGGCGCGCGCCGGCCATCGGGTCTTCCTCGCGCTTGAGCTTGCCGCGCGGCAGCACCCAGCGCTCGTCCTTGCTGCGCTGGACGACGGCGACCAGCGGGCGCTTGCGCCCGCGATACACGATGCCGCCTGCGGCGTGGATCGGCGTGCGTGCCAAGCGGGCCTCACCGGACAATTCGAGTCGTTCGCCAAGCCATCTTTTCTGTTTAGCAAAAATGCGCGCACGGCTGCAGCGAATTGCGCACATGGCGAGCGTGCCTGTGGGCAACGGGCGTCGCCGGCGATCCGGCCGAGGCTGTCATACGACTGTCATTCCGGCCTCGTGCCGGCGCGGGGCGCGATCGCACGTATTGCCGGCGGCGAATCTTTTTGAGCGAGACAGGTGACGGCGATAGGATGGGCTGCGCACGCGCTCGATCCATCCAATGTTCGAAAAATTCGGGAGAAACGCACGATGCCCGCCATCACCTTCGATCACATCCATCTGCGCAGCCCCGATCCGGAAGCGACCGCGCAATGGTTCGAGCGCATGCTGGGCGCCGAGGTGATCCGCTCCATGCAGCAGGGCAAGCCGCGCATCGACCTCAAGCTCGGCGGCGCCAGGATCTTCATCGCCGCGGTCACGCCCGGCGACGGCGTCAATGCCGCGCCGGCGACGCCCTATCAGGGCCTCGATCATTTCGGGCTGTCGGTCGCCGGCATCGACGCGGTCGCGGCCGAATTGAAAAGCCAAAGGCGTCGAATTCAGCAAGGAGCCGCACACGCCGCGCCCGGGCATCAAGATCTGCTTCCTGCGCGGGCCGCAGGGAATTTCGATCGAATTGCTCGAGCGCGACCCGAAATTCGCGTAATTGCCTGAAAAACCGCGACGAATTGTCCCAAAGGAGCGTTCGCTCTTGGAAAAAGCCGGCGCTTTGGCTTGCGTGACCCGGCCCCCGATGCGTAAAAGGCCGCGGGAGCTCTTCACGGCACAGCGGGGTAGGAATGCGGCGGCTCGTTCTGACGCTCGGCTTGGGTTTGCTGGCATTCGCCGCCAGCGCCGCCGCCGAGACGCCGATTCGAGCGCAGCCTGCGCAGGCTGGCTCCCGGCGAGCGGCTGGTGCAGCTCTGCGACTACACCGCGATGAAGCGCATCCGCAAGGACCATCGGCAATTCCGCCCCGACCGCGCGGTGGCCGACGCCGAATGGCGACCCCACCATCAACAAGAACACCGTGATCGCCAAGGGCGGCGCCTTCCGCAGCCGCAAGAAATGGTACGCGCTCAGCTTTCGCTGCACCGCCTCGCCCGACAACATGAAGGTGCTGTCGTTCAGCTACAAGATCGGCGGCGAAATCCCCGAAGACAAATGGGCGGCCTACGGGCTGTGGCAGTGAGCGCGCCGGCCGGCGCGCGCGGCGATAACAGGCTCCACTCTCTGAAAATTACAGGCGCGGCCGGCGTGCCGTGGGGCGTTTGCACTTGCCGCCCTGCGCGCTAGGCTCGGGTCACGGGCGCGCCAGCCAGCATGCGAGGGAGAGGACCATGGCGTTCACGGTCACCAGCAACAGCTTCAAGGATGGCGATTATCTCGGCAAGGACTTCATCCTGTCGGAGGATTTCGGCTTCGGCTGCGCCGGCGGCAACAAGTCGCCGCATCTGAAATGGTCGGGCGCGCCGGAAGGCACCAAGAGCTTCGCGGTCACCTGCTACGACCCCGACGCGCCGACCGGCTCCGGCTTCTGGCACTGGCTGGTGGTGAACATCCCGGCCAATGTGAGCGAGCTTGCGCTCGGCGCCGGCAGCGCCGGCGGCAAGCTGCCGGCGGGCGCGCTGCAGACGCGCACCGATTTCGGCGCGCCCGGCTATGGCGGCCCCTGCCCGCCGCCGGGCGACCACCCGCACCGCTATCTGTTCACGGTGTTCGCGGTCGGCGCCGAAACGCTGCCGGTCGCAGGCCGACACCAGCGCGGCGGTGGTCGGCTTCAATCTGCATTTCGCCACGCTGGCGAAGGCGGAGCATCATGGGCTTGTTCAAGCGGTGAGGGGGCGGAGCACCGGCGCCGGCCGTCCGCAACGCGATGCTGATCGTTTCGATCCTGCTCGAAGCCGCCGTGGCGGCGATGGCCGTGCTGGCCGCGCGCCAGGGCCGGCCTTATCTCTACGGTCTCGCCTTCACCTTCGCGGCCTATGTGGTCTACGACCTCGCGCGCGTCATGCAGTGGGCGGTCGAGGGCCCCGTGTTGTCCTGGCTGTTCCTGATCGCCACCGTCACCGCGCTGGTGGCGGTGGTGGGGTTATGGTGGGAGCGGCGGCGTTAGCGGCCGCGCGGCGAAGACCCTGCCTGGCGGCGACCACCAAACCGGCTAAATTGTCGCCGATGACGGCTGTGCCGTCCGGCGCGCAAGGCGCCCACGGCAGATATGACCAAAGGAGACTTCACCATGCGATTTTCTCACGCGTTCCGGGTTGCTTTCGTCGCGCTGTTCGCATTGGCCGCTGCCGGCCTTTCGTCGGCCGCACAGGCCGACAGCGGCAGCATCAGCTTCCGCGTGATCAAGGGCGGCTGGTTCATCGGCGCCTCCGGCGGCAGCGGCACGCTCTATTTCCATGGCCGGCGCTACGCGCTCTCGATCGGCGGCCTTTCCGCCGGCCTGGTGTTCGGCGCCTCGGAGACCCGTTTGCACGGCACCGTCAGCCATATCCGCAGCCCCTATGACGTTTCCGGCGTCTATGGCGCGGCCGGCGCCGGCGGCGTGGTCGGCGTCGGCGCGCGGGTGATCGTGCTGCGCAACGAGAAGGGCGCGGTGCTGCGGCTGAGCGGCCGTCAGGTCGGGCTGATGGCGAACGCGGATCTGAGCGGACTGAGTATTTCGGTGCGCTAGCGCGGCTGACCGCGTTTCACGGACATCGTGATGGCCGGGCCGTTTGCCCGGCCATTTTCATTGGCGGAGACGGCTGGCTATTTGACCGGGATGACGTTCTTGGCGCCTTTCGCGCCCATATAGACCGCCAGGATGCGCACCGGCTCGGTGCCCTTGTTGATGCCGAAATGCGCGACGTCCATGGCTTCCATGAAGGCGTCGCCCGGCTTGTAGGTGCGCGTGCCGTGCTTGCCGTAGTTCACGGTCAAGACGCCCGACGAGGATATAGGCGAACAGCGGCACGCCGTGCTTGTGCACGATGGTGCGGCCGCCCGGCGCCAGCGTGACGATGGCGGCGGTGACATGCGCCGGCGCCCTTCGGATAACGGATGGTCTCGCCGACGATGTTCTTGCCGGTCGAGAGCAGCGGCACCGCCGGATAGCTGGGCTTGGCGGCGTCGCGCGCGGCGGCGGGATGGACAAGCGCGCCAGCGGCGAACAAGGCGAGAGCGAGGAGGAGCGGACGGCGGAGCATCGGCAAATGTCCTTTACGGCGGAGAGAGGGTCGTCCGGTTTGAGCGCCGGCGAAATCCGGGACGAACAGCAAGGCCGGCCGCGAATTTCGTTTCCCGCAATCCGGACGAGGCTTGCTATTTCTTTCGGGCGCGACCGGCCTCGAACGCCTTGATGCGCCGGGCAACATTGGCCTTCAGGTTCTCGTAGAACAAGCTGTAATCGTAAGCATGGTAGATGCCGGGCCCGAAGGGCAGCTGCGTGAGCAGCGCGGGGGACTCAGGCGTCACCACCAGTCCACCATCCACGTTTTGCGCCGACGCGAAATGCGCGATGCTTTGTCGCTTGCCGTCTTGATCGAAGAAGACGGAGCCGAGATTCTTCGTGGCCGGGACCAATTCGCCGTCGGTGCGCCACGACAGCGGGTTGACCGAGATCGCGCCGGGCAGAATGGTGGGCGCCTTCTTCTGATAGCCCGCGGCGATGCTGTTGTAGGTGACGATACAGCCGATCTCGTCGGCGGCGCGGCAGATTTTCAGGAATGGATAGTCCTTCAGATCGTCCTGCGTGATCGACCAGCCGATCAAATAGGCCGCGACCATGTTCTTGCGCAGCGCGGGCTTGTTCAGTTCCTGGCGGACGAAATCGGTCAGCAGGTTGGCGCCCTGGCTGTGCCCGGCCAGGATGAAGGGGCGGCCGTGGTTGAGGTGTTGCAGATAATAAGCAAAGGCCGCCTTCACGTCGGAAAGTCCGACGCCGAGATAACGCTTCTTCGCCGCGGCGTCCATCGACAGCACCGAGATGTTGGCCTGCCGGTAGAGCGGCGCGAAGATATTGGCGCTGTCGGCGAACACGCTGGCCTGGCTGAGCAGGCTGAACGCGGCGCCTTGGCGCATTTGCGCGATCGTCGACGGCGGCAATGATCGCTTTGCCGTTGTAGACGGTGGGGTAGACCCAAAACACGTCCACCTTCTTGCTCGGCGTCTTGGGCAGGCTCGCCCAATTTTGCGTCCGGGCGTAATCCGGCGCCCGCGTCTCCGCCAAGGCGGGGCAATAAATTGTCGCCAGCCAGAACGCCGCGGCACCTGTGGCGGCGGCAAATACCTTCGACCTCATCATCATCGTTTCCCTGCCTCCGGCTTATCCCGGCTGAGGCGGTGTTGTTGGCTTTTGTTGATGTGTCGTGAAAATGTCATTGCTAAACCAAAGCACAACCAAACCCACCAATAACTGGTACGAGGGACTGGCGTTCTCGTACAAGAGATGTTCGGTCGTGACCTTGACCGTGAGCCAGGTGCCGCCAACCAGCACGCCCAACACCACGACCAAGAGGCCGAGATAACGCCAGATCGGTGTGTTTTCGAGGCTTTCCATGGCGCGGCCTACCGGTTGGTTGCGCGGATCGTCGCCAACTCCGCCTTAGCCCGTTTCAGCAGCTCGCGATTGTGGGGCGAGCTTGCAGCCCAGGCTTCGATCAGGGACTGGTAGATCCGCTGCGCGGTTTCGCGATCAGCCTGTGATGGCTCTACCACCTCGCGGCCGGGATCCGATTTTATCTTCTTGAGAGACTGCTCTACGCTGGCTCCGTACAAGTCGATCCACCTCGCCGCTGCCCATTCGCCACTATATTTGCGAATGATAGCTTTCGCGGCTTCCGGCAAGCTGTCGAACTTCTTGCGGTTCATCAACAGCGCCAGCGGAGCGCCGCCGCCGCCCAGAAGGTAATGGTTCGTCGTCACCCGCGCGACACCGAAGTCGAACAGGCCAGTCGGGTCCAAGGTGGCACCGTCGATGGCGCCCCCGGCGATCGCGTCGGCGATCCTCGATGCCGGCATGACGGTTGGCAAGGCGCCAAAGCGTTTTAGCGCCTCCACTCCGATCGGATTGTTGCTGCGAATTTTCTGTCCCCCGAGATCTGCAAGACTGCCAATCGGTTTACGGCTGTGAATGATGGTAGGGGCGGCCGTGTAAGCTCCAATCACGAAGAAGCTCTCATATCCACCCAGCGCCTTAGCGGCGATCATGCGCGTATAGGTGAGCGTGCCTTCCCGCACGTCGTGAAACTGGCCGGGCAGCTCGAGCAGGGCGTTGTCGTGAAACCGATAAGGCGTTTGGCCCGGCACCACCCAGGCAATATCCGCGACCCCCTCCTGCACAATGTTTGACTGCTCGGCCAGCGCTTTGCCGAGGGCTCCGTTCGGATAGACCTTGATCACCAAAACGCTTTTGCCTTCGGCATTGACGGCATCGACAAACGGTTTGACCCCGTCGCGGTAGGTGTCGCTCTTTTCGGAGGTGAAGAACGCGAGCTTGAGTTCGACCGGCGCCGCCGATGCGGCGAGCGGCGGCAGCAGCAGCCGACTCGAGGGGCCGATCTCGCCGCGATTCCGAAGAACGAACCGGCCATCGTAACACGGCGCGCGGCAAAGAACTCGCGGCACGCAATGATTGATGCGAATCGGGTCATGGGTGTGTTTCCTTCGACGAACGAAGCTTGCTCAACTCGGCCCGGACCAGTGTCAGAAGTTCGCGGTGACGAGGACTCTCTGCCGCCCATTGCGCCACGACGACACCGAACACGCGTTGCGCCGCGGCCAGGTCCTGGGGCGTCGGTTCGACCACCTTCCGCCGCGAGTCCGCCTTGAGCTGATCGAGGACGCGCCGGCCGAAAGCATCCGATATCGCGGCGTAGCGGGTGACCAACCATTCCCCGCTATGGTCGCGGATCAGAGTCTTGGCTTCCTCCGGAAGGCTATCGAACACCTTGCGGTTCATCACCAGCGCCAGCGGCGCACTTCCGGTTGGCAAAAGGTAGTGATGGCTCACCAGCCGTCCGATCCCGAAATCGAAGACTTGGGCCAATTGCACCAGGGCGCCGTCCACCTTACCGCTGCTGATCGCGTCGGCCGTGTCGTTCACCGGAATCAACGAGGGGACGGCGCCGAGCTTGGCCATGGCGGTGGCCAAGGTGGCATTGTTCACCCGCAGCCGCTGTCCCTTGAGATCGGCGAGCGAGGCCGTGCGCTTGCGGCTGTGGATGGATGCGGGCTCCCCGGCAACGGCGCCGATGACGAAGAAATTGTCGTAGCCCGACAGCATGTGTTTGGAGACCAGCAAGCTATGCACACGGCTTGCTTCCAGCGCATCATGGAACAAGCCCGGCAATTCGATCGCCGCCGCGTCGGGAAACAACGTCGGCGTGTAACCGGGAACGATGAGTGCGATATCGGCGGTTCCGTCGGAAACGACCTGCGGCTGCTGCAGCAGGTTGGAGCCGAGCTTGCCGCTGAGATAGACGTCGATCTTCACGAGACCGCGAGGATCGCCGTTGATCGCATCGACAAACGGCTTGACCAGGCTCGCGTAGATCAGCGAGCGGTCAGAGCTGAAGTACGAAAGCTTCAACGTGACCGGATTTGCCCCGGCCAAAGCCGGCACCAGCGACAGTGCGAAAGTAACAACAGTAAGATTGAGCGCTTTGACAATCACAACAGGCCTCATTCGATGGGCGACAAGCCAAACATCGCCGGACACGGCTCGTAACACCGTATCGTTTTGTTTGAGGCTATCAGATCGTCGGCATCATGCCCTTAGCAATCCTCCTAAGTATTTGTACGGAGCATTTTCTCATCCAGTATCAGCAAGCAGGTTCAATCGTACCCGCGCGGTGGCA
>CAWGGL010000027.1:0-12680 GCA_963822085.1 uncultured Pseudomonadota bacterium
GTCATCGACGTCCTGTCGGACCTGTTCATCCTGCGCGGAATCCCCGGTCACATTCGTTCGGACAACGGCCCCGAATTCATTGCCAAGGCGGTGCGTGAGTGGATCGTGGCGGTCGGGGCCAAGACCGCCTTCATCGAGCCGGGCAGTCCTTGGGAGAACGGCTATTGCGAGAGCTTCAATTCCAAGCTGCGCGACGAGCTCCTCAACGGCGAAATCTTCTACAGCCTGGCCGAGGCAAGGATCGTTATTAAATCCTGGCGTCGCCATTACAATACCGAACGCCCACACTCATCGTTAGGCTACAGACCACCAGCACCAGAGGCCGTGCAATGGCCGGCTCCGCTCCGCGGACCAGCTTCGCCGGCCGCGCCAGCCATGGTGCCAAAACCCGTCATGCACTAAGACTTAACCCGGACCACCCGATAGGGGCAGGCCACCTTCATACGAGACCCCGGCACCTTCCAGACACCGCCTTCAAGGTCGAATTCCTCCCACCGTGCGCCGAGCACTTCGCCGGATCGCGCCGCCGTTAGGATCAAGAATTCAAGGGCACGCGCTGCCATCCCTTCGGACGCCCGGAGCCGCACTACGAATCCCGGCAGGTCAGAATATGGCATGGCGGCATGGTGGCCCCGCGTGAGCTTCTGGCGGCGCGGCAGGAGGTTCGCCAAGTGCCCGCGCCAGCGGGCCGGGTTCTCGCCATCGCGCAGCCCTTTGGCCTTGGCCGCGTCAAGCACCGCCTCAATCCGCCCGCGCAGCCGGGCGGCAGTTTCGGTCTTTGTTTTCCAGATCGGTTGCAGCACCGCCAGCACGTCCGCCGTGTCGATCTCATTGACGGGCTTCCGGCGAAGCGGCTTGCAGTAGGTGTCGCCAAGCGTCATTTGCCACTGCGCAACGTGCTTTTCATTGCGCCACGCGGGCTTCATCGCCTTAATGTGAGCGTCGGCGAATTCGCCGAATGTGGGGATTGCGTCGGCCTGGCGTGCCGCCACTGCCGGGTCCAGCCCCTCAGCGAGCGCCGCGCGCATGGCGGCTGCCTTGCCGCGCGCGTCAGCCAAGCTCACAAAATCGTAGCGGCGGCCCTTTTCAGCATGGACCGGCAGGAATGCGCCAAGCCCAATTTCGCGCGGGCGGCGATGCCAGCGAAATAGAAAGACCCAGCCTCGCCGGCCATCGTGGCGCACCCGAAGGTACAAGCCGCCGCCATCACTATGCCGCCCTGGTTTCGTCAGAGCTTTTGCTGTCACCGCGTCGAGCTTGTGTAGTTGCCTCGCCATTAGCGCCCCCGCTCTGGGCCCAATTTTGGCCCCAACATTTATCGTGGCTGTGGAGAGACGTACAGAAACAGCGGGGGACACGCAAACTCTAAAACGACTGATTTTGTTGCAGTAATTGCAACATGGCGGACAGTGAGGTACACGCTGAAACGGCGGTTATGAGGACACCCCCTCCGCCAAATCCGTAACGGCCCGGCCTCGCGACATCATCTCTGCTGCGACATGGCCTCGCCTACTTCAACACCCGCGGCCAGTTCTTGTCGGCGGCCTTGATGTAGCCCGCCTTGTCCTTCGCCCACAGCGTCTGCACCGCCGGGCTCAGGTTGAGATAGAGCTTGCCGCGGACGATGGCTCACACCATCGGATCGTCCTTGGCGACACCGCCTTGCGATCCGCATGGCCGCACAGGCGGACCGGACGAGCCGATCATGCGGCTGGGGCATTGGAGGCGTCCAATCAACCCGCGTCAAGAATTCGTCAGAGCGCGAACAGGCCGACTTCTCTCGCCCGCGCTAATCCAGCCCGTCGAACAACGGATCGAGATAAGGCCCGCCGCTCGAGCGGCAGTCGCGCTGGCACATGCGGTCGCATGCGTCGGTGTGCTTGACGCAGCGGCCCTGGCTGTCGAGCGACAGGCAAGCGGTCTGTCCCCAGGTGCAGGTCGCCTGGCAGTCTCGCCAGCAGGCGCCCTCGCCCCAGACGGCGGCGGCGCGGGCGCTGCGCGGGAACGGCAGCGCGTGGCTGCGGCTGTAGGCTGGCGCCGTCCGCATCCCGATGTCGGCCGCACGGGCCTGTCCCCAGCCCGGCATGACAATACCGCCGAACAGCAGGGCGAGCAGGACGATCCGGACTTTCATGGCACCATTCCGTTGAACGTGCGCCCAGCATAGCGCCGGCGGCGGCCGCGGCCAAATGCCAGCCGGAGCGCCCGGAAGGCGCACGACTTGCCATCCCGCCCGATCGCCCTTACGTCCCTGCCCTATGCAAGCCCCCGACACCGACAAACCCGCCCCCAAGGTGAGCTTCGTCTCGCTCGGCTGCCCCAAGGCGCTGGTCAATTCCGAGCGCATCGTCACCCGCTTGCGCGCCGAGGGCTATGAGCTCTCGCGCGAGCATGCCGGCTCCGACCTCGTCATCGTCAACACCTGCGGCTTCCTCGACAGCGCCAAGGCGGAATCGCTTGCCGCCATCGGTGGCGCGCTGAAGGAAAACGGCAAGGTCATCGTCACCGGCTGCATGGGCGCCGAGCCGGAAAGCATCTCGTCGGCCTACCCGGACGTGCTGGCGATCACCGGGCCGCAACAATACGAAAGCGTGGTCGACGCCGTGCACAAGGCGCTGCCGCCGCGGCACGATCCGTTCCTCGACCTGGTGCCGCCGGAAGGCATCAAGCTGACGCCGCGCCACTACGCCTATCTGAAGATTTCCGAGGGCTGCAGCAACCGCTGTTCGTTCTGCATCATTCCGCGCCTGCGCGGCGATCTGGTGTCGCGGCCGGCCGCCGACGTGCTGCGCGAGGCTGAAAAGCTGGTGAAGGCCGGGGTCAAGGAACTGCTGGTGATTTCGCAGGATACATCAGCCTACGGCGTCGATCTGAAATACGCCGCCAGCACGTGGGGCGACAAAGAGGTGCGCGCCAAGTTCGTCGATTTGGCGCAGGCGCTAAGCGAGTTCGGCGTCTGGGTGCGGCTGCATTACGTCTACCCCTATCCGCACGTCGACGACGTCATGCCGCTGATGGCCGAACGAAAGGTTTTGCCTTACCTCGACATCCCATTCCAGCACGCTGCGCCTGATGTGTTGAAGCGCATGAAGCGGCCGGCGGCGCAGGAAAAGACGCTTCAGCGCATCGCGCGCTGGCGCGAGTTGGTGCCCGACCTGACGCTGCGCTCAACCTTCATCGTCGGCTTTCCGGGCGAGACCGACGCAGACTTCGAGTATCTGCTCCAATGGCTGGACGAAGCCGCGCTCGACCGCGTCGGCTGCTTCAAGTACGAACCGGTCGCCGGCGCACCGGCAAACGATCTCGGCGATGCCGTGCCCGACGAGGTCAAGGACGAACGCTGGCATCGCTTCATGCAGGTGCAGCAGAAGATTTCCGCGCGCCGCCTGAAACGCAAGGTCGGCACGCGCCAACAGGTCATCATCGACGAGGCCGGCCCGACCGTCTCGAAGGGCCGCTCGATGGCCGACGCGCCGGAGATCGACGGCGCCGTCTATGTCGCGAGCCGCCGGCCGCTACGCGTCGGTGAGATCGCCACGGTCAAGATCGAGCGCGCCGACGCTTACGACCTGCACGGCAGCGCGGTTGGCTTCTGAACAAGCCTCTTCACCTCCCCGCCGGGGAGGTGAAGAGCCCGCGCGGCACGCGGCCGCCCGTTACGTTAGCGGTAGTACCAGTGGCCGTGCCGGTAGTACCGGTGAGGCCGACGATGCGGCCGATAATACGGACGGGGGGACGTCCAATAGCAGCGTTGACGCCAATACCAACGGCCGTGGCGATGCACACGGTAACGCCGGCAGACGTAACGCACCTTCTGCACCAGGGCCTTGCCCGGCGCCACGGTCTCGATTCCGGCAGGCGCGGTGACGGTTATCGCGTTGGCGCGAGGCGCCGGCACGAGGAACGTCAAAGCGATCGCCCCGACCGCAAGAGTAATGATTTTTGCAATCCGCATTTTTTGCTCCATTGTGTAGCGTTCGACGCGCCGTTGCGACGGCCGCGCGTTGCACATCGAACGTTAGTCAACAAAGCAAGACGAAAGTTGATCTGCCTCAACGTGCGGCAATTTGCCGTGCACCTTTCCGCAAGGTGCCACCCATATAAAAATCTCGTAAACAAAGAGCACCTGCGTTGTTGCGCAGCTTTTCCGCGGCGCAGCGTTTTTGTTCGGTTCTGTCAACCGTTGAGCGCGCCGACGACGCGTACGATGGCGTCGGTCAGCACTTTGAGTTCGTCCGGTGCGATGGTGAAGGCAGGCGTGAGATAGATAACGTTGCCGATCGGACGAATGAACGTGCCCTCGGTGATGAAGCGCGCGCGCATTGCGTTGAGGTCGTCGATGCGGTTGAGCTCGACGGCCCCGATGGCGCCCAAAACCCGCACGTCCTTCACCTGCGGCAGGGCGCGGCAAGCGCCGAGCGCCTCCTTCATCTGTCGCGAAATCGCCGCCACCTGCGCGGGCCGCGGTTCGCTCTCGAACAGATCGAGCGAGGCGTTGGCGGCGGCGCAGGCTAGCGCATTGGCCATGAAGGTCGGCCCATGCATCAGCGCCTTTTCCGAATCGTCCGACCAGAAGGCCTCGAACACTTTTTGAGTGGCGATTGTCGCCGCCAGCGGCAGCGTGCCGCCGGTGAGCGCCTTCGACAGCGTGACGATATCGGGAACGACACCCGCCTGCTCGCAGGCGAACATCGTGCCGGTGCGGCCGAACCCGGTGAAGATCTCGTCGAAGATCAGCAGCAGATCATATTTGTCGGCGAGCGCGCGCAACCGCTTCAGCACGTCGGGTCCATGGAACAGCATCCCGCCCGCGCCTTGCACCAGCGGCTCGACCACGATGCCGGCGAGGTGCTCGGCGTGCGTCGCCAGCAACGCGTCGAGCGCCGCGGTCGTCGCTTCGTCGACCGGCAGATCGACGACAAGGTGCGCCGGCAGCAGGCCGGTGAACAGGGCGTGCATGCCCTCCTCCGGATCGCTCACCGCCATGGCACCGGTGGTGTCGCCGTGATAGCCGCCCTTGAAGGCCACGAACTGCGTGCGCGCGCGGATGCCGCGATTGATCCAGTACTGCACCGCCATCTTCATGGCGACCTCGACCGCGACCGAACCGGAATCGGAAAAGAACACGCGAGAAAGATCGCCGGGCAGTAGCGCGCACAGCCGTTCGGCGAGCCGCAGGGGCTGCTCGTGCACCAGCCCGCCGAACATCACGTGCGGCAGGGTCTCGAGCTGGCGCGTCACCGCCTGACGGATATGGGGATGGTTGTAGCCGTGGCAGGCGGTCCACCAGCTCGCGATGCCGTCGACGAGTTCCCGGCCATCGGCGAGCCTGATACGGCTGCCGGCGGTGCTTTCGACCGCCATCGGCGGCGTCATGGTCTTCATCTGGGCATAGGGCAGCCAGATGTGCTCTAACCCGGCAGGCGCCTGCGGCGCGGCGTTCTTTTTGCTGGCGTCGCCCGGCATTTGGCGCTTCCTTACCCCGAATTCCGGCGGGTTTCGGCCCCGCCCGCCCGACAGAAGGCCCTTGATGCACTCGCTCGACCGGTTCGCGCAAGCCAAGCTCGACGATCTCCAGCGGCGACACCTGCGCCGCACGCTCGCGCCCACCTATCGCGAGGACGGGCTCTGGGTCGAACGTGGCGGCAAGCGGCTGCTGTCGTTCTCCTGCAACGACTACTTTGAACCTCAGCCAGCACCCGGCCACCAAGCGCGCCGCCATGGCCGCGCTCGAGCGCTATGGCGCCGGCTCCGGCGCCTCGCGCCTGGTGACCGGCAACCACCCACTCTACGCGGAGCTCGAAAGCCGTCTCGCCCGCATGAAGGAAACCGAGGACGCGGTCGTATTCGGCTCCGGCTATCTCGCCAATGCCGGCATCATCCCGGTACTGATCGGCGGCGACGGGCTGGTGCTGCTCGACGAGTTGGCGCACGCCTGCCTCTACGCCGGCGCGCAACTATCGCGCGGGCACGTGCTGACATTCCGGCACAACGACTTGGCGCATGCCCGCGAGCTGCTCGCCGCCCATCGCGCCGAACACGACCGCGCGCTCGTCGTCACCGACGGCGTGTTCTCCATGGACGGCGATCTCGCGCCGGTGCGCGAACTGAATGACCTGGCGAACGAATTCGACGCCTGGCTGATGACCGACGACGCCCACGGCATCGGCGTCATCGGCGGCGGGCGCGGGTCTAGCTTCTTGGGGCCCGAGAAGGTCGAGGTGCCACTGCAGATGGGCACGCTCTCCAAAGCCATCGGCGCTTACGGTGGCTATCTCTGCGGCTCCGGCCCGGTGATCGAGCTGATGCGCAACCGCGCACGCACGCTGGTCTACTCGACAGGCCTGCCGCCCGCGGTCGTCGCCTCGGCGATCGCCGCCATCGACGTGATCGAGAGCGAACCCGAGTACGCGGCGCTGCCAGTCAAGAAGGCGCGGACCTTCACCCGCGCGCTCAATCTGCCGGAAGCGCGAAAGCCCCATCGTGCCGGTGGTGATCGGGGAAGCCGACAAGGCGCTCGAGGCCTCGCGCCTGCTGGAGGACGAAGGCTTTCTCGCCATTGCCATTCGCCCGCCGACGGTGCCGGACGGCACCGCGCGCCTGCGCTTCACCTTCACCGCGCAGCATCCCGACGACGAGATCGAACGCGCGGCCAGTATCGTCCGCAACAAAGTCCTGGTGCAATAGCGCGCATGATCCCGAAAAGTGGGAACCGGCTTTCGGACAAGATCATGCGCGAAGAGAAATAACTATGGCCGCTTATTTCGTCACCGCCACCGGCACCGACATCGGCAAGACCTTCGTTACCGCCGGCCTCATTCGCCATCTGCGGGTCGGCGGCGCGTCGGTCGATGCGCTGAAACCGGTGGTGAGCGGCTACGACTCCTCTGTAGTGGAGACCAGCGACCCGGCCGTCCTGCTCGGCGCGCTCGGACGCCCGGTCACGGCAGAAGAAGTCGAGCGCATGGCGCCCTGGCGCTTCCGGGCGCCGCTCTCGCCCGATCTCGCCGCCGCGCGCGAAGGCCGCGCCATCGACTTCGACGGCCTGGTCGATTTCAGCCGGCGCACCGTCGACGCCACCCGGGGCACACTGTTCATTGAAGGCGTCGGCGGCATCATGGTTCCGCTGCAAGACCGGCGCACCGTGCTCGACTGGATGGCCGCGCTCGGCATCCCTTTGGTGCTGGTGGTCGGCGGCTATCTCGGCACCATCAGCCACACGCTGACCGCGCTCGACGTGCTGCGCCAGCGCCAACTCGCCATCGCGACCATCGTGGTGAGCGAAAGCGAGCGCAATCCGGTGGAACTGGAGGATACCGTCGATAGCATCGCCCGCTTTGCCGGCGACGTTCCCGTGGTCGGCCTGCCGCGCCTGCCCGCCGGCATCACCGAGCATCCGGCCTTCGCGCGCATCGCGGCGCTGCTCTGAATGGTCATTCCGGGACGCGCGGAAGCGCGGACCCGGAATCCAGATGCAAGTGCCGCGTTCGCGGCTGGATTCCGGGTTCACTCGCTTACGCGAGCGCCCCGGAATGACGACGGTGGCATCACTTATGCAGCGCGAGAAACGTCTCGAACATGCCTTCGCAGTTGACCAGCCCGTGCAGCAGGATGGTCAGCAAGACCGAGCCGCTCACCCAGCGGAACCAGCCGAGGATCAGCCCGACGATAAAGATCTGCGCGATGACGAAGTAATCGTATTGCAGATGGCTCATGGCCCAGAGCAATGACGTCGCCGCGATCACCAGCCAGACGTCCTTGGGGCCGCGGTGCCAGCCCCGGAACAGGAAGCCGCGGAACAGAATTTCCTCGCCGATCGGCGTCACCACCACCACCGCCAGCCACAGGATCGGCAGCCAGCCGGCGGCGCTCGCGGTGCGGTAGATGGCGAACTGGAACGGCGTGACGATGGGCTGCCCGAACAGCCAGCTCACCAGATTGCCGACGATGATGAACGCGATCATCACCAGCACGCCGACGATCACCTCGCCCTTGCGCGGCAGCTTGAGGGCGAGATAGTCGGCGATCTTGATGCGGGTCTGCCGCGCCATCAGCATCAGGATGCCGACCTGGATCGGCGTCGAGACGATGATGATCAGGCTCACGCCGACACCGTCCTGCGCCAGGTTGGCCAGTTGCTCGAGCGAGCGACCGTAGAACCACCCCACCACCAGCAGTGCCACCATCTGCCCGATCAGCATGGCGATGATGGCGAGGCCGAGCGAGGTCACGCGCCCCCAGGGCTTCGGCTCTTGCTGTTCGTCCGGCAGGCTCATGCCAAAAGACCCCGAAAACGGCGATGGCCGGGCGAACCCGGCCATCCCCCTATGAACGTCGCAGGTAAAGGACCTGTTACGGCACCAGGATGACCGAACCGGTGGTCCGGCGGCCTTCCAGGTCCTCGTGCGCCTTGCGGGCGTCCTTGAGCGCGTATGTGTGGGTGACCGGGATCTTCACCGCGCCGGAGCCGACCACCTCGAACAGGTCGTTGGCGGTGGCGACGAGATCCTCGCGCTTGGCGACGTAGTTGTTGAGCGTCGGGCGCGTCGCGAACAGCGAGCCCTTGGCCTGCAGGATGTTGATGTTGAAGGCCTCGACCTGGCCGGAGGCGCTGCCGAAGCTGACGAAATAGCCGAGCGGGCGCAGGCAGTCGAGCGACGCCGGGAAGGTGGTCTTGCCGATGCCGTCATAGACCACGTCGCACAGCTTGCCGCCGGTGATCTCCTTCACGCGCGCGGCGAAGTCTTCCTTGCTGTAGTTGATGACGTGATGGCAGCCGGCCTTCTTGGCGAGCTCGGCCTTCTCCGGCGAGCCGACGGTGCCGATGACGGTGGCGCCGAGATGATTGGCCCACTGGCACAGGATCTGGCCGACGCCGCCGGCGGCCGCGTGCATCAGCACGGTGTCGCCTTTGCTCACCTTGAAGGTGCGTTTGACCAGGTATTGCGCGGTCATGCCCTTGAGCATCATGCCGGCGGCCTGCTCGTAGCTGATGTTGTCCGGCAGCTTGACCATGCGATCGGCCGGCGCCAGACGCTCCTGGGCGTAGCCGCCCAAGCCCACCACGTAGGCGATACGATCACCCACCTTCAGATCGGTGACGCCGGGGCCGACCGCGGTCACCTCGCCGGCGCCTTCGTTGCCGGACACGAACGGCAGACCGACCGGCGACGGATAAAGGCCGGAGCGGAAATAGCAGTCGATGAAATTGACGCCGCAGGCGTGCTGCTTGATCTTGACCTGGCCCTCGCCGGGCGCGCCAACCTCGACGTCGTCGACCGTCAGGACCTCGGGGCCGCCGGTTTTGTGTACGCGCACTGCCGTGACCATGGTTTTACTCCCTTGAAAATTCTTCGATTGGGTTGGGGATCGGTTGTCGGCGGCGATCATAGGCGGGCGAACGTTGAACACAAGGCGGGTCCATCTCTCCGTCATTCCGGGGCGCGAGCAAAGCGAGCGAACCCGGAATCCAGAGTAACACCCGCATACATCGCCCCTGGATTCCGGGTCCGCGCCTTTCGGCGCGTCCCGGAATGACGGCGAAACAAGCACAGCTCCGCCGCCCGTATTCTTTGGTCGGCCCCGGGTACAGCCGTGCTTCGTTATCCGCATCCGCCGCTTTCGAACAAGAACCGAGGGCGCGCGGGACGCTGTCGGGTCCGGGCGCACTCTGGTTTACGCAAGTAGGCGCAAACTAAAAGTGCTCAGACCCACGGGCCTCGACGCCTCGCGACATCGAGGCTTGTCGAAGCGATCGTGCCGCAAGTCCGCCAGTCCCTCGGCGTCCCGCGCGCGGTGTTTTTAGGTTTGCTCCGCGAAGGTCCCAGGCAGCCGGGCGTTTCATGGCCTTTGCGGCACGCACTACCTGGCGGAGGGCAGGCACTGGAGCCCTTCGGCTTCTGACAAGCCTCCAGACCCACGGGCCATCAGAGCCCCCCGGGCGCGACGTCGACGCGCTGGAGGTCCGCGGCTTGGACCGCCGGACCAGGGAATTGAACGCCGCATCTCCGACGCCCCCGAACCGGCCACCGCTCCCCGCCCCGCATCTGGAGACTGCAGACCCCTCGGTATCGGGGCGGGATGCTTGGGAATTTAATCTGGACTAAAAGCCGCGTCAATGGAAATATATGAAAAAAAACTTATCCCCGTTTTGGGTGGGCCGGTCCCGCGCGACTTATCCCCGCCTCATCCGTAGAACTTGGCCGGAATCAAAGCCTCTCAAATTCGAACTTGCGGCGCTGCGGAATAATTTCGGCTGCACCGCAGATGATGCCGTAGGTGGAATTAACGATCTGCCAGGCAATCAGTTGTGGAAAATGGGACCCACTGCAACCCTTCTCGGCGTCACCGTTTAGATTGTTGTCTCTATGAACGCGAGGCGAGGCGGTGGCCACATTCTTCAATGAATATTTTGGGATCGATGCAGAGGCGCTGGAAAGCTACGGTGCGCTGAACATCTCGATCGTCAACGACCTGCCGTTGTTTATCGACCCCTTCCTACTGTTTAACAGCGAGAAAGAGGAATATCGCGCCCTCCATGACGCGATGATCGCCTACCTAATTTTCCTCCGGGATCGATCCGCGAAAGGGCATGTGAGCGATGCCCTGTTGTCTAGCTGGTACTGCTTCCGAGAGGTGAAGCAGAACTGGCTCGGATTCTCAGTTAGCGGTAACGGCGGCACCGGTCTTGGAATGGACTTCGCTCGCGCTTTGCATAGCAATCTTAATAGCTTGTTCTCCGACTTTGGTGAGGAACAGATCACCGAGGGAAGCCACTTGGAAAAAGTTTGCCTAATCTCGGAGGGCGTCGGTCGCGACAACATCAGCGATTTCACCACGAACCTGATCAAAGATTACCTCTGCCGATACACTCAGGAGTTCGCCACACGCCATCTGAAGCCCGGAGATGTGCGGAAGGTGCCAGTCAGCAAAGCCCGGTTCAACTACGAGACTGAGTCCTGGGAACGGGTCATGTACGACTTACCCTGGGTCAATGGTGATTTCGTCATCCTGACGCCCAAGGACATCCTCACGAGGGATGAGAACTGGATCAACAAAGACGATCTGATCGGCGATTTTCAAAAGATTCCCACCGCTATTCCCGATCCGGAACTGCGAGCACAGGTCGAGAACTACTTCTACAAGGTGCTCGTGCGGCCTCGGCGACGGCACCCGAATGCCAAGGAGAGATCCGAAGCCGCTAGACGGGCTCTTTTAGAGTTCCCAAAGCTCATCGACTACTACATAAAGCTGAAAGAGCAGAACGGCGACGAAGCGGCCGACATCAGCGCAGAGAAGGTGCTGGCGACGGAATACATATTCATCCGGCAAATTGCCGATATTCAACACACGCTACTTCGTGAAACTGCCTTCTATGGGACGGGCGGCAATACTTATGAGGAAGCGCATGCTCGTGTTTCCTATCTGAAAGACGTGATCGAACATAAGGGCGGACACCGGCTGTTTTATCACGACGGCGAACCCATCCAACGCGAGAAAGACCTTCAAATTCTGTATCGACTTGTTTGGTTCGGGACGCCATCGGACGTGGGCACCGAGGCGAATGATGGCCGCGGCCCCGTCGACTTCAAAATCTCGCGCGGAGCCCATGACAAAACGCTTGTCGAGATGAAGCTGGCAAAGAACACGCAGTTGGAACGCAATCTGGAAAAGCAGGTGCCAATCTATCAGGCTGCGAGCGACGCAAAAAATGCGATCAAGGTGATCATCTATTTCAATGTCGCCGAGCTTCGGAAAGTGAATGCGATCCTGAAGAAGCTGAAGTTGGAGGATCATGAAGACATCGTGCTGATTGATGCGCGCGACGATAACAAGCCGTCAGGATCTAAGGCGTAGCCGCTCAGCGCCGTAGCCTGAACGAAATCCGGGGCGGCCGTTCCCGGATTTCGCTCCGCTCCATCCGGGCTACGACGATCCGCCGCCTACCTCCCGCCCGACACGTTGAGCAGCGCGCCGGTGATGTAGGACGCCGCGTCCGACAAGAGGAACAGGATCGGCTCGGCGACCTCTTCCGGCGTACCGGCCCGGCCGACCGGCACCAGCGGCGCCACGCGCGCGAGGCGGCCCGGTTCGTGGATATCGGTATCGATCGGTCCCGGCCGCACGGCGTTGATACGGATGCCTTCCTTCGCAACCTCGCGCGCGAGCCCATTGGTCAGCGCGTCGACGCCGCCCTTGGCGGCGGCGTAACAGATGTATTCGTTGGCGCCGCCAACGACCGACGAGATCGACGACAGCAGCACGATCGCCCCGCCCTGCCCGCCATGGGCGGTCGACATGCGGCGCACGGCGGCGCGCGAGCACAGAAGCGCGCCGAGCAGGTTGACGTCGAGCACCGCGCGGATGTTCTCGGCCGTGGCCGCATCGAGCCGCGAGTTCTTGCCGACGATGCCGGCGCTGTGGACGAAATGGGTGACGGGCCCGAGCGCCTTGGCGGTCTCGTCGAACACGCGCTCGATATCGGCTTCGACCGCCATGTCGCCCTTCAGCGCCACGGCTTTGCGGCCAGCGGCCTTGACCGCGGCCACCACGTCGTCGGCGGCCTTGGCGTTGCTATTGTAATTGACGGCGACGTCGTAGCCGCGCGCGGCGGCGAGCTTGGCGGTGGCGGCGCCGATACCGCGGCTGCCGCCGGCGATCAAAAGGACAGGCATTGAGGG
>CAWGGL010000028.1:0-14144 GCA_963822085.1 uncultured Pseudomonadota bacterium
GCAACAAGCTCCGCTCATTCCCGCGCAAGCGGGTATCCAACTCTTCTTTAAGCATTCACTTCATCCCACAGATCGCCCCACTCCGGATTGCTCCGTTCAATCAATTCGAGCTTCCATATCCGGTTCCACTTTTTCATCTGGTGCTCACGCATGAAAGCCAACTCGCGCGACTCATGCCGCTCGTACCAGACGAGCAGCTTGACCCCGTATCTTTACGTGAAACCCCGAATGATATCGTTGCGGTGTTGCCAAACGCGCTTCACCAAATCATCGGTCATGCCGATGTAAAGCGTGCCATTCCGCCTATTCGCAAGGATGTAGACAAAAAACGCCATGCCACGCCCCCTGGACCCCCGCTTTCGCGGGGGTGAGCGGAGATTGTCGCAGCGCTCTCCGAAGAAATCTACGCCGCCTCTTTCTTCTTCGGCGGGGCGAAGCGGCGGTAGAAGCTGTCGTTGCTCTCGGCCATGTCGACCAGCAACTTGCAGGGCTTAAAGCGCGGCCCGTGTTTCTTTTCGAGATCGCGGCACAGTTCGACAAACTTCTTCGAGCCCACCATATCGATCCACGACAGCGTGCCGCCCGACCAGGGCGCGAAGCCCCAGCCGAGGATCGAGCCGACGTCGGCTTCCCGCACGTCGGTGACCACCTTTTCCTCGAAGGTGCGCGCGGCTTCGAGCGCCTGCACGACCAGAATGCGGTGCTTGAGTTCCTCGACGTCGAGCGCTTCGACCTCGTCGCGCGTGAGCTTCTTCGGCTGGAGATCGGCAATGCCGGCCCAGAGCCGTTTCGGCTTCACGGAATAATCATAGAAGCCCTTGCCGTTCTTGCGGCCGAAGCGGCCGTGCTTCTCCACCATGTCCTCCAGCAGCTTCTTCTGCTGCTGGTTGATGGCACCCGCGCCCATATCGGCTTCCGCCGCGCGTACGATCCTCAGTCCGAGATCGAGCGCGGTCTCGTCATTGAGCGCGAGCGGGCCGACCGGCATGCCGGCCATGCGGGCGGCGTTCTCGATCAGCGCTGGCGGGATACCCTCCAGGAGCATCAGATGGCCTTCCTGGATGTAGTTGAGCACGCAGCGGTTGGCGTAGAAGCCGCGGGTGTCGTTGACCACGATCGGCGTCTTCTTGATGGCGCGCACGAAATCGACCGCCACCGCCAGCGCCTTATCGCCGGTTTCCTTGCCGAGGATGATCTCGGTCAGCATCATACGGTCGACCGGCGAGAAGAAATGGATGCCGATGAAGCGCTTGGGTTCCTTGAACTCGGACGCCAGTGAGGTGATCGGCAGCGTCGAGGTATTGGAGGCGAAGATGGCGTCGTCGCGGATGACGGCTTGGATCTTGGCGATCACATCGGCTTTCACCTTGCGGTCCTCGAACACCGCTTCGATGACCAGGTCGCAGTCCTTCAGCGCGTTGTAGTCGGCGGCAGGGGTGATTTTCGCAAGCAACGCGTCGCGATCGGCGCCCTTCATGCGGCCCTTGGTGACGCGGTCGCCGAGTGCCTTGGCAACGCCTTCCTTGCCCTTGTCGGCGGCTTCCTGGTCGCGGTCGATCAGCACCACGTCGATACCGACCGCAGCGGTGACGCGCGCGATGCCGGCGCCCATAAAGCCGGCGCCGACGATGCCGACTTTCTTGAGCGACGATGGCGGCACCGTTTCCGGCCGGCGCGCGCCCTTGTTCAGCTCCTGCATGGAGACGAACAGGCTGCGGATCATGTTGGCCGCCTGCGGCGAGCGCAGCACGTGCGCGAACCAGCGCGATTCGATGCGCAGCGCGGTGTCCATGTCGACCTGCAGGCCCTCGTAGACCACCTGCAGGATGGCGCGTGCGCCCGGATAGTTGTCGTAGGTTTCGCGGCGATAGATGGCGTTCGCCGGCATGAAGGTCATCATGCCGGCCTTCGACCAGACGAGGCCGCCGGGCAGACGAAAGCCCTTCACATCCCACGGCGCCACGCCCTTGCCGCCGGCCTTGATCCACTCCTTGGCGGTTTTGATGAGATCGGCCGCAGGCACGACCTCGTCGATCAGCTTCATGGCCTTGGCGCGCTCCACCTTGAGCGCGTCGCCCTTGAGCAGGAACTGCAGCGCGTCGGCGGGCGGAATCATGCGCGCCACGCGCTGGGTGCCGCCACCGCCGGGGAACAGGCCGACCTTCACTTCCGGCAGGCCGAGCCGCGTCTTCGGGTTGTCGGACGCGACACGATGATGGCAGGCGAGCGCGATCTCGAAACCACCGCCCATGGCCGTGCCGTTGAGCGCGCAGACCCAGGGCTTGCCCGAGGTCTCCAGTCGCCGGCACAACACCGACAGCCGGCGGCCTTCCTCGAACACCATCTTGGCGGCAGCTTCTTCACCCTCGCGCGCGAGCGTATCGGCGTAGAGGCTCTTGAAGCGCTCCAGGACGGTGAGATCGGCGCCGCCGCAGAAACTATCCTTGCCGGCGGTGATGACCGCGCCTTTGATCGCGTCGTCGCTCGCGACCTTCTCAACAATCGGCCCGAGCTCTTCGTGCACACCGGCGTCAATGACGTTCATCGACCGACCCGGCATGTCCCAGGTGACGAGCGCGATGCCATCGGCGTCGACGTCGAAGGTGAAGTTGGTCATTGGAAATTTCCTCAGTAGGGCTCGCCGCTTTTCTTGGTGTAACGGAATTCCTTGCCGTCGCGCACGACCATCATGTCGATGTCGGAATAGAACGCGCGTTCTTTCGCGGTGCGGCTGCCGACCTCGAGCACGACGGCATCGCGGTCGGAACGATTGATGAGGCAATGGCCATCCTGGACGCCCGCTTTCCAGGCCGCCGCCTCACCGGCTTTCAGCACGGTCTCGCCCGCGTCCTCGCACAGCACGACTTCGCCTTCGAGCACATAGACGAGTTCGTCCTCGTTCTCGTGCCAGTGGCGCTGCGACGACGCAGCACCCGGCTTGAGCGTGCAGATGTTGACGCCGAACTGGCTCAAGCCCACGGCACGGCCGAGCCGCTTACGTTGGCGGCCCTCCACCGCCTGGCTGAACGGCGGCGGATAGCCAGTTGCGGTGTCGAGCGGGATTTTCGAAATATCGATCTTGGGCATGAGAACGCGCTCACACCCGCTCAATGATCGTCGCGGTGCCCATGCCGGCGCCGATGCAGAGCGTCACCAGCGCGGTGGATTTGCCGGTGCGCTCCAACTCGTCGAGCGCAGTGCCGAGGATCATGGCGCCGGTAGCGCCGAGCGGATGGCCCATGGCGATGGCGCCGCCGTTGACGTTGATGTTCTCGTTGCCGATGTCGAAGGCTTGCATGAAACGCAACACGACCGCGGCGAAGGCTTCATTGATCTCGATGAGATCGATATCCGACAGCTTCATGCCGGATTTCTTCAGAACCTTGTGCGTCACGTCGACCGGACCGGTGAGCATCATCGCCGGCTCGGAACCGATATTGGCGAAGGCCCTGATGCGGGCCCGCGGCTTCAGGCCGGCGGCTTTGCCTGCCTCCGCGCTGCCGATCAGCACGGCGGCGGCGCCATCGACGATGCCGGACGAGTTGCCGGCGTGGTGCACGTGGTTGACCGCCTCGATCTCCGGATGCGCCTGTACCGCCACCGCGTTGAACCCGCCCATCTCGCCCATCTGCACGAACGACGGCTGTAACGACGCCAGCGACTGCATGGTCGTCGACGGCCGCATGTGCTCGTCCTTGTCGAGGATGGTGAGGCCGTTGACGTCCTTCACCGCGATCACCGATTTCTTAAAGCGGCCCTCGTCCCAGGACTTCGCCGCGCGGGTCTGGCTTTCGACCGCGAAGGCATCGACGTCGTCGCGTGAGAAACCGTACTTGGTCGCGATCAGGTCGGCGGAAATGCCCTGCGGCATGAAGTAGTGCGGCACTGCATAGGACGGGTCCATGGTCCAGGCGCCGCCGGAAGCGCCGATGCCGACGCGGCTCATGGATTCGACGCCGCCGCCGATGGTCATGTCGTGCTGGCCGGACATGATCTCGGCCGCCGCGAAGTTGATGGCATCGAGGCCCGAGGCGCAGAAGCGGTTGATCTGCACGCCCGGCACGCTGTCGCCGAAGCCGGCCATCAGCGCCGAGGAGCGGGCAATGTCGCCGCCGGCCTCGCCCACCGGATCGACGCAGCCCATGACCACGTCGTCGAGTCGGCTGGGATCGAGGTCGTTGCGGTCCTTGACCGCCTTCAGCGCCTGGGCCGCAAGGCTCAGCGCGGTGACTTCGTGCAGGGCGCCGTCGGCCTTGCCGCGTCCGCGCGGGGTGCGAACGGCGTCGTAAATGAATGCGTCGGGCATGGGAATCTCCGGACTTTCCGCGGCGGGCACCCCGGCGGGGCTCGCGCGCCGGCGGCGATTCTAGCTCGTTTCAACATAGGACGGGAACCGCGCCGGCGCGAGGGCCACATCTTCACTTCACCTCCCCACCGAACTCGGGTCTGCCCGAGTTCGGCGCTTCAAACGACCCGAAGTCGGATTTATCCGACTTCGGCGAGGGGGAGAGTGAGGCGCAGAATACGCCGTGCGTGCTAGTCCCGGCCCCAGCCGACCCAGGTCCAGGCGCGCTCGTGCAGGTAGTAGATGATGATCTTGGTCACGATCTCGGTGCCGGCGATGGAGCCCGCCAGGGCGGCGGAGCCTGTGAACAGCAGCGCCAGCACGAAGGTGTCGATGCTGCCGGTGACGCGCCAGCTCACCGCCTTGGCGATGGAGCGGACGTGGGAGTCGCCGCCCTGCGTGGGCGGCGTTTTGGGCGCGAGCGCAAGCATGAGTTCAGCGTCCGGCCGCGCCCGATCGGCCGCGGCCGCCGCGGCATCTGTACGTGCTTGTTGTTTGCGCGTTCATGGCTTTGCCCCTCGTCTCGAAACGGCAATCAGTAGGAGCTTGCTGGCGCGGTGCGCAATCGGCGATATGAAAATAAGAAGATTCTTCTCGCGCAGGCGCGGGGGCGGAGCAGCGATATGTCGGGAACCCGCGCCGGCGTGAAACGCGCATCATGCGCGAAAAGGCGGCAGCTTCCTTCCCTCTCCCCGCGTGCGGGGAGAGGGAACGCGCCACACATGCCGCTCACGCGCTCACAAACTCCTTGAAATCAGCATCTTCATGATCTCATTGGTGCCGGCGTAGATGCGCAGGACCCGCGCGTCGCGGTACAGCCGCGAGATCGGGTATTCGTCCATGAAGCCGTAGCCACCGAACAATTGCAGGCAGCGGTCGAGGATGGTGGCGAGCGTGTCGGTAAGCCGGTATTTCGCCATCGACGCGGTGACGGTATCGAGCCGACCTTCGACATGCTCGCCGATGCAGTGGTTGAGGAACACCTTGGCGATGGTCGCGTCGGTCTTGCAGGCGGCGAGCTCGAACTGGGTGTTCTGGAACTCGATGATCTTCTTGCCGAAGGCGCTGCGCTCTTTAACGTAGTCGGCGGTCAGCGAAAGCGCGCGCTCCATCATGGCGACGGCGTGCACGGCGACGATTAAGCGCTCCTGCGGCAGCTCCCGCATGAGCTGGTAGAAGCCCTGGCCCTCCTCGGTGCCGAGCAGGTTTTCCGTCGGCAGCTTAACGTCCTCAAAGAACAATTCCGAGGTGTCGGCGGAATCCATGCCGAGCTTCTTCAGCTTGCGCCCGCGCCGGAAACCCGGCGCGTTATCGGTTTCCACGACCATGAGCGAGACGCCCTTGGCGCCGGCAGCCGGATCGGTCTTGGCGACGACGACGATCAGGTTGGCGTGCTGGCCGTTGGTGATGAAGGTTTTGGAGCCGTTGAGCACGTAGCCGTTGCCGGATTTCTCCGCCTTGGTGCGCACGCCCTGCAGGTCGGAACCGGTACCCGGCTCGGTCATGGCGATGGCGGCGACCAGCTCGCCGGTGGCGAGCTTCGGCAGCCAGCGCTGCTTCTGCTCCTCGGTGCCGTAATGCAGGATGTAGGGCGCGACGATGCCGGAATGCAGCGGCGCGCCGAAGTCGTCGAAGCCGGCGAGCGAGAATTCACGGTTGATCACCGCCTCGTGGGCGAAGGTGCCGCCGGCGCCGCCGTATTCCTCCGGCATCGTTGCGCACAGCAGGCCCGCCTCCCCGGCCTTGGTCCAGGCCTCGCGCTCGTACATGCCCTGCTCGTGCCAGCGATCGATATGCGGCACGTATGCGTCGGCGATGAAGCGCCGCGCCTGTTCCTCGAGTAGCACGAGGTCCTCGGTCATCCAGGCGGGGCGAGGGAGATTGAGGGCGTCCATGGCGCGTCCTTGGGCTGTCTTATTGATTAGGCATCCAGAATAGAGGCAGCGAGCCGCTCGCGCGAGAGGGCGCGGCGCGGCCAGCGCTGAAATATAAAACCGCCGGTTCGCGAGGGCGCAAACCGGCGGCTTAAGACGCAGGCGGGCGGCGGGCCCGCCTCAGGCGGCTATTACTTCGCCGGATCCTTGACGTGCTTGATGGTGGCGATCTCGACGTTCTCCAGCTGACCGTTCACCTTCTCCACCTTGCGGATGTAAACGTTCTGGATGATGTCGCGGGTCTTCGGGTCGATGGAGATCGGGCCGCGCGGGCTTTCCCAATGCATGCCCTTGGCCGCCGCGATCAGTTTGGCGGCGCCGGCGTTGCCCTTGGTCTTCTTCAGCGCCGCGTAGATCAGATGCATGCCGTCATAGCCGCCGATCGAGAAGATATCGGGATGACGGTTGAATTCCTTCTCGTACGCCGCCACGAAGGCCTTGTTCTTCGCCGACTTGTGCGACCAGTCGTAGTGGAAGACCGTGATGATGCCGAGCGCACTGTCGCCGACGCTCTTAAGTGACTCGTCGAGCGTCAGCTCGCCCTGGGCCAGGGTCTTGAAGTGCTGCGGGTCCATGCCGCGGTCACGCAGCGCCTTGGCGAACGCCGCCGGCTGGGTGCCGCCCGGGATGAACACGAAGATGCCGCCCGGGTTCGTGTCCTTGGCCTTCTGCACATACGAAGAGAAGTCCGAATTCCGGACCGGCATGCGCACCGAACCGGCAATCTTGCCGCCCGCTGCCTTGAAGCCCTTCTGGAACCAGACTTCGGCGTCGATGCCGGGGCCGTAGTTGGCGACCATGGTGTAGACGTTCTTGACGCCGTTCTTCTCCGCCCACTTGCCGAAGCTGTACTGGAGCTGTGGGATGGTCAGCGAGGTGCGCGCGAGATAGGGCGATTTCTTCGTGATGGAGGACGTGGCCGCGTTCATCACCACCATGAACTTCTTGCCCGCCTTCGACACGTCGCCGGCGGCCATGGCATTCGGCGTGAGCGCGAAGCCGGCCAGGATATCGACGTGATCGCGCGTGATCAGTTCCTGCGCCAAGCGCTTGGCGACCGGCGGATTGATGCCGCCGACGTCCTTGCGGATGATTTCGATCTTCTTGCCGGCAACCATGTCGCCGTGCTGCTTCATGTAAAGCTTGATGGCATTGTCCATCTGCACGCCGGTGTCGGCAAACTGACCGGAATACGGAATGATCAGGCCGATCTTGATCGTGCCGGCGGCATGCGCCGACACGGCCATAAGCGCGGCCGCGGCAACGCCGCAAAGCGTGGCGGTGGCAATCCTCATTGGGTCGTCCCTCCTCGGTTGTTTTCTCGTTCGCGCCACGATAGCTAACGTGGCTTCGTATGGTCAATTAAGCGCGTCCGTGCGGTAATTGCCATAGCCCATTGGTCCCACGATTAAGGCGACGCAACAGCGGTGGGCAGGCCGGCCCAATCAGGGGGGATTCGTTTGCTTAAATTCGGAATTTTCGACCATCTGGACAGCGACGGCGGGCCGCTCGACGCGCTCTACGAAAACCGGCTAGCCCTGGTCGAATTGATGGAACGGGAAGGATACGCCGGTTATCACTTGGCCGAGCATCACGCGACGCCACTCGGCATGGCGGCGAGCCCGAGCGTCTTCCTGTCCGCGGCGATCCAGCGCACACGGCACATCCGGCTCGGGCCGCTGGTCTTCGTGCTGCCGCTCTATCATCCGCTGCGTCTTTACGAAGAAATCTGCATGCTCGACCAGATGAGCGGCGGCCGGTTGATGGTCGGGGTCGGGCGCGGCGGCGCCCTGCTGGAACACCAACGGTTCGGCGTCGTACCGGACGAAGCCTCGGCGCGCTATCACGAGGCCTTCGCGGTGCTGATGCGTGCCTTCGAAACGGACGTGCTCGATTTCGACGGACGGTTCTTCCACTACAAGGACTATGCGGTGCAGTTGCGGCCGGTGCAGAAGCCGCATCCACCGATCTGGTACGGCGCGCCCAATGCCGACGCGATTGCCTGGGCGGCGCCGAACGCCGTCAACGTGGTGTCCCTCGGGCCAGCAGACCGGGCGCGCGCAATCGCCGATCGCTACAGAGAAGAATGGCGCACGCTCGGGCGCGACAATGCCACCCTGCCGCACATCGGCGTCACGCGGCACATCGTGGTGGCGGAGACCGATGCAGAAGCCAAACGCGTCGCGGACGCCGCCTACCCGCGCTGGCGCGATGGCATGGATTGGCTCTGGCGGCGCTCGGACGTGCCGTTCACGCTGAAGGAGATCTATCCGGAAAGCTTCGCCGAACTCGTCGCCATCGGCCACGGCGTGGCGGGCTCACCCGCGACCGTGCGCGACTACATCGCGCGCTTGCAGAAAGAGACGAACGTCAATTACGTGCTCTGCCAGATGGTGTTCGGCGACATGCCGGTCGAAGCCGCGCGCCGTTCGCTGACGCTGTTCGCACGCGAGGTGATGCCAGAGTTTGGGTGAGTTCTTCCCTCTCCCCGCACGCGGGGAGAGGCGGGGAGAGGTGAGCCGCGGCTGTAGCGCGGCAAGAGCGATTGTGTGCTACCAACACACCCGCAAAGCCGGATCCAACCACCATGCCTACATCCACCGGCGGTGACGCCGCCGCCGACATCGAGTCGCCCTACGCCTGGCTGCGGCTTGCCACCGCGATGCTGCTGGCGACCATCGGCGGTGTCGGCATGTGGTCGGTGGTGGTAGCGCTGCCGGCGATCCAGACCGAATTCGGCATCGACCGCGCGCAGGCCTCGCTGCCCTACACGCTCGCCATGCTCGGCTTCGGCACCGGCGGTGTGCTGATGGGCCGGCTCGTCGACCGCTACGGCATCGTGCCCCCGCTCCTCATCGGCACCACCGCGATCGGCCTCGGCTATCTCGGCGTCGGACAGTCGGCCAACCTCACGCAGGTCGCGCTGGCGCAATGCCTGATCGGGTTCGGTTGCTCGGTGAGCTTCGGCCCGATGATGGCCGACGTCTCGCACTGGTTCGAGCGCCGGCGCGGCATCGCGGTGACCGTCACCGCCGCCGGCAACTACGTTGCCGGCACTATATGGCCGCCGGTGACACAACACTTCATCGCCGCCGACGGCTGGCGCGCGACCCATACCGGTATCGGTCTGTTCTGCCTCGCCACCATGCTGCCCTTAACGCTGCTGATGCGCCGGCGAGTGCCCGCGACGAGCCACGTGAGCGCGGACGCCGCGGCCGCGCGGCGTCGCACCGGCATGCCGCTGCCGCCGAATATGCTGCAGGTGCTGTTGTGCATGGCGGGCGTGTGCTGCTGCGTGGCGATGGCGACGCCCCAGGTGCATCTCGTGGCCTATTGCGGCGACCTCGGCTATGGCGCGGCGCGCGGCGCCGAAATGTTGTCGCTCATGCTCGGGCTCGGCATCATCAGCCGCATAAGCTCCGGCTTCATCGCCGATCGCATCGGCGGCGTGCGCACGCTCCTGATCGGCTCGGTGCTGCAAGGTTCGGCGCTGGTGCTTTACCTGATGTTCAACGGGCTGACGTCGCTCTACGTGATCTCCGGCCTGTTCGGACTGTTCCAGGGCGGCATCGTGCCGTGCTACGCCATCATCGTGCGCGAGTACTTCCCGCCCAAGGAAGCCGGTACGCGCGTGGGGCTGGTGATGCTCGCCACCTTGAGCGGCATGGCGCTCGGCGGCTGGCTGGCGGGGGTGATCTTCGACGCCACCGGCTCCTACCAGGCGGCGTTCCTCGATGGCATCGGCTGGAATCTGCTCAACGTCAGCATCATGAGCTTCGTGCTCTTCCGCGGCGGTCGTCGGCTCGCGCAGCACGCGTAAGTCGCGCACGCCGAACGCGCAAAGATCACGCAAGTATCAAGAAAGAATCAAGAAAGAGATGGACGGGCGAAACACCCGCGTCATAGTTGTGCGATAAAGCGTCGCCGATGCTGTTGATACCACTTCCCGACGCCGGAATTGTGCTAAAGCGCTTCACGCTGGATCAAGCGGGGGCAATCGTCCATGCAATTCACGAAGGCACGGCCGGATGCCATACGCGCCATCAACCATCGCTGGCTACTAAAGCTCTGGACCCGGCATCTCGACGGCGCGCGCGTGCCACGCTGGCAGGCGGTCAAGGCCGATGATCTCGCCAGCATGGCTGACCATCTGAGCTTTCTCGACGTGATCCGCGGCGAGCCGCCGCGCTACCTGATCCGCTTCCACGGCCGCGTGGTCGGGCTGGTCTATGGCTCGCCCGATTGCCGCGGCCGCCATCTCGACGAGGTCACCCCGGCCGCCAGCTGCGATGAGGCCCTCGCGCCCTACGCGAAGGTCGCCAAGGACGGCGCGCCGGTTTACACCATCCAGGACATCACCGACCCGGCGGGACGGCTCGTTCATTTCGAGCGGCTGCTGCTGCCGTTCGCGCACGACGGCGAAACGGTCGACCGCATCCTGGCCGCGTTCGAGTTCGTCTGCGCCGACGGCGACTTCGACGACAAGGCGCTGCTGAGCGCTGCCGGCGCGGCGACGCCGCGGCTGTCGGCGACGATCGAAACGCACGCCATGGCGTGAGGCGCGCATATCATTCGCATTAACGAACCGCTAACGAAGGGTTAACCGTAAACGAACCTTCGACCGGCTATCTAGTTTCAAGCAAACCGGACGCCGGACATGCGGATTGCATCTTTCATTGCCACCCTCAAGCGGGGCCGGTGGCTTCCCGCTCTCGTCGGCTTTGCGGTGTTTGCCGCGGTCTTGGCCGCGCTGACCGTCTTCGCGACCGGTTTCGCCGCGGCCTTGTTCCCCACCACCACCGGCAACGTCATCACGATCCTGTTCGCCATCGTCGCGGCGCTCGCCGGCCATGTCGCAAGTGCGGCCGCCAACCGCGCGCGCGACCGCCACCTGCGCTGGGAAAACGCGCAGATGTACCGGGCCCTCGACAGCATGCCGCAGGGCGTCAGCATGTTCGATGCGGGGGAGCGGCTGGTCCTCTGCAACGCGCGCTACCACGAGACTCTACGGATTGACGCCGGCGGACGTGAAACGGGGCTCGACGCTCTCCGAGGTGCTGGCAATGCGCGTCGTGCCAAGGGGACGTTCGCGGCCGACATTCATCAATATCGCGAGGACTTCCTGCGCGCGTATGCGGATGGACGCACCACCGATCAACGAAGTCGACGCGGGCAATGGCCGCCTGGTGCTGATAACGAACCATCCCATCAAGGGCGGCGGCTGGATCACGACGCACGAGGACATCACCGAGCGGCGGCAGGCCGAGCAGGAACGCATGGCGCTGGAGCAGCAACAGGCGCGCCGCGCCACGACCGAAAGCGCCATCGCGACGTTTCGTGAATGTGCCGAAACCCTGCTGCAAACGACCACCGACAGCGCGGGCAAGATGCGCGCGACCGCGGCAAGCCTGTTCAACACGTCCGGCGAGACGACCCGGCACGCCGAAGGCGCCATGCAGACGTCGCAGCAAGCCCTCACCGGCGTTGAGACCGCGGCAAACGCCGCGAACGAATTGTCGAATTCGATCGCCGAGATCGACCGCCAGCTCAACCAGACCACCGACGTCGTCCGGCTGGGCTTGAGCGAAGCGCAAACCACCAACGGCGACATCAACCGGCTGGCGGCAATCGCGCAGAAGATCGGCGACGTGGTCGGCCTGATCCGCCAGATCGCCGGGCAGACGAACCTGCTGGCGTTGAACGCCACCATCGAGGCCGCGCGCTCGGGCGAAGCCGGCCGCGGCTTCGCCGTCGTCGCCTCCGAGGTGAAGGCGCTCGCCGTGCAGACCTCGCAGGCGACCGAGACGATTTCGCAGCAGATCCTCGAGATCCAGAACTCGACCGGCAGCGCGGTCGAAGCCATCGGCCGCATCGCGCACCGCATGGAAGAGATCGACGCCTATACCTCCGCGGTCGCCGTTTCGGTGCAGCAGCAGACGGCGGCGACCGGCGAAATCTCCCGCAACGTGGCGAGTTCCGCGCAAGGCGCCAAGACGATCGCCACGGTGCTGGGCGAAGTGGCGGGCGCGACCTGCGAGACGCAGCGCTCGGCCGAGACCGTGCTGGCGGCCGCGGAAGCCGTCGACGGCGCCAGCGCCGACCTGCGCCGGGAAGTGGAGAGCTTCCTGACCAAGGTGGCGGGGTAGCCGCCCCCCGCATTCCGCTTTCGCGCCATGCGGGCTACAAGTAGCCCCATGGAACACGCCAAGAAACACATCGGCTTTCTCTCCTTCGGCCACTGGACCCCGTCGCCGCAGTCGCAAGTTCGCACCGGCGCCGACGCGCTCCTGCAATCGATCGAGCTTGCGGTGGCGGCGGAAGAGCTCGGCGCCGACGGCGCCTATTTCCGGGTGCATCACTTCGCCCGCCAGCTCGGCTCGCCGTTCCCGCTGCTGGCGGCCTGCGGCGCGCGCACCAAGCCGCATCGAGCTCGGCACCGCGGTCATCGACATGCGCTACGAGAACCCGCTCTACATGGCGGAGGACGCCGGCGCCGCCGACCTCATCGCCGGCGGCCGCCTGCAGCTCGGCATCTCGCGCGGCTCGCCCGAACAGGTGATCGACGGCTGGCGCTACTTCGGCTACGCGCCGCCGGAGGGCGAGAGCGACGCCGACATGGCGCGCCGCCACGCCGAAGTCTTCCTCGAGCTCATGAAGGGCGAGGGCTTCGCCAAGCCCAACCCGCGGCCGATGTTCCCGAACCCGACCGGCCTCTTGCGCCTGGAACCTTTTTCGGAGGGCTTGCGCGAGCGCATCTGGTGGGGCGCCGGCACCAACGCCACGGCGGAATGGGCGGCCAAGCTCGGCATGAACCTGCAATCGTCGACGCTGAAGATCGACGAGAGCGGCAAGCCGTTCCACGTGCAGCAGGCCGCTGGACCCCGTCGCCGCAGTCGCAGGTGCGCTCGGGCTCCGACGCCCTCCTGCAATCGATCGAGCTTGCGGTGGCGGCGGAAGAGCTCGGCGCCGACGGCGCCTATTTCCGGGTGCACCATTTCGCCCGCCAGCTCGGCTCGCCGTTCCCGCTGCTGGCGGCCTGCGGCGCGCGCACCAGCCGCATCGAGCTCGGCACCGCGGTCATCGACATGCGCTACGAGAACCCGCTCTACATGGCGGAGGACGCCGGCGCCGCCGACCTCATCGCCGGCGGCCGCCTGCAGCTCGGCATCTCGCGCGGCTCGCCCGAACAGGTGATCGACGGCTGGCGCTACTTCGGCTACGCGCCGCCGGAGGGCGAGAGCGACGCCGACATGGCGCGCCGCCACGCCGAAGTCTTCCTCGAGCTCATGAAGGGCGAGGGCTTCGCCAAGCCCAACCCGCGGCCGATGTTCCCGAACCCGACCGGCCTGTTGCGCCTGGAGCCTTTTTCGGAGGGCTTGCGCGAGCGCATCTGGTGGGGCGCCGGCACCAACGCCACGGCGGAATGGGCGGCCAAGCTCGGCATGAACCTGCAATCGTCGACGCTGAAGATCGACGAGAGCGGCAAGCCGTTCCACGTGCAGCAGGCCGAGCAGATCCGCGCCTATCGCGAAGCCTGGAAGGCGGCCGGGCACACGCGCGAGCCGCGCGTCTCGGTCTCGCGCTCGATCTTCGCGCTCACCGACGACCGCGACCGCATGTATTTCGGCCACGGCGACAACGAGGGCGACCAGGTCGGCATGCTCACCGAAACCGAGCGCGCCATCTTCGGCCGCAGCTACGCCGCCGAGCCGGACGCGCTGATCGAGCAGTTGAAAGCCGACGAAGGCATCGCCGAGGCCGACACGCTGTTATTGACGGTGCCGAACCAGCTCGGCGTCGACTACAACGCGCATGTGATCGAGGCGATCTTGAAGCACGTCGCGCCGGGGATGGGGTGGCGGTAG
>CAWGGL010000029.1:0-38889 GCA_963822085.1 uncultured Pseudomonadota bacterium
AGCCGCAGCGTTTTGCGGGGGCGATTCAGGTAGGTTTAGGAGATTCATTTTTCGGCATGGAGGCCAGAGATGGATCTTCGGACGGATGGGAGCGCGGAGCGGTTTTCCGCCTATGTCGGCGGGCTTGTGAGCGTGATCGGGCATGCGGACCGGGCCCGGCCGCTGCGGGATTATTGCACCGGGCTGTTGATGCCAGTCGATCGCAAGAGCGTGGAGCCGATGGCGGCAGTCACGGCGCCGGGCAGGACGGCGGCACAGCACCAATCCCTGTTGCACTTCGTGGGTGAGGGCCGCTGGTCCGACGAGGCCGTTCTGGCCAAGGTGCAGGAGATGGTCCTGCCGAAGATCGAGGACCACGGGCCAATCCAGGCGTGGATCATCGATGACACGGGTTTCCCCAAGAAAGGCCGGCATTCGGTGGGCGTGGCGCGCCAATATTGCGGCCAACTGGGCAAGCAGGACAATTGTCAGGTCGCGGTGTCGCTGTCGTTGGCCAACGCGCACGCGAGTTTGCCGGTGGCTTATCGTCTCTACCTCCCCGAGGACTGGGCCAGCGACGCGGCGCGGCGGCGCAAAGCCCATGTCCCCAAAGAGGTCGGCTTCAAAACCAAGCCCGAGATCGCGCTCGAGCAAATCCGTGCGGCCTGTGATGCGGGACTGCCTCGCGGCGTGGTGCTGATGGACGCCGGCTATGGCGCCAACACGGACCTGCGCCGATCCATCGCCGCCCTGGATTTGACCTATGTCGCCGGTATTTTGCCGAACACCACGGTATGGGCGCCGGGCAAGGCGCCGGCCCGCCCCAAGGTCTGGTCGGGCCGGGGGCGGCCGCCCAGTCTGTTGCGACGCGACAGTCGACATCGGCCGATCTCGGTGAAGGCGCTGGCGATGAGCCTGCCGGCAAAATCTTGGCGCACTGTCACTTGGCGCGAAGGAACCGCCGAGCCGCTGGTCTCCCGCTTTGCACGTGTGCGTGTTCGTGCCGCCCACCGCGATTACAATCTGACCACGGCACGTCCCGAAGAGTGGCTGTTGATCGAGTGGCCAAAGGACGAAGCAGAACCCATCAAATACTGGTTCTCGACCCTTCCGGACAAAATCTCGTTCACGCGCTTGGTCAATCTCACCAAGCTGCGCTGGCGTATCGAGCGCGATTACCAGGACCTCAAGCAGGAGATCGGTCTCGGCCATTTCGAAGGCCGCGGCTGGCGCGGCTTCCATCACCACGCCACGATGTGCATCGCCGCCTACGGCTTCCTGGTCTCCGAGAGGGAAACGATTCCCCCCTCAGGCGCGCGTTCCGGCGGGCTCTTCCAAACGCCTCGTCTTTCCAAGGATCATCGACCCCGAGGCGCCGCCGCTACGCACGGAACGTCACATTCCAAACTCCATCGCGACCATGCGACGCCGATTGGCGGTCGCGCTCGCAAACCAACTCGCACGATGTCCATGCTGCGCAAGGCAGATCAGCAAAACAGAATCGAGAAATTTATGACGCAGTAAGACTAGGACCCCCGCCAGGAGCTGGCTGACGGTATCGAGTCTTCGAGACTCTGCCGAAAGCGCGGCCCGCGTTGGAAGACACCGCGGTGGAGCGCCGCGTGGCGAGCACCCTTTCGCAAAGGGTGCGCGCCGCAAGGCGCTAAGCTTGGCGCCACGCGGCGCTCCATCCCCTCGCATTTTGCGGGGGTCGACTCCCCCGGACCCCCTGGTTCGAGGGCGAAGGAATACGGGCGAACCCGGCGCCCGCCAAAGAATACGGGCGGCGGAGCTGTGGCGCGCGCAACGAGAAATGGCTGTTTGAAATGTGAAAGCGGCCTGCGAGCGAAATGCGCCTCAGGGCACTCAAGCCGACACCGCCTCCCGATCGCCTCCGCGCCTCAAGCCGCTGCGCCGTGCACCATCGCCAGTTCCGCCGGTTCCGGACGGTGCCCCTTGAGATAGAGCGCGCAGGTGGTGCGCAGCATCGATGCGAAATTCGGGATCTCGCCGTGGATCTCCAGCGCCTCGGTGTAGAGCGTGGAGACGAACTTCGGCGTCGACATGTCCTGGCTGGCCGCGATCTCGTCGAGCAGCTTCCAGAACGCAGCCTCGAGCTGGATCGACGTCGAATGGCCGCCGATGCGCACGGACCGGTTGACCGGCTTGAAGCCCTCGGGATCCTGGCCTGCGAAAACCTGGCACATGTCGACCTCCCCTTGTTCCCGCCCGCATTCGGGCTCCGCCAACGCGCGCTGCCGCCGGCAACTGGCCGGAACCGGGCAGGCTTGTGATGTCGTTTGGCCTGCCGATTGTCGTCCAAAGCCGATGAAACTCAAGCAAAAAAAGCCATGCGGCGCTGCGAAAAACCGGCCCGCGCGGCGGCCACGCGGCGCGGCCACCGTCGGCGAAAATGGGGTAGCCGACTGCCACCAAACTGATCTGCCCAGCGCGATACTTGCCGCACGCCTTTGCGCTGCAAACGCGCGCGCAGGGACGGTCCGAGCAAGGCGGAGCAGGCATTGGCAAAAGCAATTCATTCGATGATCCGCGTTCTGAACGAAGCCCGCTCCGTCGACTTCTACCGCAAGGCCTTTGCCCTCGATATTGCCGACCGGCTCGACTTCGACTCCTTCACGCTCGTCTACCTGCGCAACGCGGAAAACGACTTCGAGCTCGAGCTGACGATCAACAAGGGGCGCGAGCAGCCCTACGACCTCGGCGACGGCTACGGCCACATCGCCTTCTGCGTCGACGATCTCGACGCCGAGCACGCCCACTTCGTCGAGCTGGGCCTCGCGCCGCGCGACATCGTCGAATTCAATCGCGACGGCGCTTTGCTGGCGCGCTTCTTCTTCGTCAAAGACCCCGACGGCTACATGATCGAAATGTTGCAGCGGCACGGCCGGTACCACTGACGCCAAGACGAGCGCAGCCCCAAGGCTCGCGCCGACATAGGGAGGACACGCAGATGACGACTGTTCACCAGGACAAAGCGGCGGGCTTATCCCGGCGCGATCTCTTGAAGCACGGCGGAACGGCCGGCGCCTTGATGGCGCTCGTCGTCAGCGGCGGCGCGGTTCTGAGCGCCGATCGGGCCTGGGGCATGGAAACCAGCGCGCTGAAGCCGCAAACGATGGCGACGCTGATCCAGCTTGCGCGCGACATCTATCCGCACGACCAGGTTGCCGACAAATACTACGCCATCGCCATGAAGGCGCACGAGGTCGAGGCCGCCAAGAGCGAGGCCCACAAGGTCCTGATCGAAGAGGGCGTGGCCGACCTCGACCGCCGAGCCGGTGCCGGCGGCTATCGCGGCGTCGGCTGGGAGGCCGACCGCGTGGCGATCCTGCGCACCATCGAGACGACGCCGTTCTTCCAGGCCGTTCGCGGCGGGCTGGTGGTCGGTCTCTATAACCAGCACGCGATCTGGCCGATTTTCGGATACGAGGGCGAGTCTTTTTCGAAAGGCGGCTACATCCACCGCGGCTTCAACGACATCGACTGGCTGTGAGCGCGCGCCTTCGCGCCACGATCGAACAATAACGATATTCTCCGGGAGAAATAACCATGGCAGCGCCGTTTGATCTCACGGACGACCACGTGGTCGTCATCATAGGCTCGGGCGCCGGCGGCGGAACGCTCGGCAACGAGCTGGCGCAGAAGGGCATCGACGTCGTGATCCTCGAAGCGGGCGCGCGGCACGAATACACCGACTTCATCAACGATGAATGGGCGTCCTTCGGACAATTGGCCTGGAAGGACAAGCGCACGACCTCCGGCGACTGGCGCGTGCACAAGGACTTCCCCAACCTGCCGGCCTGGATCGTTAAGGCCGTCGGCGGCTCCACCACCCATTGGGCCGGCGCCTCGCTGCGTTTCCAGGAGCACGAGTTCAAGACGCGCTCCACCTACGGCGACCTCGCCGGCGTCAACCTGCTCGACTGGCCGATCACGCTGAAGGAGATGGAACCCTATTACGCCAAGGCCGAGGACAAGATGGGCGTGACCCGCACCAACGGTATCCCCGGCCTGCCCGGCAACAACAACTTCAAGGTGCTGAAGGCCGGCGCCGACAAGCTCGGCTACAAGGAATGCTCCACCGGCCGCATGGCGATCAACTCGCAGCCGCGCGACGGCCGCAACGGCTGCCAGCAGGTCGGGTTCTGTTTCCAGGGCTGCAAGTTCGGCGCCAAGTGGTCGACGCTCTACACGGAGATCCCCAAGGGCGAGAGGACCGGCCATATGGAAGTCCGCCCCAATTCGATGGTGATCAAGATCAACCACGACAAATCGGGCAAGGTGACGGGCGTCGTCTACGCCGACAAGGACGGCAAGATGCGCGAGCAAAAAGCCCGCATCGTCGCCGTCGCCGGCAATTCCATCGAGAGCCCGCGCCTGCTGCTCAATTCTGAATCGAGCATGTTCCCGCACGGGCTGGCCAATTCGTCCGGTCAGGTCGGCAAGAACTACATGCGCCACACCACCGGCTCGGTCTACGCGATCTTCGACAAGCCGGTGCACATGTATCGCGGCACCACCATGGCCGGAATCGTCCGCGACGAGGCGCGCAACGATCCATCGCGCGGCTTCGTCGGCGGCTATGAGTTCGAGACGCTGTCGCTCGGCATACCTTTCATGGCCGCGTTCCTGAATCCGGGGGCCTGGGGCCGGTCCTTCACCACAGCACTGGACCACTACGCCAACATGGCCGGGATCTGGATCGTCGGCGAAGACATGCCGCGCGAGCAGAACCGCATCACCCTGCACGCCGATATGAAGGACGAGCACGGCATGGCGATCGCCGACGTGCATTTCGACGATCACGAAAACGACACCGCGATGCGTAACCACGCCTACAAGCAGGGTCAGGCGCTGTATGATGCGGTCGGCGCGACACGCACCTTCCCGACGCCGCCCTATCCCTCAACCCATAATCTCGGCACCAACCGGATGAGCGAGAAGCCGGCCGACGGCGTCGTCAACAAGTACGGCCAGGCCCACGACGTCAAGAACCTGTTCGTGTCCGACGGCAGCCAGTTCACGACGGGCGGCGCGGAAAACCCGACGCTGACCATCGTGTCATTGGCAATCCGTCAGGCTGACTATATCGCCAAGCAGATGTCGCAAAAGGCGATCTAAGAAACGCGACTGGATCAGCGCACCAGGTCGAGGCGGCGTCCGGGAACCCGGACGCCGCTTTTTTTTGCGCGCCTTCGGGGCCCGTGCACATGCTATGCGGCAAACGCGGCATACGCGGAACTCGCCCCCTCTCCGCTATTGGCACCCGCCACCAATCCCCGCCACAATATGGGCCTTACCCCCGCACGCACAGGAGAGCCCGCCCGCAATGACCGCGCCTTTGACCATCCGCCCGATGACGCCCGCCGACGTCGCGCTTGCGCTCGATTGGGCGGCGGCGGAAGGCTGGAACCCGGGCCACGCCGATGCCGCCTGTTTCACCGCGGTCGACCCGCAAGGCTTCCTCATCGGCGAGGTTGAAGGCGAGCCGGCGGCCACCATCTCGGTCGTCAATTACGATCCCGGCTTCGCCTTCCTCGGCTTCTATATCGTGCGCCCGGACCTGCGCGGCCGGGGCTTCGGCTATCGGCTCTGGCAGGCGGGCATCGCGCACGCGGGCGGCCGTGTCATCGGGCTCGACGGCGTGGTGGCGCAGCAGGACAACTACCGCAAGTCCGGCTTCGCCTTCGCCTACACCAACATCCGCTATGGCGGCGTGCCCACGGGAGTTGGCGCGGCGGACGCCACCGTGCCGCTCACCGACGTGCCGTTCGCGCATGTCGAGCGCGACGACGCCACCGTGTTTCCGGCGCCCCGCCCCGCCTTCCTGCGCGCCTGGCACGACGCGCCGGGCCATGTCGGCCGCGCGCTGATGCGCGACGGCAGGCTCGCCGCCTGGGGCGTCATCCGGCCCTGCCGCAACGGCCACAAGATCGGCCCGCTGGTCGCCGACAACCGCGAAGACGCCGAGACCGTGTTCGCCGCGCTGATCGCGCATGTGGATGGCGAATGTGTTCCTCGACGTGCCGCAGCCGAACGCGCAAGCGCTCGCGCTCGCCGAGGCGCACGGGCTTTCCCCCGTGTTCGAGACCGCGCGCATGTACACCGGCGCGATCCGCCCGCTGGCGCTGGAACGCGTGTTCGGCGTGACGACGTTCGAGCTCGGTTAGCTGCTGCCGAACCCCCGCCCCGGCTTCTTGTATTCCGGCCGCGGCGGCGAGAAGACGTCGAGCACGCGGCAGCCCTCCGGCCCCGCGCGCATGGTGTGCGGCACGTTGCCGGGCGTGCGCCAGAAGTCGCCCTTCTTGACGGCGATTTCCTCGTCGCCCTGGTAGCGGATGGCGGAGCCCTCCAGGCACACCCCCCACTGCTCCTCGGGGTGATGGTGCATCGTGCCTTCCGCGTTCGGCCCGATCGTCACCACCGACAGCATGGCCTGCTCGCCGGCGAAGATGCGCGTCGTCACGCCGTCGGCGAGTTCGCGCAGCAGGCCGTCGTCGGGCTTGTCGAGATTGTGGAATTCTTCTTTTTGGCTCATCGGTGTTTGCTCCCTGTCATCGTCCGGCTCGGCATCACTTCTTGCCGTAGGCGCCCTGGTAGCGGCCCTCGCGGATGGCGGTGATGGTATCGGCCTCGCGCTTGATCTGCGCCTTCACCTTCTCCAGCAGCTCCGCGGCGATGGCCTGCGGGAACGACACGATGCCGTCCTCGTCGCCGACCACGATGTCGCCCGGCGCAATCACCGAGCCGCCGATCGCCACCGGCACGTTGATCTCGCCCGGCCCGTCCTTGTAGGGCCCGCGGTGGGTCACCGCGCGCGCGTAGAACGGATAGGTGTCGGCGGCGATCGCCCCGACGTCACGGATGGCACCGTCGATCACGTAGCCCTCGGCGCCGCGCCATTGGGCGATTGTTTTCATGATCTCGCCGACCAGCGCCCGGGTCTCGTCGCCGCCGCCGTCGACCACGATCACGTCGCCCGGCCCCACCAGTTCCAGCGCCTTGTGGATGGCGAGGTTGTCGCCCGGCCGCGTCCTCACCGTGAAGGCGACGCCGCAGAGCGCCCCGCCCTTGTGGAAGGGCTTGAGGCCCACCGCGCCCGGCAGCCGCGCGAGGTTGTCGCTGATGATCGAGGTCGGCGCTTCCTTGAACGCCGCGATCAGCTCCTTCGCGGGCTTCGGCACGCTCTCCATGGCGATGACAATGTTATCCATTTCAATCAGTCCCTCGTCTCTTCCCTGTTTTCCGCGTCGCCCGCGTAAGCCTAGCCTCTTTCGTTCGCGCCCGTCCCTACCCTCGCTCGCGACGGCGCCGGAATGGGCTCAGTCCCGCAAATACCCACATCTGATTGCTTTATATGCGCGCCTTTTCATTGACCAATCGCGCGACATCTGGCATTTGCGCTTAACGTCGTTGTTGGAAAGCGAAACTAGCTCAAGCGAATGGCCCCCAGACCCTTCCGTATCGGACGCGCACGTACCGGCCTCGGCCTGTTCGCCACCCGGCCGATCAAGAAGAAGACCCGCCTTGTCGAATACAAGGGCCCGATCCTCGACGCCGAGGAGTCCGACCGGGCCGAGCGGCGCGGCAACCGCTACCTCTACGAAGTCTCCAAGAACCGCACCATCGACGGTACCCCGCGCTCCAACGTCGCGCGCTACGCCAACCATTCCTGCAATCCGAACGCGGAATCCATCACCTGGCGCGGGCGCGTCTTCATCAAGACGATCAAGGATATCAAGCCGGGCGAGGAGATCGTCTACGACTACGGCACCGATTACCTGAAGAACGTCATCGGCCGGTCCAATTGCCAGTGCTCGCGCTGCCGCAAGCGCCGCGCACGACGGGCGAAGGAGTTGCGCGAGGCGCGCAAGCGGCGCGAAGCCCGCCTCGCCCGCAAGGCGGCGGCCGGGACCAAGAGCAAGGTCGGGACTAAACCTAAGAAGACAACCAAGAAGAAGGCCGGCCGCAGCCGCGCCCGCTGAAAAAAGAAGTTATAACAACAACATGTCCCGCAATTCATCGAGGCCGTTCCGCGTCGGCCGCGCCAAGACCGGCCTTGGCCTTTTCGCCACCGAAGCCATCCGCAAGGGGCAGCCGATCGTGGAATACCGCGGTCGGCGCATCACCACCGCCGAGGCGGCGGAGATCGAGCGCAAGGGCAACAACCGCTACCTGTTCGAGCTCAACAAGCACTGGACCATCGACGGCTCCTCGCGCCGGAACCTCGGCCGCTACATCAACCACGCCTGCAAGCCGAATGCCGAGGCGATCATGCGCCGCACCGGCAAGCTGGAGTTTGCTGCGTCGCGCTGGATCGAGCCGGGCGAGGAGATCACCCTCGACTACGGCAAGGATTATTTCGATACGATCCTGGCGGAAACCGGCTGCAGGTGCATGACCTGCACCACCAGGACCCTGCGCAAGACGCAGAAGGTGAAAAAGGGGAAGGCCGCCACGAAGACGGCCAAGAAAGCCACTAAGACTGCAGCCAAGAAGAAGAAAAAGAAGAAAGCCGCGAAGAAGAAAAAGGGCCGCAAGACCCGCTGACCGCCTCGATTTTCACGATGGCGCAAAACCCGGACGCAACAGCCGAACAATGGCTCCGCGCCCTGACGCCAGATGCACAGCGGCTATTCGCTTGAGGCCCTGACTTGGCGTAATCGGTCGTGTTAGGCAAAGCGCCCTGCCCGTCCCCTGACCCCGAGGCTTCGTGACCTCCGTCGACCAGCGCACCGCCCGGGCCCGCAACGACCGCATCCCGCTCGGCATCGTGCTGATGCTGGGAACCACCGTCGCCTTCGCCGTCTCGCAGGCGATCTCGAAATGGCAGGTGGCGAGCTACCCGGTCGCCGAAATCCTGTTCCTGCGCAGTTTCTTCTCGCTCATCACCTGCGCGGTACTGATCCTGCCAGGACACGGCCTCCGCGTCTTCCGCACCCGGCGGCTCGGCGCGCACGCGGCGCGCAACGTCACCCAGACGGTGGCGCAAAGCTGCATCCTCATCGCGCTCAGCCTGATGCCAATCGCAAGCGCGATGGCGATCAACTTCTCCGCGCCGCTGTTCGCCACGCTGTTCGCGGCCATCTGGCTGAAGGAAAAGGTGGGTGCGGCGCGCGCCTTCGCGCTGGTCACGGGTTTTGTCGGTGTGCTCGTGGTTGCCTCCCCCGGCGCCGACACCTTCCGCATCGGCGCGCTGTTCGCCATCGCCAATGCGGTGCTCTACGGCAGCGTCACCGCGGCGGTGCGGGGCCTGAGCGCGACCGAATCGGCTGAGACCCTGACCATGTATCAGATGGTCCTCCTCACGGCGTTCTTCGGCCTCGCGCTGGCCGTGTTCGGCTTCGTCTGGCCTACCACGATCGGCGACTGGATCGCGCTCACGCTCAACGGCGTCATCAACGGCGTCGGGCAATACTGGTGGACGCGCTCGCTGTCGATGGCGCCGCCAGCCGCGGTCGGGCCGTTCTATTATTTCTCGCTGGTGTGGGCGATGGTGCTGGGCTTCGTGTTCTGGGGCGACGTCCCCTCGCTCACCCTGCTGGCGGGTTCCGCAGTGGTGGTCGGCTCCGGGCTGTCCCTGCTCTGGCACGAAAGCAGCAAAAACGGCAAGAAGCCGGTCATCGAGCCGGCTGAGCTGTGATCGCATGAACAACGAAAAGGGAGATCGAAAGCCATGAGCCTCACCCTGCGCCGGGTCGTCACCGGCCACGACGCCAACGGCAAAGCCAAGGTGCTGATCGACGAACAGGTGACGAATACGTTCTCGCACCGCGCGGGCGCCGAGTTCAGCGTGATCTGGTCGAGCGACACGCTGCCGGCGAACAACGACGGCAACGAAGACCCCTCGGGCAAGAAGATCGGCACCACCATCGAGGGCGGCTCGGTGTTCCGCGTGGTCAGCTTCGGGCCGGGCGTGGCGCCGCGCAACCACCGCACGGATTCCATCGACTACGCGGTGGTGATGTCGGGCGAGATCGACATGGTGCTCGACGGCGAAACCGTGCACCTGAAGGCCGGCGACGTGCTGGTGCAGCGCGGCACCGTGCACGACTGGATCAACAACGGCAGCGTGCCGTGCGTCATCGCCTTCGCGCTGATCTCGGCCAAGCCGGTGGAGATCGACGGCAAGCCGCTGCCGGCGCACGGGTGATGATCGTCATTCATCCAACTCTGGATAATGCCGGAAGATACCCATCTCGTTGAACGGAATGCGCCGTTCTGACTCCAGATACATTTTGATGTTCGGCCGCTTCGCCACGCGGTCGCGCACGCCGACGAGCCCCGGCACATCGCGCTCAAGCCGCTTCATCGCCGTCGGAAACGCGTAGCGCAGGCCGTCGATCAACTGGAAGACGGAGAGATCGACATAAGTGAATTTGCGGCCCAGCATCCACGGGCCTCCGCTCTTCTCCAGCACCGTCTCGAAATAGCCGAGATATTTCGGCGCCCGGCTGCTCGAGGAAATTCTCGGCACAGCGCTTGGCCTCCGGCTTGGCGTCCTCGTAGTAGAACTCACCGCCGAGCGGATGGTGGGTGTCGTGGATCTCCTTGACGAAATCGGTGACAGTGAGCTGCAACTGATGCAGCCACAGCTGGCCCGCTTCATCGGCCGGCGCCTGCTTCAGGTGCGGGCCGAGATAGAACAGGATATCGGCGACCTGTGCGATTACGCGCTTGCCCGCCTTGAGAAACGGCGGCGCGAACGGCGGGCGCTTTTCGTCCCGCCCGTCCATCAAGGCCATCATCTCAGACATACCGCGGTCGCTGCGCGCGACGTCGTCGTACGCAGCAGCAGCATCCTCGAGCGCCAACCGCACGAACTCGCCGCGCCCTTGAATTTCCGGCCAATAGAAGAGCTGGTAGCGCATAAGGCACCTATTTCACGGCTGCCGCCCGACGTTTGCACGCGTTCGCTCCAGTATGGCAGCACCCGCATTAACTTTCTAATCACGATCGCCTTGCAACGCCGCCCATTTGTCGGACAGTCCCAGGTTCACGCGCGCGGAGACCCGCTTCCGGCGCTCATGCGGAAATATGAGAGGCAAGGGACCACCGGGGCAGGACGGCATGCGGCTCGCACGACAGTTTCTGCTCGGCGTTCTTGCGCTTGCCGCCGCGACTGCGACGCCGGCCGGCGCCGAATACCGGCGCGCCGGCGCGCCGCCGCCCGGCCCTTACGTCATCGACTTCAGGGCGCGGCCGGGTGGCGTTTTCGGCCACACCTATGTCGTCTACGGGCGCGTGGACGCGCGTGGCCGGCTCATGCGGCCTCGCTATGCCGGCCTTTATCCGGGCGGTCCCTTCTCGCAGACGGCGCTGCTGGCGCTCCTGGCGGTGCCCGGCAAGGTCACCGTGCGCTCAATCGACCACAAACGCATGCCCAAGATGATCTATCGGCGCAGGCTCAGCCCCGCGGCTTACGCCCGCCTGGCGCGCGCCGTGCGCAGCCGGAAAAGGACGCCGCAGGTGTGGGATCTGCTGCTCAACAACTGCAACAGCTTCGCCGCCGACGTCGCCACCGCCATCGGCCTGCGCACGCCGCCGACCATCGAGTTCCCGGACGACTTCGTGCGCGATCTCTATGTGATGAACCGCTCGCCACGCATGACGCGCCGCCGTGTACGCTCAAGCCGACCGAGACACCCAATGTATCGAACGACCTACGAGCGCGACGCCCTCTACTACTACGATTCCGATGCGCGCCGCGTCATGATGTGGCGGTAACGCGCCCGCGGCATCGAGACCACGCCCTCACCCGCCTGCACCACGGAATCCAGCAAATCCTCCGGCGGCGGCAAGGCGCCAACGACTCGGTTGCGGCCGGAGGATCGGCTCAAAGTCGGTTTATTTTGAACCAACCCCTTTTTCGCTGCGACCCAATGAATGTTACTTTTGGTGTGCAGTCGCCTGCCAAGACGGCTTGCTTTGGACGGTCCGTAACGACTTAACGAAGGAGCACATTCTCATTCTTCGACGCGCGCCAAAGCGCCCCGCAGCCATTCATTCCCGTCAAGACGAGAGGCAACGATGGCCCGACAAACTTTCCTTTTTTTCGTGTTTCCCTTGCTCTTGGCGACCACCGCGCACGCGGGTTACAGCCCGATGGATCTGTTCCCGCTCCCCCTGCCGGACCCCGCGACGTACGAGCCGCCCGTAGGGCCGGCCGGAGATATCTGCTTGCGGCCGCTAGGCAGTCCGCCGCTGACGAAGAAGCTCGAGCACGCCCTCCAGCCAATCTGCAATTTCAACGACCACCGCAAGGCGCTCACACGGCTGAAGCCGCTGGCCCGCCATGGCGACGTGACCGCACAAGCCGCGCTCGGCTACCTCTATGATCACGGCACCGGCGTCCGCAGGAGCGTCACGGCGGCGCTCACCTGGTATCGGCGCGCCGCCCGCAAAGGCAATGCGAACGCCGAATACCTGCTCGCCCAGCATTACGAAGACGGCAAGGGCGTGAAGAAGGATGAGGCCAAGGCGCTCGCGCTCTACGCCAAGGCCGCCGATCGCAAGCTGCTGCAAGCCGCGAAACACCTTGGCGACATGTATTTGAACGGGGCGGGCGCGCCGAAGGAGCCGGCCACTGCCTTCAAATGGTACTCCATGGTCGCGGGACTCGACGCCGATGCGCACGGATATGCGCGAGACCCGGAACCTGGCGACGAAGATTACGGGCTCGACGCCCATATCGCCGCGCAAAGCCAGTCTCAACGCGCCCTTGGCAAAATGTATGAGACAGGGCAAGGCGTCCCCCGCAGCCTGATCGCCGCGATCAGCTGGTACGCGCTTGCGGCCGTCGATGGTGGCGCCGACAACACGGGCGCCCCCGAGTTCGACCTGGGGCGGTTGTTCCTGCGCGGTGACGGCGTTGTACAAAACCACGCGGTCGCCGCACTCTGGTTCGAATTGAGCGCCAATGCGTCCTATGGCGACGCCCAGTACCAGCTCGCGCAGATGTACGAGATGGGCGATGGCGTGCCCAAGGACCTGACCAGGGCCGTCAAATGGTACTGGGAAGCAAACCGTCTTCATATCCCGAACGCAAAGGCCAAGCTGGATCGCCTGCTGTCACGAGGCGAAGGCCTCCCGAAGGACGCGAAGGCCACCAAGGCCGCGCTGGCGCAAGGCGTCAAGGCGACGATGGAGCGCTTCGCGTTGAACCGCTTCAAGACCGCCTACCCGCTGGTCGCCCCACTCGCCGAACAAGGCGACGCCGTCGCACAAACGGTGCTCGGCCTGCTCTGCGGAGAGAACGTGTGTCCGAGCCGCAGCGCCGACGATGCGATGATGAAATGGCTCAAGGCCGGCGCCGCCCAGGGCAACCTCTTTGCCATGTACAAGCTCGGAGAAATCTATGACGACCGCCTCGATCCCAAGGCGATTGAGCTCTTCAAGAAGGGCGCCGAGCGGGGCTCGGCCGACGCGCAGCGCGCGCTGGCGCACGCTTATGAGCGAGACAACAAGAAAGCAGCCGCCTTCAAGTGGTACGCAACGGCCGCCAAGCAGGGTGACGCCGAGGCTCAATATGCCCTAGCCATCATGCATGATGTTGCGGTGGACATGGGCAAGGAAAAGGACAGGACACTAGCGTTCAAGTTGTATGCGCGCGCCGCGGCGCAAGGCCAAACCGGCGCCGAACGCGACCTCGCGGAGGCCTATGCGAAAGGCAAGGGCGTCGCCAAGAGCCCACTCGACGCAGTGATCTGGTACACCCTGAAGAACGTCAGCGACACGAATCCGGACGACTACGACCTCGCGATGCTTTTGCGCCACGACAAGGATGTTCCCGGCCACGACACCCTGGCCGCCCTCTGGTTCGGACAAGCCGCCATTGCGCCTGGCAGTGGCGACGCCCACTACCAGCTCGCGCTGATGTACGAACACGGCTTAGGCGTCCACCTGAACAAGGCGACAGCGGCAGCGAACTACACCAAAGCCGCCATCGACACCGACGCCCTTGCCATGGCCGATGCGCAGGTCCATCTGGCCGAACTCTTGTATCGCGGCGACGGAGTGCGGAAAGATCTCAAGGCCGCCTTCAAATGGTTCGGCAAGGCCGCCGATCAGGACAACGCCCAGGGCGCGTACATGCTCGGGCAGATGTACGAGAAGGGCGAAGCCGTCACCGCCGACAAAACGCAGGCGATCAAATGGTACACGCAGGCCGCCAAGGACGGGAGCCAGGACGCCAAGAAGGCCCTGAGCCGGCTGCGGAAATAGCCCTACCCCGCCTGCGCCACGGGATCCGGCAAGTCCTCTGCCAGCGACGCGGCCCCGACCACGCGATTGCGGCCCGTGGACTTCGCCTCATAAAGGCGTTTGTCGGCGACGTCGAACGACTCGTCGTAGTCGGTTGCGTCGACCGGACAGGTGAAGCTCCACGGCCCGACTTTGCGCGGCGGCCACGATCCACAAGCGAAGATGTCCATTGGCGGCTTCCTCCCCGGTGAAAAAACATCTGGGTCATTGCAGCGTGACGGGCCGCGTGTTGTTTCGCATCTTGCCCAGATTATAAGTACACAAACAAAAAGCCCGGCGTCGCCGCCGGGCTTTCATTTCAAAGCGAAGTCCTTTGCGGACGGTCAGGCCGGCTGCAGATTGCCGGCGGCCTGCTTGCCGCGCTCGACCAGAATCTCGAAGGAGACCTTCTGACCCTCAACCAGCGAGCGCATCCCAGCCTTCTCGACGGCGGTGATGTGGACGAACACATCCTTGGAGCCATCATCTGGCTGGATAAAGCCGTAGCCTTTTTGGGTATTGAAGAACTTCACAGTGCCCGTAGCCATTCAGAGTTCCTTTCACGCCTTTCCGTTGATCGCCCGCGCAACCCGCGCCGGCGTGCAACTGTCCAAGTTTTGGGAGATCACTTGAGGCGCAGCCCAAAGCCGGGAGCGTGGCAGCAAGTTGAAGCCGAAAACCAAGTTGCAAGAGCGGGGAAATAGACTGGTTTACGCTTGCGGTCAACGAGGGTCGCGCCAAAAAGCCGCGACGGAGGGGGGCCGTGGCATACCAGAACAATTAACGAGCCGTAAACGCTGGTGCGGCCCGCGGGACGTCAGCCCGCCATAGTCTCCTTCACCGCCGCCACCAATTGTTTCAGCGTGAACGGCTTCGCCAGGAAGGCGTATTGCTCATTGCTGGGCAGGTTCTTGCTGAAGGCCTCCTCGGCATAGCCGGATACGAATATGATCTTCACGGTCGGATCGCGCCGACGCAGCTCCTTGAGCAGGCTCGGGCCGTCCATCTCCGGCATCACCACATCCGACACGACCAGGTCGACGTGGCCTTCGGCCTCGATCACCTCGATCGCCTCGACCCCGTTGCCGGCCTCCAGCACGGTGTAGCCGCGCGAGGAAAGCCCGCGGGCGTTGAGGGCACGCAGCCCCTCCTCGTCCTCGACCAGCAGGATGATACCGTGCCCCGTCAGGTCGGCGCTCGCTGCCCGCGCCGCGCCCTCGGCCCCGGTTTCGGCGACAGGCGCCGCTGCCGCCGCGGCTTCGGCCGCTTCGGCCGCCACCTCCTCGGCGCCCGGCACGTGGCGCGGCAGGAAGATACGGAATGAGGTGCGGCCCGGCTCGCTGTCGGCATAGATGAAGCCGCCGGTCTGCTTGACGATGCCGTAGACCGTGGAGAGGCCGAGGCCGGTGCCCTTGCCCACCTCCTTGGTCGAGAAGAACGGCTCGAAGATCTTGTCGAGGATGTCCTGCGGGATGCCCGTGCCGGTGTCGCTGACTTCCACCAGCACGTAGTCGCCGTGCGGCATGCCCTTGTAGCCGAGCTTGGCGCTTTCATCCGCCGGCACGTTGGCGGTGCGAACGGTGAGCTTGCCGCCCTCCGGCATGGCGTCGCGCGCGTTTACCGCGAGATTGACGACCACCTGCTCGAACTGCGAGAGGTCCGCCTTCACTGGCCAGAGATCGCGCCCGAACGCCGGCGTCAACGTCACGCGCTCGCCGATCAGCCGGCGCAGCAGCATGGTGAGATCGCTCAGCGTCTCGTTGAGGTCGAGCACCTGCGGACGCAGCGTCTGCTTGCGCGAGAACGCCAGCAGCTGCCGCACCAAAGCGGCGGCGCGGTTGGCATTCTGCTTGATCTGCATGATGTCCTTGAAAGACGGATCGGTCGGCCGGTGCGAATTGAGCAGGAAGTCGGTCGCCATCATGATGGCGGAGAGCACATTGTTGAAGTCGTGGGCGATGCCGCCGGCGAGCTGGCCGACCGACTCCATCTTCTGCTGCTGGTTGATGCGGTCTTCCAGCGTGCGCTGCGCGGTGGTCTCGAGCGCATAGACGATGGCCGCCTCGCCGTCGCGGTCGGCGGCGTCGACCGCGGAAACGTAGAAACTCGCCCAGCGGTCGTCGGCGCCGGCAAGCTTGGCCTCCACCGGCGCGATGTCACCCTCGCCCGCCGCCGCCTTGGCGATGGCCCCTTCCAGCACCGGACGGTCGTTCTCGGCCACCACCCCCAGGATCGAGCGCGCGTCGCTCTTGAGCACATCCTCGAAGGCGTTGGCGAAGCGCGCATTGCTGCGGGCGATACGGCCCACCTTGTCGACGGTGGCAATCGCCATCGGCGTATTCTGGAAGAAGCGCATGAAGCGCACTTCCGCCGCACGCTGCGCCTCGTCGCCCGCCCCTTGCGCGCGGTTGAGCACCAGGGTGCGGGACGCCCCCGGCGTACCGTCAGCGCCGAACGCCACCTTGTGGAACAGGCGCACCGGCACCGGCTTGCCGGTACGGGTCTTGAGATCGAGATCGACCACCTCGGTCTTCACGTCGCCAGGCGCCGCGACGAGCGTCGTCAGCAGCGCCGCGCCCTCGCCGGCGACGATGTCGCCGAGCTTGAGCGCGCCGGCGCCGACCTGGGCCAGGTCGTGATCGAGCCAGCTCGCGAGCGTCGCGTTGAGATAGACGATGTGGCCCGCGGCATCGACCGAGAAGAAGCCGGCCGGCGCGTGGTCGAGATAATCAATCGCGTGCTGCAGCTCCTGGAACACGTTTTCCTGGCGCTCGCGCTCGCGCGTGACGTCCGCGATTGACCACACGGCCAGGTGCGCATTGCGCCGGCCGGCCCCGAGCGGACGCACGCGCAGGCGCAGCCAGCGCCCGGCTTCGCCGGTCTGGCCGGCGACGCGCACCTCCTCCTGCAGGCGACGGCCTTCGCGCGCCGCCTTGAGCAGGCGGTAGATCGATTCGGAAACGTCCGGGTCGCCGATGAACACCCGTTCGATCGGTCGTGCGTCCTCGGGCCCCTGCGCCCCGATCAGGTCGAGATAAGCGGCGTTGGCGTAGAAGACGCGGCCGTTCTGGTCGGTGACCACGACCCCGTCGAAGTCGTTGTCGACCACCGTCTTGAGCAGCGGATTGCCCTGCTCGCGCCCGCCGAAGCGCATGATACCGGCGGCGAGCGCAAACAGCGAGAACACGCCGACGGTGCCGAGCACGGCGAGCAGCACCAGGATGTAGTTCTCGGCATGGCCGCGCCCCACGTAGATCGAGCCGGCGACGGCGGCCACCAGGAGCAGCGCCACCAGCAGCACCATGCCGATCGAGCCGCCGCGCGGCGCGCGCTCGCTCTGGTCGAAGGCCGACCGGCCTTCCGCCTCTCCGCTCTCCTGCGCCGACGTCCGCGCGGGTAGATCCTGACCTGCCATAACGGTGCCGAACCCTGTCCTGCCGCGGCGCGTGTAGGCGCCGGAACCTCCAAGTGCCTTAAGCCGGCCCCGGCGTGCAAGACCCCGGCCGGCGCCGTCCCGGTCTTCTTATTGCACGCCGCTGGCGGCCCGGCGCAGGCGCATAACATAGCCGATAACCTCGGCCACCGCCTTGTAGTGCTCGGGCGGTATAGCCTGGTCGAGTTCCACTGTCGCGTGCAGCGCGCGCGCCAGTGGCCGGTTCTCGACCAACGGGATGCGGTGTTCCTCGGCGATCTCGCGAATCTTGCGCGCGACGGCGTCCACGCCCTTGGCGACGCAGATCGGCGCCTCCATGCCGCGCTCGTATTGCAGGGCGATTGCGTAGTGGGTCGGGTTGGTGATGACCACCGCAGCCTTGGGCACCTCCGCCATCATGCGCTTGCGCGAGCGCGACTGGCGCATCTGCTTCTGCTTGCCCTTGACGAACGGGTCGCCTTCCGACTGCTTGAACTCATCCTTGATGTCCCTGAGCGACATCTTCTGTTTCTCGTACCAGCGCCGGTACTGGAACAGGAAATCGGCGACCGCCAAGACCGCCATAATGGCGACCACCGCACCCATGAGCTTGAGCGACAGCGAACGGGTAACCGGCAGGATCGCCGCCGGATCGGTGCGCACCATCGCCATGATGCGGTAGCGCTCGGGCCACATCAGCGCGGTGAGCACGGCGCCAAGTACCAGGATCTTGACCATGCCCTTGAGGAAGTTGGCCACGGCCACCATGGAGAACAGGCGCTTGGCCCCTTCGATCGGCGAGATCTTGGACAGCTTCGGCGTGAGCAATTCGACCGACCACACCAGCCGGTGCTGGATCATGTTGCCGGCCAGCGCCGCCAGCACCAGGAGCAGTACCGGCACTGCCATCGCTGCCAGGATGTGCTCCCCGATCAACTCGTAGAGAAGCCTCAAGCCCGTCGGATCGACGGGAATCTGCCAGGAGTTGGCGATCAGCCCGCGCATCGTGGTGCTGAGGCTCGCGCCCATACCGCCGGAAAAGACCATCAGCACCAACGTGCCACCGGCCATGACGAACCAGGTGCCGACCTCCTGGCTCTTGGCGACGTCGCCTTTCTTGATCGCCTCGTCCAGTTTCTTCGATGTCGGGTCTTCTGTTTTCTCGGAGTCGTCTTCCTCCGCCATAGCGCCCTATCCCCCAGCTAATTGAGCGCGATGGAGGCGAGGACGCCTTCGAAATAGTGCACGAAAGTGCCCATCATGGCGCCGATCACGACCAGCAGGAGCAACATGCCGAGCATGATCGACAGCGGCAGGCCGATGAAGAACACCTGCATCTGCGGCATCAGCCGCGACAGGACGCCGAGACCGAGATTGAACAAGAGACCGAACACCAAGAAGGGCGCAGAAAGCTGGATGCCGATGCGGAAGGCGGTGGCGACGACGTGGGTGATGTGCTGCGCCACGTCGCCGGCGAGCGGCAACTCGCCCGGTTTGAAGATGTTGTAGCTGTCGTTGAGAGCGGCAATCACGAGGTAATGCAGGTCGGTCGCGAAGATCAGAGTGATGCCGAGCAAGGTGAGAAAATTGCCTACCAGCGCGCCCTGTTGGTTCTGGGTCGGGTCGAGGGCGGTGACGAAGCCGAGGCCCATCTGCTGGGCGACCACGGTGCCCGCCACCTGCAGACCGGAAATCGCCAGCCGCGCCGTCATGCCGAGGATGATGCCGACGATGATTTCCTCGATCATCATGGTGAAAACGGGCGCCAGCGAATTGAGGCTCACTGCATAGGCCTTTTCGTGCTCCGGCAGCAGCACCAGCGTGAGCAGCAGCGCCAGCGACAGCCGCACGCGCGGCGGCAGGGTCATCTCCCCGATGCCCGGCAACAGCATGACCATGGTGCCCATGCGCGCGAAGGTCAGCAGAAATGCGGCGGTCAGCGTGGGCAGGAATGAAACGTCGATCTGCATCCTGGAAGCTTCTTGTTATAAACGCCTATTGACGCTGTCCCGCCCCGAAGACCGCCCGCGCCGTCAGGAACCGCACACCAATGCGGGACGACTCCCTTTCGGATCGTCATCCCGCCTTTCGCGATCGGGCCCTAGCCGCTGACGATATGGGCGGCGATGCGAAGCATCTCCGCGTGCAGCTTTTCCGCCATGAATGGCAGCGCGACCAACAGCGCGAAGAAGATGGCCAGGATCTTCGGCACGAAGGCGATGGTCATTTCCTGGATCTGGGTCAGCGCCTGCAGCAGCGAGATGATGACGCCGACCGCGAGCCCCACCAGCATCACGGGTGCGCATACCTCGACCAGCGTGAAAATGGCCTCGCGGGCGATATCGAGAACTTCTGGTCCGGTCATGCGAATTCCTTGCGACTTGATGTTTGCGGTCCTGCCGAGCGGCGCGCGGACGGCGTCAGATCGGCATCCTCATGATTTCCTGATAGGCGGCGATCACTTTGTCGCGCACCGCCACCACGGCGTCGATGGCGACCTCGGTCTGCGACACGGCGGTAGCGACGTCGACCATGTCGGACTTGCCGTTGGCCGCGGCCATCATCTGCGCGTCGGACTTGCGGCCGATTTCGTTGACGCCGTCGATCGCCTTCTTGAGCACCGAGGAGAAGGACGTGTCGCTCTCGTTACCGGCGCCGAGGCCCGCCCCGAGACCGGCGTCGGACGAGCGCGACGGATCGGCGGCAAGGCGCGCGATGTTGGCGTAAGTGCTGGCGGCGGAGATCGGTGAGACCATGGCGGTTCACTCCTTCTCTTGCTTGCGCACGGATCGCTTCGGTGCGATCCGCCCGATCAAGCCTTGAGGATGTCGATGGTGCGCTGGATCATACGCCGGGTAGCGGTGACCACGTTGATGTTGGCCTGATAGGACCGCTGCGCTTCCCGCATGTCGGTCATTTCCACCAGGGAATTGACGTTCGGGTACTTCACGTTGCCGTTCTTGTCGGCGGCCGGATGGCCCGGCTCGTGCTTGACCGTGAACGGCGACTGATCGCCTTCCACCTTGCCGAGCGTCACCTCTTCGATGCCGAGATGGCGATTGAATTCGGTTTCGAAGGTCGGGATCTTGCGCCGGTAGGGATTGCCGCCCGGAGTGGTGGCGGTCGAATCGGCGTTGGCGATGTTTTCCGCGATGATGCGCATGCGACCGGCCTGGGCGTGCAGGCCCGAAGCGGCCACGGTCAGCGTCTTGAAGAAGTCCACGAGTGCTCTCCTCTACTGCTCTACTTGCCGAGCGCGGTCTTGATGAGCGAAAGACTGCGCGTATAGAGCGTGGTGGCAACTTGGTAATCCATCTGGTTGCCGGCGACCTTCATCATCTGGTCTTCGAGGTTGACCGCGTTGCCAGTGGGCGTCACTTCGAAGTTGCCCGCGCTGGTCGAGCGGAACGAGCTGCCAGCACTCGGGAAGCCGGCCAGGTGAAGCGGATTGGTACGCTCAAGCGCGACGCCGCTGACGTGCGGCTGCCGGAGCGCGCTCCCCTGATTGAATTTCGGCGGCACCAGGTCTTGCGCCCTGAACCCGGGCGTATCGGCGTTGGCGACGTTCTCGGCCAGCACCCTCTGGCGCGCCTGCGCCCACTCCATGCGGGTGCGCAGCACGTGCAAAATCGGCAGACTACCTATTCCGAATCCCATCGCTCTCCCCGTTGCCGCCCCCTTGGGTTGCTGCCCCCTTGGGTTGCAGGCCCTTGAGGTCCGGGCCCTCGGGCAGATCACCCGCCCTAGGCAGAGTTTGCCGGGCTTATGGTTAACCGCTGGTTAAATGGGCCGAGTTGAGCGGGAAATTGTTGACGGGCCGTTTACCATGATAAATGCGGCGCCACAGGCCCAGCGTGCCAAAAAGGCCTTTATTTGTTAAGAGTCTGTTAGTATTTGGGGCGGCAAATAGTGCCTGAAGCGTTAACCATTCGGATTTGCTCGAGACGTTCGAGACTTATGAGCCGCGGTAGGGTGTAAGGAGCGCGATCGATGTTCGAACTGTTCGGCTCGGAGCTGCCGCTGGCCGCCCGCTTCTTTATCGCCTTCTTGGTGGTACTGGCGCTCATCGGCCTCACGGCCTGGGTGGTACGCCGCTTCGGCGGCAACCGGCTCGGCGGCACCGGCGCGCGCGGCCGCCAGCCGCGGCTTGCCGTGATCGACGCAGCGAGCGTCGACGGCCGGCGGCGCCTGGTGCTGATCCGCCGCGACAATATCGAGCATCTGCTGATGATCGGCGGGCCCACCGATGTGGTGATCGAACCCAACATCGTGCGCGCGGCCGCCGCGCGAGAGTCAACGCGGCCCGGCCTGCCGGGCGAACCTACGCTGCGGGCTGCCCCTACGGCCGAAACCGCATGGCCCTTGCAGCCCGCGAACGAGCCGCCGCCGGTGGCACCGCCGCGGCCCTATCGCGCGCCGGAGCGCGGCGCGCCGCCCGAGGAGTCGATGGCCCCGCGCGCGCCCGTGAGCGACGAGCCGTGGCTGCCACAGGAATCCGGCGCCGCCCCCCGCCCCGCCGACAGCCTGAGCGGTCTTGCCGCCGAGCTGTCCAGCAAACTCACACCGCCGGAGGCCGCCGCGCCACCGGTCGAACCGCGCGCGATGCCGGCGGAACCGCCGTCACCCGAACCGGCGCCTGCTGCCGAGCATAATCTCTCGGAGATGGCGCAGCAGCTCGAAGCCGCACTGCGCCGCGCGCCGTTAACCGAAAGCCGACCGCCCGTGACCGACCCGCTCGCCACGCAGGCTTATGCCCCGGCCCCCGAATCGGCACCGGCGCGCGAAGCCAAGGTGCCGGAGCCGAAGATCGAGCCGCGCGCCGAGGCCAAGCCCATCAGCCGGCCCGCTCCCAAGGCCGAACCGAAACTCGAACCCCAGGCCAAGTTCGAATCGCGCTTCGGCGCCACGGCCGAGCCCCGCACCAAGCCCCGTACCGAGCCCAAGTTCGAGTACAAGAGCGAACCGAAGGTCGAGCCCAAAATCGAACCGAAGCCCACATCCGAAGCGAAGCCGGCCCCGGCCCACGACAAGAATCTCTACGACAATCTGGAAGAGGAGATGGCCAGCTTGCTCGGCCGTCCATCAGGCAAATCGTGACAGACATCTTCGATCGCCGCGTCCGTCTGTCGACGGTAGCGATCGGAGTAGTCGGGCTGGCGATCGCGGCGACGAGCACACCGGCGCTCGCGCAGCAGATCAGCGTCAATCTCGGCCACGGCAACGGCCTGACCCAGCGCGTGATCCAGATGGTCGCGCTTCTGACCGTGCTGTCGCTGGCGCCGTCCATCCTCGTCATGATGACGTCGTTCACGCGCATCGTGGTGGTGCTGTCGCTCTTGCGCACCGCGCTCGGCACGGCCACCGCGCCGCCCAACGCGGTGATCGTGTCGCTGGCGCTGTTCCTCACCGCCTTCGTGATGGGGCCGACGCTGCAGCGCGCCTATGACGCCGGCGTCAAGCCGTTGGTCGCCCAGCAGATCACAGTCGAGCAGGCGTTCGAGCGAAGCTCAGAGCCCTTGCGCGCGTTCATGGAGCAGAACGTCTCGCCCAAGGATCTCAAGCTGTTCGTCGATATGTCGCACCAGCCGCGGCCGAAGAACCCGCAGGACCTGTCGCTGCGGGTGCTGGTGCCGGCCTTTATGATCTCCGAGCTCAAGCGCGCCTTCGAGATTGGCTTCCTCCTGTTCCTACCGTTCCTGATCATTGACCTGGTAGTGGCCTCGGTGCTGATGTCGATGGGCATGATGATGCTGCCGCCGGTGGTGGTGTCGCTGCCGTTCAAACTGATCTTCTTCGTGCTGGTGGACGGCTGGAGTTTGGTGGCGGGAAGCCTGATCCAGAGCTACGGGCATTAGGGCGTTTCCAGGCGACGCGGGAACCGGTTCGCTGGCCGCAAACGCAACAAGCAAGAACGACAAACAAGACCCAAGACACGTTCGCCACCGCCGCGAAGCGGTGAACGTGTCTCAAGACCAATTCAAGCGGGCTTTATCGGGACTACGCCCTCAGTGCCGCGCGATCGAGCCGGTGGGCTGATCGGGCACGAGCGGCACGCCTTTCGGGACCTTCGGCGCCACCGGCTTGGCGGCGGCCGTGGGTTTGGTCGGCGCATTGGCGGCGGAGGGGCCGGACGACTTCAGCGCCGGCGTCTTGCCGGGCTTGCTATTGGTCTTGGATGCGGCCGGCGACACGGTCTCGGGCGGCGATAATTTCGGTGCCGCGGTATCGGCCTTCGCGCCCTTGCCGGCCGGGCGAGGACCGGTGTCCTTCGGCGGCAGAGCATTCGAGCCCGGGTAGCTCTTGCGCATGTCGGCCAGGAACGCATCGAGCGTGTCGAGGCTTGCGAGGCGGGTGGCGACCGCGCGGAATTCCGCGTTGCTGGTGCCGATCGGGGCGGTCACCACGTCGAAGGCATGACCGTCGGGACCGCTGTCCATCTTGGCCGCGTATTTGTCGCGGAAGCGCCGCAGACTGAGCGGCTCGTCGGCGAGTGCATAGCCGATCGCGGCGCGCAGGATGTCGAAGCGTTCGTTCGCGTTGAGCGGCCGGAAGTCTTGCCAACGGTGGCCGTAGAGCAGCTCGATCTCCTCGGCCGCCTTGCGCCAGCGGTGCCCGCCCCACAGGATGTCGGCGCGCAGCCGCATGGCCTGACGGCCCTTGACGTCCTTGATGAGCTGCAGCGCGAGGTCGTAGCGGCCAAGGTCGGACAAGGCCCGCGCCTGCAGCAGCAGGCGCTGGTCGCGCAGGTCGCTATTGAGCTGGGCGGTGCGCGTCGACTGCAAGGTGGCGAGCGCGCGCGCCGGCTTATGGTCCTTCAGATAGATGACCGCGAGTTTTGTCGCCACCTGCGCGCGCGCGGCGCCTTCGAGGCGGTAGTCGACCTGATGCTGCAGCAGCTTGGCCGCCTGGCCGAGCAGATCGACCGCCACCAGCCGGTCAGCGAGCCGGCGGATCATCTCGTCGCCGCGCCGCCCGATCGGCGTCAGTTCGCGGTAGTCGTAGAACAGCCCGAGCGCCTCGATCGGCGGCAGCGTGTCGCCCTTGTGCGATAGGAACAGGCTCTCGAACGTGGACGCCGCCTCGTCCTGGATCTTGCGCGTGAGATCCGAATTGGGATGCGCCAACAGCGCCACCCGCATCACGTGGAAGGCTTCGCGGTAGTGCGCTTCCTTGGTGTATAGATGGGCGAGCAGGCGCAGGCCTTCCGCTTCCGTCGCATCGCCGCGCCAGACGGTGGTGAGCATTTCCAGTGCCGCGACCGCTTGCTTGTCCGTCATCTGGCCGAGCTTGTGGCGCAGCTCGATGTCGTACAGCCGGCCCTGCGCGGCCGCCGGCCGCACCGGCAAGTCGGCAGCGGCCTCGAATTTGACGAGAGCGTCGTTGTTGCGGCCGAGCCCCTGGTCGAGGCGGCCGACCAGGACCTCGAGTTCCGGCTTCATCGCGTCTGGAACGCCGAGTCCGTCGAGCAGATTGGCCAGTCGCTCGGCCTGGCCGAAATCGCGCACTTCCACGGCCGCGTGCAGCGCCTCGATCAGCGCCATGCGCTGCAATTCGAGCGGCAGCGCGGCCACCGTGGTCTGCACGTTGGCGAACAGCTTGTGCGCCTCCGTCCACTTGCCCTGACGCGCATAGGCGATCGCGCGCCAGATCGGCGCGTTGAGCTGGTTGCCGACCTGCGGCTGCGACAGGTCCTTGAGCGCGGCCTTCGGCCGGTCGAGCATGATGTTGGCGACCGACTTGAGCACGCTGCCGGTCACGTCGTCGCCGTGGTCGGCGTAGGCCACGTTGAGCACGCCCATGGCCTCGGCCGACATGTGGCGCGCAAGATAGAAGCGCGCGAGATTCAGCCGCGCGATCTTGCGCCTGCCCGGCGGCGCGGCGGCGGCCATCTGGATCAGCTTCGACTCGCGCCGGAAGTAATTGCCGCTGCGGTCGAGGCTCCAGAGCTGGTTGTCGAAGGTGGTGACGCGGAAGCTGGCTGTCGATTGCTGCTCCGGGTTCATCGCCGCCGACAGCGCCAAGCCGCCGGGCCGGGTGAAGATCACGTTGTCGGAGCCGACCTTGCCGGTGACGTCGTCGGCGATGGGCTTGACCACCATGCCCTGCCGCGACGCCAGCACGTCGAGTTCGACGAAATCGCGCGCGCGCAGGAACCCGCGCACGGGCCCTAGGCCAGTCAGCACCAGAAGGCGGTCGCCGACCTCCCGATCATGCAGTTCATGCAGCTTGCCCGGATGCGGGAAGGGAACGACGAGATTGGCGCGGTCGTGCCCGACCATAGCGCGTGTGATAGTGAGCGGATGGCTAGGGGTGGTGACGGTATCTGCGATGGTCACCGTCCAGGCCGGGCCGTCGCGATCGACGCTGATCAGCCGCGGGCGGCGCAAGCGGACGCGCACCACCGCGGCGCCGTCCTCGCTGCGCGAGACCGTGGCGCTGCGGATGGCACCGCCGGAGTCGGCCGAAAGCTTACCGAGGTCGATCTTGGCCGGGTTGTCGAACACCATCCACAGCGTGTCGTCGCGGCGGAACACCGCGGCCGGGGTCGGCACCGCGAACGGAAATTCGATCTCCAGCGTCTGGCCGTCGCGGTGGAGGCCCGCGACCACCGGCGCGTTCGGGTTGGGCGCCGGCGTTTGCGCTGCAGCGTCTTGCTTCGCGGCCGTATGGTGCGGTGCCTTGTCCGCCGACAGCTTGCTCGCCGGCGCATGCGACGATGCTTTCGCGGACCGCGACGCGATCGGCTCGAGCGGCTTGGGTGATGGGGGCGCAGGCGCGCGCGCCGCGCGCGCAGGCGGCGCGGCGTGCCGGCTTTCATGGTGCACGCCATCCGGCTTGACCGCGTCCGGTTCGGCCATCGCAGGCTGGGCCATCGGCGGATTGGCTTTGGCCTCTTTCATGGCCGGCTTCATGGTCGGTTTGACGGCCGGCGGCGAGCTCGTCGCCGCGTGATGCTCCTGCACCATGATACGCGGCGACGGCGGCGGCGCCGGCTTGGCGCCGGGCGGCGCGCCGGGAGCGGCCATATCGACCATCGGCGGCGCATCGCCGTTGCCGGCAGCGGCAAGCGGGGCCGCTGACTTGGGCGCCGCGGCCGGCTCCGCCGCTTCCGCCGGCACCGTCTCGGGCGGCGTGATTGCGGGGGCGTCCGACCCGCGCGCGGCCAGTTCCGCCGCGCCGTCGGCAAGCGCCTGCTGCGCGGCAACGCCGGCGTGGCCGATATCCACCGCGAAGCTGCTGCCGGCGCGGAAGGTGCGCACCGATGGGTCGTTGCTCAGCTTGAAGCGCACCGCCGCCGAACGGTCCGTGTGCGTCGTATCGATCATCTTCACCGTTGGCGGCAGGTCGGCCAGCGCGTCGCCCAAATCCCATTTGATCGGCTGGTCGAAATGCAGCGTATAGGTGCCCTCCCCGCGCTCGGGGTCGACATGGGTTTTTGTCTTGAGGTCGAAGACGTAGCGGGTGAAGGTCGGCTGGGTCGCGACCTTGACGCGGATCGGGTGGGCCAGCGCCTTATCGGTGGCGCGCCGGGCCCTGTCGATGAGCTTGTCGGCTTCGTCGGCGCGGCGCGCGAGTTGGTCGATCACATCCTGCGGCAGGCCCGGCAAGAGGCCACTCCAGTTTTCCGGCAGTAGATCGATGAACAGCCGCTCGCCGGCGGGGATGACGTGGTACCTCACCTGGCGCACCAGCGCGATGCGCACGGCGGTGCCGTCGGGATCGCGGCGCGCCGCGCTGATGAAGCTGGGCGCACCTTCGTTGAGACGGTCGACCGAGACATCCACCGGTTTGCCGAAGTGGATGATCATGATCGGCCAGGTCAGGCTCACGCGGGCCGGCACCGGCCGGTCGAACTTGAAGACCATGCGCGCAAAGCCGTGGTCGGTGCTGGTGGTGACCTTGCCGGGCAGCATGTCCGCGCGCGCCGGGGCGCAGGCCAGCGCCGCCGCGAGCAGCAGAAACGCCGGCAGCAGGACGCGTGCGCAGCCGCCGCGCGCACGCTGCCGCGCGCACGCATGAGCACACCCCCCGATGGGACGATGGCACGAACCCGTCATAACCCCTTCCAGCCGGCGACACGTCCGGTGGCGACAGCCTAGGCGGGCGCGTTTAACGCCGCCTTAACCGTCTGCCCATCATTGCCCCCCGGCCCCGCTGCCGATCTTGGGCAATTGGCTGGAATTCGCCGGCTTGCGCGGGTCGCTGGCGTTCGCCCGGTTGGCCAGCTCGACGGTGAGCCTCTGGGCCGCATCCGGCGTCATCTTGGCCATGATGGCGGACATAATGCGCGGCTGTATCGCGCCCGCGACCTCGACCTGGATATCGATGTCGAGCTTGTCGAAGATGCGGGCGGCGTCCTGCGGCCGCATGGCCGAGTACATTTCGACCAAACCCTTGAAGTGCTCCTGCTCGGACTTGTCGCGGACGCCGGTCTGCTTCTTGACCTTCTGCTCCAGGTCCTTGAGCTCCTGCACCCGCACCTCGACCCGCTTTTCGGCAGCCTTGAGCAAATTCTCGCGCATGTCGAGATTGCGGCTGCGCTGGTCGAGTTCTTTGCTGCGCTGCTTCAGGCGCTCGATGATAGCGCGCTCGCCGGGCGAAGCGATGCGGCCGTCACCGATCACGACCGAGCTGGCGCCCTGGTCCACCCTGGTCGGTGCCGGTCGCCTCTCGCTGACCTTGAGCTCGGGCCCCTCGTCCTTTTTCTTGTTCTTGTCCGACTCGGGCACCGAGCCAGTGATGTCCGGATTGGCATTGCCGTAGTTGAACATCGCTTCGGCCCAGGAGAGCCGCGAGTCGGAAGATGCCACCCCGGGCTGCGGCGGGGCCTTGCCGTCGGCGTAAACGATTTTGGTGTGGGCCGGCACGCTCTCGGCGGTGGTGATCTTCAGTTGCGGCTTGCCCCGCTCCGCCAGCCGCTCACCCAGCGTGTAGCCGCCGTCGAACAAGAGCCCCGACACCTTCAGCGCGAACAGACACACGGCCGCGACGATGACGACCGGCAGCAGACGTGTCGTGCGCGCAAAGCGGATCATGCTGCCTGGCCGCGTTGGCGCGCGCGCGCGCGCTCGGCGAACACCTGGGCCGCCGCGGCCACGGCCTTGACGTCATTGACTGGCGGCGGCGGCGTCAGCGTGTCGTCCGGCACGGCAACGCCGGCAATGCGCGAGATCTTGGCGAGCAGCCCCTCGCCCGCCGCGAGCTGGCGGTTGAGGTCGTCCGACAGCGCCTCCATTCGCTCCATCCGCGGACCCAGCGTCTGCTCGCCCTCGCGCAGTGTCGCCTTGAGGCCCGTAATGGCGCGCTCGGCGATTTCGGTGGCGGTGATGAGCTCGGCGATGGTGGCGCGCAGGGACTGCTCGTCGGCCTTGAGCAGGCGAAGCTGCTTGTTGAGCCGCACGCAATAAAGAATCGTGAGCAGCAGGAGCACGGAGACCATGCTCTCGACCAGGTAGCCAAGATTCATGATGCATCCCTCCGGCTGGTGGCAGCCTCCGCATTCTCGAACATGGCGAAGGTGGTGCGCGGCTTGCGCAGGTGTTTGGCCACGCGCACAGCGACGCGGTCGCCGACACGGCCCATGCGGCCTTCGGTGAGCGTTATGTCGCCGGCGCGCACCGTCACCATCGCGTCCGGCTTCATCTCAAGAGTGAGCGTGTCGCCGACGTCGAGTTCCATGATCTGCTTCAGCGGCAGCATGGCTTCATACAGCACGGCCTCCACGCCGATCTCGGCCTGCGCGATCTCGGTGGCGAGATGGCCCTCCCAGATCGGGTCGCGGCCAAACTTCTCGCCCATGAACATCTGCAGCAGGACGGCGCGGATCGGTTCGATGGTGGCGTAGGGCAGCAGCAGTTCGATGTTGCCGCCGCGGTCCTCCATGTCGATGCGTAGCCGCACCAGGATCGCCGCATTGGCCGGCCGCGTGATGGCGGCGAAGCGCGGGTTGGTCTCCAGCCGGTCGATATTGAACTTGACCGGCGACAGCGGCTTGAAGGCGAGCTCGGCGTCGGCCAGGATCACCTCAATCATGCGCTTGACCAGATTGGTCTCGATCGTGGTGTAGGGCCGCCCCTCAATGCGCACCGCCGACGCGCCGCGGCGACCGCCAAGCAGGACGTCGATGATCGAATAGATCAGGTTCGAATTGACGGTGGCGAGCCCGAAGTTGTCCCACTCCTCCGCCTTGAACACCGCCAGGATGGCCGGCAGCGGGATCGAATTGAGATAGTCGCCGAAGCGCACCGAGGTGATGCGGTCGAGCGAGACTTCGACGTTGTCCGAAGTGAAATTGCGCAGCGAGGTCGTCATCAACCGCACCAGGCGGTCGAAGACGATTTCGAGCATAGGCAGGCGCTCGTACGACACCATCGCCGAGTCGATGATGGCGCGGATGCCCGAATTGTCGTTCAGCGTGACGTCGGCGAGCGAGAAGCCGAGCAGGCTGTCGATTTCGTCCTGGTTGAGGACGCGCTCGGCGCCGCCCTTGTTGCCCTGCGCGCCGCCGTTCTCGTCGACCATCGCCGCCCATTGCGCCGCGGCCTCGTCGGGGTCGAGGTTGGCGGGCGCGGACGAATTGCCCTGCTCGGCCTGCAGCGCCTGGCCCCACTCGGCGGCCAGCGCCTCTTTATCGATCGGATCGTTGGGTGCCATGGGGTCAGGCCGTCACTGGACGACGATTTCTTTGAATAGAACGGCCGTGATATGGCTCGGCGCGACCACGGCATTGACCCGCCGAGTCAGCGCCTCCTTCATCCGGTAGAGGCCGGCGGAGCCGTCGAGATCGGTCGGCCGCAATTCGCGCAAGTAAGTCTGGAAGGTATCCAGCACGCGCGGCATCAGCGGTTTGATCTTGTCGACCAGCGACTGGTTCGGCAATTCGAGAGTGATCTTCACCTTGAGATACTGCGTACGGTCGGAGCCGGAATGCGACAGATTCACCAGCACGTCCGGCATGTCGACGAAGACCGCGGGCTTGGCGACATGCTTCTTCGGGGCGTGGTGCGCGGGCTTGGCCATGAACATGTAGCCGCCGTAGCCGGCGCCGCCGAGCAGCAGAATCCCGCCCGCCGCCATGCCGATGAGTTTGACGGGAAGCTTCTTCTTTCCCTTGCCCTTGGCCGGCGCATCGTCGTCCGCCTCATCCGCGTCAGCCTGCTTCTTCGCCTTGGCCGCCATCACTTATGTCCCGCGCTGCGCTCGAACCGGTTTGCCCGGCAAACGGCAGTCCCGCCTGGAATTTCCGCCGATTGCACATTGCCCCGCGCCCGTTTTGGCAAGGTAGGAGGGTATGGTTAACAGTTCCTTGCCATAGGCCCCCGACCGGCAAGTTTTGCCGGGCAAGCCGCACCGGGCTGGCGATTTTTGCCCGGCCGCCGCCACCCCCATAATCTTTTAACATACTGAATAATAAGGACTTCATCGCTTGGCACGGCAGCTGCAAAGCAGTCGGCAGCCACCGGCTTGGGAGAGCCGACGGCACCGGATGCGGCAAGGCGGGCCTGTGGGAGGGCTCACGTTTGCCGGAGCAATGGGGAGTTACCGATGCAGAATACCCTTCTGATCGGACTATCGCGCCAGGTTGCGCTCGGGCGGCAGCTCGACGTGATCGCGAACAATATTGCCAACCTGAACACCTCCGCCTTCAAGTCGGACGGCGCGCTGTTTGAGGCCTACCTCTCGCCGACCGCACGCGCCGGCGATCTGTCGCAGAAGGACAGCGGGCTCGATTTCGTGCGCGACCGCGCCACCTGGGTCGACTGGGGCCAAGGCGCGATGCAGCGCACCGGTAACCCGCTCGACGTCGCGATCGAGGGCAAGGGCTTCCTCACGGTGCAGACCGCCAATGGCGAGCGCTACACCCGCAACGGCGACTTGCAGATCGACGCGCGCGGCCAGTTGGTGACGAGCGCCGGCGATCCGGTACTCGGCGCCAACGGCCCGATCGTCTTCCAGAAGACCGACCGCGGCGTCACCATCAGCAAGGACGGCACCATCAGCGTGCGCACCGCCGGCAGCAATCAGGAAGCCGCGCGCGGCCATCTGCGCATCGTCAGCTTCCAGAACGCCAACCAGCTCCAAAAGGACGGCAACAGCTATTACGCCGCGCCCAAGGGCGTGACGCCCGATCCGGACAAGACGTCGCGCATCATGCAAGGCGCGATTGAGAAATCCAACGTCAGCCCGGTCCTGGAAATGACCCACATGATCCAGGTGACACGCAGCTACACCGAGACGGCGGAGATGATCGCTAAGCAGGCCAACCAGCAGATTGCGGCGATCGACAAACTCGCCGCCGTACCAAACTGAACCGGGAGCACCGGGAGATAGATCATGCGCGCACTCAACACCGCCGCCACCGGCATGATGGCCCAGGAACTCAACGTCCAGGTCATCTCCAACAACATCGCCAACATGCGCACGACCGGCTACAAGCGCCAGCGCGCAGAGTTCCAGGACCTGCTCTATGAGCACGTCAATCGAGTCGGCACCCAAACGTCGTCGCAGGGCACGATCCTGCCCGCCGGCATCGAGCTCGGCTCCGGCGTGAAGACCGTCGGCACCCCGCGCCTGTTTACGCAAGGCGATCTGACCAAAACCGGCAACAACTACGATCTCGCCATCCGCGGCGAAGGATTCTTCAAGATCCAGCTGCCGGACGGTCGAACCGCCTATACCCGCGACGGCTCCTTCGAGCTCGACTCGCAAGGGCGGCTGGTCACCGCGCAAGGCGACGTCGTGCAGCCGGGCATTACGATTCCGGCGACCGCGACCTCGGTGTCGATCAATTCGCAAGGCGAGGTCTCGGTCACCCTGCCCGGCTCCACCGCGCAGAACCAGATCGGACAGCTCGCGCTGTCCAATTTCATCAACAAGGCCGGTTTGGAAAGCATGGGTGACAACCTCTACCTCGAAACGCCTGCTTCCGGCTCGCACCAGGACGGCACGCCCGCCTCCGACGGCTTCGGCAACCTGCAGCAGGGCTATCTCGAGCAGGCCAACGTGCAGGCGGTGAGCGAGATCTCCGACCTGATCTCAGCGCAGCGCGCCTATGAGATGAACGCCAAGGTCATCACCGCCGCCGACCAGATGCTATCGACGACCGCCAACCTGTCGCGCTGAGGCATAGCCATGATACGCAAATTCATCATTGCGTTCGCCGCCGTCGCGGCCCTGGCAGCGTCGGCGGCCGTGCCGGCCGCAGCCGCCGACCAGCCCAAGCCGCGGCTGAAGGCTGCCGCCACCGTCACCGGCGACATCGTGCGCATCGGTGACCTGGTCTCGCACGCCGGCATCATCGCCAATGTGCCGATCTTCCGCTCGCCCGATCTCGGCACGACCGGCGTCGTCTCGGCCGCGGACGTGATCGCCGCCGTGCGCGCCCACGCGCTGATCGGGCTCGAGACCGGCGACGTGCAAGAGGTGTTGGTGACGCGGTCAAGCCGCGCTATCGCGCCGCAGGACATCGAGGCCCCCGTCGCCCAGGCGCTGTCGACACGATATGCGCTCGGCAAGCCGAAGGATCTGACGCTGAACTTCGACAACGACGTACAGCCCATTCAGGTCGAGCCGACGGTCACCGCCGCCCCGCGCGTCACCCGCATCACCTACGATCCGCGCACCACCCGCTTCAACGCGGTGGTCGCGATCCCCAGCCGGCGCGCGCTGCGGCTGACCGGCCACGTCACCGCCATGCAAGAGATCGTCACACTGGCGCGCTCGGTGTCGCGCGGCGACACGATCAAGCAGGACGACGTCGTGATGACGCGGCGTCCGCGGAGCCAGACGCCGGACGACGCCATCACCGATCGCGCGAGTGTGGTCGGGCTCGCGGCCCGCTACACGCTGCAGCCGGGGCGACCGTTGCGCAACACCGACCTGATGAAGCCCGAGCTGGTGCACCGCCACGAGATGGTGACGTTGGTCTACAATGTACCGGGCATTCGGCTGACAGTGCGCGGGCGCGCCACCGAAAATGGCGCCCAGGGCGACGTGGTCGGCGTGCTCAACGAACAGGCCAAACGCGTCGTGCATGGCGTCGTGGTCGGCCCCGACCGGGTGATGATCGGCGGCGGCGGCACACAGATCGCCGCCACCAACACCGGCAACGGCGTGCAAACGACAGGCGCCCTCGGCGCGACGCGGTGATCCATGAACCGGACCGTGCACAAGCCCATGAACGAGATGGCGCAAGCGCCGGCGACACGCAACGGCGAACAACGGCGCGGGGCACCGTCATGAGATGGCTCGAACCGATGCTGCGCCCGCCAGCGCTAGTCCCATGCCCCATCGTTTCCGCCGCGATAGGGACACACTGGATGCCGCAGTCGAACACCAGATCTATTGCGTACGAATTCGCGCTCGTACCTCAAACGTGAAAGCCAAGCCGATGAAACGTCTTAATGTGATGCGTGCTGTGCTACTGGCGACGACCGCGGCATCGCTCTTGAGCGGGTGTTCCGCCATCGATCGCCTGAAGGATATCGGCGAGCCGCCGAAGCTGTCGGCGATCAAGAACCCGGTCGCGCAGCCGGGCTACAAGCCGGTGCGGATGCCAATGCCGGCAGCGCAGCCCGCGTCCTACAATCCGAACTCGCTGTGGCGCAACGGCTCGCGCGCGTTCTTCAAGGACCAGCGCGCGCACCAAGTCGGCGACATCCTGACGGTGAAGGTCAACATCACCGACAAGGCCAACATCGCCAACGAGACCAAGCGCGACCGCACCAGCACCGAAGACTCCAACATCACCTCACTGCTGGGTCTGAAGAAGCTGCCGATATTCAATACCGAGGTACCGGGCAGCATGGCCAACACCGACTCGAGCACCGTGCTCGACGGCAAGGGCTCCGTCGACCGCTCGGAAGCGTTGAGCACCAACGTCGCCGCGGTGGTGACGCAGGTCCTGCCCAACGGCAACTTGGTGATCGAGGGCAAGCAGGACATCCGCGTCAATTTCGAGATGCGCGAGCTGATCATCGGCGGCATCGTGCGACCGGAGGACATCGAGAGCGACAATACGATCGACTCCAGCAAGATCGCCGAAGCGCGCATCGCCTACGGCGGCAAGGGCCAGATCACCGACGTGCAGCAGCAGCGCTACGGCTCGCAGGTACTCGACGTGCTGCTGCCGTTCTAGGGCGGCGACGCAAATCGCTCTGCCCGGCGCGGGCAGAGCCGAGGAACGCGAAGGGCTGGCCGGGCGACGCGGCTGGCCGGGGAGTGGAGGCGACGATTGGCGGCTGGCGGGGCATTGGCAAAGGCCCGCCGGCGACGGGGCTGAAGGCGGCCCGCCCTCGCGGCGGGATCCGAGTCCGGCGGGGCGCCGCGCGCCCGCGCACCGAACGACCAGCCCCGTAGCGCTTGGGATTACGACGTGACGACTGCGTAACGTCTTGAGCTCCCACGCCGTTTTCGGTTCGCGAACGGAAACGGCGGTTACGCCCGGCCCCCGGCTTCTCCCCAGCCGGGGGTCGTGGTGTTTTTGGATTTCGTTAGAAGCCAGGATTCGGAAACCGATTCCCCGAAGCTAAATAAAAACAATGCCCGGCGCAGCCGCACCGACATGGCGGACTCAAGACAGCAAATTGATTTTGCGTGCTTGTCGCCCGCCGCTTCTCGCCTGGGCTCGCCGCCCTCAGTCGTCGCGGTAGACCCGCTCGCGCCGCTCGTGGCGCTCCTGCGCCTCGACCGAGAGCGTGGCGATGGGGCGCGCTTCCAGCCGGCGCAGCGAGATCGGCTCGCCGGTTTCTTCGCAATAGCCGTAGGTACCCTCGTCGATGCGGGCCAGCGCCTCGTCGATCTTGGCGATCAGCTTGCGCTGGCGGTCGCGCGCCCGGAGCTCGATGGCCCGGTCGGTCTCCGACGAGGCACGGTCGGCGATATCCGGATGGTTCTGGTTCTCCTCCTGCAGGTGCTGCAGGGTCTCCTTGGATTCCTTCAGGATGTCCTCGCGCCAGGTCAGCAGCTTCGCGCGGAAGTACTCGCGCTGGCGCTCGTTCATGAACGGCTCCTTTTCGGACGGCCGGTAGCTCTTGGTCTTGGCCAACATCCCACTGACTCCCTGATGTCTTCTTATATTCTTGACGCTGAAGTCCACCCTCCCGGTGCGGCAGGCTTATATACGCGCACCGCGATCCGGACAATATCCGAATACAGCCTGTACGCTTGCCAGAATCTGATGACAGATCAATGACTTGAGGCAGAACGCCCAGCCGAGCGGGTCGGCGCGCGGTTGCCTTTTCGGTTAACTCGCGCCGGCCTTTGCGAGTTCCACCGCGAGACGTAGGTGAATGTCCCGCATCAGTTCGTCGAGATGGGCGTCGCCAGTCTCGTCGGTCAGGCCGTCCACGGCCACTTTCAGCCGGGCGATGGTGGCGCCGTCGAGGCTGCCGCCGAGCAGGCCGGCTTTGAGCGAATCAAGGGCGTCGAGCGCATTGCGGCCCTTGGCCACCGCCCGCTTCTTGCGGGCGGTGAAGTCCTCCACGCCTTGCAGCGCCAAGAGCGCATCGAGCGTCGAAATGGATCGCAGCGAGCCGGCCGCCGCCGGCTGGGGCGTGTCCGCCTGCTCGCTCACCGAAAACCCGCCACCCGCGGCGCGCCGGGCGCCGGCAGGCGCTTTTGCGAGCGCGGCTCCATTGGTCCCGTTGATGCGCATGGCGTGATCCTCGACCGGCAGCCGAATTCGGTCTTTTGATACCGGACAACCTGAGCCGCCATGGTTAATGGTTCGTAAAGGCCCCGGCAAAATTTGCCGTCTCCGGCCAATCCTGCCGGGTCATGAGCGCCCCGCCCTCCCCACCTGAATTGAAAAAATATGCGCACATCAATGCCTTAGCGCGACAGCCGGGGTTGGCACGGCGTTCGCAAAGGAAGTGGCAGTCGAACGTCACATTGGGGAGAGTGATGACGAAGACGTGGCAGGCTGTTCTGTCGACGCGATGCGTCGTGACGGCACAGGCCGTCGTGCTGACGGCCCTCTTAGTTTTCGCCTCCTTGGCGGTCCCGGTGGCCGCCGGGGCGTCGTCGCGCATCAAGGACCTCGTCAATGTGGAGGGCGTGCGCGAGAACCAGTTGATCGGCTACGGCCTAGTGGTCGGCCTCAACGGCACCGGCGACACCCTCAACAACATCCCCTTCACCAAGCAGTCGCTCACCGCCATGCTGGAGCGGCTCGGCGTCAACGTGCGCGGCCAGACCCTGCGCACCGGCAACGTGGCCGCCGTGATGGTGACCGCCAATCTGCCGCCGTTCGCGACGCAAGGCACCCGCATCGACATCACCGTCTCAGCGCTGGGCGACTCTAAGAGCCTCTCAGGCGGCACGCTCCTGGTCACGCCCCTGCTCGGCGCCGACGGCAATGTCTACGCGGTCGGCCAGGGCGCGGTCGCGGTCGGCGGCTTCTCGGCACAGGGCAAGTCCGCCAGCATCACCCAAGGCGTGCCGACCGTCGGCCGCATCGTCAACGGCGCGCTGGTCGAGCGCGAGATCGACTTCCAGCTCAACAAGCTGCATCAGGTCCGCCTGGCGCTGCGCAACCCCGACTTCACCACAGCCAAGCGCATGGCGGCGGCCATCAACGACTTCATCGGCGTCCCGACCGCCGAGCCACTCGACCCGGCCACCATCAACCTCAAGGTGCCGAAGGCCTATCACGGCAACGTGGTCTCGCTGCTGACCAACATCGAGCAACTGCGCGTCGAGCCCGACGAAGCCGCCAAGATCGTGATCGACGAGCGCTCCGGCATCATCGTCATGGGCAAGAACGTGCGGGTGTCCACGGTCGCGGTGGCGCAGGGCAACCTCACGGTCTCCATCACGGAGTCGCCGCAGGTGAGCCAGCCGGCGCCGTTCTCTAAGGGCAAGACCACCACCGTGAACCGTACCAAGATCGGCGTGCAGGAAAGCGGCAGAGGCCTCGCCGTGGTCAAGAACGGCGGCGTGTCGCTGCAGCAACTGGTCGACGGGCTGAACGCCCTCGGCATCGGCCCGCGCGACCTGATCTCCATCCTGCAGGCGATCAAGGCGGCCGGCGCCATCCAAGCCGACATCGTGGTGATGTGATGAACAGCATGGTCATGCCCCCGCCCGGCCTGCGCCCCATCGACCTGATGATGGCCAACGCCGCAAGCCCGAACGGAACGCCGCAACCGACCGGCAACCAGGCCAAGGCGCGCGCGGAGGCGCAGGACTTCGAGGCCGTGTTCCTCAATTCCATGTTCCAGCAGATGTACACCGGTATCGACGGCGACGGCCCCTTCGGCGGCAAGGGCGCGAGCGGCGTCTGGCGCTCGTTCCTGACCCAGGCCTATTCCAAGTCGTTCGCCCAGGCCGGCGGCATCGGCATCGCCAACGAAGTGTACAAGACACTGCTCGGCCAACAGGAGGTTTCCAAATGAACGCCGCCGCAGAGCCGAACGCCCCCGCGGAAACGCCTGCCATCGCCAATGCCGCCGAGGCCGCGCAGGCGATCGAAACCGTGTCCGGCATCCTGGACCGGCTCATCGACACGGTCGAAGACGAGACCGAGCACCTGCGCGCCGGCCGCCTGCGCGACGCGCTCGCGCTCGAGGCGACCAAATCCGAGCTCGCGCGCAGCTACGCCGCCGAAACCGCACGTCTGAGGGAGGCAAGGACCACCGTCGCGCGTCTTGCGCCGGATACACTCAAGAGTCTGCGCCACCGCCACGACCGCTTCCAGAGCCTGTTGCAGACCAACCTGACGGTGCTGGCGACGGCGCATGCGGTGTCGGAAGGCATCATCCGCGGCGTCTCCGGCGAGCTTGCCAAGAAGCGCACGCCCTCGACCTACGGCGCCCATGGTCGCGCCAACGCGCCCGACCCGAAGGCCGCGCGGCCGATGGCGGTGAGCAGGAGTTTGTGAAGGAGTGCTGCAGCGCTGATTCCTTGCAGCCCAAGTGAAGTGGGTCGAGACCCCGGCCAGCCCATCATTCATTCCCGAATTTTGCTTCGCTCCGACTGGGCTGTTTGCTACATTAAGCCATGCGCAACAGCCGAGGGTCGCCGCATGCGCAATCACAATTCCGATTATTACCGCGAGGAAGCCGCGCGCTACAGAAAGCTCGTGGAAGCGGCCACGGATCCGGCTAAGAAGCAGGAATTCCTCGAACTGGCTGAAGCTTGCGAGGCCATTGCCGACAACATCGACGACCTACGAGCAAGCGGATAGCAGCAAGCAGCCCGGGTGTCGCTTTCGTTCCACCCGGGCTACGAGCTGT